>CAISLN010000073.1 GCA_903886275.1 uncultured beta proteobacterium | reverse complement strand
GGAATCAAGGTCAAGATTGAGTGGGAATACCAGGGCGGGGACATACTCCCGCCGCCGCCGCCCGATCAAGTGGTGGAGATTGAGGTGCCCAAATATGGCCCTGAAGATTTGAGTCGCTTCGCGGTTCACTTTTTTCCAGACCACAAGGTGAAGGTGTTGGTTAACAACAAAGATATAGACAGACCGAACTACCCACCTGAACTGCGCTGGGATGCGCCTACCCCACAGTAAGAGAAGGAGCACACCATGACCGAAGCATCTATTTGTTCTTTAGCCCCAGCGCCAAGGCCTGCGCTAGACACCAAGGCCAAGCTCCATGCGTTCAAGCAACAGGCGGTTGCCTCGCACAGCCCCATGGCTTGCAGTGGCACTGTTTTTGTGGGGATTTTTTTTGATGGCACCGGCAATAACGAGAAGCTGGACTATGACCAAGGCAGGGTGCCCCTGGCCATGCAGAAGCAGTCCAACATCGTGCGATTGTTTTACACCTACAAGGATGCGGTAACCGAGGGGACCAACACATATCGAGCCTATTACATTCCAGGTGTAGGAACCCCCTTCCCGGAGATTGGCGACGCGGGAGGTAGCCTGGGCGGCGGCTTTGGGGCGGTTGGTGAGCAAAGGCTGATATGGGCCTTGATCCAGGTATTCAATGCCGTGCATGCCTACGCTGTCGGAGGCGATTTGATCATCGCATCCACCGCCAAAACCATCGCCCAAACCTTGGGCGGCGTTGGCGGCAGCGGTTGGCAGCGCAACCTGGCTCTCAAAGAGACCTGGCAAGCCAAGCTCAAGGCCGTCATTCGCAAGCCCAAGGTGGAGAACATCGTGGTGGACCTGTTTGGGTTCTCGCGCGGAGCAACCCAGGCCAGGGCCTTTGCCAATTGGCTGTATGGGCTGTGCGAACAGCAGGGCACTGACGCGGCCACCGCCACTTATTTGTTTGCGGGCATTCCCCTCAAGATCCGCTTCATGGGTCTCTTTGATACCGTCGCCTCCGTGGGGCTGGGTGGCACGGCTGCGGGTGGTTTGTTGGAGTCCGAAGGACACCACGCCTGGGCCGACCGCAACTTGCAGATCCACCCCGCCGTCACGCATTGCGAGCATTTTGTGGCGGCCCATGACGTGCGGGGCAGCTTTCCTTTGGATAGCGTTCGCATTGATGGTAAATACCCGCCCAATGCGCATGAAGTGGTCTACCCCGGTGCGCACTCGGATGTCGGAGGCGGTGGCTATACCGCTACGGCCCAGGGCAAGTCCAATGGCTTTGCCCGGATTCCCGGCTTTGCGATGTACCAGGCGGCCCTGACCTGGGGTGTGCCGCTTTATTCACTGACTGAGCTAAAGGACAAATTTCGTTCCAGCTACAACAACCTGCTGCCCTCCTCGGAGGCCGTTGCGGCCTATAGCGCCTATCTGAAAGCAGTGGGTCCGCAAGATGCGCCGGTGGAGCAGCAGCACTTGCTGCATATGGGCTCGTATTTCAGCTATCGTTACCAAGCGGGGGAGCACTATGCGCGGCGTGCGTTTATCCAAAAGGCCGGCGCCGCCGACAGAGAGCGGCTGCAAAAATCGCAAAACGACTTTGCCAAGGCGCTGGTGTGCATTGCCGTGTGTGCCAGAAGCATTCAAGCCGCCAATGCACCCAGGGTAGGCGCGTGGTTGCCGGAACATTCGGCCAGAGATGCCTTCGTTTTCAAGTACGACCCAAATGCCTATCTGCTGAACCCGCCTAAAGCGTACCAGGCACTGGATGATTGGCTCGGGTTGTTGGAACGTTTAAGGCAGGATGGCGGGCAACTCTTGTTGGCAGAGCGTGCCGATTTGGATGTGGCGCAGATCATGAACCACATCACCGCCAAGCCATTGCCAGAGGCGGTCGTATATTTTTTGGATAACTACATTCACGACTCGCTGGGTGGGTTTATTGAGCAGGTGGATGAATACGAGCTCAACCGCTACGGGCTGATGAAGTTCAGGCGCATCTTCTTTGGCAACCAGGGGGACCGGTTTTTGCGCGATCAACGGCAGGCAGAAAACGCAGGCCGTATCGCAGCCTCGCGCAGCAAGCATGCGTAAATTTTGGAAATGGAATCCTCCCCGAGGCGTTGAATATGCCGACGGCCAATGGCATATCGATATGGACAAGTTCGAGCCCGGCATGAAGCCCTTTCGCTTGGAGCGTGAAGACGGCGTCATTCATGTCAGCGAAACCTGTGTGCGCATTGAAACCCACGCGGGCAATATCCATTGTCACTGGCGCGACGGACAGCTCGAAAGCCTGCTGCGCCACATCAAGGTGGTAGCCATCCAGCCAGACCTGCAGGTGGTGCGCCATGACCGTCGCGCGCTTGCACATGGCTACGTGTTGAACTGGTACCTGTTGCCCCGGGGTTCACTGCATGTCACCTTTGATGCCAAGGGGCAGTTGGACGAAGTCTTGGCCTGTGGTTTGGAAACCGTCGTTGCAGATGACGGATCGTTGACCGTGGTGGGGGTGGTCAACGGATAGAACCGTCACCGGCAATCAGGCCTCAACCTTGCCTGGCCACCGACCCATTGAAGCCGCCACGCGGCATGCAGTAGACAGCGTGTGAGAGACTGCAGCCTATGGCAAACCGAACCCCACAAGAACCTAGACCCAGTGAACCGATGAACGACTGGAAACTTTTGCAAATGATCAAGGCTTGCGGCTGGCCTTTGGCCCCCGAGCTGCTCGCCGTAGGCGCTAATTTCAACGCCCACCTCGATGGGCTGGTGCCCTTGCACTGGGCCTGCGCGCAGGGCAAGGCAGGCTTGGTCAAGCACATGCTGCAGCATGGGGCGGATGTGCAGGACACCGACGAAGGCGGCCACACGCCCTTGACCATGGCGCTGGCTTCAGGGAGCTTTCAGGTGGTGATGCTGGTGATCGACCAGCTCAAGGCCTTGGCCGCACCGCCCCCGGACTCGGCCCTGCGCACACTGCTTACCGAAAGCTTTAGCAAGGCCCATGCGGATGCCAAGAACCGCTTGGTGCAGACGCTCAAAGATTGGGACCGCATCGCCAGGCGGGCGGGCTAGGCCCTGTGATTGCTTGCGGGTTCGTTTGATTTCAAAAAATCAAAGGACCCGCTCAAAGAGCCAAAACGTGCCTATCAGAATGGAGAAAACGCCCGACAATTTCTGCAGCATGGCCTCGTTATTGCGGAGCGGAATAAGCCGACTTATCCTAAATGCCAGATACAAAAAAGCGGCTACGACGCATTGGCCTGCTTCAATTCCCAAATTGAATCCCAAAATACTCCACATCGGGTACGGACTCAGCAGAATCAACTGGCCTAGACTCTCATTTTGCATGGCCGACGCAAATCCAAGGCCGTGCACCAGACCCAAGCCAAAAACCAAGGCCATTTCCCCGCCTAAATGGATGCGCAGTTTAAGCAAATGACACGCGGCAACCAAAACGATGGAGGCGGCAATCGCAGGTTCAACCAAAGTCGTTGACACCGTCATCCACCCCAGCGAGGCCAAACCAAACGTGAGCCCATGGGCCAGGGTAAAGGCGGTGAGCAAGGCAGCCCAGCGGCGAACGCTGATGCCACTGGCAAGCAAGGCAAGCAAAAAAACGAGGTGATCCGCTCCGCCCATGATGTGCGCAAAACCGTGGTGAAAAAAATTGGCCACATGCAGATAGCGAGGGGCGAAGAAAACAAACGCAGTTTGTTCAGGCGACAGAAAACCAAGCTCCTTCGCAATCTCCTTTTCATCTTTAAGGATGGAGATACTTATCTTCAACACTTCGGTTGCCGGGCGCGCCATGTTCGTTATGGCGCTTTCCAATCCATTGGTTCTGGGTTTACGCCAGAGATCCATGGCCAGGGTGACCTCTCCTGGTTCGCGCTCGAATGTCGCAACACCCACCGCTATCAATTGGTCCGACGGATCGCTCTGGCCTTCCTTGGCTTCTGCAAGAGTCACCGCCATATCCGTCCAGGCGGCAGCTTGGCCGCCGACACTCAAGTGAATCCCTTGCATCACCTGTTTGGTGAGCTCTGACTGGTGCTCCCTTATTTGGTCCATGCGGATGCGTCCGTCTGCATTGTCGGCAACATTCAAAAAAACAGCCATCGGTAACGAAACGACGAGATAGGCTTTCCCAGCGCTAAGGCTGACGCTCCCTTGGCCACTTTCGACCAAATGGGCCAACGCCAGTTGGGGCAATAGCAGCGTCGGCAGAATGACCCAAATCCAAAGACTGAGCGCCCTGTTGAAAAAATACTTCATTTTAAAAGTTGATGATCGCCAGCGGGATTTGCTCTGTCAGCCAAAAATTATCATTTTTTGAATGTACCAAGATCGGGTAGAGCACCTTGGGTAACTGTATTTGCACCTGCGTCAAGGCATTTTTACTCTTTGCCTCGGCCGTTACCTTCACCGGATCCAGATGCGCCTGGGCAATGGCAGGCATATCGAGCAGCATCAGACTGAGCTTGAAAGATTCCCGCAGGCTTGGCCGGTCTGGCAGTTGCCATTGCTTGAAATTCACCCTTGCGCCTGAAGGCAAAGTGAAATAGGCCTTGGCCGTCAGTTGGACCCCCACCTTGGCCATTTCACTTTCCAAGGGAAGGTCCGGCAGCTCCCAATACGTTTTGAGAAAAATCCGGAGCGGCATCTGCGGTGCCAGCAACTGATGCAAAACCTGTGGCCAATTCAAATAGAGGGTGAGGGCAACCGTGTTGCTGCCCTCACGCCTTAGCTCTGCATTGTTGAAGTGCGCTCCGTTCTGTGCATTTGCATGGCCACTCAAGTACGCAGTGCAGCCAATGAAAAAGCACAGGACGGATTTTGAAAAATTACGCAATATATTTTACCCAATTAGGGGGCCACCGTTCCGCCCATATATTTGTTTGTATTGAGGGATTTGACGATACGACTTCTAAAGTTGGGAATGGTGTCTACCTTGCCGATGTAGGCTCCCTTCATCAACAGATGCATATTGCTTTTGTAGCTTGAATCCAATCCAACGGGCTGATAGTTGCTCACCGTATGCGCATGGTAATGGTAGCCAATGCTGTCATGGTTGTGGCCACCAAAGTCGTCCAGTGCGGTGCTGTAACCCAGAAAGGCGCTGTCCGTACTGCGGTATTGGGCAAACAGCGCGATGCCATCGTAGCCAAAGCCGATAAGCGGTGGGTGGGTTTTGCTCAAGTAATCGGCGTCGTTGTACAGGCCCAGGCCTTGTCCCGATTGGTATCCATCGGCATGGCAATGCGGGCCACCGCCACCTTGACCCACATGGCAACCGCCGGCCGACAATTCACCGCGCAAATGCGACGGTACCAGTGTGTTGTTGAAAGCAGGAAACATCACCGAGCCATCAATCAGCAGGCCGTTGTCTGCAATGTCTGCGTAGGTATAAACGTTTTTGTCCAATGTCGCGCTACCTACTTTTCCAGAAACGTCGCTCCACAAATTGGTGGTGAGTATTGCATTGTCGGTAACAAGGGTGACCTGCCCGTAATTTCTCATTGGAATCATGGTGATGTAATTTTCCAGGTTCGAAAAGCGTGTCACCGCAGTTCCGCAGGCACCGGCGCAGGGTGGGCTGGGAATATCCTTGAGCCCATTGGGTGATGACTGGTTGCCGTAGTTAACCACCACCATGAAGGGGTGGTAGATACCCGTTGTGGTGTCCTTTTCATTGGTAAAGTAAACATAGGGCACCATGTTTTGACCTGGCGTGCCATCAGAAATGGAGTCGCTGACCAGTTTGTTGGCCAGCAATCCGTCCCTAAAAGCGGTGTAGAGCGCAGGTGCATAACGCAAACTGCCGCTGCTGTTGCCTTCAACTGCTAATTTGATAGCCGCCAACGTTGCGTCGGCATTGGTTTTGGTAGTGGCATTGGTACCGGGCCCTGCTGCTACCTGGTTGTTATAGGTGGAATTGACACTTGCAACGATGGACGCTTCCATCGATGCAGTTGAACTAACTTTGTTGACAAATGGGGCCGGACCCTGGGTAACGAAGGGTGTTGCCTTTGGATCCATGAATGTGGGGATACCCAGATCGATCGGTGAGCTATACAGATAAAAGGCTGTGGCTGAACCGGATGCGGCCACCAGTTTGTAGACACCACTCGCGTAATTCACATAGTAGCCTGTGGCAGAAAAAGTACTGTCAAGGGTGTAGGTGCCGACAAACGTGGTGGCGTTATAGGCATAGGTGTACCGGCTTTTCGCTTGCAGACGATTGCTTGTATCGTAGGCAAATGTGACATAACCATAGGTGGTCGCTGCCTTGCCGAAATTGTTCCGGAATTTCAAGGTGTTTGTCGAATCTGCGTCTATGGAGTTATTCGGATGCAAGTGGGAGTCCAGCCGGAAATTACCGTCGGCAGCGGCAACGGCCTGAACCAATTTAGATAAATATTCTTTGTAGCTTGCTCCGGTGCCAATGGTTTCCGAACCGACGGAGTAGCCAGTGGCAGAACTATAGATTGAGCCAATGGTGAGATAGTTTGACGTGGGAGCTGCGGTCGCCGTATCCGAAATCATATAACGGCTGCGAGTCGCCATGGCACCGGTGTCCCGGGCTAATGCGGTGGTCGGCGTGTAGGCCACTGCTACGGCAGTTACAAAGGGCGCGGGCGCCGAATAAATGACGGTGGCGCTAGCCACCGGCGTCGCACTGACCGGCGTCACACCCACCGTTGCCGAAGCAACACCCGTTCCCGCGCTGTTGGTGGCCGTCACACTGCAAACATAGGCCGAACTATTGGTTAAACCCGTAACCACAATCGGACTGCTGCCGGACGTGCCCGTGACGGCGGGAGATGACCCGGTCAAGCAAGAGGCTGTATAGGCGCTAATGCTGGCCCCACCGGTTGATGCTGGGGCAGAAAACGCAATACTGGCTTGGGCACTTCCCGTTGCCGCTGCACCTATCGTGGGTGCACCGGGTGCTGTAACGGTGGTTGTGACGGCGGTACTGCTTCCACCCCCACCACCACAGGCGCTTAACATGCACAGACTCAGCGCAAGGAACGTGAGTCGAACAGAGGGGATGGTTTTTGGCATGGTGTGTTTACTTGAAACAAAGTTCAAATCAAGGACAGGATGGAGCAACCAGTGTATGAGCGACCCACACGGCCGTTACCTGTTGATGGGTAGCTGGACTACCTGTAAACCGGTACTGAAAGCAGGATTTTTTTGGTTGCCGCGTAGGCAGGCTCAGAGAATCAACAACTTCTGCGGGGATCGCCTTTCCGTCCAGGCTTGCAAGCTCCTCGTCCAAGGTGCAAACACAGCGCGCTGGCGCAGTCCCCTCAGATAAGTGGCTTCACTCCCACTTCAAGCAAACCCAGGCGCACAGCACCCCACCGATCGCCCACAGCATCCAGGTCTCGGACACGGCATAGGGATAGAGCATCAATGCCAGGCCGCTCCAGCGCAGCGTGGGGCTGGCGACGGTCTTGCCGCGCCGGTACGCCACCCAGCCACAGAGGCCAAACAACAAGGCGCCCAGCAGGTAGGCCGGGCCCGGCAGGGTAAAGCCCAAGTCACCCAGGGCGTCCAGTGCGCCTGCCGTTTGCAGGGCATCCACGCTTAAAGCGCGTTGAAGATATCTGCCGCTGCGGCCACGGTCTCTGCGATGTCGGCGTCGGTGTGGGCCGCGCTCATGAAGCCGGCCTCATACAGGGCCGGGGCGATGTAGACACCGCGCTCCAGCAGGCCATGGAACAGGTGGTTGAAGGTCTTGTTGTCGGTGGTCATGACCTTGGCGTAGTTCTGCGGCAGCTCGGGGAACAGGAAGAAGCCGAACATGCCGCCCTCGCTATCGCCGCAAAAAGGAATGCCGGCCTTGGTCGCTGCAGCGATCAGGCCGCTGACCAGCGCTTGGGTCTTGCGGCCCAGGTCTTCGTAGAAGCCGGGCTTGCCAATCTCGGCCAGCGTGGCGAGACCGCAGGCCGTGGCCACCGGGTTGCCCGACAGGGTGCCGGCTTGGTAGACCGGGCCCAGCGGCGCGAGTTGCTCCATCAAATGGCGCTTGCCGCCAAAGGCAGCCAGTGGCATGCCCCCGCCAATCACCTTGCCCAGCACCGTCATGTCGGGCTCAAAGCCGGGGATGTCGCGGGCGTAGACGCTTTGCGCGCTGCCAAAGGCCACTCGCAAACCCGTCATCACCTCGTCAAACACCAAGAGCGCGCCGTACTCGGTGCAGAGCTCGCGGCAGCGCTTCATGAAGGGCACCGAGGCGCGTACGAAGTTCATGTTGCCGGCAATCGGCTCAATGATGATGCAGGCCAGTTCGCGTCCATGGGTGACAAAGGCTTCTTCGAGCTGCTGCAGGTTGTTGTACTCCAGCACGATGGTGTGCTGCACCACCTCGGCCGGCACGCCGGCGCTGGTGGCATGGCCAAAGGTCGCCAGGCCTGAGCCGGCCTTGACCAAAAGGGAGTCGGCGTGGCCGTGGTAGCAGCCCTCGAACTTGATGAACTTGCTGCGGCCGGTGGCACCGCGCGCCACACGGATGGCGCTCATGCTGGCCTCGGTGCCCGAGCTCACCAGACGCACCATGTCCATGCTGGGCACGCGTGCCAAAATCGCTTCGGCCAGTTCCACCTCGCGCTCGGTCGGTGCGCCAAACGAGAAACCCTCTAACAGCGCCTTTTGCACCGCTTCCACCACCGCCGGGTGGCCGTGGCCCAAAATCATCGGGCCCCAGGAGCCAATGAAGTCGATGTACTTCTTGTCGTTGGCATCCCAAAAGTAGGCACCCTGTGCACGCTGCACAAAGCGCGGTGTGCCGCCCACGGCCTTGAATGCACGTACGGGGGAATTGACACCGCCGGGGATGACCTGGCGGGCACGGTCGAACAGGATTTGGTTGCGGTCTACTTGGGTCATGGTGGTCGGTTCAATCAATGGCGGGTGGCGTTGGGCGAAATCTCAAAACTCGATTCAAGGACTTCTTCCTCCTCGGGCTGGGCCCAGAACAGGCGGTCCGGAAGCACATTGCCCATGCCGGGCCTAAAGCCGCTGTCCAAGCAGCGGTCCAGGTAACCCAAGGCTTCGGCCACGGCCTCGGACAGCTCGGTCTCGTTGGCGATCAGCGCCGTCACGGCGGCCGACAGGGTTTCTCCGGCGCCGCTGAAGACGGCTTCGAAGCGCTCGAACTTGTGCGAACACAGCACGGCGGTGGGCGAGCACAGGGCGTTGTCAATGAACTGGTCGGGCAGGGGGATGCCGGTGACGAGCGTGAAGGGCACGCCAAACTCGTTGGCAGCGCGGGCAATGTCGCGCGCGGTGGGGCTCTTCTCGGCGCTCCAGTCGGGCAGCAACCAGCGCGACAGGGTGCTGTGGTTGCCCACCAACACCGTGGTCTGTGGCAGCAGCAGTTCGCTGCAGGCGTCCTGGTAGATGTCGATCTGGTCTTCGCGCCACCAGGACAGGTCGGGCATATAGGTGAGCACCGGCACATCGGCATAGTCCGAAGTCAGCTCGGCAATCGCACTGAGGTTCTCCGGGCTGCCGACAAAACCGACCTTGATGGCCTGTATGGGAATGTCTTCGAGGATGACGCGGGCCTGCTCGGTGACGGCCTCGTCGTCCATGGCAAAGTGGTCAAACACCTCGGAGGTGTCGCGCGCATAGGCACCTGTCATGATGGGCAATGCGTGCGCGCCCACTGAGGCAATCGCCATCAGGTCGGCGGTCAGGCCGGCGGCGCCACTGGGGTCGTTGGCATTGAATACCAGCACGCAGGCGGCGGGCCCGTCATCGTGCTCGCTGGCTTCGGGTTCGGGAATGGGTGATGCGGTCATTTGATTGCCTGTCCTTGTGAATGCCATCAGGCAGAATGGCATGTTCGACAGACAGCAGCGCAGGTTGCTACTGTTGCCTCTATACAATCGTTGCATTCTATTCGAAGGCCCTTTAAGCTGTGACCGATACCAAAACCTGGATGTGTCTGATTTGCGGTTGGATTTATGACGAGGCACTCGGTGCCCCCGATCATGGAATTGCGCCCGGTACGCCTTGGGCCGATGTGCCCATGAACTGGGTCTGCCCTGAGTGCGCGGCGCGCAAGGAAGATTTCGAAATGGTCCAAATTTAACGCTACGCGATTGCCTCGGCGAAATGCCGGTTTGTGCGACGTGATCAGGAGAGGAGCGAAGCCTTGTGAGTACCCCAGAAACGGTATTGAAAGTGCTAGTGGTAGACGACAGCAACACCATCCGGCGCAGTGCGGAAATTTTCCTCAAACAAGGTGGCCATGAAGTGCTGCTGGCCGAAGACGGCTTCGATGCCCTGGCCAAGGTCAACGACTACCAGCCCCATCTGATTTTTTGCGACATCCTGATGCCGCGCCTGGATGGCTACCAGACCTGCGCCATCATCAAACGCAATGCAAAGTTCGCCGGCGTTCCGGTGGTCATGCTGTCCAGCAAGGATGGCGTGTTTGACAAGGCGCGTGGGCGCATGGCCGGCGCACAAGACTATCTGACCAAACCGTTTTCCAAAGAGCAACTGTTGCAAGCGGTGCAGCAGTTTGGCGGCGCAGCGGTGGGAAGCAGCTGATGGCGATACACAAAGTGCTGATTGTGGACGACTCCAAGACCGAGACCCTGTTTATGACCGATCTGCTGCAACGCAATGGCTTTGCCGTGCGTTCGGCCGAGAACGCCGCCGAGGCCCTGGCCCGGCTGTCCGAGGACCGGCCCGATCTGATACTGATGGATGTGGTGATGCCGGGGCAAAACGGCTTTCAGCTGACCCGCTCGATCAACCGCACGCCCGAATTCAATGGCATCCCCATCATCCTGTGCACCAGCAAGAGCCTGGAGACCGACCGTGTCTGGGGTATGCGCCAAGGCGCCAGCGACTACATCACCAAGCCCGTGAATTCCAGCGAACTGTTTGCAAAAATCAAGGCGCTGGGCTGAGCCGCAACGATGGCCAAGCGCGAAGCACTCCGGGAATTACAGGCACGACTGGCCAAACGACTGCAGGCCGCGCAAAGCGAGGGCATGTCGGTCGCTTGGCTGGCCGTGCGCGCGGGCGGCTGCAACTATCTGTTGCCGCTAGGGCAGTCGGGTGAAATCGTCGCCCTGTCCACCCCTCAGGCCGTGCCCTATTCCAAAGACTGGTTCATGGGTGTACTCAATATCCGTGGCAGCCTGTTTGGCGTGGTGGACCTGGCGCGCTTTGTGGCGGCCAGCGCGAACCTGCCCCTTCCCAACCACAGCGATGTGCCTGGCACCAGCGCCAGCGTGGTCACCTTGAATGCGCAACTCGAAGTCAATTGCGCTCTGCAGGTGGACAGCCTGGCCGGCCTGCGCGGCAGCGATGCCTTTGCTTCCAACGTAGCGCCAGCGCCCGGTGCGCCCGACTTTTATGGCCACTGCTTTGTGGACGCCCAAGGGCATAGCTGGCAAGAAATCGATCTGCGCGCATTGGCCCAGTCCCCTCAGTTTTTAAGCATCGGTGCTTAGCCCCTCAACAGGTTCCAACTATGTCTGTCATCGACCAACTCAAAAACCTGTTTGCAGCCAAGCCGCCGCAGTCCGAGGCCGATTCCCGTTTAAGCCTGGCCATGCCCGATCAGGGTGCGGACGCCGAACCACCCGAGACCGTGTTGGTGGCCCGTTCGGCGGGCCCGAGCAAGCCGGCCCCTATCACGGTGCAAGCGCCCGATGCGCCGCTGCGCGAGAGGCGCCGCAGCGACGGACCTGGCCAGGGCGCACGAACCGTGGCACAGCAGCAGCTGTTGTTGGGTCTGCTGCTGGGCCTGTCGCTGCTGCTGCTGGCCGGCGTTACGGTTTATGTGCTGCACCAGTCGGACAAGGTGGCGCAGCAACTCGGCGTGACCAGCCAGTCCCTGCTGCAGTCGCAGCGCCTGACAAGGTCGGTCAGCCAGGCCTTGGTGGGCAGCCCAACTGCTTTTGCCGAGGTGGCAGAGAGCCGCGACCTGCTGGCAAGGTCCACGCGCGGCTTGCGCGATGGGGACAGTGAACTGCGCCTGAGCGCACTCGACAGCGGTCTGCTGGCCGAATTGGACCGTGTCAGCCCGCTGGTCGAGGCGGCACAGAAGAACGCCGCAGTGGTGCTACAGCAGCAGCAAACCCTGAGCCAGATGGGCCTTGCGCTGCGCCAGATCCGCCAGCAATCGGGCCATCTGCTGGAAACTACCCAGGCCATTGCGGCCCTGAAGGTGGAGCAAAACGCGCCGGCCGCCGAGGTGGCCGCTGCGGGCCAGCTCATCATGCTGACCCAGCGCATCGGCAAGTCATCCAACGAGTTCCTGACTTCCGAGGGCGTCAGCGCCGATGCCGTGACCCAACTCGGCGGGGATCTGGTTAGCTTCAAGGACATTGCGCTGGGCCTGCTCGACGGCAATTCCGCCCTGCGCCTGGGTGCCGCCAAGGACAGTGCCACGCGCGAACAACTGGGCAATTTGCTCAAACAATTTGAAGAGCTGCGCCTGCAGGGCGGCGCCATTTTGAACAACCTGCCGGCCCTGGTGGCGGCGCGCCAGGCGCAGATGGCCATCGCCTCCGATAGCGAGCCGCTGCGCACCGCCCTGGAGTCGCTGCAGGCCAGCCTTTCGGCCCACGCCGGTATTGGCGGTGGCACCCTGGCCTTGCTGGGCGCTGCTGCAGCCCTGGCCCTGTTGTCGGCCGGTGGCCTGTCTTACGTGCAGTTGCAGGATGGCCGCAAGCGCCAGGCAGCAGCCGACGGCCAGCGCCAAGAGGCCGAGCGCCAGGAGCAAGACGCCAAGCGCGTCAACGATGCCAACCAGGCTGCCATCCTGCGCCTGATGAACGAGCTGCAAACGGTGGCCGAGGGCGACCTGACGCAGGAAGCCACCGTCACCGAAGACATCACCGGCGCCATTGCCGACTCGGTCAATTACACGGTGGAGGAGCTGCGCTCTCTGGTGGCCAATGTGCAGAGCACGGCGGCCCAGGTGGCGCAGACCACGGCCGACGTGGACGCCACCTCCACCGAGTTGCTGGCTGCCTCCAAGGAGCAGCTGCACGAAATCCGCGAGACCGGAGAGGCGGTACTGGAAATGGCCGGGCGCATCACCGATGTGTCTACCCAGGCGCAAGAGTCGGCAAGGGTGGCGCGCCAATCGCTGCTGGCAGCAGAGACGGGCCTCACCGCAGTGCAAAACGCCATCGGTGGCATGAACGCCATCCGCGAGCAGATCCAGGAGACCTCCAAACGCATCAAGCGTCTGGGCGAGTCGTCGCAAGAGATTGGCGAAATCACCGAGCTGATTTCGGACATCACCGAGCAGACCAATGTGCTGGCCCTCAACGCCGCCATTCAGGCGGCCTCCGCTGGTGAGGCGGGTCGTGGCTTCTCGGTGGTGGCCGAAGAGGTGCAGCGCCTGGCCGAGCGCTCGGGAGACGCCACGCGCCAGATTGCGGCCTTGGTGAAGGCCATCCAGACCGACACCCAGGACGCCATAGCCGCCATGGAGCGCAGCACCCAGGGCGTGGTCGAAGGCGCCAAGCTGAACGACAACGCCGGCACCGCGCTGACCGAGATCGACCGGGTGTCGCGCCGCGTGGCCGACCTGATCGAACAGATTTCCAACTCCGCCTCGCGCGAGGCGGGCCTGGCCAATGACATGGCCGAAAACATCCAGCACATTTTTGCTGTGACCGAGCAGACCGGCGAGGGCACCCGTGTCACCGCCGGTCAGGTCCGTGAACTCTCACGCATGGCCGATGAACTGCGACAGTCCGTGTCACGGTTCAAGATCGTCTGATGCGTGCCTTTCCCAGAGACTGACACCATGGCATCGAATCTTTCGGCAGTTGCAGACAATGAGGCGTCGCAAAGCGACCTAGGCCCACTGGCATGGGTGCTCGACGAGCTGCGCAAATCGCTCGATGGCGCCACCCGGGCCATGCACCGCTTTGTGCGAGATGCGGAGTTGGCGCGCGGCTCGAACTTAAGCGAACTCGACACCAGCCACCTGCGGGTGGCGCGCCAGCAGTTGCACCAGGCCGTGGGCGCACTGGAAATGGTCGGCATGCCGGCCCCGGCCAAACTGCTGCATGCCATGGAGACCCTGGTGCAGAAGTTTGTGCAGCGTCCCGAGCTGTGCAGCGATGACGCCGCCCTGCGGCTGGAGCGCGCCAGCTTTGCGCTGAGCGAATACCTCGAAGGCCTGCTCAAGGGCAAGGCAGCCTCCAGCGTGGCCCTGTTTCCACAATACCGCGCGGTGATGGAGCTCGCCGGTGCCGAGCGTATCCATCCGGCCGATCTGTGGCCGCTGGAATGGCGTTGGCAGCCGGTGGCGCTGGTGTATGCCGGGGCAGCGCTTCCCTATTTGCCCGTGGTGCGCTCGCGCCTGGACCAGGCGGTGCTGAAGATTGTGAAGACGGCCGACACCCAGGCCGCCAGCTATTTGGCCCATCTGTGTGCCGGCCTGGCCGCTGGCCAGAGCGAGCTGGAGTCGCGCAGTTTTTGGGCCATTGCGGCCGGCTATTTCGAGGCCATGGGCCTGTCCCTGCTCCCCGCCGATATCTACACCAAGCGCACCGCCTCGCGCATCCTGCAGCAGTACGCTGCCCTGTCCAAGGGCGACTCCGGTCCGAGCGAACGCCTGGCCCAGGACCTGGTTTTTTTCTGCGCCCAGGCCCAAGCCTCGCCAGACCAACCGGCGCCCCTGCTTGCGGCCGTGCGTGCAGCCTATGCGCTCACGGACACGCCTGCTGTCGATTACGCCACCGAACAGTTTGGCCGCTTCGATCCGGCTCAACTGGTGTTGGCGCGCAAGCGCATTGCCGCCGCGGCCGAGACCTGGTCGGCTCTGGCCGGTGGCGACACCCACCGCCTCAAGCTCACCGGTGAGCAGTTCGCCGCCGTCACCGACTCCATGCTCAAGCTGCACCCCCAGAGCACTGCGCTGGCGCAGGCACTGAGCGCCGTTATCGATGCCACCGTCCGCTCGGGCGCGGCCCCGGCACCGGCCTTGGCCATGGAAGTGGCCACCTCCGTCCTCTACCTGGAAGCCGCTTACGAAGACCTGGACCCGACCAACGACCAGATGGCCCAGCGCAGCGAGCGCCTGGCGCGTCGCCTGCAGCAGGTGCAGGCCGGCGCCGAGCCCGAGCCGCTGGAAGCCTGGATGGAGGAGCTGTACCGCCGCGTCAGCGACCGCCAGACCATGGGCAGCGTAGTCGATGAGCTGCGCGTCTCCCTGGGCGAGGTGGAAACCGCGCTGGACCAGTTTTTCCGCAATCCCGCCGACAAGGCGCCGCTGCAGGAAGTGCCCAGCCGCTTGGCGCAGATGCGCGGTGTGTTTTCGGTGCTGGGCCTGGACCAGGCGGCCCTGGCCTGTCTGCGCATGCGCTCCAGCGTGGAGCAGCTGCTGATGGACGCTATCGACATGGCCTCGGCACACAGCGCGGTGTTCGAGAAGTTGGGCAACAGCCTAGGCGCCCTGGGCCTGCTCATCGACATGCTGAGCTACCAGCGCGCCATGGCCAAAAAGCTGTTTGTCTACGACGAAGAGGCCGGCGAATTCAAGCCCCTGATGGGTCGCTTGCGCAAGGCCCTGCCCGAACCCATGGCCGCTCTGCCCGAGTCGGCTCCACCGGTCAGTGCGCCCCTCTCAGAGGCCCAAGCAGAACCCGCCACAGCAGTCGCCGCAGCGTTGTCTCCAGCATTGCCTGCCAGCCCAGCGGATGACGATGACGATCTGCGGGGCATCTTTCTGGACGAGGCACGCGAAGTGCTTGCCGCCGCACTGGACGCTGTGCAGCAACTGGCGGCAGAGCCCGCCAACCTGGCCGACCAGACCACCTTGCGCCGCGCCTTCCACACACTCAAGGGCAGCGCGCGCATGGTCGGGCTCAACGCATTTGGTGAGGCGGCCTGGGCCTGCGAGCAAATGCTCAATGCCTGGTTGGCCGAACAAAAGCCCGCCAGCGATGGCCTGCTAAGCCTTTCCCAAGCCGTGCTAAGTGCCTTGGCGCGTTGGCTGCAAGACATTGCCAGTCACACCGACGGCAACTGGAGCGCGCTGCCTTTTCGAACCTGTGCGGACGCGATGCGCCTGCAAGGCAAGCTGCTGCCACTGGCCGGTGTTGCTCAAGCAGACGCGCAGGTCGCAGACGAAGGCCCACTGGTTGCTGCGTCCGATACGGTCCAAGATTCCCTGGTGCCTGAAGCGCACACACCCGCATTCACGGAGCTGCTGCCCGAGCGCGTGGACTTTGTCAGCACCAGTCTGGCCGAACCGTTGGAGCCACCGCCCGACTTTGTCGCGACCCAGTTGCAAAACCAAGAAGTTCCGCCGCCCCAGGCGTCAGAGCTGGAGTTGGAGCTGGGGCTGGAGCTTGGAGATTTCCATTTCGGCGACCTCGGTGAGCTTTCCGGTTCGCACGATGCGGTGGACAGCATATTGCCCGAGCCCGAGCCCGAGCCCGAACCCGAACCCGAGCCCGAGCCCGAGCTGGACGTTGCGCCAACACAGCGGGCCGAGCTCCAGGCGGAGCACGTAGCTGAGCCGCAGCCCGAATCAGCACCCGAGCCCGGGCTGGAGCTCGAATCCGAATGGGAGGTGGAGTACGAGCCCGAACCAGAACCCGAGCCCGAAGAGCAGCTCAAGGTGATTGGCGATTTGCGCCTGGGCATTCCGCTCTACAACATCTTCCTCAACGAAGCCGACGAATGGTCGCGCCGTCTGCAGGTCGAGCTCAGCGAGTGGGCGCTCGAACTGCACCATCCGATCCAAGACTCCACGGTGGCCCTGGCGCATTCGCTGGCAGGTATTGCGGCCACGGTGGGCTTTGTCGCGCTGGCCGAGGTGGCGCGCACGCTGGAGCACGCGCTGGAGCATGTGCAGTTGCACGACCAGGGTACGGCCCAGCATGCGAAGGTGTTCAACCATGCAGCCGAAGAGATACGCCGCCTCTTGCACCAGTTTGCCGCCGGCTTCCTCAAGCCCAACGACGCTGTGGTGTTGCAGGCCCTCAAGGACATTGTTGCCAGCGAGTTTGCCGCACCCGTGGCGGTGGTGCCTGCGATCGACGCGGTGGACCATCTCGATACCGATTTGTTCCCCATCTTCCAGGAAGAATCGCTGGAACTCATGCCCGCCCTGAGCACCGCCCTGCGCCAGTGGGTGGCGCGGCCCGAGAACCTGGGGGCGCGTGCCGAGGCCTTGCGCGTGCTGCACACGCTCAAGGGAAGCGCCCGCTTGGCCGGTGCCATGCGCCTGGGCGAAATGGCACACCGTATGGAGTCCGAGGTCGAGGCCCTGGGTGTCGAAGAACTGCAGACGCCCGCGCTGGAGCCCCTGTTGGCCGAGCTCGATACGCTGCAAAACACCCTGGATGCGCTGGACCTGGCGCCGCGCGAGGACGTCAGCCTAGCGCAAGCGCCACCCACAGCGGTGGACAAGGTTGCGCTGGCTGCCGCCCTGCTTAAGCCCACTGCTGGCGCGCCGGTGGTGAGCCTGGAGCAGGTCACACGCCAAGCACCGCGCAGCGCCACTTTGCCCTCGGTACGGGTGCGCACACAGTTGCTGGATCGCCTGGTAAACCAGGCCGGTGAGGTGATGATCAGCCGCTCGCGCCTGGATGCCCGTGTGGTGCAGATGCGCAGCGCCATGGGCGAGCTCAGCGGCAACCTGGAGCGTCTGCGCCAGCAGTTGCGCGATGTGGATGTGCAGGCCGAGTCGCAGATGCAGTCGCGTCTGGCGCAGAACAAGGACGATGCACAGGCCTTCGATCCGCTGGAATTTGACCGCTTCACCAGGGTGCAGGAGCTGACCCGCATGATGGCCGAGTCGGTCAACGACGTGGCCACGGTGCAGCGCAATTTGCAGCGTTCCATCGAGGGCGCCGAAGACGACCTCAACGCCCAGGCCCGCCAGGCGCGCGAATTGCAGCGCGACCTCTTGCGCACCCGCATGGTGGAGTTTGATGGAATTGCCGAGCGCCTGTATGGCGTGGTGCGCCTAGCCGCCAAGGAATCGGGCAAGCAGGTGGGACTGGAGATCGTGGGTGGCCACATCGAAATGGACCGTGGCGTGTTGGACCGCATGACGCCGGCTTTCGAGCATATTTTGCGCAATGCTGTGGTGCATGGCATCGAAGACGCCGCTGTGCGCGCCCAGGCGGGCAAGTCGGCGCAGGGCAAGGTCAGCATCAGCGTGAGCCAGGAGGGCAACGATGTGGCGCTGTCCTTCAGCGACGATGGTGGCGGTCTGCAGATCGACAAAATTCGCGCAAAGGCGATTGCCAAGCACTTGATAGCGCCCGATGCCGAGCTGAGCGACGCAGCGGCGGCGCAGCTGCTATTTACGCCCGGTTTCTCCACTGCCACCGAGGTCACCGAGCTGTCCGGTCGCGGCATTGGTATGGACGTGGTGCTCACCGAACTCCATGCCGTGGGCGGCTTGGTCGAGACCCATACCGAGGCAGGCGTGGGAACGCGCTTTCGTCTGGTGCTGCCACTGACCACCGCCGTCACCCAGGTGGTGATGTTGCGCATGGGCGAGCTCAGTTTCGGCGTGCCCTCCAACCTGGTCGAGACGGTGCTGCGCGTACCCGCCGACGAGGTGCAAAAGGCCTATGGCAGCGCGCTGTTCCCATGGGCCGGGCAAGAAATTCCTTTTTACTGGGGCGGCGCCTTGCTGCAAGTATCAGGGCGCAGTTCGGAGGCGCCGGGGCGCAGTTTGCCGGTGGCGGTGCTGCGCAGTGCCGGCCAGCGTCTGGCCCTGCATGTGGACGAGGTGCTGGGCAACCGCGAAGTGGTGGTCAAGAACCTGGGGCCGCAACTGGCACGCTTGCCCGGCCTGGCTGGCATGTCGGTGCTGGCCTCCGGTGCGGTGGTGCTGATCTACAACCCGGTGGCCCTGGCCACGGTCTATGGCGCCCGCGCCCGCGCATTGTCGGCCAGCAGCGCCTTGCCCGCAGTCGGTGGCGTGCAGCCTGTGCTGACGGGCCAAGCCCTGGCCCCCTTGGTGCTGGTGGTGGACGATTCGATCACGGTGCGCCGCGTCACGCAGCGTCTGCTCAAACGCGAGGGCTACCGCGTGGCCCTGGCCAATGACGGTCTGCATGCGCTCGAACTGCTGGCGCAAGAAAAGCCGGCAGTGGTGCTGTCCGATATCGAGATGCCGCGCATGGACGGTTTCGATCTGGTGCGCAATATCCGCGCCGACCCAAAGCTGCGCGATCTGCCAGTGATCATGATCACCTCGCGCATCGCCCAAAAGCACCACGACCATGCGACCGAGTTGGGTGTGAACCATTACCTCGGCAAGCCCTATGCGGAAGAAGAGCTGCTGGCCCTGATACGTTCCTATTGCCCGGAGCCGCAGGAAGAGTAGGGCGGGTCTGGCGCGCAGCGGGGGTCCCCGCTGCTGCGCTAGAAACCGAACTTGCCGTTGGCGTTCTTCCACTCGGCGCGTGCAGGGATGGTTTCCATGGTGTCCCAATGCTCTGCAATCTTGCCGCTTTGAACGCGGAACAAATCGTAGAACGCGGTCGGCTTGCCCGCAAAGCTGCCTTCGCTGACCACCATGACAAAGTTGCCTTCGCCTAAAACCTTGTGGATGGTGCTGTACTGCATGGTGATGCCCGCCTTGGCCATGTCACCCAGCGCCTGGCCCAGGCCGGATAGGCCATCACCGATCTGGGGGTTGTGCTGGATGTAGTGGTCGCCGTCAAAGTAGGCAGCCAATTTTTCCATTTTTCCCTTGACCAGTATGTCGTCCACAAAGGCGTGAACCATTGCCTTGTTGGCTTCGGTTTTGTCCAGGTCGGTCACGGTGCTGGTGCCATCCAGCATGGTGTGCGCGCTGGGATTGGGGGGCGCTGTTTCTTGCAGGTTGTCCCAATGCTCGACGACCTTGCCGTCTTCAAAGCGGAAGATATCGAAGCCCACTTTCGGGCCAAAGAAGTGGTAGCGCGTGTGGGCGACAACGAACGGGCCGTCCTGCAACACGCGCACCGTATGCACCTTGGTGGAATTTTCAGGCAAGGATTGCAATAGGGCAGCCAAGCCGGCCAATCCATCGCCAATGCCCAAGTTGTGCTGAATGTATTTTTCCGGGTTGATGGATGCGACGGGCTTGGTGTCACCGGTCTCAATGCTTTTGAGAAGTTCGGTGACCTGTGTTTTGTAGTTTGTAGACATTTTGTTTTCCTGGGTTGTAGTGAGGGCGATGGACGAGCAACCGAAAAGCACAAGCCACAGGGCTTCCATCGACAGCATGGCGGCCTTGTATGGGCACTCGTTTGACGCGGTAGGAATCTTTATTTTTGTTTGTCGAAGCGGGCGAAGTGTATATTTTTCGGGCCGTTCTTGGCAAGGTAAATAGCCGACAGATACCTATCCAAATCGGACATACTGGGCCAATGCCACATCTTCCGGATATTCCCAGACTGGGCTTTCGCCCCCTGGCGGGCTACGCATTTGACATCGAGGTACTGCCCGCCAGCGACTGGCTCAGGCGCGTACCGGAAGGTCACTTCAGGCATCCATCGCGGCTGGACTTTCACCAACTGGTGCTGGTGACGCAAGGGCGGTTTAGGCATACGGTGGACTTCGAGTTAGAGACCCTGCGCAACGGCTCGGTATTGGCCATGCGGCCTGGCCAGGTGCAGCGCTTCGAGACCAACAAGCCCTGGGACGGTTGGGTGGTCATTTTTCGTCCGGAGTCCTTTCAGGCATTGGCCCTCTTGGGGCTTTGCGTCGATGACATGCCGGTTCAATGGGCGCTGGGCAAGGCGAGCCTTGAAGCGGTGCGCTCAGCCATGGTGCAGATGCACCAGGACAGCCAGTTGGCGGGCCCTGTGTCCCTGGTCGCTGCCTTGGAGCGGGCGCAACTTCAGGCCTTGCTGCTTCGCTTGCAGCTCGCCAGTGAACAGCTGCAGGGCGGCTCTACCGGTGCCTCCTCCTTGGCCATGCACTTCAGGAAATTTCGCCAAGCCACCGAGCAAAGACTCCATGAATGGCATCAACTCTCTACCTATGCAAAAGCCCTGGGCCTGTCCGAGAAAACCCTGAGCCGTGCGACGCAGGAAGTGGCGGGACTGTCCGCCAAAGCCTACCTGTCCAAACGCATCGCGCTGGAGGCCAAACGCATGCTCGCCTACACCAACTGGCCCATTGCCCAAGTGGCCGACAAGCTGGGATTTCACGAGGCCACCAACTTCATCAAGTTCTTTCGCCGCGAAGCCGGATGTGCTCCCGGCGAATTCAGAAAGCAGCACCGGGGCTAGTTGTTGCCGCGCTTGCCATTCAACTGCGTTGCGCCAAGCGCCACTATTTGCCAACTGCGCCCGTGTTCGTGAGAATCCAAACCGCACCTGCGAAGGGGTCATTTTTTTGGGCACTCAGTAAGTGCCCCATGCAAACCGCAAGCAGGAGGCTTACCCGGCTCACCCAACCCAAGGAGCGATCATGCCCACACCAGGTCAAGAACTAGCCACGATAGATTTCGCCTCGATGCTCGGAGGGCCGCTGATCGCAGCGGTCAATGCCCAGGCGCAGGCGGCAATGAGTGCCGTGAACTTCATCAAGGAGGTCGGTTTCAAGAAGCTGCAAGTTCCCGCCGGACAGACCGGGCAGGATCCTGCGAATGCCGAGACGGGCGACCCCATTTACGTCAAGTTCAAGTACCCCAAGGAAGTCAGTCCTTATGTCCCCGCAGTCAGAGCCGTTGCGGCCGTCGCAGCGGTTCCAGCCATTGCAGAAGTGCGCGACGCCCAGGGCAACGTCACGACAGCCGCGGTGCCAGCGGTACCCGCAGTGCTGGCAGTCGCGGCGGTGGCCGCCGTGCCAGCGGTCTACGAGACGCAGCAACTGGAGGTGCCTATCTTGACCATGCTTCCGATTCCCTATCTGCGAATCGAGGATGTGACGATCGACTTCAACGCCAAGATCGATTCCGTCGAGTACACCAAAATCGACGAGAGCCTGAAGATCGACGCCTCCCTTGAGGCCAAGGCCGGCTGGGGCTGGGGGTCCGCAAAGCTCAATGTCTCGGTTGGCTACCAACGCAACACCCAGCAAGGCACCAACGTTCAGCGCACCTACTCGATGGCGGTTCACATCCGGGCGGTGCAAGACGAGATGCCCGCTGGAATGGCCAGGGTGCTCGATATCCTGGAGGCCAATATGAGGTCTCAGCCCGCCTAAGCTTGCTGCCAAGGGAGCCACTATGCCGTATTTGGGAGACTACATCGGACACCTGCTGTCAGAGGTCACGATGGCAAGGGTCCAGGCCGATCTGGAGGCCGTACGGCTGGCAGAAATGTATGCGGGCCATCCGCTGCTCAAGCACATGCCGGTTCCGCGCTTCAGGTTGCCTACGCTGACGCTCAATGTCCCCGTCGCCATCCAAGCGATGGAGGAGGCCAAGGCAGGCGACTCACCCAGGGGCGATGTGTCGCTTCCTGTGGTGCGCGAGCGCTTCGCCAAGCTGCTCGATCAGCATCTGGAGCGAGCCGGAATCAGCCTGTCAGACCAGGAGAGGAGCGCCCGCGATCAAGCGCTGGCCGAGCTCACCTCAAGCCCGGACAAGCCGCCCTATGTGTCGGTCAGCGTCACGCACCTGGGCGACGACATGGTGCGCACGGCCATGAAGGCGGTGGGCAATGCACAGCGAAAAATGGAACCCGCAGCGCTGGAGAAATTGGCCGATGGGCTGAAAGCTGCGGTCCAAAAGGAATTCGCCAATCTGAGGACCGCACCGCCGCGGCTGCATGTCTTGGTCACCACCGCAGAATTGCGGGCGGCGGGGGGCCAAGAGCTTTTTGCGCAGCTTCACCTATCGATTTCAGAAGAGGCGTTTGAATGGTCCGTGGTCGAGTCGCAGGGCAAGACCAGCACCCGCCTGGTTCCGGAGTAGCAACCCCATGCTAAATGTCGTCAATCTCGAAGAGATTCAGCGCCTGTTGTTGCGGATGCCGGCGCTCATTGATGCGCTTGCAGAACGGCAGCTGAGCCTCATCGGTTCCGTGAAGACCTGGCTCATGGACGGCGAACAGATACTTACCAACAACCGGCTGCCCGTTGCCGCTGAGCTGGCGGCCCTGCGCGGCGTATTGATCTCGGCCGAGCGTGGGGTCATCCCGGCGGGCATGGCGTTCAGTGCGCGCACCACGGCGCGAAAGGTCAAAGAGGCCACCGCTGCAGACGTGTTGCGAAGGGCCTCGGAGATCATTCTTCAGGCGACGGCGGCAGATGCGGCGCGCGTTGCAGAGGCCGAGAAGTTGATGCGACAGGTCTTGGCCGTGGCACAGCGCAAGGGGCTCTCCCAAGTGCCTGCACACAGTGCCTACACCCACTCCGATATGTTGAAGGCCATCTGGCGCGCCATGACCGAAGATCCTGACCTGGGCGTCGGTGCGACCCGTCTGGAGGGCTTGGTGGGGAGCAACGACGCGCTGGTTCTTCTGGACCGCATGCTGCCCAGCGAACCGGGATACGGGCCATGAAAAAAATCGAAGGCTCGGTAGGCCAAGGCGGTGACAACCTCGAAGACGATGTGCGCCTGGTGCAGCAACTGCTGAACCAGCGCGACCTCGCGCCACTGGGCAAGCTGCAAGAGGATGGCCGCAATGGGCCGTCCACAGTCGAGGCCATCCGGCAATTCCAGGTGCGTTTCCTTGGCATGCAGTCGCCAGACGGACGCGTGGACCCCGATGGCCGAACCTTTCGCCAATTGGGCAATGGGGGCACCGAGCGCGGCACCGGCGAGAACACGCAGACCCGCAAGGCCGACCGCCAGACGCGCACCGAGCGCGTAGACCCGCGTGTGAAAGAGACGGCCCTGACCACAGGCATCATCGATGAGCTGCTGCCTCGCCTCACCGATGTGCGTGCGCGCGTCATCGCCGGCTTTCTCTCGGACGCCGACCAGTTCTGGAAGGTCAACTACCACTGGGAATACCTGCTGCAGATGGTGGAGCATTCCCTCACCCTGGCGCTCAAGGACGACGCGAAGAAGGAGCTCCAGGGCCTTCGCTCCAGCCTCATTGGATGCAAGCCAGATCCATCCAGCGGTTACGTGACAAGTCCCATCGGCAAGCCGGAAGACCGCTCATCGGTCGAAGACGCGCGCCAGCGCCACCAGACGCTGTCGAGCGCGAAGCGCGCCTTTGGCAAGCTCGTAGACAGCGCTGAACTCAAGCAAAAGAGCAAAAAGGGCGAGCATGCCTTCGACCTTGCCGCCGCGCCCGTCGCCCCGCCGGGCACTAGCAAGCACGGCAGCGGCTATGCGCTGGACATCGAAGGCGAGAATGCCGCCATCAAGTCCTTGTGCAAGGGGCTGGGCGCGAGCCTGGTGTTCGACGAAAAAAGCCATGTGCATGTGGAATTCAAAAACGGAGTGAACCGCTCCTGATGGCTCCATGGGCAGTAGCCCAACCGACATTGGGCTACTTCTTCACCACCCCATAGCGCAGCAGCGTCTTGCCCCGCGCTGCCGCATGGTCCACCACCGGCAGCGGATAGTCTTTTCCCAGCGTGACGCCTGCGGCCTGCAGCTCCAAAGGCTTGGCCGCCCAGGGGGCGTGGATGGCCTTGTCGCTTAAGTCCTTGAGGGCAGGGATGTAGCGGCGTATGAACTTGCCCTGTGCGTCGAACTTCTCGCTCTGCGTCACCGGGTTGAAGATGCGGAAATAGGGCTGTGCATCGCAGCCGCTGGAGCTCACCCATTGCCAGCCACCGTTGTTGGAGGCCAGGTCGAAATCGTTGAGCTGCTCGGCAAAGTAGCGCTCGCCCCAGCGCCAGTCCAGCCCCAGGTGCTTGACCAAAAAACTGCCCGCCACCATGCGCAGGCGGTTGTGCATATAGCCGGTCTGGTTGAGCTGGGCCATGGCCGCATCCACCAGCGGGTAGCCGGTGGTCCCGGAGCACCAGGCGGCATACAGGGCGTCGGCGCGCGCGCCCTCTTCCCAGGCGATAGCATCGTATTCGGGCTTGAAAGAGCCCGTGGCCACGCGCGGAAAGTTGGCCAGGATCTGCACATAAAAGTCGCGCCACACCAGCTCGGCCAGCCAGGTCTGGGCACCTGTGTTGCCCAGTGCCACCTGCTGGCGCGCCAGGTTCACCAACTGGCGTATCGACACCGTGCCAAAGCGCAGGTGCACGCCCAGGTAGCTCGGGCCCTTGACGGCGGGGAAGTTGCGCGTCTCGTCGTAGCGGTCCATGCGCAACAGAAAGTCTTCCAGCAGCCGCTGGCCACCCGACATTCCGGCGGGGATGACGGCGGTGTTGAGCAGGCCGCTCTCAAAGCCTATGTCCTTGAGCGTGGGCACACCCCGGTCCAGCTCTGCGGGCAGGGCTGCGAGTTGCGGGCAGGGGGAGGGCAGGGCCTGCTCGGGCAGGGCGGCATCTCCGAGCTTGGCCAGCCAGGCGCGCAGATAGGGGGTGAACACGCCATAGGGCTTGCCGGTTTGCGTGAGCAGCTCGCGCCGCTCGAAAATCACATGGTCCTTCATCTGCACCAAGGACACGCCCTGTTGTTGCAACGACTCGCGCACGGCCTCGTCGCGTTGCAGGGCCTGCGGCTCGTAGTCGCTGGAGGCAAACACCGCCTGCACCTGCAGGGCCTGTGCCAGGGCCGGTATCTCTTGCTGGGCCAGGCCGTGGCGCACGAGCAGGCCGCTGTGGCCGCCCGCCTGGCGCAGGCCGGTATCGACCTCCAGCAGCGAGGCCTGGATAAATTCCACCCGCCGGTCCTGGCGCGGTAGCAGGTCCAGAATCGCCTTGTCAAAGACAAAGGCGCAAAAAACCTGCTCGCATTGGGCCAGCGCGGTGGCCAGCGCGGCGTTGTCGTGCAGGCGCAGATCGCGTCGTAGCCATACCAGGCCCTTGGAATAAATGTGTTGCATGCGTGCCGCTAAAATGAAAACATGACCGGCGATTCTGCACCCATCAACCTGACCAACCACTTCCTGATCGCAATGCCCGCTCTGGAGGATGCCCTGTTTGGCAAAAGCGTGGTGTACGTGTGCGAGCACAGCCCACGCGGCGCCCTGGGTCTTGTCATCAACAAGCCCTCCGATATCAACCTGAGCACCCTATTTGGCAAGGTCGATCTGACGCTCAAGCGCCTGGACCTGAGCAACAGCCCGGTGTTCCAGGGCGGCCCGGTGCAGACGGAGCGCGGCTTTGTGCTGCATGAGCCGATCTATGTCGGCCCTGAGCAAGAGACGCTGTACGCCTCCACCATGCTGATTCCCGGCGGTCTGGAGATGACCACCTCCAAGGACGTGCTAGAAGCCCTGGCCAGCGGCAATGGACCGAAAAAGGTGCTGATCACCCTGGGCTATGCCGCCTGGGGCGAGGGCCAACTGGAGGCCGAGCTGGGTGAAAACAGCTGGCTGACCGTGGATGCCAACCGAGAGGTGATTTTTGACACCCCGGTGGCCGAACGCTACGAGCGCGCCCTCTCGCTGCTGGGTCTGCAGTCCTGGATGATCTCCAACCAGGTAGGACACGCGTGAGCTTAGCGCCGGTACCGGTTCCTACCCACCTTGTCACTTTCATTGCCTTTGATTACGGTGAGAAGCGCACCGGCGTGGCTGTGGGCAACCGCCTGATGGGCACGGCCCAGGCCCAGGGCAGCGTCCATGCCCAGGGCGACGCGCGCTTTGCGCTGATTGAAAAACGCATCAAGGAGTGGCAGCCCGACGCCATCGTGATCGGCGTGCCCTACCACCCGGACGGTGCAGCCCACGAGAACACGGCGCGCGCCAAAAAGTTTGGCCGCCAGTTGCATGGCCGCTTTGGCCTGCCGGTGTTTGAAGTGGACGAGCGCTACAGCACCACGGAAGCCCTCTCCAGCGGCGCCAAGGATGCCGACGCCGCATCGGCCTGCATCATTCTCGAACAGTTTTTAAGGAGTCTGTAATGGACAAGCCAGGAGTTTTGTTTTTAGATGCCGAGGCGCTCTACAAGGAGCTGCTGCGCGGCGTGCAGATGCTGTGCCGCGCCGACACGCAGCTGGTCGGCATCACCTCGGGCGGAGCCTGGCTGGTGGAGCGCTTGCAGCGCGATTTGAAGTTGCCCGGCAAGCCCGGTGTGATCTCGTCGGCCATGCACCGCGATGACTTTGCCAAGCGCGGCCTGGCCAATAGTGCGCAGACCCAGTTGCCCTTTGATGTCAACGGCGCCCATGTCCTGATCCTCGACGATGTGCTCTACACCGGGCGCACCCTGCGCGCCGTCATCAACGAGCTGTATGACTATGGTCGCCCGGCCTCTGTCCGTCTGGCGGTGCTGGTGGACCGGGGCGGGCGTGAGTTGCCGGTGCAACCCGACTTTGCGGCAGCGCGCGTGGCCTTGGGCGAGAACCAAAGCCTGGCGCTGGCGCGCAGCGAGGCCGGCGCCTTTAGCTTTGAAGTGAAAAGCAATGGTTAACCCCCACGTTCATCACTTCGTGTACTCACTGCCCCCCGAGGGGGCGCAAGCCTCCCTTGGGGCGGCCCTACGGAAGGCTTAGATGCTCTACAAACGCAACCCCCAACTCAACAAGAACGGTGAGCTGATCCATTTGCTGTCGGTGGAGGGTCTGTCCAAGGACATCCTCACCCATGTGCTCGACACGGCCACCAACTTTGTCTCGGTCAACGACCGCGAGGTCAAGAAGGTGCCGCTGCTCCGCGGCAAAAGCGTGTTCAACCTGTTCTTTGAGAACAGCACCCGCACCCGCACCACCTTTGAAATTGCCGCCAAGCGCCTTTCGGCCGACGTGATCAACCTGGACATCGCGCGCTCCAGCGCCGCCAAGGGCGAGTCGCTCTTGGACACCATTGCCAACCTCTCCGCCATGGCGGCTGATTTGTTTGTGGTGCGCCACGGCGAGTCCGGCGCGCCCTACCTGATTGCCCAGCATGTGGCGCCCCATGTGCATGTGATCAATGCCGGTGACGGCCGCCACGCCCATCCGACACAGGGTCTGCTGGACATGTACACCATCCGGCATTTCAAGAAAGACTTTGCCAACCTCACGGTGGCCATTGTGGGCGACGTGCTGCATTCGCGCGTGGCCCGCTCCGACATCCATGCCCTCACCACGCTCGGTTGTGCCGAGGTGCGCGTGGTCGGCCCCAAGACCCTGGTGCCCGCCGACCTGGCGCAGATGGGTGTGCGGGTTTGCCACACGCTCGAAGAGGGCATCAAGGACTGCGATGTGGTCATCATGCTGCGCCTGCAAAACGAGCGCATGAACGGCGCGCTCTTGCCCAGCACGCATGAGTTTTTCAATTGCTTTGGCCTGACGCCCGAGAAGCTGCAACTGGCCAAGCCAGACGCCATCGTGATGCATCCGGGGCCCATCAACCGCGGGGTGGAGATCGACTCGGCGGTGGTGGACGGTGCACAGAGCGTGATCCTTCCGCAGGTGACCTTCGGCATTGCCGTGCGCATGGCGGTGATGAGTATTGTTGCGGGTAACGAAGCATGACTGAAGTAAAGACATCTCCCTTTTGGAGCACCGGCATAGACAATCTGAAAGCCTATGTGCCCGGCGAGCAGCCGCAAAACGACGGCTGGGTCAAGCTCAACACCAATGAGTGTCCCTATCCACCCTCGCTGCGTGCCCTGCAGGCCATACGCGACGCAGTGAATGAAAAACTGCGCCTCTACCCCGACCCGAATGGCACCGCACTCAAGGCCAGCATTGCCACGCATTTCGGCCTGGGCGCCGACCATGTGTTTCTGGGCAATGGCTCCGACGAGGTGTTGGGCCATGTCTTTATGGGTCTGCTCAAGCACGCGCTGCCCATCCTCTATCCCGACATCAGCTACAGCTTCTATCCGGTCTACTGCGGCCTGTATGGCATTGCCTTTCAGCAAGTGCCTTTGGCGCAAGACTTCAGCGTCAAGCTAGCCGATTACGCGCTACCCAATGGCGGCATCGTGCTGCCCAATCCCAACGCACCCACCGGTGTGGCGCTCACGCTCGATCAGCTGCGCGGCCTGCTGCAGGCCAACCGGGAGTCGGTGGTGGTGATCGACGAGGCCTATGTGGACTTTGGCGCGCAGAGTGCTGCCGCACTGATCCCCGAGTTTGACAACCTGCTGGTGGTGCAGACCTTTTCCAAGTCACGCGCCCTGGCCGGTCTGCGCGTTGGTTTCGCGCTCGGACACCCTGCGCTGATCGAGGCGCTGGCAAGGGTCAAGGACAGCTTTAACTCCTACCCGCTGGACCGCTTGGCGCTGGTCGGCGCCCAGGCCGCCATCGAAGACGAGGCCTATTTCAAACACATCACCGCAGCGGTGATCCGCAGCCGCGACTGGCTCACCGCCGAGTTGGGCCAATTGGGTTTTGAGACCCTGCCATCGAAGGCGAATTTTGTCTTCACCCAGCATCCGCAGCACCCGGCCGCTGAGCTGCTGGCGCGCTTGCGTGAGCAAAAAATTCTGGTGCGCCATTTCACCCAGACCCGCATTGCCAACCATCTGCGCATCTCTGTGGGCACGCAGCAGGAATGCGAAACGCTGGTCGCTGCCCTGCGGCAACTGCTGTCTGCGGCGCAGGCTTCCAACACAAAGGTCTGTGCATGAACATCCTGATCCAGGGCGGGCGCGTCATAGACCCTGCCAGCCGCTTTGACGCCTTGGCCGATGTGGCCATTGCCGACGGAAAAATTCTCGCCGTCGGTGCCTTGCCCGAAGGCTTTGTGCCCGAGCAGACGGTGGACGCTGCGGGCTGCATCGTCGCCCCCGGTCTGGTGGACCTGTCGGTGCGTCTGGGCGGCAGCCTTGCCAGCGAACTGGCTGCGGCCGTGGCCGGTGGTGTGACGAGCGTGGTCTGCCCGCCCGACACCGAGCCGGTGCTCGATGTGCCGGGACTGGTGGAAATGCTGCGCTACCGCGCCCAGCGGCTCCAGTTGTCGCGCGTGTTTGCGCTGGGCGCGTTGACGCGCAGCTTAAAGGGCGAGGTGCTGACCGAAATGGTGGGCCTGACCGAGGCCGGTTGCGTGGCCTTTGGCCAGGCCGAGGTGCCCTTGGCCAACACCCAGGTGCTGCAGCGCGCCTTGCAATACGCCAGCACCTTTGGCTACGCCGTCTGGTTGCGCCCGCAGGAGCTGCATCTGGGCAAGGGCGTGGCCGCCAGCGGACCCATGGCCACGCGCTTGGGTTTGAGCGGCGTGCCAGTGGCCGCAGAAACCATTGCCCTGCACACGATTTTTGAGCTGGTGCGCGCCACCCAGGCAAGGGTGCACCTGTGCCGCATCAGCAGCGCCGCCGGCGTGGAGTTGGTGCGCCAGGCCAAGGCCGAGGGCCTGCCGGTGACCTGCGATGTGAGCATCAATTCGCTGCACCTGACCGATGTGGACATCGGCTTTTTTGACAGCCGTATGCGCCTGACACCGGTGCTGCGCCAACAGCGCGACCGCGATGCCTTGCGCGCGGCATTGGCCGACGGCACCATCGACGCGCTGGTGTCGGACCACAGCCCGGTGGGCGAAGACGCCAAGGTCTTGCCCTTTGCCGAAAGCGAGCCCGGTGCCACCGGGCTGGAGCTGCTCTTGAGCCTGACGCTGAAATGGGCGGCTGACAGCGGGGTGGATTTGTGCGACGCGCTTTCCACCATCACGCAAGGCCCCGCCGCCGTCATGGGCGCAGCGCTAGGTGTCTTGGCGCCGCAACTGGGCCGACTCACCGTGGGCGGGGTGGCCGATGTTTGCGTGCTCGATGCGGCGGCGCATTGGGTGGTCCAAGCCGATGCGCTGCGCAGCCAGGGCAAGCACACGCCCTTTGGTGGCTACGAGTTGCCGGGTAAGGTGCGCGCCACGCTGGTCGGTGGGCGCATCGCATTTAGGGCTTAAAGTGCCTGCCTAAACCCCTTCTTCCTTGAAGAAGGCGTAGCGGTTGCGACCGGCCTGCTTGGCTTGGTACATAGACTGGTCGGCCCGGCGCAGCAGCAAATCGGTGTGGGTGCCATCGCGCGGGTAGACGGCGATGCCCATGCTGGCAGAGACCTGGATGCGCGCATCACCCACAGTCACCGGGTCGGCGGCGGCTTGTAGCAGGCGCTCCAACACGGGTTGGGCGTCATCGCACTGTTGCAGATCCACCAGCACCGCCACAAATTCGTCGCCGCCTATGCGCGCCAGTGTGTCGCCATCGCGCAGTGCACCCTTCATGCGCTGCGACACGGCGATCAGCAAATCGTCACCCACGCCATGTCCGTATTGGTCATTGACGGCCTTGAAGCCGTCCAGGTCCAGAAACACCACAGCGAGTTGCAGCTTGCGTCGCTGGCATTGGCTCATGGCTTGGCGCAGGCGGTCGGCCAGCAGCAGGCGATTGGGCAGCCGGGTGAGGGCGTCAAAATGCGCCATGTCTTCCAACTGCTTTTGGTAGGTCTTCATGGGCGTGATGTCCATGCACAGCACCACATAGTTGCGCACAGCACCCAGGGCGTCGGTCACCGCGCTGATGGTGACCATCTCGGCATAGCGCTCGCCGTTCTTGCGCAGGTTCCAGATCTCGCCGCTCCAGTGGCCTTGTTCGTGCAGGCCCTGCCACAGGGCTTCGAGGTAATCGTGGCTGGCGGGGCGGAAGATGCGCGCTGTTGTGCCCAGCACCTCGTCGCGCGCAAAGCCGGTGATGCTGGTGAATGCCTGGTTGACATCCACCACGCGGGCATCGGCATCGGCAATCAAAATGCCCTCGCGTGCATGGCTAAAGACGCTGGCCGCAAGCTGCAGTTTTTCTTTGGCGCGCTTGCGCTCGGTGATGTCGCGCAGCACCACATGGATGGCTGGTTGGTCCTCGTAGACGATGCAGGCACCCTGCACCTCGACGTCAAACGGCGTGCCGTCTATGCGCAAAAAGCACGACTCGGCGACGGGCGTGGTGGTCCTGCTGTCCATCAGCTCGTTCATGCGCGTGGTCTGCTGCGCCAGATAGTCAGGGTGTACCAGTGTGTCGGTCTTGCGGCCCAGCAACTCCTGCGCGTTGCTGGCGCCAAAGGTCCGCACCGCGGAGGGGTTGACGTACAAAATGCGGCCCAGCCGGTGCACCAGCACGGGGTCGGGCGAGCCCTCCACCAGGGTGCGGTAGCGCGCTTCGCTGTCGCGCAGTTTGTGTGCCTCGGCGTCTTTCTCGATGGCAATGCAGGCCAAGGCGGCGGCCTGCTGTATCCGTTCGAGGTCGGACGCGTCGGGTGCGCGGCGTTCACGGTAGTAAATGGCAAAGGTGCCCAGCACCTGGCCGTTGGCCGAGCACACCGGCTGCGACCAGCAGGCGGCCAACCGTGCCTGCGCCGCCAACAGCGCGTAATCGGCCCAGAAGGGATGGCTTGCAATGTCTTCCACCACCACACGCTGGCCGCTGTGGGCGGCGCTGCCGCAGGAGCCCTTGCCGGGCCCAATGGACATGCCCGTGAGGGCCGCTTGGTAAAAGGTGGGCAGACTCGGGGCAATGATCCGGGTAAAGCGCTGGCCCGAGAGGTCCAGCAGCATCAGGCTGCACAGGGCGCCGGGGCGTAATTGTTCCAGGCCTTGTAGCAGGGATTCCAGAATGTGCGGTAGCGGCGCGCCTTGCACCAGCATTTCCAGAATGCGGTTGCGAAAGCCCGCTTCTTGCTGTGTGGGCAATGTCGCGGTGGCTTGCTGGTCGGAGGCAGTCATGTGGGTTCCCTGCGCCCATTATTGCAGCCAGGGCTGCTCAGGCCCATAAAACTAGAGATACAGGCTCATGTTGATCTTCCACTTGGAGGCGGATTCGCTGCTCAGGATGCGGTCCTTGACCAAAGGGTTGGACAGGTCGAGATCGCGCGGCGTCAAGATCAGGTCGCGCCGGCTGTCGAGCACCACGCGCACTGAAGGGCTCAGCAGCTTGTCCGGATGGGACTCCACCACAATCGCCAGCATGCCGCTGTCGAGCATCACCAGGGTGCCGACCGGGTAGATGCCTACGCACTGTATGAAGCGCTGCACCAGCTCGTTGTTGAACTGTTGCTTGCTCCAGCCGAAGATACGCTGCAGCGCATGCGAGGGTTCCATGGCGGCTCTGTAGCGGCGCGCCGAAGTGAGCGCCTCGTAGACATCGACGATGGCCGCCATCTGCCCGAGCTGGGCAATTTGGTCGCCCTTGAGGCCGGCCGGATAACCGCCTCCGTCCATGTGTTCGTGGTGCTGGGCCACGATGGTCAGCGCGATATCTGAAATGCCGGGAATGGCGCTGACAATGTCCACGCCCTGGCCCACATGCTCGCGGATCTGGGCGAACTCTTCGTCGCTCAAGGGGCCGGGCTTGTTGAGAATGGCGTCGGGCGTGTTCACCTTGCCGACATCGTGCAACAGGGCACCAATGGCCGCGTCGCGGATGGTGCGACGGTTGAGCCCCAGATGGTTGCAAAAATGCGCCAGCAGCACGCTGACATTGACCGAATGCTCAAAGGTGTAATGGTCTTTTTGCCGGACCCGGCCCAGGCAGCTCAGGGCGCCCGGGTTGCGCAGCACCGACTGCACCAGTTTTTCGACCACCGGCTCCATGCGTTCGAGTTCGACGCCACGGCCCAGGCGCACGTCTTGCATGACGTCCGCCATCAGCGCGTGGACCTCGCTCAACACCTGCTTGGCAACGCGGATTTCTTCGCTCAGGGGCACATGCTGCACAGTCGCATCCAGTGCAGCATCGCCCACCTCCAGATCCAGATCCAAGGACGGGCTGGCTTGGCCTTCGGGCAGGCCCAGGCCAAGTGCGGTGTCTATGGAGACCCGGTCAATGCCGTGCTGCAGGATCTTGTCAATCTGCGCTTGCTCGGTGATTTGGAACTGGTTGACCATAAAAGGATGGTCCATCCAGCCACACTCCAAATGGTGGATGAACATTCCCACCCGTAATTGTTCGGACGCAATGCGTGTGATCATGGCGTGCGGGCGATGGTTGCCAGCGAACGGCGCCGCTCAGCTCAGGGCTGTTTGCTGACCGGTACGACCGGCTTCTTTTTCGTGAACTTGGCAGCCGCTTCCGCCAGCTTGCGCTTGCGCTCAAGGTTGATCCGTTCGAGTTCCGAGTGGTTGCTTTTTCCCATGTTGGGATCTTTGCCAAATACGCCTGCCATAGTGATGATTCCTTTGCTTCAGTCTAACTGAAGGCGGGCTTTGCGTACGGGCGGCAATAATGGACCCCCTTTTAGCCAAGCGAGACCCGAATGCAGACCAGCCCCCCATTCCAAGCCCACCCACATGCGGTGGGCGTTTTTCTGGCGCGCCTGCCTGCGGCCCAGGCGTGAACCGCAATCTCTGGTTGCTGGCCCTGGCCCAGGGTCTGTACCTCACCAACAACGTCACCTTTATCGCGATCAACGGCCTGGTCGGCTTAAGCCTGGCGCCACTGGCCTGGATGGCCACGCTGCCGGTGGTGGGCTATGTGGTGGGCAGCGCCTTGAGCACCGGTCTGGTGGCACGCACGCAGGCGCGCTTTGGGCGCAAGGTCTCGTTTCAACTGGGCCTGCTGGTGGCCCTGTTGTCGGCAGGACTGGGCGCCTGGGCGGTGCTGGAACAGTCCTTCTGGCTGTTGGTGATGGCCACCGTGCTAGCCGGTTACTACAACGCCAATGCCCAGCTCTACCGCTTTGCCGCAGTCGAGTTGTGCGGTCCCGGCTTTCGCGAGAAGGCGGTCTCGCTGGTCATGGCCGGCGGACTGATGGGCGCGGTGATAGGCCCCAACCTGGCGCTGCGCACGCGCACGCTGCTGGACATCGACTTTGCCGGTGCCTATGTGGCGCTGGCGCTGGTGGCCATTGTGTCGATGGCCATCCTCTCCATGATCCGTTTTGCGCCGCTGCCGCCACGCCATGCGGCTGCGCCTAAGGGCCGGCCCATGATGGAGCTGCTGCGCCAACCGGTGTTCTTGATCGCCCTGTTGTCGGGCGCGCTGAGCTATGGCGTGATGAACCTGCTGATGGCCGCCACACCCCTGGCCATGCAGACCTGCGGCCTGCCCTTTAGCAGCACGGCCTGGGTGCTGGAGTGGCATGTGATCGGCATGTTTGCGCCGGGCTTTTTTACCGGCAGCCTGATCCAGCGCTTTGGCGCCTTGCCGGTGATGGGCGTGGGCGTGTTGCTCAACCTGGCCTGCATCGCAGTGGCCCTCACCGGTCAGGAGCCGCAGCATTTTCTGGTGGCGCTGTGCCTGCTGGGCGTGGGCTGGAATTTTCTCTTCACCGGCAGCACCACCTTGTCCCTGCAGGGCTACCGGCCGGAAGAAAAAGACCGCGCCCAGGCCAGCATCAATTTCTGCCTCTTCGCCACCATGGCCATCACCTCCTTTGCCTCCGGCGCGTTGGTCACCACCCAGGGTTGGAACTGGCTGAACCTGGGCTCGCTGCTGCCCGTGCTGTTGCTGGGCGCGGGCCTGCTGTGGCTGCATTTGCAGCAGACTGCGCAGGGCAAAAAGCTGGCGCGCTGATGCCGGCCCATCCGCTAAACCGTCGCCAGGCCTGCGGCTATCTGGCCGCAGCCGCGCTGGCCGCTGGAACCTCTGCGGCCACAGCAGCAGGCGAGGGTGCGCGCTGGTCACAGTGGCCGCTTGGCCGCGCCACGCCAAGCCTGGAGCTGCCCGATCTGGACGACGTGCAATGGCGCCTGACCCAAGCCTTGGGCCGGCCTGTACTGCTGAACTTCTGGGCCAGCTGGTGCGAGCCCTGCCGGGCCGAGCTGCCCTCGCTGCAACGCTTGCAAGGCCTTTTGGCAGCCAGCCAACTCCAGGTGGTGGCGGTCAACTTCAGGGAGGGGCGTGAGGTGGTGCGCCGCCTGCGCGAAACCCAGGGCTCGTCCCTGGTCTGGCTGCGCGACTCCTATGGCGACGCGGCCCGCGCCTGGGGCGTGCGCAGCTTCCCCAGCACATTTGTTATAAACGCGCCAGGCCAGGTGCTGCTGCGCGTCGAGGGCGGCCTAGACTGGGCCAGCCCGGCCGTTCAGCACAGGCTGCAAGCGCTTTTGTAGGACGCCGCAAACGGTGCTCCTTTTTTTAACTCTATCCATTGCCATCCACCATGACCCTTTCACGTCGCCACATGCTCCAGGCCGGCTGCGCCGCCCTGTCTTCCACCGTTTTGCCCCCGCTTGCCAACGCCGCCGAGCGCCGCTTTGAGCCCCAGGTGCAGGGCTGGCGCACCTTTGAGCTCACCACCACCGTCAATGTGGCGGATGTGAAAGGTGTTACGCGCCTGTGGCTGCCGGTGCCCGATCTGGCCACCGACTTCCAAGTATCAATAGGCAATAGCTGGACCGGCAACGCCACTGCGGCCCGCTTGGTGTCCGATGCCGGTGCGCGCATGCTCTACGTGGAATTTGCCGCCGATGTGGTCGCGCCCACGCTGGCGCTGACCAGCACCGTGCAGACGCGCAACCGCGCGGTGGACTGGTCGAGTAAGGGCGTGGTGCAAGAAGACCCGGCCCTGCTCAAGGCCAACCTGGTGGGCACCGCGCTGCTGCCTATCGACGGCATCGTGCGGGAAACCGCTAAGAAGGCCACCCAGGGCGCCCACAGCGATGTGGAAAAAGTACGCGCCATTTACCAATGGGTGGTGGACAGTGCCCACCGCGAACCCACCACGCGCGGCTGCGGTGTGGGCGACATCAAGTCCCTGTTGGAGAGCGGCAACCTGGGTGGCAAATGCGCCGACTTGAATGCCCTGTTCGTCGGACTGTGCCGTTCCGTGGGCGTGCCTGCACGCGACATCTACGGCATCCGCGTGGCACCTTCGGCCTTTGGCTACAAGGAACTGGGCGGCAACCCGGCCAGCCTCAAGGGCGCGCAACATTGCCGCGCCGAGGTGTTTCTCAAGCAATACGGTTGGGTGGCCATGGACCCGGCCGATGTGCTCAAGGTGATGCGCCAGGAAACCCCGGACTGGATCAAGGACAAAACCAACCCGGTAGCGGCCCCCGTCAACAAGGCCCTGTTTGGCAGCTGGGAAGGCAACTGGGTGGGCTGGAACACAGCGCATGATCTGAAGTTGCCCCATTACTCGCGGGTCGGCACACTGCCCTTCCTGATGTACCCGCAAGGCGAAAACGCCAGTGGCCGTTTTGACGAACTGGCCCCCGACAGCTTTCGCTACACCATTGCGGCGAAAGAAATCACGGCTTAGTCGCAGGCAGGCGCCACGCCAGCGGCCAGAGCGGCGCTGGTGGGTGGCGTCAGTAGTCGTTGGGACTTTGATGCCCCTCCCGTCATTCCCGCGCAGGCGGGAAACCAGAAAGCCCTAGATTCCCGCATTCGCGAGAAGGACGCAGAGGGGGCTAGCGAACGAAAACCTCTGGCGCGCCGACCGACAGACTGCCAATCACGGCGGCTTCGCCAAAGTCTTGCGCGCGCAGCAACGCCAGCACCTGCTCGGCCACCTCGGGTGCGCAGGCGATCAACAGCCCACCGCTGGTCTGCGGGTCCGACAGCAGGTTTTGCTTCCACGGTGCAAAGCCCTCGGGCAGGCGCATGCTGCTGCCATAGCCGTCCCAGTTGCGGGCCGAGGCGCCGGTGGCGACTCCGCTTTGCGCGATCTCGGCGGCCAGCGCAATCACCGGCACGGTATCGAACTGCAGCTGCGCCGACAGCGATGAGCCGCAGCAAATTTCCAGCAAATGCCCGGCCAGACCAAAGCCGGTCACATCGGTCATGGCGTGCACCGCATCCATGGCGGAGAGCGCAATGCCGGGTGTGTTGAGCTTGGTGGTCCAGCGCACCATGTCGGCATAACCCTCTTTGGACAGCGTGCCCTTCTTGAGAGCCGCAGACAGCATGCCCACACCGAGTGGCTTGCTCAGGATCAGCACATCGCCCACCTGTGCCAGATTGTTGCGCTTGACCCGCTCAGGGTGCACCAGGCCTATGCCGACCAGGCCGTAAATCGGCTCCAGCGTGTCTATGCTGTGGCCGCCCGCGATCGGGATGCCGGCGGCCTTGCACACGTCTTGCCCACCGGCCAGTATCAGGCGGATCGCCTCTTCCGGAATCTTGCCCAGCGGCATGCCCACCAGCGCCAGCGCAAACAGCGGCGTGCCGCCCATGGCATACACGTCGGAGAGCGCGTTGGTGGCGGCGATGCGGCCGAAGTCATAGGGGTCATCGACGATGGGCGTGAAGAAGTCGGTGGTGGCGATGATGGCCTGCTGGTCGTTGAGGCGGTAGACAGCGGCGTCATCGCTGGTCTCGGTGCCCACCAACAGGTCGGGCGGCAACAGCGGCAGGTTGGCATTGGCCAGCAGGCGCTGCAGCACGGCCGGTGCAATCTTGCAGCCGCAGCCCCCGCCATGGCTGAAGGCGGTGAGGCGAATCGGGGCAGTTGCTACGGGCTCGTCGGCAGGGGTGGAGGAGGGGGAGGGGGGGTTTGTGTTCGGCATATAAAATTGCGACTTAGATTCAACCTGCAACGGGACACCCATTGACTCCAATTGATCATACCCGTGCGACTGTTGAACAGCGCGGCGAGTTCGACGCCATCCTCGATGCGCGCAGCCCTTCAGAGTTTGCCGAGGACCATATCCCCGGCGCCATCAACTGCCCGGTGCTCGATGACCAGCAGCGCATCACCATAGGCACCCTGTACAAACAGGTTTCGCCCTTTGATGCGCGCAAGCTTGGCGCGGTGCTGGTGGCGCGCAATGTGGCGATGCATATCGAAAACCTGTTTGCCGACAAGCCCAAGGACTGGACGCCGCTGGTGTATTGCTGGCGCGGTGGCCAGCGCAGCGGCGCCTTCACCCATATCCTGCGCGAGGTCGGTTGGTCCGCCAGACGGTTGCAGGGCGGCTACAAGAGCTGGCGCCACCATGTGATCGAACAGCTCGATGTGGTGCCCAAGCCGCTGCGCTTCGTCGTGGTGGCAGGGCCCACCGGCAGCGCCAAGACGCGCATCCTGGAGGCGATGCAGCAGCAGGGCCAACAGGTGCTGAACCTGGAGGCGCTGGCCTGCCACAAGGGTTCGGTGCTGGGCGACCTGCCGGGCCAGCCCCAGCCCTCGCAAAAAATGTTTGAGACCCTGGTGCTGACAGCGGTGGCGCAATTCGACCCGGCGCGGCCCGTGTATGTGGAGTCCGAGAGCAAGCGCATCGGTCAACTGCGCGTGCCCGATGCGGTGTTCCAGGGCATACAGGAGGGCAACTGGTTGCGCGTGCAGGCCAGCATGGAGCAGCGGGTGCAGTTTTTGCTGCGCGACTACGATTATTTTTTAAGCGGCCCGGAGCTGGCGCAGCAGTTGGAGCGCTTGAAGGAATCCTGCGGCGGCGAGACCGTGACGCGCTGGAAGGGCCTGGCGCAGTCCAGGGATTTTGCAACGCTGGTGGCCGAGCTGCTGGTCCAGCATTACGACCGCTTTTACCTGCGCTCCATGAACAAGCATGCCGAAGGCGCAGAGCACCGCAGCTTTGCCACCGATGATTTGTCGGACGCCGGCATTGCCGCGTTGGCCCGCAGCATTGCGGCTAGCGCCAGCTAATCCAGCGGCAGCCGCAGCTATTTGACCAACAGCACCGGCTTGTTGCAGGTGGCCATCACGCGCTGGGCCACCGAGCCCAGCAACAGGTCGGCCAGGCCCGAGCGTCCCTTGGAGCCCATGACCACCATGTCAAAGCCCTTGTTGGCCAGGCTGGCAATGGTGTCGGCCACATGGCCGGTCTGGATGATGGCGTTGTGCTTGATGCCGGCCTTGACCAGCAGCGCCAGGGCAGACTTCAGCTCCTTGTCGCTGAGCTCGCGCAAATAGTCCTGCACCGCTTCGGCGCCTACGAGTTGCTCGGCATGGCGCAGGCCCTGGTCATCGTGCACGGTGATCAAGGTGATGACGTCATCGCTGCGCAGATTGGTAGACAACTTGGCAGCGTACTTCACCGCATGAAGAGCGGCTTTGGAACCATCGACGGCGACCAGGATTTTCATAAGGTTCTCGATAAAGTTGTGCAATCACTGTAGCAGTGTCTGGCCTTTGCACAGAAATAAAAGGGGCTTGCTGAGCTTGCGCAATGCCGGTGCTGGATAGTGCGAAGACGCGGTGCCGCCCTCCGCGCCGGGCCGCAATTTCCATAGTATTCTCCACAGCGCTATGGAGTCGCTGTAGCCGTGACCGGCCTTTGCACCTCACCAAGAAGGCCTTGTGACAGCCAAGGCTGCGAGATATTTCCAATATGCAAAAGAAACTGATTTTTGGAGCCGCGCTGGCGTTGCTGCTCGCCCTGTTGGCGGCGTCGGCCTGGTGGTACCTCGCGGCGAACAAGGCGCCTGCTAGCGCCGAGCACTCGGCACTGGTGCGGCCGCACTCGCCCAGCCTGGGTCCAGCCGATGCTGCAGTGGTCATCGTGGAGTTTTTTGATCCGGCCTGTGGCACCTGCCGCACCTTTTATCCGATGGTCAAGCAGTTGATGGCAGAGCAGAGCGGGCGCATACGTCTGGTGCTGCGTTATGCGCCGTTTCACAAGGGCTCCGACAGGGTGGTGGCCGTGCTGGCGGGCGCGCATCGCCAGGGCAAGTTCTGGCCGGTGCTGGAGGCCTTGTTGGAGAGCCAGGACGACTGGGCTTCTGACCATGTTGCCAAGGTCGAACGCGTGTGGAGCCATCTGGAGGGCCTGGGCCTGAACCTGGAGCAGTTGGCCTTTGACATGACCGCCCCCGAACTCCAGCAGGCCATTGCCCAGGACATGGCGGATGCCAACACCCTGGGCGTGGCGCAAACGCCAGAGTACTTTGTGAACGGCAAGCCCCTGCCCGAATTCGGCTTCACGCAACTCAAGCAACTGGTCGAAAGCGAGCTGGCCAGAACGCGCTGAGTACCCGCAGGGCCGACCCGGCAGGTCGCAGCGGCGTGAGCCGGTAACGCGCTGCCACTAAGCCAGTGGTGTCGGGGTGGCGGTCGCTTTCGATCAGCACCAAATTTTCTTGCAGCGCGATGCGCTCGCCCGCCACCAAAAAATGGTCCACCGCATCGCCGCTGCGGGTCAGCCACAGGCAGCCGCTTTGCACTTCGAGTTGCAGGCCTTCGCTGGCGTTGATCAGTCGGGTCTGGCGGGGCAGGAGGGTGAGGGTGGCTTGGTGCATGGGGCGTCTGCGGTAGTGAAGCCTTGACTTTCCGCTTCTGCGGCACGCCTGCCCAGACACAGGCAGCGCCCAGATGCAGCACAGCAGGGCCATCAAAAGCGGCATCTGTACCGCTGCGCTTGGGCGCCATCTGTGCTGCTCCAAGCGACGCCTCCTGCGCCGCGTCTGTGCCTGCAGGCCTTACCATGAGCCGCATGACCGAGCGTGATTTTTCTGGCCTGGAGGCCCCTTCTCTGCCCACCGATGCATCGCCGTCGACGCCGCCGGGCGAGCGCGTGGCCCTGTACCTGCAGTTGGCGCTGCGCCTGGCGCAGATGGTGGCCAGCGGCGCGCTCCAACCCGGCCAGCGCCTGCCCTCGGTGCGCGACGCGGCGGCGCAAAACAATGTGTCGGTGGCCACCGTGGTGCAGGCCCTGGCCACTTTGGAAGAGCACCGCCTGGTGCAGCCGCGTGCGCGTTCGGGCTATTTTGTGGCCCCGGCCAGCAGGGCTAAGGCCGCGGCCCTGGTACGCAAGATTCGCCGGGAACCTGAGTTGCCCAAGGCGCAGTCGGTTGCCGCGAGCGCCGCGCCCAAGTCCCTGGTCAGCTTTGCCGGCTATTCACCCAAGGACCGGGACTTTTTTGACACCGACCGCATCCGCGTGGCGCTGAGCCGGGCCACGCGCCTGAGGCGCGACACCCTGGCCGAGTACACCAGTTCGGTGGGCACGTTGGCGCTGCGCAATGCGGTGGCCCTGCGCGCCTCGCACCTGGGCTGCGCGCTCAAGGCCGAAGACATTGTCATCACCTCGGGCTGCATCAACGCCGTGGCCCTGTGCCTGCAGGCCGTTACCCAACCCGGCGATATGGTGGCCATAGAGAGTCCCACTTTTTTCGGCTTTTTGGACCTGCTGGAGTCGCTCCACCTCAAGGCCATTGCCCTGCCCACCGAGGCACGCAGCGGCCTGTCGCTGGCGGCGCTGCAACTGGCGCTCGACACCCAACCCATCAAGGCTCTGCTGCTGGTGCCCACGCTCTCCAATCCGCTGGCCTCGGTCATGCCGCTCACACACAAGCGCGCGCTGGCGCGGCTGGTGGCGCAGTACCGGGTGCCGCTGATTGAGGATGTGGTGTTCAACGACCTGCTCGCCACCGACGCGCGCCGACGCGCCGTCAAGGCCTATGACAGCGAAGGCTGGGTCATGACCTGCGGCTCCTTTGCCAAGACGGTGGCGCCCGGCATCCGCCTGGGCTGGGTGGACGCCGGGCGCTGGAGCAAGCAGGTGGGCACGCTGAAAAGGGTGCAGGGCGCCGCCACCAACGCGGTGCTGGAGCATGCCCTGGCGGATTTGCTGACGCAGGGCAGCTACGAGTCGCACCTGCGCCGCCTGTGCCTGCTGATGAAGCAGCGCCTGGGCCAGGCGCGCAAGCTCATCCAGAGCAGCTTTCCTTCCGGTACGAGGGTCAACGACCCGCCCGCGGGCTACACGCTGTGGGTGGAGCTGCCCGCAGTGGTGGACAGCATGCGGCTGTTTGACGCCTGCCAGGCCCAAGGCATTGTGGTGGGGCCGGGGCAATTGTTTTGCGCCAGCCACCGCTACCGGCATTGCCTGCGCCTGAGCTTCTCAGGATTTTGGGGGCCAATGGAGCAGGCCGCGCTGTTGGAGGTGGGTCGCTTGGCCTGCGGGCTGGTGGACCGCGCCGGTGCGGCGCCTGAAGCCGAGGTGATGGGCGGCTCGCGCATGGAATTCATGTGCCGCGACGATGTCTCGGCCTACGACCTGTGGTGAGCAGCAGGGCGCAGCGGCCCACATGCAATGGAGGGCTTGAACCCATCTCGTTATACACAAGTCCCTCAATCGGAATGGGCTATGCTGCACATTTAATAGCGTGAAGTAAAAATGAACTGGGCAGCCACTGAACTTAAAGGTCTCGATCGGGGAGACGCCAGACGCGATCGGCGAGCCATTTGCCTGATGGATGCGTTGAGCGCCAGACCCATAGCCAGCATTCCTGGTGCCTGCGGCGACTGGGCCGACACCATCGGCGCCTACCGTTTCGTTAGCAACGAAGCGATTGAGTGGCCCGCCGTACTGGCACCCCACATCCAAAGCTCGGTGACCCGCATGGCCGCCCATGACGTGGTCTTGTGCATTCAAGACGCCACCGAGCTTGACTTCAAGGGGCAGGTGGTAAGCGGTCTGGGACCCTTGAGCTACGAAGCTCAGCGTGGCATGTTTTTCCGGCGAGGCCGGTCCATGTTCAACCCTTGGCGGCAGCAGCGTGTGAAGTTGCTTGGGTGGACAAAGGGGAAGAGCAGCGCGGAGACCCGGGCATCGCCTGTAGGCCTGCATCAAAGCACGGCGCACGCCATGCGTTATCCTTTTAATAATTGCGCTTTTGGATAACGAAAAATTGGCGGTCACGGGTATTTTTGGCGCGCATGCACGACGAGCAAAGCTGTCACAGTTTTTGCGGTCTCTTCCAAAATCACGATGTAGTTTGGATGCGCAACCAACTCGAACGTGCCTTGGATGCGCCCCATCTTGCGCGGGAAATTCGGGTCTGCAAGCTGCGTCACCTGGTCATCGACGTTGATTCGAAGTTTGGCGGCGGCTCTTGGATTGTCTTTGGCCACGATGGCTGCAAGATCACGCAAGCTTTGGCGATACGACTGCAACCGAATGACTTTTTTCACGCTCCGTGGGCCTCACGTTCCCATTGGGCACGTTCAGCGGCCCATTCTGCATCCGGGATGGGCGCATTACTTCCGTCCGCCATTCCAGCCCTTGCAGCGCTTACCTTGCCTTCGAGCCAGTTACGGTAAGCGACAGCGGCGTGGGCGTCTTTCATGCGTTCGGCGGCGTCTGTGCGTTTGCGATCTGACGCCGGTGTCCCTGGCTCATAGCCGCTAGCGTCCACCTGGTACTTAACCAGGCCAATGCTTTTGAGGTATTGAACCAGCGTTTCAAATTTCTTGAAATTGCGAATCGCACCACGCCTGGCCGCTAAAGCGCGCTCTGTCAGGCCGTAATGGACGACCACGCCCCAGCCTCCCGGCTGGCCCACAATGCTTGCGCCCTTCACAGCCCCCGCTTGCACGAGGTGTTCAAGGGTCGTGCGGTCGATAGTGTCAACAGTCATAGCCATGTCGTTCCCTTGTTGTCCATTTTCAGTAGGACAGCATAAGCCAAAGCAATAGTAAATGGTAAAGGCAGTAGAGAAATCAAGCCATGAACCCAACAGAACGCATGTCGGAGGTCCACGTCCGCACCCCAATCAAAATGACGCGTAACTTCGTGAAGTTTTGCGCATCACTTTGTGAACGCCCAAATGGGCCAGCGTGGGGGCCCTTTTTTCAGCGCGAGTTGCCCACCACTTCCAAAATTTTGCTGCCCAGCTCTTCGGCCACAAACTTGCCTACATAGGCATCGGCGCCGGCGCTCTTGGCGTGGTTCTCGGTGGCAGTGCCCGCGAGCGAGGAGTGGATCATCACCGGGATGCCGGCATAGCGCGGGTCATCCTTGATGTTGCGGGTCAGGGTAAAGCCGTCCATCTCTGGCATTTCCAGATCGGTCAGCACCAGCGCCACCCGGTCGCGAATGGGGATGCCCTGGGACTGGGCCTGAGCCTGCAGCGATTCCAGTTTTTCCCAGGCCTCCTTGCCGCTCCTGGTCATGATGACCGGAATGTTCATGGCCTGCAGGGCCTGTTCGATCATCATGCGCGCCACGGCGGAATCATCGGCGGCCAGGATCACCGAGCCTGGCGGAATCGAGCCCTGGGGCATGACCGTGTCCTCGCGGAAGGTGTGGTGCTGGTCGGGGAAGACATCGCGCAGGATTTGCTCCACATCGAGCACCTGCGCCAGGCGGCTGCCTTCCTTGTCGCCGTCCAGGCGCGCCAGGCTGGTGACCAGGCCGCCGCCCGTTCCGTCGGCAGTCAGGGCCTGCTTCCATTCCAGGCGCACGATCTCGTCTACCTCTTCCACCGCAAACGCCTGCGTGGTGCGTGAAAACTCGGTGACCAGCAAAATACCCAGGCCCTTGACCGGTTCACAGCCCACAATTTTGGGCAGGTTCACCACCGGAATCAGCTGGCCGCGCACATTGGCAATGCCCATCACGGCAGGGCTTGATTTCACCATGGTGGTGATCTCGGGCATGACCATGATTTCGCGCACCTTGAATACATTGATGCCAAACAGCTCGTGCTTGAGTGCGCCGCTGGGCCGGCCCAAGCGAAACAGCAAAAGCTCGAACATGCTGTTGCTGGAAGCATTGCTGCGCTTGTCTTTGTCAAACCCAAAAGATGTGGCCATGCGCGGTTCCCCTGTTCAATGATGTTCGTTGCGTGGGCCTGTACAAAGAGCGCCAGGCCCACGGCGTGTGGGCCACCATTGTGGACGAAATAGTGGGATTTGAAAGCCGCGCCTCAATAATGCGGCGGTGTGATGACCCACAGCACCTTGGTCGCCAGCGCGCCCGGGTTGGCGCAGCGGTGCACCTCGGTGCTTTTAAACGAAAAACTGTCGCCCTCATGGAGCGTGAAGTGGCGCCCCGACACCCATAGCTCCAGCGTGCCAGACAGCACCAAGCCGGCCTCGGCGCCGTCGTGGCTGTAGTCCTCGCTGTCGGCACCGGGGGCAATGGTGCTGATCAGCAGTTCCAGCGGACCGCTTAAATTGGGCGAGAGCAGTTCCTCGGTGATGCCTAAGCCGGTGAAGGACAGGCTGCGCCGGTTGCCCGCGCGCACCACGATGTCGCGCTCACTGGCGTCGCCCACGCTGCTTTGCTGGAAGAACCAGTTCATGTGCACGCCCAGCACATCGCTGATTTTTTTCAGCACGCCAATCGGCAGGCGCGAGTGGTTGCGCTCCAACTGGCTGAGGTAGCCCACCGAGATGCCGGCCTGCTCCGCCACTTCTTTGAGCGTCAGGTTTTTGAGCAGGCGCAGCTCGCGCAACTGGGCGCCAATTGCGGCCTCGGGGTCAAAGTGCGGCACATCCGTATCCGCAGCGCAGGAGTCCTGCGGCTTTGGGAGTTGCATTGCTTGAATGGCCATTCGGTCTCGCTACGTTTTTAAAGCAGCGCAGTTTAGCCTTTGATGCGCAGGCTTTTGGGGTCGTAAAAGGGCGCAAGCGAAGGAGTGGCCCCAACACGTACACCGGCCACCTCGATCTCGTAGCGGCCTAGCAGCAGTTGCGCTGCGTCCCCCGCGCCTGGCGCTGCGCCAAACTCCACATAGCCCATGCCCAGTGACTTCTGCAAGGCGTGGCCAAACATGCCCGAGCTGATGCGCCCGACGATGGCCCCGTCGCGGTAAATGGGCTCGTTGTGGTAGAGCAGCTTGGAGGCGTCATGCAGGGCAAACTGGACCAATCTGCGCGTTAGGCCCTGGGCCTTTTGCTGCTGCAGCGCCTGCTTGCCGATGAAGCCACCGTTCTTGTCCATGGCCACGGCAAAGCCCAGCCCGGCCTGCAGCGGACTGTCTTCGTCGCTGATGTCATGGCCCCAATGGCGGTAGCCTTTTTCCATCCGCAGCGAATTCAAGGCGTGGTAGCCGCACAGCTTGAGGCCAAAGCCCCGTCCGGCTTGCATCAGCACATCAAACACGCCGGGCGCGAACTCGGTGGGGATGTAGAGCTCCCAGCCCAGCTCGCCCACATAGGTGATGCGGCTGGCACGCACCCTGGCGTAGCCCAGGTCGATGATCTGGCTGCTACCAAAGGGGAAGGCCGCATTCGATAAGTCGGTGCGGGTCAGGCCCTGCAGCATTTCACGGCTCTTTGGGCCCATGACGCTGAGCACGGCCAGGCTGGAACTGACGTCCAGGCAAACCGCGCGGGCATTTTGCGGCATGTGGCGCTGCAGCCAGGCCAGGTCGCGCGTCTGCGTGGCAGCGGCCGTGACCACCATAAAGCGGTCGCTTGCCTCGCGGGTAATGGTCAGGTCGGCCTCTATGCCGGCGCGCGCATTGAGCCACTGGGTGTAGACCATGCGGCCCACCGGCACCTCCACCTGGTTGGCGCAAATTTGGCTGAGCACGCCTTCTGCGTCCGGCCCCTGCACCAGGAATTTGGCGAAGCTGCTTTGGTCGAACAAGCCCACGCCGGTGCGCACGGCCATGTGTTCGGCGGCCGAATGTTCAAACCAGTTTTGCCGGCCGTAGCTGTATTCGTATTCGGGCTTCACACCCACGGGGGCAAACCAGTTGGCGCGCTCCCATCCGGCGGTCTCGCCAAAGCAGGCGCCATGGGTCTTGAGCCGGTCGTGCAATATCGACTGGCGCACGCCGCGTGCCGTGGCCGGTTGGCGAAATGGCCAGTGCATGTCGTATAGCAGGCCCAGGGTCTCCACTGTGCGGTCGCGCAGGTAATGCCGGTTGCGCTGGAACGGCATGCAGCGGCGTATGTCCACATCCCACAGGTCCATGGGCGGGTGGCCGTCGAGCATCCAGTCGGCCAGCACCTTGCCCGCACCGCCTGCGCTCTGTATGCCAATCGAGTTGAAGCCGGCCGCCACAAACAGATTGCGCACCTCGGGCGTTTCGCCCAGCAGGTAGCGGTCGTCGGGGGTAAAGCTCTCGGGCCCGTTGAAGAACAGCTTGATGCCGGTCTTGGCCAGCGCCGGAAAGCGCTCCATGGCGCGGTTCAACAGCGGCTCGATATGCTCCAGATCGTCCGGCAGGGAGTCGAAGCTGAAGGATTCCGGAATGCCCTGCATGCCCCAGGGCTTGGCCACCGGCTCAAACCAGCCCACCAGCAGCTTGCCCGCATCTTCTTTGAAGTAGGCGCAGTGGTCCGGGTCGCGCAGCACCGGCAGGTTGGAATTGAGCCCCTCCATGGGCTCGGTGACGATGTAGAAATGTTCGGCCGCATGCAGGGGCACCGTGGTGCCGGTCTGCACGCCGAGTTCATGCGCCCACATGCCGGCGCAGTTGACCACCGTGTCCGCGCGTATCTCCCAGCCTGCGGTGTGCACGCCCACGGCCTTGCCGTTCTCGATGATGATTTTCTCCACCGGCGTGTTCTCGAAGATCTTCACGCCACGCATGCGCGCCCCCTTGGCCAGGGCCTGCGTGGTGTCAATGGGGTTGCAGCGTCCGTCCTTGGGCAGGTAGACGCCGCCCACCAGGTCGCCGGTATGCACGCCGGGCCACATGGCGGCAATCTCTGCAGGTGAAAGGGTTTGCACCTCCAGCCCGAAGCACTTGGCCATGGAGGCGCCGCGCAGCAACTCCTCCATGCGCTGCCCATGCGTGGCCACGGCAATCGAGCCGGTTTGTCTAAAGCCCGTGGCCTGCCCGGTCTCCTGCTCCAGCGAGGCATACAAATTGGCGGTGTACTGGGCCAGGCGGGTCAGGTTGTAGGTGGCACGCAGTTGGCCCACCAGCCCTGCGGCATGCCAGGTGGTGCCGCAGGTGAGCTGCTTGCGTTCCAGCAAAACCACGTCGGTGCAGCCGCGCAAAGACAGGTGGTAGGCCAGGCTGCAGCCCACAATGCCACCACCCACAATGACCACGCGTGCTCGATTGGGCAAATCCATAAGGCCTCCGGAATGAAAAGTTATGACATTTTTATTCTTTTGTGAATATTTTGCAATAAATTTCACGAAGCCCTACACTCAGCCAAAACGCAATCCTGCGGCGCTTCCACGGCCTTGTGGGCTTGCCACGGGGTCAGGAGACATCCATGACAGAACAGGTCAAAGTAGTGGTGATTGGCGGTGGTGTGGTGGGCTGCAGTGCGCTCTACCATCTGGCAGCGCTCGGTATCAAGGACGCGCTGCTGCTCGAGCGCGACGAGCTCACCAGCGGCTCCACCTGGCATGCGGCCGGCAATCTGCCCACCTTCTCAACGAGCTGGAGCATTCTGAAATTACAGAAGTATTCGGCCGCGCTCTACCGCCGCCTCGCCGCCAATGCAGAAGACCCCATCAACTACCACCTGACCGGCTCGGTGCGCCTGGCCCATACGCGCAACCGCATGGACGAGTTCCGCCATGTGCAGAGCATGGCCCGGGCCAACGGGCTGGACTACGAAATCCTCTCGCCCACCGAGTTGCGTGAGCGCTACCCCCTGATCGAAACCCACGACCTGCTGGGCGCGCTGTGGGACCCGCTGGATGGCGACATAGACCCCTCGCAACTCACACAGGCCTTGGCGCGTGAGGCGCGGGCGCTGGGTGCCACCATTCGCCGCCATACCCGCGTCACGGCCTTAAAGCAAAAGCCCAATAGCGAATGGATAGTCAGCACCGACAAGGGCGATATCCATTGCGAAATCGTGGTCAACGCCGCCGGTTACCGCGCCGCCGAAGTGATGAAGATGGTGGGCCGCCACATGCCGCTGGCCATCATGTCGCACCAGTACCTGGTGACCGAAGACTGCGAAGAATTGCTGGCGCGCGGTGCCGAGCGCCTACCCTTGCTGCGCGACCCGGATACCTCCTATTACCTGCGCCAAGAGCGCAACGGTTTTATCCTCGGCCCCTATGAGTGGAAGGCCACGCCCATGTGGCTCGACGGCATGCCCGACGACTTTGCCAACCAGCTCTGGAACGACGACTTTGACCGCTTGGAGAAGTACATCGAAGACGCGATTGCCCGCGTGCCTGCGCTGGGACGTGCCGGCATCAAGCGCGGCGTCAACGGCCCCATTCCCTATTCGCCCGATGGCAACCCCTACATAGGCCCCGAGCCGGGTCTGCGCAATTTCTTTCATTGCAACAACTTCAGCTTTGGCATCACGCAGGCCGGGGGGGCCGGCAAGGCCCTGGCCGAATGGGTGGTGCATGGCGCGCCCGAGTGGGACCTGTGGTCGCTGGACCGCCGCCGTTTTGGCGACTATGCGTCAAGCGCCTACACCGTGGCCAAGGCGGTGGAGGTGTACCAAAACGAATACGCCTCCTCCTTCCCCTATGAAGAGCGCGAAGCGGGGCGGCCGCTGCGCACCTCGCCCACCTATGCAACGCTCAAGGGCAAGGGTGCCCGCTTTGGCGCACGCGGCGGCTGGGAGCGCGCGGTCTACTTCGACCTTAAGGGCGAGTTGCCTCGGCAAGAGAACCTGTCCTTCCGGCGCGAAAGCATCTGGCATGGTGTGGTGGACGAGGAGGTGAGGGCGGTGCGCGAAGCGGTGGGCCTGCTGGACCTGCCGGGCTTTACCAAGTACGAGCTCAAGGGGCCGGGTGCGGCGGCGCATCTGGACCATCTGACCTGCTCCAAGCTGCCTTCTCTTGGCCGCGTCTCGCTGGCCTATGCGCTCACGCCGGCCGGCAAGTTGTGGAGCGAGTTCACCATCACCCGCGTGGCCGAGGACCATTTCTACATCATCAGCGCAGCAATAGCCGCCACCCACGACATGGACCTGCTCAGCGCCACGCTGCCCTCTGATAGCCCGATTACCGTGCGCGATATTTCGGCCGAGCTCGGCACGCTGATCATTGCCGGCCCGCGAGCGAGGGAGGTGATGGCGCAGATCACCACCACCGACCTGAGCAATGCCGGCTTCCCCTGGCTCACCGCCCGCGAGATCGCCACCGTGGTCGGCAACTGCTATGCCCTGCGCGTGAACTATGTGGGCGAACTGGGCTGGGAGCTGCATGCGCCCATCGGCATGATGCAGGCCCTGTACGACGCGGTGTGGCAGGCCGGCGAGCCGCATGGCATGCGCGACTTTGGTTTGTACGCCATGGACAGCCTGCGCGTGGACAAGTGCTACCGCGGCTGGAAGAGCGATCTGGAAAGCGGCTACACGCCCTTGGAGGCTTCGCTGGAGCGCTTTGTCGATCTCAAAAAATCAAACTTTGTAGGCCGCGACGCCCTGCTGGCCGAGCATGCGCAGGGGCCAAAATTCCGCTTTGTTCCCCTGCTGTTTGATGAGGACGGCGACGCCGAAGCGCCGTACTGCGCGCAGGTGTTTCAGGGCGACACGAATGTGGGCCTGACCACCTCGGGCGTGTGGAGCCACACCTTAAAGAAGAGCGTGGCCCTGGCCTATGTGCGCACCGACTTGGCTGTGCCGGGCACCGTGTTGCAGGTGGAGGTGCTGGGCCGGTTGTGCAGCGCCACCGTGCAGGCCGAGCCGCTGTATGACCCCAAGAACGAGCGGCTGCGTGCTTGAGTCAATGCAGACGGAGACGCTGTTGCGATGGATGGACAAACCCACATAAAGAGGCAAGACATGAGCGCAAATCCTGACACCATTCCCCGCCGTGGCGGCGCCCGCGAAGCCCGCCGTGCCGCACGCACCGGTGCCCTGCCCGAGCATTTGCGCCCGGTGCGCCCGGGCATGAGTGGCGGTCGCTACAAGCCTCTGAGCGATGCCGATGTGCTCAAAATTCACCACGCCGCGCTCGACGCACTGGAGAGCATTGGCTTTGCCGATGCGCCGCAAAGCGGCATAGACGCCATGGTCAAGATGGGCGCCAAGCTCACCGACAGCGGGCGCCTGCTGTTTCCGCGTGCGCTGGTGGAAGACACCGTGGCGAGTGCCGCGCGCCATTTCCCTCTCTATGCGCAAGACCCCAAGTACGACCTGGAGCCCTGGGGCGACAGGGTTTACTTTGGCACCGCCGGTGCCGCCGTGCACATGGTGGAGGCCAAGACCGGTGCCTACCGTGAATCGACCACGCAAGACCTCTACAACATTGCCCGCGTCGCAGACACGCTGGAACACATCCACTTCTACCAGCGCTCGGTGGTCTGCCGCGACCTGCCCGACCCTGCGGAAATGGACTTCAACACCACCTATGCCTGCGTTGCCGGAACCACCAAGCATGTCGGTGCGAGCTGGACCGCACCCGAGCATCTGGAGCAAAGCCTGAAGATGCTGCACATGATTGCCGGCGGCGAGGACAAGTGGCGTGCGCGCCCCTTTGTCAGCCAGTCCAACTGCTTTGTCGTGCCGCCCATGAAGTTCGCCTTCGATGCCTGCAAGTGCCTGGAGGTAGCGGTGCGCGGCGGCATGCCGGTGCTCTTGCTGTCGGCGGGCCAGGCGGGCGCCACCGCCCCCGCTTCACTGGCCGCAGCGCTGGTGCAAGAGACCGCAGAATGCCTGGCCGGGCTGGTCTATGTGAATGCTATCCAACCCAAAGCGCCGGCCATCTTTGGCACCTGGTGCTTTGTGTCGGACCTGCGCACCGGCGCCATGTCGGGCGGCAGCCCCGAGCAGGCCCTGCTGTCGGCCGCGAGCGCACAGATCTCGCGCTATTACGACCTGACCGGTGGCACCGCATCCGGCATGACCGATTCCAAAATGCCTGACGCCCAATGCGGCATGGAGCGCGCCTACAACCACGCGCTGGTGGGCAATGCCGGCGCCAACCTCATCTACGAGTCGGCCGGCATGATGGCCAGCCTGATGGGCTTTTCGCTGGAGAGCCTGCTGATCGACAACGACCTGATAGGCGCGGTGCAACGCACCATACGCGGCATCGAGGTCAATGACGAATCGATCTCGCTGGAGACCATGCGCCAGGTTTGCCTGGAGGGCCCTGGCCATTACCTGGGCTCGGACCAGACCCTGCAGCTCATGCAGCGCGACTACCTCTACCCCACCCTGGGCGACCGATCCAGCCCCAACCAATGGGAAGAGCGTGGCCGCCCCTCGCTGATAGACCGGGCCGCCACCCAGCTGGAAACCATTCTGGCAACCCACTATCCGTCGCACATCCCGCAAGAGATCGACGAGGCCATCCGCGCGCAGTTCCCGGTGCGCCTGGCGCGCGAGGCGATGCGTGCGGCGTAATGCCTACCGCCGCCTGGCTTTACCGTCCTTTACCTGGGTTCGCACCTGAGCCGTAGGCGCAAGCCCAGCCAAGCGCGTTAAGAGAGCTGCGGCGCTTGTGCTGCCTAGGAGTCTCTTGTGGACATGCTGCGTCGTCTGGCCAAGTTGGGCCTGTTGGTGGTGTTGGGTTCTTTCCTGGCGGGCTGTTTCTTTCCGCACTACGGCTGGGGCCATGGGGGCCATGGCGACCGCGGCGGCTACAGCAACCGGCGCTAAGGCAGGTTTTTTACGGCCCCATCGGGCGGCTCGCTACAATGCAGGGCGCCCGACATAGTTCAATGGATAGAACGGGGTCCTCCTAAGACTCAGATACAGGTTCGATTCCTGTTGTTGGGACCAGCCACGCCAAAGGCTGATGCAATCCCCGGCTCGGTACCCGTCGCCACCGTTCTTCTATGCAGCTCTGCCTGTGCAGAACCCAATGGCACCCTCGTCAGTCAACTCTCAGAGCCCTCACACCATGCGAATCAAGAATTTGAAGTTGGCATTTCTCTCCCTCTTTCTGGGTCTCGCAAATATGTGCTTTGCTGCACCACCCCTGTCGCCGCAGCTTGATGTGGTGACAAGGCTATACAAATCATTTGCCTTTGAAGCCGCCGAAAAAGTGGATAGCAGCAAGCCCAGTTTTTTGGATAGCTCCCGCTCGGTGTTGCTGACCTATTTGATGCCCGACCTGACGGCGCTGATTTTGGCAGACCGCAAATGCGCAGCAATGACCCATGAAATTTGCCGGCTCGATTTCAGTCCGCTGTGGGGTGGCCAAGACAATACCGGCGCGACTTTTAAAATTGGAAAAACCAAGGACGACAACAAGGTGCAAGTGAAAATTCTTGATCCTTCAGGTTCGAGCACGCAGATCTATCGCCTTTCCCTCACGCCGCTGGGATGGCGCATTCAAGATATCGAATTTGAAAGCCTTCACACCTCGCTGCTTGAACTGCTAAAGGCCAACTAGGCGCCGACCAAAGACGCCCCGCGCATGGCGGGCGGCGCCCTCGGCCATGCACGGCTAGCAGGCCCAGAGGACAGGCTGGAACCGACAGCTAAGATGGCCTTTATTCCAAGAGAAAAAGCACCACGGCCATCAAGAAATCCGAACTCTATTCCTCCCTCTGAAAGTCCTGCGACGAGCTGCGCGGCGGCACGGATGCTCGCCAAGCGGCCGACGTCAACGACGAAGAAAAGCTCGGCAAGGAGATGGTGGACCGGCTGGCCTCATCAAAACATCGTGTTCATGTTGGTTGATTTTTCAGGGATGGGCTGACCCACATCCCAATGCGCCACAATTTTCCCGCCCTGCACCCGGAAGATGTCTACAAAGGCTTGGCCGCGCTCCTGAGGGTCGGCTGGGTTGTCTAAGCAGTGGCTATGAATCACCACCAGATCCTTTTCTGCGATGGCGCGTTTGCTTACGCATTTCAAGGTGCCATTCTCCACGTACTTGGCAAACCCGTTGACAAAGGCATCGCGCCCGTCTTTTCCTTCGGGGTTGTGCTGTATATAAGTGGTTGGAGAAATATATTTCAGCGCAGCCTGGGTTGGCATTCTCTGGGTAAACGCCAGATCATAAAAATCGACAACGATCTTCTTATTGTCGGCAGTGCCAGAGGTCTGCGCCTGTGCCGACGAAGCTATGGAGACTGCTAGCAAAGTTAAACAGATAAATTTCATAATTAGTTTATAAGGGTGACAAAAGGGTAAATCTTAAGTCAATAGAATAGAATTTGAAGTGCACGCAACTCAATCGAACTATGCGCAAAATTGAAGCCACCGGCATGGATCTGAACTTGCTGATCGCCTTGAAAATGTTGCTGAGGCACAACCAGGTTGGGGCGGCAGCGGCCGCTTGCGGGGTCACATCCTCTGCCATGAGTCGCTCGCTGGCGCGCTTGCGGATAGCCTTTGCAGATCCTCTGCTGACGCCCGTGGGTCGAGCGCTTGCGCCCACGAACCGCGCGCTGGAATTGATACCGGAACTCGAAGACATCTTGCGCCGCATCGACCGACTCAGCAGCCCCTCGATCTTCGACCCTATGCGAAGTGAGCGTGCCTTCAGGATCGCCTGCACCGACTACGAAACCTCCATCCTCTTGCTTCCCTTGATCCGGCAAATCAGCGACATCGCACCCGGCGTTCGCCTGCATTTGATCAATGGTGGCGATCTGGGTGTGAACTCTGTGCAAGACCAAACAGCAGAACTTGCCGTGCTTTCACCTGATGGAAATTTTCCGTGGGCCAAGCACAAGATTTTGCTGCGAGAAAGTTTCATGTCATTGGTGCCTAAATCGGCTTTGCCTCTGACACGCAAGGGCTACCTGGAACTGCGCCACGTTGTGCTTGCGACAGGTGAGCCAGAACGCAACCCCGTTGACGCGCTACTCGGTAAAGAGCATCGACACATCGCCTGCCGGGCACCAAGTTTCGCAACTGCTATCGATATCGCCTGTGCAGCGCACTGGGCTTTCAACGTTCCTGCGCGACTCATCCAACATATGACATTGCCTGAGCACATGTGCTTCACCCAACCGGTGATCACCGTGCCCCGCTTTGAAGTAGGGATGTATTGGCACATACAGACCGACAAGGACTCTGGCCTGCAATGGCTACGCAAGTGCATTTCTGGCGTGGCTGCATCTATAAACAGAGCCGCATAAACGTGGATTTTTGGCTTGCCAAAATTCCTCTGTAAGGGGGGGTAATCCGGTCGATAAAAAAGGGCACTCCGCATTACTCGCTGGCCGACAGCCTGGTTCAAAGTAAGCAATCGGTGCCGGACATGAACCTCACCATTTCCGTGAAGGGGCGGCAAACCAAGCGTGCCAGTCTCGGCTAGGTAATTTGGTTTTGCTGGAAGGGGCTCTCAACAGTGCCTGCAATAACCGCGCGGTGGAGGCCAAGATGACAATGCCTAATCTGTATATGGCATCGCAGCTGTGTGGAGTGAGAGCACTGGCGGCCCAGTTTGCAGGCAATAGCCAACGCTTTGACCTCGGTGCGTTGGATCAACGATCCCAACGTATGACCAAATTGATGGTGGAGAACTGGCCTGTTGTGATGGCGGTGTGAGTGAAATTAATCCATACTTTTTCCACCGCTTCATCGACATATAGCCGCTGCTGTGGAGTCTCAAGCCGATTGGCCTTGCCGCGCGTGTGTGGCTTCCCAGCCCTTGCAAGCCAAACCCACCACGATGGGGATGGGTTTGCTGCCGGTGCGGTAGTGCGCAATCATGCGCCTCGTCATGCCCAGCGATTCGGCGGCCACCGTCAGCGACAGATGGTTACGTTCCATCCACGCCTCAAACTCGCTGGCAGTGGGCAATCCGGCCTGTTCGCGGCTCAACTCGTAGAGCCGGTCAGCGCCCAGGTCCAAGCCGCTTGGCCAGCCTATGCCGTGGCCCCATTCGTCAAGCTCCATCTGGGCAAAAAAGGCGGGGTCAGCCAGTTTGGCAAAGGCCGCATTGCGCTTGGGCAGGTCGGCCAGGTTGACTTTCAAGGTTTCGCCGGTGCTCCAGACCAGCTCAATCAGGCCGGGCGCAATCACGCGAGCGGCTTGGATGTTGGGTGGGTTTTTCATGGGTTCAGCCTCCTGTACTCTGCAAAAAGTTCTTCCTGGTGCGCTGCAATCCACTGCAGCGCCGGTGCCAACCGTGCCGGTGGCCGAATGCTGCCCACCAGCACGCGCCCCGTCTCAATGCACACCGAAACGCGTGAGCCGTCTCTGAAACCGACATGGACATGCTGCAGTGGGTGTGGCTCGTCGCCATTGACCCGAATCGCCCAGTCGCTCTCTTTGTGCATGGTTGGCATGCTGGCAATTGTAGTGAAATGGTTACACCACGTCCAGCGGGCGCAGATGCCTGATGCTCCTCAGTAAACACGAATAAATAGAACATTGAGACCATGCTCCCATCCCTTTTAGCCCGCGACATCCAGCAAGGCTTGCAGCAGTTTTTGGTCACCGGCTTCGAGCCTTCGGATGACTTCTTACATGGCCTGATGCGCCGCTTTGTTGACGATCAGACCGGCTGGTGTCGGCGACCAGATCGAGAGTTTTTACTTTTACAGCAACACGCTGGGTATCCAGGCCAAGTACAACGAGCGATTGTTCGCCCAGTGGGCGGCAAACCTACGCGGCCTGTGCGACAAGAAGTTGATTGCCGCAGCCGTGAATGCCACCTTGTTGCCGTATTTGCAAGAGCGGGCTGCAGAATTCAAGCAGACCTTCTTCACGCTGCGGCATTCGGCGTTTGACCCGCTGTACCGGGTGCGCTATGTACTGGGCCGGATCGAGAACACCGTGCTGGGCCAGGCAAATGCGCCACTAAAGGGGCTGACCACGATTGACTCCTTTCAGCTGGAGCACATCTTTCCGCAGACACCCAAGGGCGGCCACATTCCTGTGACCTGTGCTGCCAACGCGGAGGCCTACGCGGCCTTGGTCTACCGGCTAGGCAACGTGACCCTGCTGGAGAGCAGCATCAACCAGGCGGTCAACAACTTCAATGACCTGGCCGTTGGTTGGTTTGGCCAAAAGCTGGGCGAGTATGCCAAGTCCAGCGTTGAGACCACCAAGCTGCTCGACCCGGCCTATGGCATTGGTCAGAACACGGCCATCAACCGCATCAAGGCGGACCTGGGCCATATCTTCACGCAATGGGACGCAGAAGCGGTGAACAAGCGCCAGGGCATTTTGATGGAGCTGGCTTTGCAAACTTGGTTGATCAACGGCAAGCGCATTGACGCGCCCAACGCGCCTACCAAAGGAGCGGCTTGATACCGGGACAGGGCGGGGAGGCTGTTTGCAGTTGACGAACAGTCCGGTTGCAGAAGATATCGGCATGGAACAAGCGCCCCATGCGCAGACAATCAAGGCATGAATTTCTCAGACATCATCCATTCATTCCATAGCGCTTCGGCCTTTGAGCTTTACCGCATGCGCGCAGCGATAGACCGGGTGTTGGCCGATCCGCGCTGGACCCAATCGGTTCAAGCCCGTTTGAAGCTGGGCGACGAGGTGCAGTATTTCGACCCCCAGGCCAATGGGCTCAAATGTGGACGGTTGCTCGAAATGCGCCGCAAACAGGTCGTTGTTCTGGATGCGCAGGACGGCAAGCGTTGGCTGATTTCCTATGCCGCTATCAACCTCGAAGGTGCGGACGTGCAGATCCGCGAAAACAAGTCCAAGGGCCTGGGACGCAACGAAGTGGCCATTGGCGATGTGGTCGGATTTATCGACCGGGACCAGAACCATCGAAGCGGAAAGATTATTCGCCTCAACGACAAGACGGTGACATTGCAATGCAGCCCCGGGCAATGGCGTGTGTCCTATGCCAGCCTGCATTCGGTGGTCGATGCAGACAGCAGGGACCAGGTGACCGTCGAGGCCGTTGACGCTCGCCTGATGCTGGGTGACGCATCAGACTGACAGGCATCGCAGTGATGCTTTAGTACCGGTGCTGCGCCATGATCTCGCGGCCAAGGGCCGACAGGGGCAGGGTGCGGGCCACGCCACCGCGTTTGATGGCCTCGCGCGGCATGCCGTAGACGACGCAGCTGTCTTCGTCCTGCGCCACGGTCTGGGCACCGGCCTTGCGC
>CAISLN010000072.1 GCA_903886275.1 uncultured beta proteobacterium | reverse complement strand
CTCGTCTGCCAACACACAAGAACAGCCAGATCGAAGAACTGCTGCCACATCGCTGGCAGCCAGCGAAAACTTAACGCAGACTTCCTGCCACCAAGGCAACCACGCAGTCAACGTGTGTTGCCCAGGTGCTTACCTTCTTGGATGATTTCGTTGATGTGCATGGTGATACCTCAATTGGTTACGCGTTGGCCTGAATTTACACCGTCAGTGCGTAGCGCGTTTAGACGTGCCTACTTCGTAGCAACTACACCTTGGGCGGGCGGTACAAGGCGCATAGCTTGTTGCCGTCTGGGTCGCGCAGGTAGGCCAGGTAGAGCTTGCCCACCGAGCCATCGCGCCAGCCGGGCGGGTCTTCGCAGGTGGTGCTGCCATTGGCCACGCCAGCGGCGTGAAACGCATCTGCCTGCTCGGGCGAATCCATGGTGAAGCCGATGGTGCTGCCGTTGAATGGACGCCATGGGCGTGCAGCGTTCTACCAGAAAGCCGTTGCTGTCGGGCACACAGGCATCAGGTACTCGACCACGGTGATGCCAATTCACTCATGCCCCACCATGCCTTTCCTTCCAAGCAGCAAACACCAAAGGCCTGATACCAAAGCGCACCGCGTTTCCGGGGTGCAAGGCAGCAAACTCTTGCAGCACCAGTTGGGTGAAATGGGCCGCATCAGCAGCGGCAACCGTGGACGGCAGCCTGGCATTCACGGCAGCACTGGTTACGGCCTCGTCGTTTTGAATAATGGCCGTCACCACGTCGCTCAAGGCCTGGCGATAACGCAGGCGAAAAATATCGGGCGGCACCAGGTTCTGCTTGACTGCCACGTATTGCTGGCATGAGCGCTCGTAGGCCCACACAAACACATCACGCAGCAGCTCGATGCGGTTGAGTTCGTACACACCCATCATCGCGTCCACATAGGCTGCCTGAGGCACGTCGATGAAGGACAGCGGGCACAAGTTATGGCGAATGAGCGGTATGTTGGCCGCCAGTCTGGAGGTGCGCTTGTTCACATCCTCAAACGGCTGCAGATAGGGCAAATGCACCATCAGAAAGAATGCCTGCTCAAAGGGGTCGTCAATTTCCGCAGCCATCTGCATGACGATGCCAAACAGTTCCTCCAGCCGCTGCGGCAAGGCCACCGGCAAATACACGCTGCCACCAATCTCTACCGCCCGACGGCGCAGGCGGCCCACCGCTGTGGGGTCGGCCATCAAGCCATCTGACAAAAAAGCATGCAGTGCAACGATGCAGTCAGGCGTCACCTGGGCGTGAGCGGGGTCGAGCACCAGGTATTCAATGGCCTGTTTGTGGTTCAGGATCATCTGGGTTTCCAGCGCGCCCTTGCCCTCGGCGGCTTGGCCGAATTCGATGAGCCGCTCGGTGTCGAGCCTGCTGTAGGTGTTGCCCTCCAGCATGGAGGAGGCCCAAGACATGTCAATCAGCAAGCGGTTCAGAATGTCACGCGCAAAGGTGCCAGCCGGTGTTTGCTCGGTGCGCGCTCGGCCCATGGCGTGCAACTGGTCCCGCAAACCTGGGTGGAGATAGGCGGTGTGATTGGGGTGGTATTGCTCCAGAAACGCTTGCCTGTAACCCACTGGCGCTCGCATGGCACGCGGTTGGCGCACGTAGGCTTTGATAGCTTCGCCTTCTGGTGAGGTTGGCACGTAAACCTCGACCACAGCATGCACTGTGTCCGCTCCCTCATGGGCAGACAGAGTTCTAGCAACGACCTGCGCAGTGCGCACATAACGCGCCGCCCGCGCCGCGCCCACGATTTGAACCTGCCCCCGCGCCACCAAAGCGGCCAACCGACGCTGCAAGGTGCGCCGCTTTAGGCCGTCGCCCAACAACTGCGCAATGGCGTCTATACCCAACCCATCGGGTTGCTCAGCAATCAGCGCGAGCAGTTGGTCAAGCTCCGTTTGGGGCGTCATTCGTGGCACGGGTTCTGGCTTTTGGTGGAATAGCGTCAGTATCGCGCCACTTAAAGTGGCGCGCAAGGAGTATTGCGACAAATAAGGTGACGCGATTCGGTTGTCATGATCCGAGCCTCTTTCCAAACCCTCCATCCCCACCCACCCCGATCACCAGGCGCTGCGTTGCTGCTGCAGGGCATCGGCACACAGGTCCATGCTGGCGTAGTCGTGGCACAGGATGGCCATGTCGCCCCAGGCGTGGCCCTCCTTGTGGGCGTTGTTCAGGTGGTCGGCGATTTCACGAGTGGTCAGGCCCTCGTAGGCGGGTGCGGAGTCCATGGGATTGCTACTTCCAGCTCAAATCCAGCTTGCGTTGGGTCGCCGCGCAGTCGCGCAGGTACAGGTTGATCAGGCTTTGATACGGCATGCCCACTTCTTCAGAAATCTTCTTGAAGTAGTTGACTGATTCCTCATCGAGCCGGATGGTGATTTGCTTTTTGAGCTGGGCTGCGTAGGGGTTCTTGCTAGCGGCGGAAAAATCGTATTCTTTGCGCATGTAAATCCTTTAAGGGTAAGCCTTCGCCTCACGGGCAATTGCATCGTAGTTCAGCAGCAAGCAGGCTGATACCGTCGCAAACATACGTGCGCCACGTAGCCACACATCGGACAGTACAAAAGCGCTACGATTCCCCATCCGCAGGAGCACGCAGCATGGCCACCACCACTATCCGCATGAACGACGAACTCAAGGCCCGTGTGGCGGCCGCAGCCGAGCGTGCCGGCAAGACGGCCCATGCCTTCGCTCTGGACGCCATCACCCAGACGGTGGAACAAGTCGAGCACGACGAAGCCTTCCATGCGCTGGGCCAAGCGCGCTGGGAAAATATCCAAGCCACCGGCCAAACCGTGCCATGGGACAAAGCAAAGTGCAATCTGGCCGCCCGCGCGCAGGGTGCGTCAGAACAGGCCCTGCAGGACCTGACACAACTCTCTGAAAAACTGGAGCTGGAGTTTTGACGCCAGCGCTCATCCCATGACCGCCCTAGAACTGCTGGAAAGTCTCAACCTGCTCGATGAAAACGAGCACATCGAGGCCAAACGCGCCTCGGAAGTCGGCAAGTCCATTCTGGAAACCATTTGCGCCTTTGCCAACGAGCCGGGCTTGGGCGGCGGCTGGTTGCTGCTGGGCGTGGTGCGCGAAGAGCAGGCGCTGTTTCCGGCTTACGAGGTGGAAGGCATAGACCAGCCGGAAAAGATCAGCACCGACATCGCCACCCAATGCCGCAACACCTTTAACCAACCGGTGCGCGTCGAGATCACCACCGAAACCATTCACGACAAAGCCGTATTGGTGGTGCATGTGCCCGAGGCGCAGCCACAAGACAAACCGATCTACTTCAAGGCCCAGGGCCTCCCCAAGGGGGCACTGCGACGCATCAGCAGCACCGACCAGCACTGCACCGACGACGACCTGGCCGTGTTTTACCAAGGCCGCCAAACCGAAAGCTTTGACTCCACCCTGGTCGCCGATGCCACCCTGGACGACCTGCAACCCGAAGCCATTGCCGACTACCGCCAGTCCCGCGCCGAGGCCAACCCCGATGCCGAAGAACTGCGCTGGAGCGACGAAGACCTGCTGCAATCCTTGGGCTGCATCCGGCGCAACCCACAAGCGGCGTGGCAGCCTACCGCGGCCGGCCTCATGTTGTTCGGTAAACCGGTGGCGCTGCGGCGCTGCTTCCCCATGATGCGGGTGGACTACATCCGCGTGCCTGGGCGGGAATGGGTGCCGCACCCCGACCGGCGCTTTGACACCACCGACCTGCGCGACCCGCTGTTTCGCCTGATCCGCCGCGCCCAAGCCGCCATCCTGGACGACCTGCCCAAGGGCTTTGCGCTGGAAGAAGGCGACCTGCAACGGCGCGACACACCCGCCATCCCTCTGCGGGTGATTCGCGAGGCGCTGGTCAACGCCCTGATGCACCGCAGTTACCGCAGCCACAGCCCGGTGCAAATCATCCGTTACGCCAACCGGCTGGAAATTCGCAACCCCGGCTTCTCGCTCAAATCGCCAGACCATCTGGGCGAGCCCGGCTCCCAGTTGCGCAACCCCAAGATTGCCTCCGCCCTGTACGACACCCGGCTGGCCGAAACCAAAGGCAGCGGCATCCGCGTCATGCGCGAGAGCATGGAGCAGGCCGGCCTGACACCACCCCTGTTTGAGTCCGACCGGGGCAATGACCAGTTTGTGGCGCGCTACTTTTTCCACCACTTTCTGGGGGCCGAAGACATTGCCTGGCTGGCCCAGTTCAAAGACCTGCACCTGAGCGAGGACGAGGCCAAAGCCCTGATCGTGGTGCGCGAGGCGGGCGCCCTCAACAACGGCACCTACCGCGAGCTGACCAAGGTCGATACCCTGACCGCCAGCCAGTCCCTGCGCCGCCTGCGCGATGCCGGGCTGCTGGCGCAAAAAGGGCGTGGGTCGGCCACTTACTACGTACCGGCAGACAGGTTGCTGGATAGCGGCTTATCCAGTAACCCCGAGGCCTTATCTAGTGAGTCGGACGGCTTATCTACCAAGGTTGACAGCCTATCTACCAAGGCCGATGCGCTATCTACCAGGCCTGACAGCCTGTCTGCCACGCGCGCCAACGAGCAAGATGCGCAACGCAAAGCCCTGCTAAACGAACTGCCTGGCGCACTTGCGGCAAGAATAGGCGCCATCGGGCAACGCCATCCGCCCGGCGAAGTGTGTGACGCCATTGTGGAAATCTGCCGCTTGCGCGACTGGCGAGCCGAAGAGCTGGCGACTTTGCTGCAACGGCATTCACGCTATGTGCGCAACAACTATCTGCGCCCGCTGATGCGAAATGAGCGGTTGACCATGACCAACCCGAACGAGCCGAGCGATCCGCATCAAGCGTACCGGGCGGTGGATGGATTGTCTGGCAAGACGTAGCGTGGTGCTGCTGCGAAGCGGCTGTTGCCAAGATCAGTCTTGTCGAAAGACCTCGTCTGCCGAAAAGGTCTGGCTGCGACCCGCGTCAACACTGGCAAGGCGCCGGACGGACTCTTCACCCCAGATGCGGTCCACCCGCCAAGCCACCTGTTGATAACCCACATTAGGCAGCGCTGCTTGAGCGGTCAGGTGCATCACCGTTGGCCCGTCCACCTGGCGTGCGGCGCGGGCCACATACGTGCGGTGGCAGGTGGAAAAGTCCGCCTCAAAACACACCAAACAGGCCAGGGTGGCTTGGGCAATCTTCACCAGCTCGCGCAAGGCCGCATCTTGCGTCTGGATGTACTTTAAGAAATCGCGCGTGTTGGTTTGCCAGTTGCCATCCGCCTTGTATAGGTTGCGGATGGGTTTGGGGCAACCCAAGGCGGGTGTGTGCAGATAGGCAATGCCGTGCGTTGCCAAGGCCGCACAGAAAGCCGTTTTTGAAAAACCCTTCTTGCGCGACAGGGGCAACCCACGGACGTCCACCATGGTCTTTACCTGCGCGGTTTGCAGGCGGGTGATGAAGGCTTCAATGGTCAGGCCTTCGTAGCCGGGGGTGAAAAGGGCGGCCTGCATGGTATCAGGAGGCTATGTTCAAAAATTAATTTTGAGAAAGTACTCGTCATGATAAATAACTGGGCTGCAAAAATAGCACTTTTTGGTGCTACTGCTTTGTGCAAAAAAATTACAGTCCAAGTCTTGATGCCTGTAGAGGTAATTCCTCAACATAACGCTGAAGCTATGCCTCACCTTCAGCCTTTTCACTTGGGTTGCTTGACCGCTTGCGGATTGGAGAGGACGCTAAGTATTCACCAACAGCTCGTTCTACGAATTCTGGTAGGTATCGCGCCATCATGAAGGACTCTTCATCATCTCTAAATAAATCTCGACGCCACGGCCCATGCATCATCATTTCCATAGTTATCTGAAACTGCTTATGTGCCACGCCGACCGCATGTCGATCACCTATCGCCATCGCTCTATATATTTCTTTCCCAACTTCATAGAGCCAAGGTGCGTCATCCCGTGCAAACGACAATGCCATAAGTAGAGCGGCGGCCTTTTTATTTCGGTCAGATGACGATGTAAATAGCATCTCATCTAGTATTTTGGGATGCATGCGCCTTAGTGATCGTCCTGGTACTCGGCGCGAAGTGGATCGCGCTTTGTCGTCAATACGGTCAGGTAATTCCCGAACCATTGCCTTTACTTCTTCAAAAAGCTTGGCGACGCCTTGCTCCCGGGTTCGACAGCTAATCCACCCCAATCGCCACAAATCTCAATGGAATCAACGATCTGAGCTTTAGAAATTGAAATTTTGTAATGGCGCGATTGTGAATTTCTAAGTCTTTTACCAGTCGCAAAATCCTGTGATAAAGTAGTGGCGTGTTCATCAAGCTAACCCGTCGCGGACCCAATCAATACGTCCAACTCGTTACCGCCTACCGCGACGATGAGGGGAGTCCCAAGCAACGCACCGTTGCAACGCTGGGGCGTATCGACCAGCTAAACACCGAGCTCAAATCCGTCATCTCCGGCTTGCAACGCGTGACCGGCCAAACCCCCGATGTGGCTGGCCCGGTGTTGCCGTTGAATTTGAGTT
>CAISLN010000071.1 GCA_903886275.1 uncultured beta proteobacterium | reverse complement strand
GCTTCAGCACAAGCCCAAGCGCCGCACCTCCCACTCGGCGTCCCACAGCGCCAGCTTTTCGTAGGGCATGGGTCGGCCTATGAAATAGCCCTGTGCCAGTTCGCAACCGGCCTTTTTGAGCCAGTGCCACAGGGCTTGGTTTTCAACCCCTTCGGCCAACACGACCAGGCCCAGCTCGCGCCCCAGTGCAATCGAGCTCTCGACGATCAGGCGCGCCGAGGTGTCGGTCTCGGCCACACGCACAAAGCCCAGGTCGATCTTGAGTTCGCTAAAGGGCAGGTTTTGCAAACTCTCAAGGGATGCGTGACCGGTGCCAAAATCGTCAATCGACAAGGCAAAACCCTTGAGTCTAAGGCGCGTCAAAATATCGCGCGCCCGGGTGGGGTCCACCGGCACCGAGGTCTCTGTCACCTCAAAAATCAGCTCCTTTGCGTCACAACCCGTCCTGGCCACCGCCGCCATAACCAGCTCCGGAAAGGCCAGGTCGGTCATGGCCACCGGAGGCAAATTGATGGACAGCGTGCCCCCGCGTTGGTGCTGTGGGATGGCGCACTCGGTCAAGGCCCTTTCAATCACTTGCTGGGTCAGCGCCAAAGACAGGCCGCCGCTTTCGGCCAAGGGGATAAAGGCATCCGGATACAACAGGCCGTGCTGTGGATGCTGCCAGCGCACCAGGGCCTCCACGCCGGTCCACGCCCCATCGGCCAGCCTGACCTGGGGCTGGTAGTGCAACACCAACTCCTTGTTCTGCAGGCCTCTGGCCAGGTCCTCTAGACCGATGGGCGCGCGCGCCTGCGCCCGCACAGCCGCTGGCTCGGGCGCTTGCACCAAGGCCAGCAAACTTTCTGCGCGCATCGGCTTCGTCAACACGCCCGCCACCCGCAGCCCCTGCAACTCCGCCAAGATCTTGGCGGAATGCAACATCGAGACGCTGTGGCCAGTCACCAGCAACAGGCTGCCCGCATACCGCAGCGCCGCCAGTTGGCGAATCACCTCGATGCCGTCCAGGTGCGCCATGGCCAGGTCCAGCACCAAAAGGTCCGGTTGCGCGCTCAGCAAATGGGCCAACTCGCGCCCGTCGTGAGAGGAGACCGTGCGGTAACCGGCCTGTTCGATGGCTTCGCGCATGAAGTCACACATGGCGACATCGTCGTCCAGAATCGCAACGCATCGCAGGGCATTCATGCTGTGGCTTCCAAGGGGTGGTCCAGTGTCTGGCGCACCAGTGCGGCCAGGGCGGCTTGCCTGAACGGTTTTTCAAGAACGGCTCCAGCCAAGCGCGTGGCGCCACGGCTTGCCACATCGGCAAAGCCCGAGGTGTAAATCAGGGCCAGCGAGGGGTCTATGGCCCTTGCGGCGCCCACCAGCGCAAAGCCATCCATGCCGGGCATGGTGATGTCGGTCACCAACAAGGCGTAGGGGTGGCCCGAAGTGACGCCGTCTTGCATGGCGGCGAGTGCAGAGGCCGGTGACATGCAAGGGGTGACCTCGTAGCCCAGGTCCTTGAGCCAGGTGGCGGTGATGGCCAGCAGCTCCAGTTCATCGTCCACCACCAGCACGCGTTCCATGCCGCGTGGCATCGGTGCATTGGCGGCTGCAGCCACCTGCGTCAAAGCTGTGGCAGATTGCGCTGGCTGCACTGCGATTGGCAACATCAGGCGCACCGTGGTGCCATGCCCGGCTTCGCTGTAAATGCGCAAATCCCCGCCACATTGTTGGACAAAGCCATGGGCCATGGACAAACCCAGGCCGGTGCCGCGGCCCCGCTCCTTGGTCGTAAAGAAGGGTTCGAGCACCCGCGCCAGCACTTCGGCGGACATGCCACAGCCCGTGTCGCTGACGCTGAGCGCGGCGTACTGCCCGGGCCTTAGCGTCGTTTGGGTCTGGTTCGCATCAATGGTGATCAATTGGGTGGCCAGGGTGAGCTGGCCACCCTCGGGCATGGCATCGCGGGCATTGAGCACCAGGTTCAGCACGGTGCTGGCCAGGCCACCGGGATCGATTTCCACCACCGGTTGGCCCACCAGCGTCAGGCGGACCTCAATCGCGTTACCCGCCGTGTGCTGTGCCAGGGGCAGCAGTTCCTGAAGCCGGCTGTTGAGGTCGGTAGGCTCGGTGCGGATGGCTTGCGCGCGCGCCACCGCCAGCAAGGCGCGGGTCAGGTCGGCACCCCGCAGCGCAGCCGTCAAGGCAATTTCCAGCTTGACTTGTGCCGCAGCATTGCCCTTCAGACTGCCACTGAGCAGGTCAAGTTGGCCAATGATGACACCCAGCATGTTGTTGAAGTCGTGGGCCAGGCCACCGGTCAGTTGGCCAATGGCGTCCATCTTTTGCGACTGGGCCATACGGAACTCTGATTTGCGGCGGGCCGAGATGTCCGATGCCACCGACAAGATAACGGTCTGGCCATGCCACTCCGCGCGTATCCCGCGCACCATCACCTGCACGCGGCTGCCGTCCATCTGCAGGTATTCTTTTTCGTAGGGCCCATAGGCTCCCGTGCGTTCAAGGATTTGGGTTTGCGCAGCATCCAGATCCGCACATTCAGCGACCGTTATTTGCGCATTGCCCATGCCTACTGTTTGCGCAAGGGTGCGCCCCAGCAGCGCGCAAAAGGCCGGGTTGGCCTGCAGCACATCGCCTTGCAAATTGCGCACCGCCACCCCAATCGGCAGTTGCTCCAGCAACTGTCGGGTGAAGTCGGCCTCCTCTTGGCGCGAGCTATTCGACTGGCGCAAGGACTGGTCCTGCGTCTCACGCCGGCCCATAAAGTACAGCAAGGTGGCGCACAGCAGCCCACTAAAGACCAGTGCCAGCCAAGCGTTCATGTGGTGCGCAGAGGGCCCTGCGTTGGCTCCGGGGCGCAAGACCATCAGGCGCTGGCGCCCGGATTCGCTGAACCGGTGCTCGGCATACAGGCCTTGGCGCAAGCTTGCCAGGTCCCTATTTGGGGGGG
>CAISLN010000070.1 GCA_903886275.1 uncultured beta proteobacterium | reverse complement strand
TTGATGCTGTGAGTCTGGATGCGGGTGTTGCGCAAGTCCAGCTTTTGGCTAATCGTGCTGCCTTGTATCTGCAGATGGCCGATGCGGCTGTTGCTGAAGTCGGCGCTGCTGATGGTGCATTGCTCTATGCGAAGGTCCTGGCTCTCGGTCCAGGCAGAACCCAGTACTTCCATCGCGCAATTCGTAAATCGGGTCAGCCTATTTTGCGGAATTACAGACCATTGGTCATCGCGTAAAGCAACGCCTGGGCCAATGCTCGCTGGCTTACCTTGGAAGGTACAGTTTTCAGCAATGAACTGATCCACACTATCGACCGCCGTGTTCAAGCTGGACTTAACATAGTCTGGAGCTCTTACTTTGCAATTGCGCAAAGTTACTTTTCCTGCGGTGTAAAAGCCAAGATTAAGCTGCTCAGCCTCCACTTTCTCAATCAGCACATCGCCGCTGACACGCGCTTGGCTCAAATCCAACTCACCCACCGTGCAGTTGCGCATGGTCAGGCTGGACATGTGGGAGGACACCATGTCGGTGGTGCCCAGGAGTTCGGTGTCGATGATGGTGACGGGGGGGTGGTTCTTTTGGTCGGCACCCGCGACTTCACAATCTTGAAGGCGGCAACGATCGATATCCAATCTCTCGTGACCCCGCAAGCTAAACCACTTGGCATAGCAATTGATGTATTTAGCTTCTCCTCGCATCAACAGAAAGCCCCAATTATTATTGTTTGCGTCAAAGCTACGGAAGTCGCCGTTCTCAAAAACCACATTAGTGCTTCCCGTATCTGTATGCAAACCGTACTCGCCATTTCCACGCACCACACACTTATTAAAGTACACGTCTTTGGCCAATCCAAAGCCAAACAGCCCCGCAAACCGACAACCTTCAAAGGAACAGTTTTTTAGCGCCGCTAGCTTTAGCTCGTAAGACCCTGTGAAGTCACAATCGATAAAGCGAATTTCTTTCCATTCGATGCCCTTGAACTGCACACCACTGACCAACGCGCCTTTAACTTCCATGAGCTGTTCGCCCATTTCCTTAACGCGCAGATCGGGGTCTTTTAGGTACTCGAATACTTTGCCGTATTGAGAAATCGATTTTTTGTTATCCATGAAGGTGCATCCAATAAGGGGCTGGGTTATCAGGGGCAGGCTCAGGGCCTGTATAAGGTGACGTCGATTCATGGTCGGGTCTTAGGCGTAGCTTGAGTCGCGCCAATAATTTCTCCAATATCCGGATACTTCCCATAAGTTTTATGAAGCCACTTCCAATCCGGAATTTCCCCATGCTCACCGCTAGGTCGCTCCAGCTTGTACATGTACGCAGGCCCAGAACCCTGATTGGGTGTAAAGGTGACCTTGAGTTGAACTGGAAATATCCAGGGGTCTGTGCAGTTCATGTCGCTGGCCCACAGCTTGGTCGATAGCTTGGGGTTGCTGGGCTCGCGCAGCTTGATTTGCGCAAACATCGGCGACACCACCTTGGCATGTGGCGCTTCCACCCATAGCGTATTCAGCAACGCGGTGTGCTCTTTTGTGAACTCGATAACCGCGCCTTGGGCTGTGGTTGTGTAACTGGGATCAATCTGCACCCAGCCAGCCGAGCTTCTTTTACCCTTGGTACCCTCGTCCCCTTTTTGATACACCCAAAACTTTACCCCCTCAATGCAGTGGATGTCTAAAAAGTTCTTAGCCAAAGTCAGCTCCAGCTTCCACAGATCGGGGAGCTTTTCCGCACGAAGAAGCTGCTGCGTAAACTGCAAGGAATCAGGCTTGCTCAAATGCACATAGTCCAGCGCCACACACAGGCGCGGCTTGGCTGTGGGCACCTTCACCGTGTTGACTGCCACGCGCTGCACGGTGTGGCGGTTGGGATCTAACAGGGTGCCCGAGGGCGGGCGCAGGGTCCAACTGTCGCCGCCCACCTGCAGTTCGCCCGCATAGTTCTGCACACCCACGGGGCCACCGGAGCTGCTCACAAGCAGTGCCGTCTGTCCAACCGGACCCAGGCCAAAGGGTGTGGTGACCGGTTCAAAGGCGCTGCTGATGTCAAAGCGAGGCTCCCCTGTGCTGTTGCGCCCCGACCTGCGAATGTCGCCCAGGTAGACGCCCGCACGGTGGCTGTGACCGCTGAAGTGGTAGTCCACAGCCTTGCCTTGTGCGTTGATGCATTCAGTGAAATACCACTTCTGGTTTTTCTGGCAGGTGCCGGTGTTGTAAGACTCGAACGCGCCGTCTGCTACCGGAAGGCTGGCCCCTTTGGCGTTGAGTGCGACGTCGCCACCGTAGTTGATGAGGGTGAAGTGGCTGAACACGCTTATGGTTTTGGCTTTGCCTTGGGCTTTGCGATTTTGTGCGTGGATAAGGATTTGTTTTTGTGCTTCGCTGATGCCGTCCACACTGCGGGGCAAGATGCCCAGGCCCTGGTTGTCGCTGTCAAGCGGGTTCAGGTTGCCCGCATTTTTGTAGTTCTCGGCATCCCCCCAGCCTAGCCCCACCAACGCTTGCCGGGGTTTCTCAGGGCTTGCGCCGTAATGGACGCACCAGTTAGTCAGCGGAGTGAAGAGGGCATAGAACCAGTCGAATTGGCTGTTGTGGAAGTTCTCCGTCAAGATAACTTGGGCGTACGTAGGCCCATAGGCCAGCGTGGCCTCAAAGAGGGTCATGTTGTGGTCGGCTGAGATACCGGGGTTGGCTTTATTTTCGGCATATGCGTTGAGGCTTTCTTTTTCCTTGGCGCTCATCTTTCGCACCACATCGGAGAATGTCAGACCCACAGATTCAGTTAGACCCCGTCCCGCCACGTCACGCACCACCTCCACCCGGGGGCTGATGCCGTAGGGCACCTGGTAAGCCTCGTGGTTGCCGGTGGTCATGAACACCGGCAGTTGCAGGTTGGTGTAGGCGTAGCGCACCAAGCTGAACATGAGCATGTCGTCCTGACCACGGGGGTACACGCTGTGATCCATGACGTTGTTGATCACGTTAAAGGCCGACCACTGCTTTTCGATAGTGCCTTGCGCTTTGGTGGGGCAGAGGTTGCGGTTGAAGTCGATCAGGTCGCCGGTGATGACCAGCGCGTCTGCCTTGGTATCGCCGCTGCCAAACTGCTCGAACAGGTTCTTGAGTGCCTCCATGCAGTTGGATACTTTGTCGCCAACCGGCTTGGCATCGGACGCACCTTCCAGAATGCAGGCCGTGGACTCTGCCAAGACGTTTTGGCGGATGTTGACGTGCACGTCAGACAGATGGCCGAGCTTGAGTTGACCTTGCGCCTTGGACCGGATGACGGGGTGCCAGCTCCAGATGCCGTTTTCTTTGGCCACCTTGGCTGCCGGCATGCCTTGGCGCAAGGGGGCCGACAGATCGAACTCTTTCCATGTGCCAAAGTGGTCTACCTTGGATTGTTCATTGCGAAATTTGGCAATCGCCAGATCGTTGCAATGCGCGTGGGTTCCGGGCAAATCGGCACTGGGCTTGGCCTGCTTGACCATCCAGGCAAAGGACATGAATTCGCCATCGCTGATAGCTTTAAAGGGCGCTGCACTCAGGTCAAGCACCACCTCAAAAACATGCCCGTGTGCTTGGTAAAGCTTGACCGCATGCGGCGAGAGGGTAAAGGCCATGTCCACCGCACCCGATGCGTCCTTGGTGGTGAAGGGCAACTGCTGAGTGATGTGGCCTAGGTAGCGGCCTGTAATTGCCGCTTTGGCAGCGGCGTAGCTCTTTGCGTCAGCAAAGAGGGTGCCTTGGGTGGTGTCATCGGTTAACTTTTTTTCTGACATTTTGGTCAGCCGCAAATGCCGATCGACCGCCCTATAGAGGGTGGTGGCTTCATCCTCTTTCAATTTTGCTGGCCGGGCTTTCGCTGGGACGACTCCAGTGCTGGCTATTGATTCATCCAGGTCTTTAAGGCTACGCGCTAGCATCTCTTTGGTATCCATTGAAATGGCGCCCATTGTGTCGCTGGTCGCAATGATGATGCTGCAGTGGGTTTGCCCCGGCGCCAGCACCAAGGGTGTGCCCAGGCTGGGATACAGGATGACTGCATGCACGTCTGGCAGGGTTTCGCAGTCGGTGCAGCCTGGCTTTGTGGACTGCCCCTTGCTGGCCGATGCGGCCGTGTTGCTTACCGTAGTCTTGTTCATGGTGTCATCGCCGGCCCGGGGGGCTGCGCCTTCAATGCTGTCAGAAAGTTTTGGGCCAGTTCATTCAGTGATTGCGGCGCGCGCGCTTTGGCACGCTCCCACAACTCTTCAGGCTCATTGATGAGCAGGGTTGAAAGAGTTAGCTTGTCTTGCTTGGCCCGGGCCAACCATCTGCGCCCAGTTTCGACATCCCCCAACATCGGGTTGATGCGCAAACCCATGCCGACCCAAAACCGCTGGTCGGCCCAAGCGGACAGGCCCGCAGCTTGCACCTGCGCCAGTTGCCGCTGCGCGATGTGGCGTTGCAGTGCGGGGGCGATGGAGTCGAGTTCGCCGTCTTCCAGGTCTTCTTCGGTGATAAGCCCCAGGATCAGGTCGGGGGTATTGATGCGGCCCAGCGCAATGGCCACATCTTTGCTGATGGGCAGTGGTTGCGTGCGCGCTGTAGCCGAGCGCATAGCGCTACCCGTCATGACGATGGGCGAGAAGCCGGCATTCCAGCTCGCCCAAAATCGAAAGGGCTCCAAAAATGCGTGGCGCTCTGCTGCAGGCAGGAGGCCTATCAGATCAAAGCCGATGCGAGGGTCGAAATAACGCACCAGCACATCGGTCTGGTCTTCGAGCACGCCATTGAGCCAGGACTGAAGATGCGCCACAAGCCGGTACACCGGCTGGGGAGAGGCGATCAGACTCAGGGCGTCGTTCACCGCACATTGCAATGCCAATGCATCCAGCAAATCTGCGCTGCTGTTTGGGGGCAGGGCAATCAGCTGCGGGCCGGTGCTGGCGTGGTCTTCTTCTGGCGTGTTATCAAACAGGCTGAGCATTTCCAGTCCACTGTCCCTACACAACGTGGCGAGCGCCTGCGCGTCGCACCGTGCCGCATTGACCAAGGCAAACACAGGCGTATCGGCGCATCTGCCCAGCCACTGCCGCATGTCCCGCACACGAATGGCAGCGAACTCTGACTCAAAATTGGCGCGGCTGTAAGTCATGTTCGTGGTGTCAGGGCCGATGCGCGCAGATTGGCTTTTTCCATGCACTCCTTGCAAATACCCGTGGGGTACTTGGTAGCGGGTACCGGCAAGCTCTTCGGCCCCGCCACCGGATGCGTGCCGGCATGGGCCACACGCCGGCCGGCTGTGCCTTCTTCGATGCGGCCCGCGCTCCACTGCATGTAGCTGCCGCCGCCGTTCACCAGCAACTGCTTTCTGGCGGTGAGCGCGATGCTGTTGGAGGTGAGCGTGATGTCCATCTTGGCCAGCAGGTGGATGCTGGTTTTAAGGGCGGTGATGTTGACGTCGCTGCTGGCAGAAATCAGCTTCATGCCGCTTTGGTAAGCGAACAGGCGCACGGCTTCTTTGGCCACCACCAGCAGACTCTTGTTGCTGCTGATGCTGGAGTGCGCGCCGCTGGTGATGGCGTGGTGCGCGCCGCTGTGCTGGTGGGTGGTGCCGGGGGTGGTGCAGGCGATGCCTGCCGGGCTGGCGATGGCGATCTGGGGCGCGGCCAGTTCGGGGACCTGGCCTGCTTCTGCGCCCTTGCCTTGAATAGCAT
>CAISLN010000069.1 GCA_903886275.1 uncultured beta proteobacterium | reverse complement strand
GGCGTTTTGCAGGGCGCCGGCCTTGATCAGGGCCTCTTCGGCCTGCTTGCGCGCGGTGTTGTCGGTGCCGATCAGCAAGTAGCCGATGATGGCCTCCTGCGCATCGCGCAGCGCGGTGACCGACACCACGGCCGGGAATCGGCTGCCGTCTTTGCGGATATAGGTGAGCTCGTAAATGTCTTCAATGCCGCGCGAGGCCTTGAACACCAATGCCTCAAAGCCCGGGGTGATGGGCGTGTCCAACTCCGCGCTCAAGGCCTTGGCCCGGGCAATCACTTCGTTGGGGTCGGAGATATCGGCCGGTGTCATCTTGTTCATGACGTCGGCCCCCGCGTAGCCCAGCATGCGCTCGGCCCCCACATTGAAAATCTGGATCACGCCATTGGCATCGGTGGCTATGCTGGAGAAATTGGCGCTATTGAATATGGCACTTTGCAGGGCCACGGTGCTGATCAAGCCGGTATCTTCATGCGTCGCGCTGCGCCGCCTTTCCACGCTGATGGTTGCAGTGGATAAATCGCGAGGGCTGTGTTGATGATTCATAAATGGTTGTTATGTCCCAACATGGCCGAAAACCTGAAGGCAACAGGCCAGAAAGCAAGCGATTATTGGTTGATCGAGCCGTTCGTAAGGAGCGCAACGGATTTGCGGCGAACGTGCAGGCATTGCGGGGTTTGGCAATGCCTGCACTTCTTGCATACGAAAATGTTCTCTATCGTATCCCCACGGACTACCGGTACGGCACGGTTTAGCCCACTGCACTACCTACTAACCGGTAGTGATTGCGGACTTTTTTTTTGCAATGGGGCTTCGGTACACGCGTTTGGGCCTATGCCCTTCAAACCGGTCTGGCTTGAAGGGCACAGGCAGCGGGTGCGAACTAGTGTACATTTCGCTGCCGCGCTGGCTTGCCCTGCGGATGGGGCGCTCTTTGCCAGCAGCGCTGGTTTGTCTCTTGGCTGCGCCCACGGGCGTTCGGGGGGCCGATTTCTTCCCGTGTTTCTTGTGCTTCACTGCCTGTGCCTGCGTTTACACTGCGGGGGGGAGAGGTTCGGTCGTTGCGGCAGCGTGCAAGAGCTGTGCTGCGTGTTGTGGCTACCAGGCCAGTGTGTTTCACGACCCAGGATATCCATATGTGTTACGCCAGTGAGGCACCCGACAGCATGAAAATTCGCATCTTAATTGCCGACGACCACCAGATGCTCAGAGAGCTGCTTCGCCATGTCTTGAGCGCAGAGATCGACTGGCTCATTGTCGGCGAGACGGGCGACGGTTTGCAGGTGTTGTCACTGATAGAGAGCGTCGCGCCCCATGTGGTCTGCATGGACATCAATCTGCCCGGCATGAACGGCATCGAAGTAACCCGCACCATACTGGACAAGTGGCCAGACGTTAAGGTGGTCGCCCTGTCCGCTTACACCGACCAGCGCCATGTGCTGGACATGATGAACGCCGGTGCCAGCGCCTATGTCACCAAGGCCGAGGCCAGCACCGAGGTGCTCAGCGCCATCCGTGCGGTCCTGAGCGGTCGCGTCTACCTTTGCCCCGATGTGGCAGGCGTGGTGACCAACGAGTTGCTGGGCCGCAAGGGCAATGCGCGCGCCTCGGCCGTACTCGGCGAGCGCGAGCGCCAGGTCCTCAAGTTGGTGGCCGCGGGGCAGACCTCCAGCCAGATTGCCAAACTGCTGCTGATTGCCGTCTCCACCGTGGAGGTGCATCGCCGCAACATCATGCGCAAGTTGGACCGCCACAGCGTGGCTGCCTTGACCCGCTACGTCGTCAATAACGAGCGCCCCGACTAGCTGTTTTCCCCGTTGGGTTGGTATCAGTAAAAACCGCGTTCACGCGGTTTTTTTTGCTGCACGCCTCAAAAAGTCCCGTTTCACTACCGGTATATACGTAGCCCGACTACTCGGTTTAAGGGATAGGGCGCCTGTGCGTGCGCCTAAGCTAGAGATGCGTCTGATCTCCTTTTTGGCATCTCAGTCGGCGCGGCAACAGAAATAGTTGACCGCACATGCGGGGAGGGGAATGTCTGGCACCAATGAAGTCACGGGGAATAGTAAAAAATGTTGAACACACACGCCAAAGTGAAGTCGCATAAGCACATGCAGGTATTGCTGGGACACCAGACACTCATGGCCTATGTCGCGGCGCCCAAGAAATTCAATATCATCGGCGTCGTCCGAATGGACATGGAGTTCGGTCTATTGGCGCGTACCGAGTCCGGCACCTATGTGCGGGTGAACGGTTCGCAAGAGCAAAACCTATGCCAAGCACAGGTTGAAGCCGCCATTCGATTCGCCATTGCCATCGGCTATGTCAAGCCGCACGAGGCCCCCCAATTTTGCAAGGCAAGCGTCACGCCCAGTGTCGTGGTTCGCAAGCGCCGCCATGTCCAGTTGCCCACCGATACCAGCAACCCCATCCCGGTCTGGGACAGCGATGAACCCATGGCCCACCGGCCCGATACGCGGCCCGTGCTCCGACAGGTGCTGGGCGTCGCCAAATTGCGGTCGTCGCTTTCGCATGCATCTGCCTGAGGCCAGTGGGCGGGCGGCTCAAAGAATTAGGCTATTCAAATAACCCAGCGCCCATGCGCGCTCGTCACACAGTATTCATTCCCCATGAAAAGAGTCCAACCCCATTGCCTGAGCCGAGTAGCCGGTGCTGCAACCCTGTGTCTCGCAAGCCTTGGCGCCATGGCGCAGAGTGCCCCGGCCACCCTGGAGCAGCCCTTTGTCACGGTCAACGGCCTGGTGCAAACCAACGCGCGGGCCGTTCTGTTGCTGCGCGAGCAACTGGCACGCGGTGCGCCCGACAGCAAGGAGACACGCGCTGGCGTGCGCGAAGCGTTGATCGATCTGGCGCTGATGGAGCAGCAGGCCCGCATGGAAGGTCTGGACAAAACCCCTTGGGTGCAGGAAAAGGCGGAGCTGGCCCGCCAAACCCTGTTGGCGCAGGCCTGGCAGCAAAAGGTGTTGGGCCAAGCGCTCGCCGGTGAGGCCGAACTCAATGCCGAGTACCAGCAACAGGTGGCGCGCATGGGCGACAAGGAAGTCTTGCTGCGTCACCTGGTGGTGGCCGACGAAGCCACGGCCCACTTGCTGATCGAAAAACTGCGCGCGGGCGCGCCACTGTCTGAGCTTGCCAAGGCGCATTCGATCGATGTGTCCACCCAAAGCAAGGGCGGGCTGGGCAACTGGACGCTGCCCATCAACTTTCTGCCTGCGGTGGCGCTTGCGGTGGCCCCCTTGAACAAGGGCGGCTTCACCTTGGAGCCCGTGCATTTGAACTTGGGTTGGTATGTCTTGCAAGTCGAAGGTGTGCGCCCATTCAAGGCCCCTGCGCTGGATGCCATCAAGGCTCAGCTCGTCGAGATACTGGAGCGTCGCGCCATTGAAGCGCGACTCAAGACCCTGCGGGACAAGGCGCGGGTACTTTAGTGGGTGAGCGTCGCCATGGGTGACACGCTTGGCGTTGCGCAACGCGCGCACACCGCCACTGCGGTGCCGGCCTTTGTTGGCTATACCGAAAGGGCCTGCCAGCAGGGCCAGACCTTGCGCAACAAGCCCTGGCGCATCGCCTGCCTGGCCGAGTTTGAGCTGCATTTCGGCCTTGCGCCCCAGGCGCGCTTTGTCGTGGCCGCAGTGCCGCCCAGCGGGCAAGCAGCGCAGCAATACCTGCTGAGCCAAGCCGATGGCGCCGAGGGCGGGCGCTTCTTGCTGTACTACAGCATGCGGCATTTTTTTCTCAATGGCGGTGGCCCCTGCTATGTGGTGTCGGTGGGCGACTACAGCGCCAGCCGCCTGGACGCACAGGGCCTGATCGACGGCATAGCGCAGCTGACCCTGGAGCAGGAGCCCACCTTGCTGCTCATTCCGGAGGCGGTGCTGCTGTCGCGGCCCTGCTGCAGCCGCGTGCAGCAAGCGGCGCTGCAGCATTGCGGCGTGATGAAAAACCGCTTTGCCATCCTCGACCTGTGGGCCGGCCACCAGTCCCTGCACGACAGCCCCGATTGCGTGGCGGCGTTTCGCGGCCAACTGGGCCCGCAGTTCCTGGACTTTGGTGCTGCCTATTACCCCTGGCTTCATACCGAGGTGGTGGCCGACAGCGCTTTGGGACACGCCCAGATTGCCAACCTGGATTTGCTGCAGGAGCTGCTGCGCAGCGAAGCGGGTGTGTCCAAAGACCCGCCGCACGCCAGCGCGCAGCCCGATGCGTGGGCGCAGTGGCAGGCGATCGAAGACGCCGGCAAGACGCTGGGCGACTGGATCGCTGCCGACAGCACCAACCCAGAGTGGGACAAGCCGCGCCAGGCCGGCGTACAGATGGCACGGGTCAGCCAGCAATTGCGCGCCATGAGCGCAGTCTTCCAGGCGCTGATGGCGCAGCTCAAGGGCCAGCTCAACTTGCTGCCGCCCAGTGCCGCCATGGCCGGTGTGTACACAAGGGTGGACCAAGCGCTGGGCGTGTGGAGGGCACCGGCCAATGTCGGCCTGATGGGGGTGCGGTCTGTGGCGGTCAAGCTGTCATCGCAAGACCAGGACGACCTCAATGCCAGCACCGAGTGCAAGTTCATCAACGCGATCCGCGACTTTGACGGCGAAGGGGTGCTGGTGTGGGGCGCGCGCACGCTCGACGGCAACAGCCCGGACTGGCGTCGCATCAACATGCGCCGCACCCAGCTCATGCTGCGGGAGTCCTGTCGCTTGGCCGCGCAGGCGATGGCGCATGAACCCAACACCGCCCCGACCTGGCGCAGGCTCAAAAGCCTGCTCCAAAAGGAACTGGCGGGCGTCTGGATGCGCGGGGGTCTGGCTGGTGCCGTGCTGCACGATGCCTTTAGCGTGCAGGTGGGTCTGGGCGAGACCATGACGCAGCAAGACCTGCGCGAAGGCGTGCTGCGCATCACGGCGCGGGTGGCGATCGCCCGCCCCGCAGAGTTCATTGACATCACTTTGCAGCAGTCCATGCTGAGGTCCTGAGCCCAGGATTGCAGAGCCGCCTTGTGGCAGCGGCCCACATCCGGCGCAGGTTGCGCAGCGTACAAATCGTCCACCACAACGGTGCGCTATCCATTTGCGCCACTTAGATAGGCCTTAACCCATCACAACCTAGCATATTTTGTTGGATGGAATACAGCGCCTCAAGAAATATATAAATGCATTCCACTACCGGTAAACAGGTAGGGAAATTGCAAGGCGAGCGCTATAGCCCCGCATCTTGCGGCTAGCATAAGGGAAGTTGTTCGTTACCGGCTTGGGCCGAACGGCTACCAATGGCCGAGTCGCATGCGATGGAGTCGTGAGAAGGGCGTCCGTATCAATATTTTTGTGCAACTTTTGAGCCTGCCATTGCGGCACGAGGTTGCTTTTGGAGTAGCACATGTCTGTATCACCTGAATTCAACGCGAAAGGCGTGCTAAGGGTCAGCCTGCTCAGCAGTGGCAGTACCTTGACCGATTCCATCTCATGGACTAGCTTGCACGTGGAGCGCAGCCTTCACCGCGCATCCACCGCCACGCTCGAACTGCTGGGCGGTGATAGACCGGAGCAGGTCTTCCTGCTCAGCGATACGGCGCACTTCTTGCCCGGTGCGCACCTGCAAATCAAGGCCGGCTATGGCGACGAGGAGGACATTTTGTTCGATGGCCTGGTTACCAAGCATTCCGCAGAGGTGGTGGGTGACAGCGATGTGCGTTTGGTGGTGCAGGCTCAGGAGTTGCAGGCCCACGAAGAGGGGTTTCTTGCCAATGCACCCGACACCGACTCCGACGCGGAGCTCACGGTGTCCTATGGCAAGGACCTGTATGCCTTTCGCGCCGAGATGGATGCCAGCCATGCCTGCGGCGCAGCGCAGACCCCGGCGCACATCAGTGGCCACCTGCATTTCAAAGGCAGCGCCAAAGCCACGGTGGGAACCGTGATTGATCTGGTGGGTGTGGGTGCGCGTTTCAGTGGCAAGGTCGCCATCAGTTCCTTGCAACACCGTATCAAAGCAGACACATGGGTGACCGAGGCCCGCTTTGGTGAGGTCGCGCATTGCAGCCTTTGCAGCGGCGCGCTCAATGGCCTGGGCGCTGCAAACTGCAGCACAGCCTTTGCCTGCCCGCACAAGATTGCGATCAACGAGGAGGACCGAAGCATCACCATCACGACACCAGGCAATAACCAGGTGGTGTTGAGCGAAAATGCCAGGTCCATTTTTCTGCAAGACCAGAACAACAACCGGGTGGAGCTGTCGGCCAGCGGCATTTCACTGCGCAGCGCCGGAAACATCACCCTGGAGGCCAAGGGCAGCATACGCCTGCAGTCGGCAGACCGGCTGACCCTCAATTCCACCATGGTCATGATTGACTGATAGCGCCAGCAGACTCATTCTTGCGCGCTGGGCGCAAGGGCCAACTGGCGCTGCGCCTGTAGCAGCAGCGCCTCCAGTACATCCGGGCTGACCGGTCGGCCAAACAGATAGCCCTGGTAGACGTTGCATCCGTTGTTGGCGAGAAAGGCGTGCTGCGCCTCGGTTTCCACCCCCTCGGCAATCACTTCCATGCCCAGGCCCCGACCCATGGCGATGATGGTGCGCGTGATGATTTCATCGCTGCTTTTGCCGGGAATGTTGTGCACAAACGAGCGGTCGATCTTGAGTTGGTCGATCGGCAGGTTGGCCAGATGGGCCAGCGAAGAGTATCCGGTGCCGAAGTCATCGAGCGAGAAGCGCACGCCCAGGCGGCGGATCTGCTGCATTTTGCCGACCACGTCGTCGAGGTTTTCCAGCATCAAACTCTCGGTCAGTTCCAGCTTGAGCAGCTCTGGCTTGGCACCGCTATCCAATAGGGCCGCCTGAACCTGTGCCACAAAGGCGGGCTGTTGAAACTGGCGCACGCTGACATTGACCGACACCTGCAGTTGGCTGCAAAGCGGTTTTTGCTCCCACAGTTTGAGTTGGACGCAGGCGGTCCTGAGCACCCACAGCCCGATGGGCAGAATCAGATCGGCTTCTTCGGCCAGTGGAATAAAGGTATTGGGTGGCACCAGGCCGTGCAGGGGATGCTGCCAGCGTATGAGTGCCTCGACCCCCACCACCTGTTCTCTATAGTCCACCTGCGGCTGGTAGTAAATACAAAACTGCTGCCATAGGACGGCCTTGGTCAGTTCGGCCAGCAGGGTGTTGCGCTGCTCATGCTGCGACTGCATCAGGGGATCGAAGAAGCACAGGCTGTCGGCCTCCTGTGTGGCAGTTTCTTGCAAGGCCAGTGCCGCGCGCCTAAAGACATCGGCGACCTTGTCGGGCGCCTGAAACAGGCTGACGCCTATGCGCAGGCTGCAGGCATAGTGGTAGGTATGCAGGTCCATGGGCGTGAGCATGGCGTTGCGCAAGCGTTCACCCATCAGGCGTGCATTGTGGGTGGCCTCGGCGGCGTTGCTTCCCAGGGCTTCCAACAAGATCAGGAACTCGTCACCCCACAGGCGTGCCACCATGTCGCTATCGCGTGCCACGCTGCACAGGCGTGCCGAGAGTTGCATCAGGATCTGGTCGCCGGTTTCGTGGCCTTCGGATATGTTGAGGGCACGAAAATTCTTGATATTGATCCAAAACAGCGCGCCCAACAGGCCGCTGCCTGCGCTGGCGGCCAGTGCCAAGGTCAGCCGGTCCTGTATCAAACCGCGATTGGGCAGCCCGGTTAGCGGGTCGTGGAAGATCATGCTTCTGGCTGGCGACAATGCCATGCCGATGGCGCGTGCCTGTCGCGTGGATGCCCTCTTGTTAGCGCGGCGCTTGTGCACGTGGGTCTCCCAGTAGTTGCGTGATGCTGAGCGCCAGCGCGGCATAGTCCAAGGCGCCCCGGCAACCCGGCGCGTAGTAGCGCGCGGGCATGCCGGCGGCAAAAGACTCCGCCAGCTTGATGTCTGTGCGTATGGCGCCCAGTACACGCGGAGCGCCATATTGGCGTGCCACATCGCCGGTGACGGTTCGATGCTGGCGAATATGCGCGGTGGCCATGGTGGGCAAAAAGCCCAACAGTTTCAGGCCGGGGTTTTGCTTGGACATGATGCGCAACAGCACGCGCATCAATTGCCGAACCCCCTCGTAGGAAAGCGGATGGGGCACAAAAGGTACCAGTACAAAATGGGCGGCCGACAGGGCGTTGAACAGCAGCAGGTCCAGCGAGGGTGGGGTGTCGATCACCACCAGGTCAAAGCGCTCGGCCAGGGCCGGGTCGGCCAGCGCGCGGGCCAGGCGCAGTTCGTCGCGTGAGCCACTGCCGTGTTCAAAAAGCTGGTTCGCCGCGGCCAGTGCCAGGTTGGGATAGGCGCTGGCGCGAACGGTGTCTATCAGGCGGGCCTCGGGGTCGGTAAAGAGGCCATGGACCGTGGCCGCACCGGGCGCTAGCTTGTCACCCAGGCCGACCGCGCAATGGCCTTGCGAGTCCAGATCGAGCAGCAGCACACGCCAGCCCAGATGGGCCAATTCCGCAGCTACGTTGACCGATGTGGTGGTCTTGCCAGCTCCGCCCTTGCGGTTGCAAACGGCAATGGTGCGTAGCGCCGCGGGGCTTGTCACATGAGCGCTTCGTGCAGCGCGGCGCGCAGCGCTGTGTGGGTAAAGGGCTTGCTCAGTGTGACCTTCACGCCCAGCAGCCTGGCAGACTCCAGGTTAAAGGCCGAGGTGATGGAGCGTCGGCCCCCCGACATGGCGATCAAGGGGGTGTTGTTGCTCTGGCGGACCAATTCCATGATGAATTCCATGCCGTCCATATTGGGCATCAGGATGTCGGTGATGATCAGATCGGGGCGCACGCGCTCCAGCATGGACAGGGCCTCTGCACCATCGTGTGAGGCAGTGACTTGGTGCCCTTCCTTGATCAGCATTTGCTGCAGGGCTTCGCGGAAGAACTCATCATCTTCAATAACTAATACATGGGACATAAGGGTTTTTCCAGTAAAGATAAGAGGCGCAGTCTGCGGCGGATGTGGGTATTGAACGCAGGACTTGCCTCAAAAAAGTTCAAACTTGGCTTCTCCGACCGCGTCTTTGTCGTGTCGGGCCGAGTGCTTGTGCAAGTCTTCTTGCTCAGCAAAGTCCTGTTGGATCTGCATCAGTGCGGCCTGCAGCGCTTTCATATCCGGCCTGCTTGCGCGCAGCTTGTCCACACTGGACTGCAAAAACGCATTGCGCTGCGTCTGTGTCTTGCGTATGCGCTCTATGCACTGCGACACCACGTCCTGGTATTGGATATGGCCCAAGACCTCGGCGATGTCATGCGCCAGGCTCAGGTTGTGCTGCGTGATGACGGCAAAGCGGGTCTTGAAGTACTGGCTCATGTCTTCAAAGTTTTCCTGCAGCTTTTGAATCGAGCTCACGGCATTGGCAACATCGTGCAGCGCCTTGGAAGACTCTTGCACACGCGTGGCCATGCCGCCCTCTACAGCAGCGCGCGCGCGGTGCAGACCGGCGGTGATCTTGAGCGCCACGGCGCTGGAGTTGCCGGCCAGCAGACGCATCTCGTCGGCGACCACCCTGAAGGCAGAACCGGCAGCGCCGGCGCGGCTGCCTTCAATGGCGGCATTGATGGCCAGCAGGTGCGACTGCATGCTGATGGCCTGCACCGAGCCCACCAGGGAGCTGAGTTCGGTGATCTCCTGCACCACGCTTTGCACGCTGTTGAGGTCGCGCGTCATCTTGGCGGGAAGCTCCTCGATGAAGGCGCCGATCTCGACCAGGTAGGACACGCTGTTGACAATGTCGCTGCCCAGGCTGTTGGCCTGCGGGCTGGAGGTTTCCAGGTACTTGACCAGCAGGTTGGCGCTGTCGTAGAGCCCGCGCACCTCACTGATGATGGACAGGGCGGAATTTTCGGTGTCTTGCGCCACTTCGACCAGCTTCGCATCGATGCCTTGGTCCAGCTCCAGATGGACCTTGAGCAGGCTGCGCAGATCGGCCAGTGGGGTCCATGCGGCGACAGGGCCTTTTGCAGCGACCGGCGGCTTCCAGAACAGCGATGCCAGCAGCAACAGGGCGGCCAGCAGCATTGTGCTGTCACCGGAGCGCCCCAGCAGCGAGTCCAGGCTGTTGGCGGGCAAGAACCGGCTCGCCAGCAACAGGGCCAGTACCGCGACCACGCAGACGTGGCTACGACCCTTGGTAGAAATGTGCTGCCACAGATGCGCTGGCTTCATGTTCATGCCCCAGGTAGCACCTGCTTGATGATGCGTGTCAGATCGGTGCCGCTGACGGGCTTGACCAGCCAACCGGTGGCACCCAGGCTCTTGGCTTCGTCGCGCCTGGCCTGCTGGCTCTCGGTGGTGAGCACCAAAATCGGGGTGAAGCGAAATCCGCTCATGGCGCGCGCCTTGGCAATGAATTCGATACCACCCATGTTGGGCATATTGATGTCGGTGATGATCAGGTCTGGCTTGGCACCGGCCTTGAGCTGGTCCAAGGCCGGTTGGCCGTCGTTGGCCGACAGCACCTTGAAGCCAGCGATCTCCAGACTGTTGCGCAGGCTCATCAACATGGTGCTGGAGTCGTCGACGATCAGGATGGTTTTAGCCATTGAATTTCCTAAGAGAGAGAGGGGAGCGCAGTTTCAAGCCAGCTGCGTAAACCGCTGTCCAAAGGCCATGCGCTGACTTTGCAGCCGCAAGCCATTAGAACCTGTAAATTGGCCGGGTGCAGGTGCTTGCAGTCGCTTAAATCAATTTTTGTAGCAGGCTTGTTTTGCAGCCATTCAAGCAGGCCCTCGGCCTCGTCCACGCTGACGATGCCCTGCATGCGCACCAGCCCCTTTTCGAATTCGATAGGCATTAAACAAGCTCCTTGACGTTGAGCACCATCAGCACCGAGCCGTCACCCATCAGGGCCGAGCCGGAATAGACCGAAAGGCCGGTGAGCACGCCCGCCAGCGGCTTCTGGAGGATCTCGGCGGTTTCGTGGAAGTCGTCCACGATCAGTCCCACCGACTCATTGCCGATCTTGACCACCAGCACGGCCATTTCATTGTCGGCGTTGGGCTTGGCCGAGCGGTCCAGCTCCAGCAGGCTGTTGAGGGCCTTGAGCGGCACGATGCTGCCGCGCAGCACGATGCTCTGGCTTTGCTTGATGGCGTGGATGGAGGCGCAGGGTACGCGCACGGTTTCCACCACATGGTCCATGGGGACTCCAAAAATCTGTCCGTCGGACTCGACGATCATGACATTGGTAACGGCCATGGACAGCGGCAGCGAGATGCGCAGGCGCGTGCCCCTGCCCACTTCGCTCTCCAGTGTCAGGCTGCCGTTGACCTTTTCCACGGCGGTGCGCACCACGTCCATACCGACGCCCCGGCCCGACAGGTCGGACACCACCTCGACGGTGGAGAAGCCGGGCGCAAACACCAGGTGGATGGCATCGCGGTCGCTGATGCGCTCCAGCGTGGCTTCGTCGATCAATCCCTTTTCGTAGGCCTTGCGCTTGATGACCTGGGGGTCAATGCCGCGGCCATCGTCGATGATGTCGATCAGCACGCGGTCGCCCTCTTGCACCGCGCGAATCGTCAGCTTGCCCGCAGCAGGCTTGCCGGCCGCACGGCGCACCTCGGGTGTTTCCAGGCCATGGTCCAGGCTGTTGCGCACGATGTGGATCAGCGGGTCGGCCAGCGACTCGATGATGTTCTTGTCGGCCTCGGTCTCTTCGCCTTCTAGCACCAGCTCCACCTCCTTGCCCAGCTTGCGCGAGATGTCGCGCACCAGGCGCGGAAAGCGCTGGAACACAAAGGACACCGGCAGCATGCGCACCTGCATGATGGCGTCTTGCATTTCTTCGGCGATGCGGTTGATGACGGCGTACTGGGCCTTGATTTCGCGCGCCAGTTCGCGCACGCCATACATCTCCTCGGCGCGCTGTGCCAGGTAGGGCAGGGCGTTCTTGGAGACCACCATCTCACCTATCAGGTTCATCAGGCGGTCGATCTTGGACTGGTCCACCTTGAGGCTCTTGGGGCCGGCGCTGTCTTCGGCACGCCGACCAAAGACGGGGTTGTCCTCCGTCGCGGCGTCCTGGGAGGCAGGGGCCAAGTCCTCGACGTCCGCAGTGCTGGCAACGCTGGCCGCCTCTTCAACGCTGGCGGGTGCTGGCACGCTCGCTTGGTGCGCCTCCAACCAGGTCAGCAGGGGCGCGCTGTCGCCTTGCGCCAGGGACCGGGCCAGGGCGCTTGCGATCTCCTGCTCGGCTTCGTTATCGCCCATGGCGCGGCAGCAGCGAATCAGCACCGCGGCCACCGATCGCAGGCGTCCGACCAGCCAACCGGGCTGGTCTTCCAGACGCAGGATATGGCCTTGCGCGGCAAACAGGGCGCGTACTGCCGCATGGGCATCTGGTGCGTGGGCGGCGGGCGTGGCGATGACAGGCGCGATCGCCTTGGCCTTCTGGATTGCGGCGCTCCAGTCGGGCGGGCTGAGGGTGCGCAGAAATTCAACCAGCGTACGCAGCACCATCAAATTCTGGGGTTCAGTCTCCAGCACCAGCAGCAGCCAGCGCAACGCCGAGGACAGCACCAAGGCGGGGCTGCTCAGGTGCAGCAGGCTTTGGGCGGCTTGGCGCAGCTCGCTGAGCTTGCCGGCATTGAGCAGCAGCAGTGCTTCGGCGACAAAGTCTTCATACACCGGCCCGCCATTGGGATCGCCCTGGGGTTGCACAAAATAGGGGGCGGGTACGGGCACCATGCGCACCTGATCGGCCACATAGCGGTAATGCTCCAGCAGTTCTTCCAGCGGCGCTGCGCTGAGCATCTGGAACTCGAGCACGCAGTGGTACGCGTCTAGCGCGGCCAAGGGGCCAAAGGCCTCGCGTGGGACTATGCGCACCCCCAGGATGGCCGGGGTCTGGCGCGCCGCATGCAAGGGGTCATCGCCCTGAAAAAAACATTCGGCAATCGGTTGGTAGCTGACCCAGTGCAGCAATTGGCCTTGTTGGGCACGCTGGTAGGCGTCTAGCAGCACCGCCTCGGGAAGCTTGCCCAGGGGGAGTTGCGCCGGGTTGTTGCGCAGGGCATCAGCCGCGTCGGTAAACAGGGCCTCGCTGGACTCCTGGGCGTCGGGCAGGGCGTTTTGTTCCAGCAGGGCGCGCAAGACGGCAGCCAGACGGGTCGAATCGGCCGCACGTGCAGCCGGTATGCGTCCGCCGGTTTCAATCTCGTCGCACAGCATGCCGACAAAGTCCATGGCGTCGAGCAGCTCGTCGGCCAGCGCCTGGGTGAAGGCCAGGCGGCCATTGCGCACCGCGTCCATCAGGTCTTCGCCGGCGTGCAGCACGCGCGTCATTTCCGGGAAATCGAACAGGCCGCTGTTGCCCTTGAGGGTGTGCACCGAACGAAACAGCGACACCAGCAGTTCCTTGTCCTTGGGGGCCTGCTCCAGGTGCATCAGGTCTTCGCCAATGCTTTGCAGGAAGTCACGCGCCTCCGACAGGAACTGCTCAAGCAGCGGGTTCATCGCAGCACCTCCATGCCGTGCATTGCAGTGCGCGCAAGCTTTGGGCGGCCTGTTGATTCGCTCATGGCGTGGCTTCCCCGAGCAGCAGGCGCACATGCGTCAGCAGTTGCTCGGGTCGCACCGGCTTGGCGATATAGCAGTTGGCACCGGCGCGAAAGGCCGCAATCTGGTCGTGCTCGGCCTGTTCGGTAGAGACCATGATGGCAGGCGCCTGCTCCATGTCTTCGGTGCGCAGCTGGCGCAAAAACCCATAGCCGTCGAGCTTGGGCATGTTGATGTCTACGATGTAGAGGTCGTAGGGCTGCTGCAAGGCCTTCTCTAGCGCTTCCACGCCGTTGATGGCCTCGGACACGTTGTAGCCGGCATCCTCCAGGATGGTGCGGTGGTACATGCGAACGGTCGCAGCGTCATCAATAATCAGGATGCGTTTCATCGGGCCTCCAAGGACTTTTGATAAACAATGGCTTCGGGAAATTTGCGCACCTTGTACAGCGACGAGATGCGGCTCATGGACTCAGAATGGCCCAGGCAAATAAAGCCCCCGGGTTTGAGGGCGTCATAAAAGGTTTCTGCCGCCGACTTGCGCGAGGCGTCATCAAAGTAAATCAGCAGGTTGCGGCAGAAGATGATGTCGAAATTGCGGTAGGGCCGGGTGTCGGCCGGTGCGGCCAGGTTCACGCGGGTGAATTCCACGGCCTGGCGCATGTCATCGCTGATCTGGAACTCATCGCCGATGCGCTTGAAGTACTTGCTCAACCAGCCGATAGGCAAATGCTGCACCGAGCGCTGCGAATAGCGCCCCACGCGGGCCTTGTGCAAAATGCCGGTGTCGATGTCAGAGGAGATGATTTCCACATCCCATTTGGCAATGCCGGCCCAGCGCTCCATCAGATGCAGTGCAATCGAATAGGGCTCTTCGCCCGAGGACGAGGGAATGCACCAGATGCGGATCGGTCCCCGGTCGGTCTTGCGCTGCACGATGTCGGGCAGTATCGAGTTGACCAGGCAGTGGAACTGGTATTCCTCGCGCAAAAAATAGGTTTCGTTCACCGTCATCAGGTTGGTGAGCAACTGCACCTCTTCGCCCGAGGCCTGGAAGCGCAGCATGGTGAAGTAGCTGCGAAAGTCGGCGCTGCGGGTGGCCTGCATGCGCTCCACCAGCCGCTTGTCCACAAAGTACCGCTTGCTGGACTCGAAGTTGATGCCGGTCTTGCGGTAGAAGAACTCCCGGAACTTCTGGAAGTCGTCTTCGGTGATTACTATGTCTTTCATGGCTCCTCTCAGTCGGTCTGTATGCGCCGTAAGGCCAGATCGGTAGCGAACTGGATATAGGGTGCATCGGCAAAGCGTTTTTTGAGTTGCACCAGCGGCGCCAGAGACGCTGGGGTGCCCACTTCGCTGAGCAGGTCCACTGCGGTGCCGCAGACGTTGATATGCGCATCGGTGCTGATCACCTCGATCAGCCAGGCCTCCACATCCGGGTGGCACAGCGACTCCAGCACATTGACGGTGAAGATGCGCACGTCCGGGTCGGCGTCGGTCAGCAGGCCTTGCATCATGGGTGCCACCTCGTCGGGCAACTGCTTCATGGCCTCTACGGCCTCGTTGCGCAGGGCCGCGTCTTCGCTGCGCAGGCAGTCCACCAGGCCGGCCACGGCGGTGGCGTCGCCGAGTTGCGTCAGCGTGCTGAGAATGACCTCGCGCACCGACAGCTCGGCCTCGCGTTTAAGTCGGCTCACCAGAGCAGCGGCCACGCCCGGGCAGTTGGCCAGGTCGCGTGCGGCCCAACGCCGGGTGGTGGCGTTGTCGTCTTCCAGGCTGATCAGCAGGTCGGGACACAGGCGGCTTTGCTTGCGGTCGTCTTGGGTCAGCGATTCGATACCGTGGTTCTTGATAAGGGCCATGGGGTCTCCGTTATTTTTCAGACCAGGCGATGAGCTGGTCCGCAATTTTGTTGGATGGCAGCACCACTGTGGCGCCGTTCTTTGCAATCAGCTCCTTGGGCATGCCAAACACCACGGCGGAGGCCTCTGACTCGGCAATGGTGCGCCCACCCTTTTGTTTGATTTCGGCAAAGGACAGTGCACCGTCGCTGCCCATGCCGGTCAGCATGATGGCGGTCACCTTGGACGGGTCGCAATGCTCCAGTACCGAGCGCCCCAGCAGCTCTACCGAGGGGTGCCAGAGGTGCTCGGCATGCTCGGGTTTGGGCAATACGGTGAGCTTGCCCAAACGCTGGGCCAGCACCATGTCGGCAGTGCCCTTGGCGATGTAGATGCGTCCAGGCTCCACCGGCATGGGGGTGTTGGCTTCCACCACCTCCAGTGCGCAAGCGCTGTTGAGCCTTTCGGCAAAGGAGCGGGTAAAGGCGGCGGGCATGTGCTGGGCCACCAGCACCGGCCAGGGGAAATGGGCCGGCAACTGGGGCAGAATTTCTTCCAGGGTGCGCGGGCCACCGGTGGAGACGCCGATCACCACCAGGCCATCGCTCACCACACCGCGGCGCAAGGGGGCCGGCCTGGCAGCAATCTTTTTTTGCTCTTCGCGCAGGCGTTGCACCAAGGCACCCGCAGGCTTGGCGCCTTTGACGCGGGCACGCGAGGCCGCACGCACCTTGCCCACCAGGTCTTCTGCAATCTTGTCCATGGACAGCGAGATGGTGCCGCCCGGCTTGACGATGTAGTCCACCGCGCCCAGGTTCAGGGCCTCAAAGGTGGCGAGTGCGCCGGCTTCGGTCAGAGAGGAAACCATGACCACCGGTACCGGACGCTCGGCCATGATGAGCGAGAGGGCGGTCAGGCCATCCATCTCCGGCATGTTGATATCCAAGGTCACCACGTCGGGCTGGAAGCTGCGGTTGAGTTCCACCGCCTCGCGTCCGTTGCGGGCCTGGCTGATCTCGAAGCCGCCAGCCGCCGCAAAGATTTGCGACAGCTGGCGGCGCATCAGCGCCGAGTCATCAACGATGAGCAACCGGGTCATGCTTGCGAGCGTGCCAGGTTTTTCAACTCATCGCCCTCCACCAGGTAAGCCGGGTCGAGCAGCTGCACCATGCGCTTTTGCTTTTCCATATTGGCCATGCGCGCCAGCAGATTGCCTTGCTGGCTGGAGAGCTGCGGCGAGGGTTCGATCAGCGCCTTGGGGATCTTCAGCACTTCGGTGACCTGATCGACGATAAAGCCGGTGCGCACCTCCGCGATCAGGAACACCATGATGCGCTGGCGGTCCGAGCGCTCCACGCGGGGCAGGCCCAGCCGGCGGCGCAGGTCGATCACGGGCAGCACGCTGCCGCGCAGGTTGATGACGCCTTCGACCGAGGGCGGTGCCTTGGGCACGTGGATGAGTTCGTCCGGTACGCGTACGATTTCTTGCACGCTGTTGATGGGTACGCCGAACTCTTCCTTGTCCAGATGGAACACCACCACCTGTTCGTCGTCGTCCAGGTCTTCTTCCAGTTCGGCGCTGTCGCCATCGGCGTCACGTTTGAAATCGTTCACGGTGTTCAAGGCCTCCTTGATGGCGGAATGGTCGAAGAGGTTGCGCACGGTGATCACCGAGACCAGGCGTTTGCCGTCGTCGAGGCGGCAGATCTCGGCAATTTCCGAGAGGTCCGCGTCCTTGGCCAGCAGCGCGGGCATGGCGTCCACCGAGGACTTGGCAACGCGCAGCACTTCGCTGACACCGTCCACCGCAATGCCGACCGAGGAGCCGCCCAGGGCCAGCACCACGATGCGGCTTTTGTCGTCGAGCGCCTGCTCGGGCAGACCGAACATGCGGCGCAGGCTGACCAGGGGCAACAGGCGGTTGCGCAGGTCCATCACCCCCAGCACATGGGCCTGCGAATGCGGCACATGGATGATGGTCTCGGGCACCTGCACGATTTCCTGCACATCCTCGATGGCGATGGCGTATTCCTGCTCCGCCACATTGAAGCTCACCAGTTGCAGCTCATCGCTGACGTCTTCTTCCATCTCGTCGGTATTGCTCTCCAGGGCGCTTGTCAGGCCGCTGCTCTTGGCCGTGCCCACGATGGAGGCAAACTCGCGCTTGATGAGTTTCTCGAAGTCCAGCACCATGATCATGGCGTGGCCACCCACGCCCTTGATGATGCCGCTGAGCAGGTCGGTGTCTACTGCGCTGCTGATGGAGCCCACGTCTTCGATCTGGTTGGGCTCTACGCCCACCACGCTGGCCACGCGGTCCACCACAAAGCCCAGGGGTTGGCCCACGTCGATGATCACGGCGCGGGTGGCGTCGTCGGCCTCCTGCTCGGGAAAGCCGAACATGCGGCGCAGCGAGATGATGGGCAGCACCTTGCCGCGCAAATTGGCCAGCCCGTCCAGCGTGGGCGGTGCCAGCGGCACGCGCACCACGGCGGGCAGGCGGATGATTTCCTGCACCGGTGCCATGTCCACGGCAAACACCTCGCCACCGGTGATGAAGGTGACAAACTGGCGCGTGTCGGAGGCCTGTTCTTCCAGGCCGTCGTCAGAGGAGCGCGTTTCCTGCGCTTCCTGGGCTATTGTTTCGTTCGTCATGCTGAGCCTTTAGGCTGCGCTTTGCAGCTCATCCGCCAGCGATGAGATTTCTTCAATCGCCGCAGCCAGTTCTTCCGCACCCTTGGACTGCTGCGCGGCTGCGCTGGCGGCTTCGGTGGCGGCCTTGTCGGCCTGCTGGGCGGCGGCGGCAATTTGCTCGATGCCGCGTTTGGCCTGGCCGATGGTGGTGGCGATTTCCATGGAAGCGTTCAAAATTTCGCGGGTACCGGTTTCAACCACCATGATGTCGGCCTCGATCTGGTTGAGGTTGGCGGTGGAGATCTTGGCCTGCTCGACTTCGTTGATGGCGGACTTGACGATTTCTTCCAGGTCGGTGCTGACCATGGCGATCTGGTCTTGCACGGCCTTGACCAGGTCCTTGATGCGGTCGGCGTTTTCGGCCGAGTCGCGTGCCAGGTTGCGGATGTCGGTGGACACCACCACAAAGCCCTTGCCGAACTCGCCGGCACGGGCGGCTTCGATGGAGCCGTTGACCGCCAGCATATTGGTCTGGATGGAGACGGTGGTGATGGCTTCCACAATCTTGTTGATGCGCCGCGACACCTGCTCCAGGTCTTTGACCTGTTTGATGCTGTCTTGCGTGCCACGCACCGAGGAGGTGATGCCGTTGATCAGCTCATCGACCGAGACCTTGTTGACGCCCAGGGTGGCCAGAATGTTCTTGACCTTTTCGCCGCCATCGCTGGCGCGTTGTTGGGCGACTTCTACGCCCTTTTCGATCTGGTTCACCGCAGCCGCCGATTCCTCGCAGGCGGCTGCCGAGGTTTGTGCGCCCTTGCGAATTTGCTCGATGGCCGACATGATTTGCGCGCTGGCGCGGTTGATTTCCTGCACCGCAGAGCTGAGCTCTTCGGCAGAAGAGGCCACTTCTTCGGCGCTCTTGGCCACGTCGGTGGAGTTCTTCAGGTCTTCGGCCAGTTCGGACATGGCTTGCGTGGCCTGCTCGGACTCGCCCAGCGCGGTGGCTTGCTCTTGCACGGTCTTGGCGGTTTCTTCGGCGGCGGCAGATTGCTGCACGGCGGCGGCGGCGATTTCTTCCGAACCCTTGAGGGCCTGGGTGGCGGCGGCGTCGGACTGCTTGGCACCGGAGGCGATTTCGGTGATGCCGCGCACCACTTCGATCACGTCGGTGCGCATGGCTTCGAGCTGAATGGTGATGACCTTGCCTTTTTCGACCTCGCCTTCAATCGCCTTGGCCGAGCCGTTGATGCCGTCGGCAATGGCCTTGACGTCCTGTTGGATCTGGCCCACCAAGTCTTGGATCTGCTTGGCACTGCGTTCCGAGGTTTCGGCCAGGGTACGCACTTCGTCGGCAACCACGGCAAAACCCTTGCCGTGCTTGCCCGCGCGGGCGGCTTCAATGGCGGCGTTGAGGGCCAGCAAATTGGTCTGGTCGGCAATGCGGGCCACGGCCTTGACGATGTCGCCAATGTTGGCGGCTTGCTTTTCCAGCTCCACCACCATGGCCACCGAGGCGATCTGGCGCTGGCCGGCGACGGCCACATTGGTGATCAGGCTGGCAACGTCGGCACTGGTCTTGGCCACCAGGGTCTGCGCAAACTCGGCCTTGGTCTGGCTGATGTCGGCGTTTTGCAATTGCAGGGCGATGGCGCCAATGACGAGCTTGAAGGCGGCCATGGATTCTTGTGCCGCACCGGAGGCGATTTCGGCGCCCGAGGCGATTTGCGAGGCGGCACCCTTGAGCAATTCGGCGGCCGATGAGGCTTCATTGATACCGGAAGACAACTGGCTGGTGGCGGCGGCAATGCGCTCGGCGGCCTGCTGCTGCTTGCCCAAGGTGCGTGCGCGCTTGCGCTGCACGTCAGCCTCACGCGTGGATGCGGCGCTGGACTTGCCGGTATCGGACGCCATGGAGACGGGTGTGGGTGAGGATTTCCTGATCAGCGCCATGTTGCGCTCCTTTTATATAGGTGATGCATTCGGACCCTGCAGCCGTCATGGTGGCTGAGATGCTCGCGGTCGAACGGGCACCCTGGCACTGTCATCCCTGGCCTGCACAAGGACTACCTATAGACCGGTAGTGCGACTACCGGTTTCTAGGTAGTGAAACATGCTTATTTTTTATAAATTGCAGTCTTGCAAGGGTGAATGCGATTTTTTGCCAGTGGGCAGCCTGGCTGTGCTCCCCATCATGCAAGTTGTCCCTGCCCAAGCGCTGCTTACAGCGCGTTGCGCATCAGGTCTTCTTTGTGTTGCAGGTCCTGGTCGCTGTCGGCGTAGCGCAGGGCAATGCCCTGGAACTCCTCGCCCAGTTGCAGGAAGGCGTCCACCATGTCGGGGTCAAATTGGCTGCCACGGCCTTGGACGATGAGCTCTGCGGCCTGCGCATGGGGCATGCCGACTTTGTAGACCCGCCGGCTGACCAGTGCGTCGTACACATCGGCCAGGGCCATGAGCCGGGCCGAAACCGGTATGGCATCGCCCGCCAGTCCCTGTGGGTAGCCGCTGCCATCCCACTTTTCATGGTGCGAATAGACAATTTCCTTGGCGACCTCCAGGAAGTCGCTGCTGTCGCCCACCAGGTCTTGGGCGTTTTGAATCGCGTCGCGCCCTAGCCTGGGGTGCTCTTTCATCAGGTTGTATTCCCCTGGCTCATAGCGACCGGGCTTGAGCAGGATCTTGTCCGGTATGCCCACCTTGCCGATGTCGTGCAGGGGTGCGCATTTGAACAGGGTGTGCAAGCGGTCTATCGTGAGGATGGCGCTGAAGCGGGGGTTTTGCATCAGGCTTTGCCCCAGCGCGAAGACATAGTGCTGGGTGCGCTTGAGGTGGTTGCCGGTTTCGTAGTCGCGCGTCTCTGCCAGCGAGGCCAGTGCGAGCAGGGTGATTTCCTGCATGGCGATCATCTGTCGCTTGTGCTTGGAGGCCTCGTAGGCCCTGAACTCGCTGAGCAGGCGCTCCGCATTGCCTTTTCCGATGGCCCCCATGTGTGCCCTGATGCGCGACAGCAGGGTGGGGGGGCACAGGGGACGGGTGATGTAGTCTTCGGCACCAATTTCATACATCAGTTGCTGGACCTCGACATCGTCATCGTGGGTCATCAAGATCACCGGTATGGCGCTGGTGGTGGCGTTGTCCTTCAATGCGATGCAGCTTGCAACGCCTTCGTTGTCGGGGCGGGTGGTGTCTATGAGAATCAGGTCGGGCGGGTCCATGCTGCATTCCTGCAGCACAGTGGCGCCAGCGGCAAGGGAACGCACCCGGTAGTGGGGGTTCAGCAGTGCGCTGATGCGGGCCATGCCCTCGTTGGAGTTTTCTAGAACCAAAATGGATTGCGCGACAGACTTGTAAATTTCCATGGTGTGGCGTGTTGGAGGTTTCAGGGTTGGCCCATGGGAAGGAAGATGCTCACGCGGGTTCCTTTTCCATAAACCGTCTCAATTGCGATCTGCCCCTGGTGCAGTTCAATGATTTCTTTGGCGACGCTCATGCCCAGTCCGGCACCCGAATGCCGGCCCGAACTGTCGCCACGGTAAAAGCGCTCGAACACCCGGCTCAGCTGCTCTGGCGTCATGCCCAGGCCCTGGTCGGTGATCTGGATCTGCACCTGCGCAGGCCGTCCCTGCGGGTGTTGCAAGGCGATGCTGAACTGCACCGGTCCGCCTTTTGGGGAGTATTTGTAGGCATTGGTCAGTACATGCAAAAGGGCCCTGTGCAATTGGCCTTCATCGGCAAGCACGTACACCGGCGCCTCGGGCAGCACCCACTCGGGCAAGCAACGCTGGGGTGGCAGCGCTTGGACGACCTGGGTGCACAAGTCCTTCAAGTCCAGCAGGGTGTAGTCGAAGTCTTTGTCGCGTCTTGCTTCGATGCGCGCGAGGTCCAGCATCTCATCCAATATCTTGGCCATGACCTTGGACTGGGCATGGAGGATGCCCACAAACTTGCCGTGGGCGCCAGGATCGGTTTCGTGCTGCAGCAGTTCAGAGAAACCCAGGATGCTGGCCAAGGGGGTGCGCAATTCATGCGCAGCGGTGGCCAGGAACTCGCTCTTCCTTTCATCCACTACGGCTTCGTGGGTGACGTCGCGCAGGTAGAGGATTTGTGCCGCCTGGGCATCGCTCCAGCGCAAGGTCACCTGCAAGATGGTTCTGCTTGCTGCGGCGATTTCGATGCGTTCGCATGCGTCGGTCTGGCCCGCTTGCAAACGTTGGCGCAAGGGGGCCAGCCCGGCAAAGGCGCTGCCCGGCACGCAGCGCGCCGACAACCAGTGTGAAAACGCAGCGCCATCCATGCCTTCGAGCGTGGCGTCGGCAGACTGCGTCATCTGGCTAAAGGCCGGGTTCAGGTAGGTCACCCGGCCCTGCCGGTCAAAGGACACGAAGCCGTCCGGGCTCAGGGCAAAGATGGCATCGAGCTGTTCGGTTCTGTCCTGCACCAGGCCTTGTGCCAACAGACGCTCCTGTGTGGCGCGCCGCAAGCCAGCCAGGTAGTGGCTCAGGCCCAGCGCCAGCGCCAGAATCAGCAGGCACTGCAGGCCGGCCTGACCATACAGGGCATTGCGTGTCGGCTGGAAGTTGGCCCACAGCGCATTGGCATCGACGGCTGCGGAAAAGACCAGCGCATAGCCCGGAATTTTGCGGAAGTCGGTCAGGCGCTGCACCGGGTCGTCGCTTGAGCGCTCGGTGTAGCTGCCGGCGCTTTCGCCCTGCGCCATCAGGGCAAACATGCGCGAACCCAGGGCGTTGCTGCCAAAGTCTTCGTCGGCACCGGATCTGCGCGCCCGGGCAATGCCGTCCAGCCCGGACAGGACCAACAGGCCACTGTGGCCCAGCTGCAGGTCCGCATAAAAATGGGTGAAATACCGGGGGTCTAGGGACAGCAGCACCACCCCGCCAAAGTCGCCATTTGGAAGGGTGATGCGGCGTGTGAGCTGCACCGACCAGTTGCCATTGGCGCGCTCCAAAACCGGCTTGGAGACAAACAGCCCGACCTCCTTGCTGGCCACATGCACCTTGAAGGCTTCGCTGTCGAAGCCCTCCGAATGCGCCCCAAGCGCTTGCATGGCGTGCGTGGTTTGGCCCCCTGCGTTGAGGATGGCGACCTGGGTAACGATCTCATCGTCCATCACGCCGGCACGGTGCAAGGCTGCGAGGTCTAGCCTGTCACCCAGCGCCAGGTAGCGTTCGGTGACAAAGCGGATGACCTGGTCGGCGCTGCGCAAGGTGCGCTGCGCATGTTCCTGTGCCAGCCGGGTGAGGGTGGACAGCTCCCGCTGTGCGGTGGCCATCTCACGCGCCCGCGCATCCTCCACCAGCTGCACGATAGACCCCAGGGTGAGGGCGATCAGCAGGGCGGCCAGGCTCCAGACCAAGGTGAGGCGATGGCGGGTCCATGCGTTCCTTAGGGCCATCGTGTAGCGCCCTGCGAACGTCTTTAGCATGCCGGCACTATGCGAGCTTGCCCACCGCCCACGACAACACCTGCAGCGGGCTAAAGGGTTTGACGAAATAAGCGTCCGCCCCGCATTTGCGCGCCTCGTCCTGATCGGCGGCCTGGCCGCGTGCGCTCAGTATGGCGACCGGTGTGTTGCGGCTCTGGGGATTGAGCTTGATTTGCTGCAGGACCTGCAGGCCATCGAGGTCGCCGGGCATCATGACATCCAGAAACACCAGGCTGGGTCGGCTGTGGTGCATGGCACGCAACGCAGATGCACCATCCTCGGCCTCAATGACGGTGTATTGCTTGCTAAGCGCGGCGCGCAGCAAATGGCGGGTATCGGGTTGGTCGTCTACGACCAGTATGGTGTGCACGGAATTTTCCTTGTGTCGTGTGGGCTGTTTACGAAAGGGGCCGCATGTCCATGGCACATCTCTGTTTCTGCTGCGCGCGCACAGCAGACCGTACTTGGACAGGGCAGCGAACCGCCTCCTGCCATGCACGCAGCACCGCTGAGGGACTCACCAGCGCCCTGGCTGCGCGACGTGAACGCAACGGTCCTACAAGCTTATGCGATTGAGTGTGCGCGCTATCCCCCCTATGCGGTAGTGGAACTACCGGTTTGTAGGTAGTGAACCGGGACTATTTTGGTTTCTTGGCCTGGGAGCCGGCTTGTCCATGGGGATCAATGGTCAACTTGCTGTAAGAGCGGGCGGGTCGGCGTCGCTTTTTGTGGCCCGGGTGCGAGGGCATTTTTTTTCCGGCTAACCAATATGGGCGATATGGCGCAAACGAATTCCTTGTTCTCTTCTTTTTCAGGCGCCATCGCGCTGGCCATGGCCTGCATGCCAGCGTTGGCCGACGATTACAGTTCGGTCGCGCAGTTGCTGCAGGCCGGTAATCTGGCGCAGGCCCAGATACAGGCGGACAAATTGTTGGCCGCACAGCCCAAAGACCTGCGCCTGCGCTTTATCAAAGGGGTCGTCTTGCAAGACTCGGGCAAGACCGCTGAGGCCATCGCCCTGTTTATCCAACTGACGCAAGACTATCCACGCTTGCCCGAGCCCCACAACAACCTGGCCGTGCTGTATGCCAACGACGGCCAGTACGAAATGGCCCGCGTGGCGTTGGAAGCGGCCCTTGGAACCCACTCCAGCTATTTGATAGCGCATGAAAACCTGGGTGACCTTTATGCGCGATCGGCAAGTCAGACCTATCACAAGGCCTTGCAAGCGGGCAACGCAGCCCAGGTGGCTGCGCCCAAGTTGGTGCTGATCCGTGAGATGGTCGGCGCCGCCCAGCGGCCTGCGCCCATGCCGACCAAGCCGCCAAAGTCAGTGGTGCCAGTGGTGCCGGCTGCCAGCCCGGCGGTCGTGGCGCAGAGCGTCCCACCGGCTGCCCCTGTCGCCTCCGCTGCCAAGGTGGTGGGCGATAGCCAAGAGGTGCAAGCTGCGGTTGCGCAGTGGGCCAAGGCCTGGTCGCAGCGTGATGTGAGCGCCTATCTGGCCTTATATGGCGAAGACTTTGAGCCAGCCGGCGCCATGGGCCGCAGCGCCTGGGAAGCCGAGCGGCAACTGCGCATCAGCAGCAAGTCCAGCATCAGCGTCAAAGTTGGCGAGCTCAGCGTGAGCGTCACGGGCACGCATGCGCTTGCCAAATTCCGCCAGGAATACAAGGCCGGTGGACTGGCCGTTTCCAGCCGCAAGAAGCTGGACTTTGCCAAGGTCGGTGCGCGCTGGTACATCGTCAAAGAGAGTGTCGGCAATTGAGCCCTGTCGCCCGCGAGGCCGCGCTCTTCATAAAACTGCGATGCATTACCGGTCAACCCCTAGTCCGATGACCTGCTAGGACAGAGCCGCTATCCAAGCTGGCGCACACCATAAGGGGCGCTATTGGATAGCCATGTCTATCGGTTTGAGGTATTGAAACCATGAAAATCGGCTCTCGCGAGTCGAAGCGGAGGCGCTAGCTGCGCAAAGCCCAAGAAAAAGCGTGGACAGGCTGACACGCAGGAGGGGTATCTATTGCGCGCCTTGTCTACGCTTTGACATCGCTTATTCACTCAATACCTAGGTCACCTACTTTTTTCGCTCAAACGAGCATTTGCCATCGATTGGCGCATGGGTGAACTTCCGTAAATTTTTTGCTTGGCTGATGTTTCCGTATTTTTCCATAGGAGGCTAGCAAAGGCACCGCTACCTACAAGTGCCAAAAAAGTCAAAAGGATCAAGCTAGAGGATTTCATGTGGTTTTCAGTTTAATAATGGACAACCATGCGATATGGAATTGCACGATGGATTTGCGCAAAAAATAGACAAATATATGCCATAAATAGAATTTACTAGGCCACGTGGATTGTGTGCGAACTGTTGCTGGTTTGAATATTACATTTCTGTAATCGTATGGCGAAGTCATCTTGCGGTTGGATGAAATTCTTAAGACCATCGTGTCCACTTCAACAAAGGCGGACAAGTGGATACTCACAATCTGGAAATTCGTAAACCTGTGGTGGGTCGGCGCCATGCGCGCAACAGCGATGAATTCAAACGCTGTAAAACGAACGAATTTCTTTCTCCCGACCTGCTTCAAAGTCTTCAAAAACCATCCCCGGTTTCGGATGTTCTTTGCCACCTTCATGGCCGCTGGTGTGGGCAACGCACTGTTCCATTTTCTGCGGGAAATCGACCGGGTCAACTCCATGGGCGTAGTCGCCGCGCTGGAGTCCTATGGCAGCTATCTCTTCTATTGCGTGGTGTTGGCGACGGGGATGGGCATGTTCAGCGACGAGTCGCGCAACCATAGCTTTATGGAGCGCGCGCGCTATTTGCTAAGCCTGTTCGGCCTGTAGTACGGCTTGGCCCCGCCATCCATGCAGAGTGTGGGGCCGGACGACCTTGCGCACCACCTTTGCCTTGGCACCGGGGCTATTGGATACAGGGCAACAGGGATGCCCACTGATTTACACACCCAGCCGCTCAATAAACCTTTGTGCTGCGAATTTTGCATTCAGGGCGCCCCAGCCCTCGCGCAGTCGCAGGTTCCAGTCTGGCCCCCGCTTACTCGCATCCTCCCACGACTCCCGCACCAGGTCAGCGTCGTTCTCCAGCAGATAGTCCAGCAGGCAAGCCACTTGTATCAGGTCCTTGTTGGCCTTGGTACGTTGTTCCCTTGGCCTCTCACCATAGACGATCAGCTTGTGCCAAACATACCGCTCTGGCCGGGGTAGGTTAACGACGAGGGGGCCGTTGCGGTAGAGCAGCGTCGCCTTCATTGGAGCTTCCAGGGAAAACTCCATGAACTTCAGGGCTTGCATCGAGAGGTTCAGGGCAGGTACAAATTGAGGGGCATCGCCACCCCTGCCAAACGTGGTCAAAAAGTCCAGATCGAAATCGGGCTCATCGGGCTTCTTGTATGTCGTCCCGCTCATCACAGGGATGAACCCCATTTCTAACGAGTCAATCGCTTTAGCGGCATCCACCTGCACGTTCGTCGCTATCGCAAGAGAAATGTTCTTTCCCGCGTGCGCAAAGTCCGGATCCACCGTGAATGCGCCTGCATCCCAGCTAAGGCCAAACATGTTTTGGTATGCCAGAAACGCGTGTGTCCCCACCAACAGGCCGCCTGCGTTAAAAAATCCGTGGTCCAGCAGTCGGCCAATCACACGACCATGCTTCAAAGGAATCTCTGAGCAGCCCAACGCAATGGCAGCGCGGGCTAGCTTTTGCAAGCCGACTATGCCCTGGGCTGCATCGGCGCCACCATGGCGCTCGATCAGTGCGCGTGTCTTCAAGTCATCCGGGCCGACGAAGACTTGCTGAATTTTCCCGTCGGGCTGTTTCTTTTGGTAGTACCAATAGTCACGGCCTTTGCCATGCTTTTTGACAAAGCCACCTGGTACTTGCGCCACACTTCGCCGCACATCCGTATCACGGGCGGCAACATCCAAGCCCGCAAATGATGCCTGTGCAGCCGCGCTGAGTTCCGTATAAAGCATTGGCTATACTACTTTTAAAATTTAGGTAGTATAGCCACCTGCATGCGTGCAGGTCAGGATGTGGTGCGGGCAGCCGCCTATTCCACCGTCACGCTCTTGGCCAGGTTGCGCGGCTTGTCCACATCGGTGCCTCTGGCACATGCCGTGTGATAGGCCAGCAGCTGCAGCGGCACCACATGCAGCATGGGCGAGAGTTCGCCGTAATGCTCGGGCATGTGGATGACGTTCAGGCCTTCGCCGCTTTCGATGCGCGAGTGGGCATCGGCCAGCACATACAGCACGCCGCCACGGGCGCGCACCTCATGCATATTGCTCTTGAGCTTTTCTAGCAGGGCGTCGTTGGGCGCCACCGTCACCACCGGCATGGCGCTGGTGACCAGGGCCAGCGGGCCATGCTTGAGTTCGCCTGCCGGGTAGGCCTCGGCGTGGATGTAGCTGATTTCTTTCAGCTTCAAGGCACCTTCCATGGCAATCGGGTAATGCGTGCCCCTGCCCAGGAAGAGGGCGTTCTCGCATTTGGCAAAGTCCTCGGCCCAGGCGATGAGTTGCGGCTCCAGCGCCAGCACCGCTTGCAAGGCGGCGGGCAGATGGCGCATGGCCTTCAAGTGGCGCGTCTCCTCTGACGCACTGAGTCGGCCCTTGGCCTGCGCCAGGCACAGGGTCAGCAAAAACAGGCCGGCCAGTTGCGCGGTAAAGGCCTTGGTGGAGGCCACGCCAATCTCGATGCCGGCGCGCGTCACATAGGCCAGGCTGCATTCGCGCACCATGGCGCTGGTGGCGACATTGCAAATGGTCAGGGTGTGGGCCATGCCTTGGGACTGCGCGTGGCGCAGCGCGGCCAGGGTGTCGGCGGTCTCGCCGCTTTGGGTGATGGTCACCACCAGGGTGTGGGGGTTGGGCACCGAGTCGCGGTAGCGGTATTCGCTGGCCACTTCAACGTTGCAAGGTATTTTGGCGATGCTCTCAATCCAGTACTTGGCCACGCAGCCGCTGTAGTAGCTGGTGCCGCAGGCTAGGATCAGCACCGAGTCGATTCTTTCAAACACGCGCGCCGCGTTGGCTCCGGGCGCATGGTTTGTTTGCTGGTCAAACAGCTCGGGGGTGATGGCCTCCACGCCCTCCAAGGTGTCGGCGATGGCGCGCGGCTGCTCGAAGATTTCTTTTTGCATGTAGTGGCGGTAGGGGCCGAGCTCGGCCGCGCCGCTGTGGGCCAGCACCGTGCGCACCGGGCGCTGCGCCGCAGTCACCGGCTTGCCGGCCTTGTCAAACAGCCAGTACTTGCCCAGCTGCAGGTCCACCAGGTCGCCCTCTTCGAGGTAAACGATCTGGTCGGTGACACCGGCCAGGGCCATGGCGTCGCTGGCCAGAAAGTGCTCCTGCCCATCCTTGCCCACGCCCAAAATCAGCGGCGAGCCGGCGCGCGCGCCTATCATGCGCTGGGGCTCGTCCTTGCAGAAAACGGCAATCGCATAGGCGCCTTGCAGCTGGGGCAGGGCGGCCTTGACGGCCTCGAACAGGTCGCCCTCATACAGGCTGTCGATCAGGTGGGCAATCACCTCGGTGTCGGTCTGGCTGTCAAAGACATAGCCGCGCGCCTGCAGGGCTGCGCGCAGTTCGTCGTGGTTTTCGATGATGCCGTTGTGCACCAGGGCCACGCGGCCCGGCCTTGCTGGGACGCTCTCGCCGTTCGGGCCCGGCCTTGCTGGGACGCTCTCGCCGTTCGGGCCCGTCTTGCTGGAGGCGCCGGTACCATGGCTGAAATGGGGATGCGCGTTGTGCATGGCCGGTGCGCCATGGGTGGCCCAGCGGGTGTGGGCAATGCCCAGCATGCCTTCCAGATGCGTGGCGGCCACCTGCTCTGAGAGCTCGGCCACGCGCGAAGTGCTGCGGGCGCGGCGCAGGCCAGGCTTGTCGTCTTGGGCATAGACGGCCACGCCGCAGGAGTCATAGCCCCGGTATTCCAGGCGCTCCAGGCCCTGTACCAAGACGGGAACAATATTGCGGTTCGATACCGCGCCGACGATGCCACACATACGCACACTCCAAAAGGTTCAATCGGGCGATGGTAGGCGTCTTGGGTCAAAATAAGTGCTTGATTCACCTACCAATATGACTGAAAATTTCACAAAATGGGGGTGGTGAAATTAAAGCAATAAATGTGAGACTTTATGAAAGAAATTGAACTCGACGCCATGGACCTGGGCATTCTGGAGCAACTGCAGCGCGACGCCTCGCTGAGCAACCAGGACCTGGCACTGGTGGTGCACACCTCGGCGCCCACCTGCCTGCGGCGCATCAAACGCCTGCAGCTTGCAGGGGTGATAGAGCGCCAGATCGCCATCCTCAACCCCGAGAAACTGGCACAGGCCCTGGGACACGGCATCAGCGCGATTGTGGAAATCACCCTGGACCGCCAGGGGGCTGAGGAGCTGGCGGGCTTTGAGGCGCGGGTGCTGCAGGATGTGGCCGTGCAGCAGTGTTACCGCGTCTCACCGGGGCCGGACTTTGTGCTCATCGTGCACTGCGCCCACATGCCGGCCTACCAGGCGCTGGCCCAACGCCTCTTCACCAGCGTGGCCAATGTGCGCAACGTCAAGGCCTTCTTTAGCATCCAGCGCAGCAAGTTCGGCGCCGAGCTGCCGCTGCGTGGCGATTGAGGTAGAAAGGAAATCAGGCGCGTGGCAGGTGCAGGCTGAGCGTGCAGCCGCCGTCCACCAAGCCTTCTGCGTGCACCTGGGCGTCCATGCGCTGCAGCATCTTGCGCGTCAGCGCCAGTCCCATGCCGATGCCGGCAAACTGCTTGGTGGTGTGCAGGCGGGCAAAGGGGTGGAACAGCTTGGCCTGCAGACTTGGGTTGAAGCCCGCACCGTTGTCGCGCAATTGCAGCGTCACCATGGCGCCCTGTGCATCGGATGGCAGCACCGACAGTTCGATGCGGCGCAACTCCCGGCGCGCCGTGAACTTCACCGCGTTGTCCAGCAAGGCGTGCAGGGCGGCGCGCAGCAGGGCGGCGTCGCCCCGCACCACCGGCAAATCGCTGGCCACCTGCCAGTCAATGGCGGCGCCATCGTTGGGCTGGAATTCGGTCAGCAGCTCGCGCAGCAGGGGCTGCAGCGGCACGGCAGTGATCTGCAACGCCACCGTTCCCAGGCGCGACAACTCCATCAAGCCGTCCATCAGCAGCGCCATGTGGCGGGCCGAGTCGGTGATGGTGTTCAAGAAGCCCAGGGTTTCGGCGGGCAGCAGCGGCGCAGCATCCTCTTGCACCAGCTGCGCGTAGCTCAGGATGTGGCGCAGGCTGGCGCGCAGGTCGTGCGACACGGTGTAGCTGAAGTCCTGCATCTCGGCGCGCAGCGCGGCCAGTTCGGCCTCGAGTGCAGCGACACGGCTGGGTTCTGCCTCCTGCATGGGGCTAGGCCTTGGGCGCCTTGGCCGGGCGGCTCCAGTTGGCAATCGCCACCTGCTTGCCGCGCCCCACGCTTAAAGCGCCCGCTGGCGTGTCCCGGGTAATGGTGGAGCCACCGGCAATGGTGCCGCCAGCGCCCAGGGTGACGGGTGCCACCAGCACGCAGTTGCTGCCCACATGCACATCGGCCTCTATTACCGTGCGGTGCTTGTTGGCGCCGTCGTAGTTGGCGGTGATGCTGCCAGCGCCATAGTTGACGCGCTCGCCTACGGTGGCATCTCCCAGGTAGGCCAGGTGGTTGGCCTTGGAGCCCTTGGCCATGGTGGAGTTCTTCACCTCGACAAAGTTGCCAATATGCACCCCGGCGCCCAGTATGGCGCCCGGGCGCAGGCGGGCAAACGGGCCGATCAGCGAGCCCGCGCCCACCGTCACACCGAGCTTTTCGCCGTCGATGTGGGTAAAGGGGTGTATCACCACACCGGGCTCAATCACCGCGTTGGCAATCACGCAGTTGGCGCCCACGCTGACGCCTTCGCCCAGGCTGACCTGGCCCATAAAGAGGCAGTTCACATCAATCGACACATCGTGGGCGCAGGACAGGTCGCCGCGCACATCCAGGCGCGCCGGGTCGGCCAGGCGCACGCCCTCTTCCATCAGGCGGTGGGCGATGCCGAGCTGGTAGGCGCGCTCGAGTTGCGCCAACTGCACCGGGCTGTTGACGCCGGCCACCTGGACCGCGTCGGTGATTTTGTGCGCCACCACGGTCTCTCCATCGGCCACGGCAAAGCGCACGATGTCGGTGAGGTAAAACTCTTGCTGGGCATTTTTGTTGTCCAAGCGGGCCAACCAGCGCTTGAGGGAGGCCGCTGGCACCGCCATGATGCCGCTGTAAACCTCGCGGATCTGGCGCTGGTCCGGGCTTGCATCTTTGTGCTCCACAATGGCCTTGACGGCGCCGTCGGCCGCGCGTTCGATGCGGCCGTAACCGGTGGCGTCGGGCATTTCCAGGGTCAGCAGGGCCAGCTTGTTGCCAGCGCTGGCATGGATCAGGTGGAACAGGGTGTCGGCCTGGGTCAGCGGCACATCACCCGAGAGCACCACCACCACGCCGTCATCGCCCAGGTGGGGCAGGGCCTGTTGCACCGCATGGCCGGTGCCGAGTTGCGGCTCCTGGCGGGCAAATTCGAGTGCAAATTCGGCGCCACTGCTGGCGCGGCAACTGGCCTCCACTGGGTCGGCGCCGTGGCCGGTTATCACCACCACCTTGCGCGCTTGCAGGCTGGCAGCGGTGTCTAGCACATGCTGCAGCAGGGGGCGCCCGCCAATGCGGTGCAAGACCTTGGGGCAGCTGCTCTTCATGCGGGTGCCCTTGCCGGCGGCCATGATGACGATGTCGATCGGCAGGGCGAAGCCGGCCTGCGGTGTGCTGGGATGCATGGGAATTCCTTGTTATGCGAAAGGGTTGCCAGCAGCACAGCGCTGCCGGTGGTCTGCTGATTTAGACCGGCCAGACCACGCCGTAATCGTTGAGTATGGCGTCCAGCGGCATGTCATGCGGCTGGGGTTCGAAGTCTGGCAAAAAGCCCATGCCAAAGCCCAGTCCCACCGAAAACGGTTTGGGGTTTAGCGTGGCCAGCATGCGGTCGTAAAAGCCCCCGCCATAGCCCAGTCGGTAGCCGCCGGGGCCGTAGCCCACACAGGGCGCGAACAGCAGGGTGGGCACGATCACCTCGGTGTCCTTGGGCTTGGGAATGCCGTAGGCGTCTTCCTCCATGGGGCAGCCCGGGTACCAGGCGTGGAAGGTCATGCTGCGGGTTTCCTTGTTCACCACCGGCAGCCCGATGCGCCTGCGCTGCGGTTGGTCCAGCAGTTCGCCGTCTTCCTTCCAGCGGTGCAGGGCGGGCAGGGGGTCGAACTCGCCCTTGATGGGCCAGTAGGCGCCGATCACGATCTCGGGTCGCCCCACCAGCCAGATACGCATCACCCGCTGCAGCAGGTCTTCGCGCAGTCGGCGGTCCGGCAACTGGTTGCGTTGTTCAATCAAGGCAGCCCGTAGGGCCTTCTTCTCTTGTGCTTGGTCTGAGTTGTCCATAATGTCCACATGCAGTTTCAAGCCATTTTGACATCCTTAGCCTTTGCGGCCCTTGCTATCCTTGCCCCGACCTCGGTGGCGCAGGCCCAGGGGCGCGACAGCAGCTACTACGACAGCACCCTCACCGAGATGGCACAGGCCTACAAGGCGCGCGACCGCAAGCGTCTGTCTAGCCTGCTGCCGCAGCTGCGCGGCTATGTGCTGGAGCCCTGGGGCGCCTACTGGGAACTGTCGGCCCGCCTGGACCAAGCCAGCCCGTCCGAGCTGCAAGATTTCTTTACCCGCTTTGGCGGCAGCTACCAAGAAGACCGGCTGCGCGCCGACTGGCTGCTGCAGCTTGGGCGCAACCGCGACTGGGCCAGCTTTAACCGCGAGTTCCCCAAGTACCGCATGCAAGACGACAAGTCGCTGCGCTGCTACGGTCTGTTGACCGACCACCTGGCCAGCGCCGCCGATGTCAATGCTGCGGTGCTGCAGACCTGGCTCTCGCTCAAAGACGCCGATGAGGGTTGTGCCGCCGCTGCCGAGCAGCTTGTCAAGGACCATTCCATGATGCCCGCTGCGGTCTGGCCGCGCGCGCGTCTGGGCTTTGAGAACGACCGCCTGCGCGTGGCCACCCAGGCGGTGGGCATTCTCAACGAGGGTTGGGCCGCTACCCTGGCTGCGATCTACACCAGCCCGGCCAAATACCTCAACGACAAACTCACCGCCCTGCGTCCGCAGACGCGCGAATTCGTCGCTCTGGCCATCATCCGTCTGGCCTATCTGGACCCCGATGCCGCCGTCGTCGAGGTCAACCATTTGCGCTGGCGCGCCCAGCTGACGCAGGAGGAGCGCAGCTGGATCTGGGGCGTGATCGGCAAACGCGCGGCCATGAAAATGTCCAACAGCGCCGTGGGCTACTTCGCCCAGGGCCAGCTCAGCCAGATGCACGAGGACCATCTGGCCTGGGCCGTGCGCGCCGCCCTGCGTGCGGGCAACTGGAAGATGGTGCAAGAGGCGATTGTCGCCATGCCGGTGGCCGTAGCGGCAGAGCCGGTCTGGGCCTACTGGCGTGCGAGGGCCCTGCTGGCGCGCGGCGAATCCGAGGCCACGCGCGGCGAGGCCCAGGCTTTGCTGCAGGGCATTGCCGGCGTGCGCGGTTTTTACGAACAGCTGGCGCTGGAAGAGCTGGGCCAGCGCATCAGCGTGCCGCAGACGCCCGAGCCGCTGACCGTGGAGGAGCGCGACGCCGCCCGCAACAACCCCGGTCTGAGCCGCGCACTCTATGCGATCCAACTGGGCCTGCGTTCCGAGGGGGTGCGCGAGTGGAACTACAGCACCAATTTGCATGCCCAAGGCGGCATGGACGACCGCAGCCTGCTGGGTGCGGCCGAGTTGGCCTGCCGCGCCGAGGTCTGGGACCGCTGCATCAACACCAGCGAGCGCACCAAGGACGTGATGGACTTTGAGCAGCGCTTTCCCATGCCCTTTCATAACGCGGTGCTGGCGCGCAGCCAACAGATCGGCATAGACCCGGCCTATGTCTACGGCCTGATCCGCCAGGAAAGCCGCTTCATCATGGACGCCAGGTCCGGCGTGGGCGCCTCTGGCCTGATGCAGGTGATGCCGGCCACGGCCAAATGGACGGCCAAAAAGATCGGCCTGACCGACTTCCAGCCGCACCAAATTACCGATCGCGACACCAATATCGCCATCGGTACGGGCTACCTCAAGCTGCTGCTCGATTCCTTTGGCGGCTCCATGCCCATGGCCGCAGCCGCCTACAACGCCGGCCCGGGCAGGCCCCGTGCCTGGCGCAACGGCCCGGTGCTGGAGGCCGCCATCTGGGCCGAGAACGTGCCCTTTAACGAGACCCGCGACTATGTCAAAAAGGTGCTCTCCAACACCACCAACTACGCCGCCCTGATCACCGGCCAACCCCAGTCGCTCAAGGCCAGGCTGGGTCGCGTCGGGCCGCTCGACAGCAACACCGTAGACACCAGCGCCGAGTTGCCCTAGAAATAGGGTCCCCACGCTTGCCACTGCGTGTGGTTTAGCATGGCGGCTTTACCGGAGACCCCATGTTGAAGCTTTATGTAGGCAACAAGAATTACTCGTCCTGGTCCATGCGGCCCTGGGTGCTGATGCGCCAGAGCGGCATTGCATTTGAAGAGGTGATGGTGCGCTTTGACTCCTTTGATGCCGGCTCCCACTTTAAGCAGACCCTCTCTGGCCTGACCCCTGCGGCCAAGGTGCCGGTGTTGTTGGACGGGGAACTGGCGATCTGGGACACCCTGGCGATTGCCGAGTACCTGGCCGAGCAGCATCCGGACAAGCAACTTTGGCCCTCCGACAGGGCAGCGCGTGCCCGCGCCCGCAGCGTCTGCGCCGAGATGCACAGCGGCTTTACCGGCCTGCGCGGCAACTGCCCGATGAATATCGAGGCCTCGCTGCCCGAGGTGGGCGCTTTGATCTGGCGCGACAAGCCGGCCGTGCGCAGCGATGTGCAGCGTCTGGTGCATATGTGGACCGGCCTCTTGCAAGAGCATGGCGGCCCCATGCTGTTTGGCGACTTCAGCATTGCCGATGCCTATTTCGCCCCGGTCTGCATGCGCTTCAAAACCTACGCGCTGCCCCTGCCCACGCTGATTGCCGATTACGTGCAGCGGGTGTCCGAGCTGCCCGGCGTGGTGGCCTGGATTGCCGATGCGCAGGCCGAGCAGGACTTCCTGGACTTTGAAGAGCCGTATCGCTTGAACCGATGAAGCCTCCACGCTTTTCCATTGCCCCGGCGGGGGGGGGGCGATGAAGATTTATTTGGTTGGCGGTGCCGTGCGTGACGCGTTGATGGGTCTGCCCATGCGCGACCGCGACTGGGTGGTGGTGGGTGCCACGCCGCAGCAGTTGCTGGCACTGGGCTACACCCAGGTCGGGCGCGACTTTCCGGTTTTTTTGCATCCCAAGAGCCATGAGGAATATGCGCTGGCCCGCACCGAGCGCAACAGCGCCCCTGGCTACAAGGGCTTTGTGGTGCATGCCGAACCCAGCGTCACGTTGGAGGAAGACCTGGCGCGGCGCGACCTCAGCATCAACGCCATCGCCCTGCCGGCCGAAGCCCTGCAGGCCGATGGCAGTTTTGATCTGGCGGCGCTGGTGGACCCCTACAACGGCCGTGCCGACATTGCGGCTCGCGTGCTGCGCCATGTGACGCAGGCCTTCCGTGAAGATCCGGTGCGCATTCTGCGCATTGCCCGTTTTGCCGCCCGCTTTGCCGACTACCAGGTGGCGCCCCTGACGCTGGCGCTGATGCGCCAGATGGTGCTGGAGGGCGAGGTGGACCATTTGGTGGCCGAGCGGGTCTGGCAGGAACTGGCCAAGGGCTTGATGGAGCACGCGCCCAACCGCATGTTGGAGGTGCTGCGCGACTGCGGCGCCCTGGCGCACCTGTTGCCCGAGCTCGATGCCCTGTGGGGTGTGCCGCAAAGCGCGCAGCACCACCCCGAGGTGGACACCGGAGTGCATGTGATGCTGGTGCTGCAGGTGGCCGTGCAACTGGGTGCCTGCCTGCCCGTGCGCTTTGCCTGCCTGACGCACGACCTGGGCAAGGGCCGCACCCCGGCCTATGTCTTGCCCCGCCACATTGGGCATGAGGGCCGCGGCGTCAAGTTGCTGCAAGCGGTGTGCAAGCGCCTGCGCGTGCCCACAGAAGGTGCCGAGTTGGCCGAGGTGGTGGCGCGCGAGCATGGCAACATCCACCGCAGTGCGGAGCTTGGGCCCGATGCCCTGTTGCGCCTGCTGGAGCGCTGCGATGCCATCCGCAAACCGGCGCGCTTTGCCGATGCCCTGCTGGCCTGCGAATGCGATGCACGCGGGCGCACCGGCTTTGAAGACAGCGCCTATCCGCAACGCGCGCGCTTGCAGGCAGCGCTTGACTTGGTGCTGGCCGTGGCCACCGCGCCGGTTGCTGCAGCAGCGGCTGCGCAGGGCGCCAGCGGCCTGCAGATTGGCGCGGCCGTGCGCCGGGCCCGTCTGGCGGTGCTTTCGTAAAGGGCTGTGGGCGCACTCACAGCCACGATGCCACCGCGTCCATGTCAGACCCCCACAGCAGCAGGGCCTGGCCGGCGCCATCGACGGCCACGCTTGGCGGCCGTTGCACGATGGTGCTTTTGACGCCCAAGGGGGCAAACACCTGGGCCTGGGCCCAGCCAATGTCCAGCAAATAGCGGTTGAGCATCAGGTCTACGCTGTTGCCATCCGACCAGCGGAACCAGGCCACGCTGGCGTTGCCCTTGGTATCCATCGTCAGGCTGGGAGCCAAGGCGTCGCCCAACTTGGAATCCACAAAGTGGCCTGCCGTGCCCCAGCCGCTGCCCGCCACATAGCGGTTGGTGGCGCCATAGGCGCTGTACTCGGTTTGCACCTGCCAGACGGCAATGGCGTTGCCGGCCGCGTCCAGCGCCAACTGCGGGCTGTGGCCGTCTTCTTGCAGGTCGCGGCTAATGGTGCTGGCCGCCTGCCAACCGCGGTCCGGCAGGTACTGGGCCGCCGCAACATGCATCGGTAGAGACGGCAACAGGCGCTGCGACCACAGCAGGCCAGCGGCGCCGCTGGCATTGACAGCAAGCGCAAGCTGCCCATACACATAGGCCGCAAGCGGCTGGCCCAGACCATCTGCATTGACCAGGCGCAGCGCACCCAAAGCGCCCGCGCTGCTCAGGCTGCGCACCGCAATGTCGGCCATCTGGCTGGTCACCGCGGTGCCGTCGCCGCGCAATTGCTGCCAGGCCAGCAGGCCCACGCCGCTGGGATTGAGTGCCACCTTGATGCCAAAGGCGCTGTTGCCCCCATCGGTAAAGCGGTGCGGCGCGGCCCAGGCACCTCCTGCCACCGCATATTGCGACAGCCAGCCGTCAAAGTGGCTCTGGCGTCCATCATCTTGGTGCCAGACGGCAATGGCATTGCCGCCCTGGTCCACCGCCAGATCGGGCAGGTGGGAACTGCCGGCTGTGTCCGACGAGAGTTGGTGGGCCACGCTCCACTGAGCGCTGACCACGTTGTAGCGCCGAACCCAGACGGTGGTGCGGCCGTTGCTGCTTTGCACCCACAGGGCAAAGGCGTTGCCGGCGCCGTCAAAGGCCAGGCGCGGGTTGCCGGCGTCGCCCCCCGCACTCAGGGTCTGGCCCGCGTCCATTCCATTCAACCAGCGCACCTTGATCAGGTACTGCCCGTTGCTGCGCTGTGACCAGGCCACCAGACCCAGGCCCTGGCTGTTGATGGCCAAACCAAGGTCGGCCGCCTGTGCGGCATCGCCCGCATCCCAGCCCGCCGGATCCACGCTGAGCGCCAGATTGGACAGAGGTGCCGCCACCAATGTGGTGCCGCTGTCGCGGTCCGACAGGGTCATGCTGCCACCCGCTGTGGAAAGCACAATGCGGTCCAGCAGGCCATCCATGCCGGTGTGGGTGGCGGCAAAGCGGGCGGTGATGGGGTTGGCATTGGCCACTTTGTATTGGCTCATCAGTGCCTGCAAATAGCCCTGCAGGCGCCCCACCGCGCCAGGCAAGGCGGCTTGCAGGGCAGCAAAGGCGGGCGCACTGGGCGCTGCGTAAAGTGCGTCCAGCGACTGCGTGGCGCTGGCGGTGGCCACGGCGAAATGGGTCAAGGGGGTGATGTTGGCAATGCCTTCGGCGCTGGCAAAGGAATAGAGCCGCTGCATGTCCTTACCGTCGGTCCATTGCGCCTTGAGCAGCAGCGGTGGCTGCAGGCCGGCCAGGTCGAAGCTGAACTGGCCATTGCTGGTGTCCATAGAATGCTCCTGTCCGGCACTGTCCATCAGGTAGATGCGCCCGCTGATGGCCGGGCCCTGTGCCGCCAGGCCAGACAGGGTCACTGCCGTGCTGCAGGCGGCATTGCTGTTGAGGCTGTCACAGGTGTCTGCGCCGCCACCGCCGCATCCCGCCAAAGACAAAATAACCAGCAAAGTTACAGCGCACCGCATGGCGTGCCCCTCCCTTTTTGTATATTGGGTTGTCTTTCAACCAAGCGCATTCGATGCCTGACTCCAAGCTGCAGCTTGCAGGCCCCTTGGCCTAAGCCGAGCAGGGTTTGCGACGGGCCTTCGCGTTCACAAGGGATGCAGCAATGGAATGGGGCTGATCGAACCGACGCCAAATGGTAACCAAGGAAGGAAAAAACCGAGAAAAAATCGGATCAACCAAGCTGCGCGCAAGCGGCTTGGACCTTGCCGAGACAGCACCAATTGAGGCAATGTTTGCGCCGGGAGTTCAACCGGGCCCCTTGAATGCGGGTATTTCAAAAAGGCAGCAGACGCCCGGGGCCCTGCACCGAGAACGGCTTCAGCGCTTTGGTTCTGCTCCTCCACTTCGGGCTTGCCGTACTAAGCGTTTCCCCTAGTGCCGATGACCCAGAAAAGCCGCGATACTTGGTTTTCTGTCCGAACTAAATCGTGTGGCCCATGGTTGCCGGTGGCAGAAGACTAAATTAACAAGCGGCCCGGCCCGGGCTTTTTTCTGGAGACAAGCATGAAATACAAACGTCAACTCACCGCCTTGGCATTCGCCATGGCTGCAGGTTCCTCTTTCGCGCAACTGGTTGTCGGCGTGAGCTACGACGCCTTCCAGGAAGAACGCTGGAAGACCGACGAGGCCGCTATCAAGGCCGAACTCGCCAAGTCCGGTGCCAAATACATCATGTCGGACGCCGGTACCTCTGCTGAGAAGCAGCTGTCCGACATCGACGGCCTGATCGCCAAGGGCGCCAAGGTCCTGATCGTGCTGGCCAAGGACAAGGACGCCATCATGCCCGCCATCAACAAGGCCGCGCAGCTGAAGATCCCTGTGATCGCCTATGACCGCCTGTTCGAAGCAAGCAACGTCACCTACATCACCTTTGACAACAAGGAAGTCGGCCGCATGACCGCACGCGCCATCCTGGCCGTCAAGCCCAAGGGCAGCTTTGCCATCATCAAGGGTGACCCAGGTGACGCCAATGCCAACTTCCTGCGCGAAGGCCAGGGCGAAGTGCTGGCGGCTGCCATCAAGAGCGGCGACGTGAAGATCGTCGGCGAAGAGTTCACTGCCGGCTGGAATCCCCAGAACGCGCAAAAGAACATGGAACAGATCCTGACCAAGAACGCCAACAAGGTGGACGCCGTGATCTGCCAGAACGACGGCATGGCCGGTGGTGTGGTGGCTGCCTTGACCGCCAAGGGTCTGCAAGGTATTCCCGTGTCCGGCCAGGACGGCGACCACGCTGCGCTGAACCGCGTGGCTCTGGGTACACAAACCGTGTCGGTCTGGAAGAACTCTGCCGACCTGGGCACTGCGGCTGCCAAGGCGGCGGTGGAGCTGGGTGCTGGCAAGCCAGTGGTCGGCGCCGGCGACTGGGCGGGCGGCGAAAAGAAGGTCACCATGAAGTCCATCTTCTTGAAACCCATCCCCGTGACCGTCGCCAATCTGGACGTGGTCCTGAAGGCTGGCTACATCAAGAAGGAAGCGCTGTGCAAGGGCGTGGATATGGCCAAGGTCGCTGCCTGCAAATAAGCCGCTTGATTGAGGTGGTTTAGTCACGGCGCAGGGCCGCCCCAAGGCGTAAAGCGTTGGGGGCTCCGCCTTTCACCGCGGGCCGGGTTCACGCCCTGCCCGCGGTGTCGTTTGGAATAGGTATTTTTGGATATCGTTTGGAGTAGTCAATGAATCAAGCATTACAGAACTTGAAGCATTCGACGGTCGATTGGCGCATGGTGCTGATGGCCGGGGTGCTGGTGGTGATCACAGTCATCTTTAACCTGTTGTCGGACGGCATCTTTTTCTCTGCCGAAAACCTCTACAACATTGCGCAGCAGACCGCGGTGGTGGGCATCTTGGCCACCGTCATGGTGCTCATCATCGTGGCGCGCCACATCGACCTGTCGGTCGGCTCGGTCATGGGTTTTGTCGGCGTGCTGATCGCCTTTTTAATTTATACGATGAACTGGTCCTGGCCCGCAGCCTGCCTGGCCGGTCTTGCCGCTGCCATTGCGGTGGCCATGTACCAGGGCGCGCTCACGGCCTTTGTTGGTGTGCCTTCCTTTGTGGTTACCCTGGGCGGTCTGATGTCCTTTCGCGGCGCCGCCTACCTGGTGGCCGACGGCAAGACCCAGCCCATTGCCGACCCCTTCTTTCTCAAGCTCGGCGGCGGCTACAACGGCGGCATTGGCACCCTGGCCAGCTGGATTTTGGGCGGCGTGATTTGCCTGGTGATCGTGGCCTCCATGCTGAGCAAGCGGCGCAATAAAAAGCGCTATGACGTGCCCACCAACTCCCTGTTGGTGGACCTGCTGCTGGCGCTGATTCCCATTGTCATCGTGATGGGCTTTGTCTCCGTCATGAACCACTACCAAATCCCCGGCAAGGACGACGCACAGGGCATTCCGATTCCCGTGCTGATCTGGGGCTGTGTGGTGGTCTTCATGGCCTTTCTGGTCAAGCGCACCCGTTTTGGCCGCTATGTGTTTGCCATGGGTGGCAACCCGGACGCCGCCGCCCTGGTGGGCATTCCGGTGCGCCGCGTCACCATGCTGCTGTTTCTTTTGCTGGCGGTGCTGACCACCATCGCGGCCATCGTCGCCATCTCGCGTTTGAACGCCGGCACCAACTCGCTGGGCAATAGCGCGGAGTTGTTGGTGATTGCCGCCACCGTCATCGGTGGCACGGCCCTGGCCGGCGGCAGCGGCACCATCATGGGCTCGGTGCTGGGCGCCCTCATCATGCAATGCATTGACAGCGGCATGCTGCTGCTCGACGTGTCCATCGGTACCCGCTACGTGATCATCGGCCAGGTTCTGATCGCAGCGGTGGTGTTTGACGTGGCCTATCGCAAATGGACAGGAGAAGTACTGTGAGCACCGAATCCCATAACGCAGAGGCAGCGGCCAAACGCGCCAAGGCCGATCCCAATAAATGCCTGGTCGAGCTGCGCAACATCCGAAAGGCCTTTGGCGGCGTGCATGCGGTCGATGATGTGTCGCTGAACCTGTACCCGGGTGAAGTGGTGGCCGTGCTGGGCCACAACGGCGCGGGCAAGTCCACGCTGATGAAGATGCTGGCCGGTGCCTATCCGATCGACAGCGGCGAGGTGCACATCAATGGCGAAAAGGTCCATGTGCGCACCCCGGCCGATGCGCAAAATTTGGGCATCGAATCGATCTACCAAACCCTGGCCCTGGCCGACAACCTAGACTCGGTGGCGAACCTGTTTTTGGGGCGCGAGCTGCTCACCAAATGGAACACGCTGGACGATTTGCGCATGGACGCCGATGCCCGCAAGGTGTTCCAGCGCCTGAACAAAAACTTCAAGAACTACCACACCCCGGTGCGCCGCCTCTCGGGTGGGCAGCGCCAGGTGGTGGCTATTTCGCGCGCCATTTATTTCAATGCCCAGATCCTGATCATGGACGAGCCCACTGCGGCCCTGGGACCGGAAGAGACCGCCATGGTGGCCAAGCTGATCGAGCAGCTCAAGGCCGAAGGGGTGGGTATTTTCTTGATCAGCCACGATATGCACGATGTGTTTGCGCTGAGTGACCGTCTGTCGGTCATGAAGAACGGCAAAATGGTGGGCACCTACAAGACCTCGGATGTGACCGAAGACGAGGTACTGGGCATGATCATTCTGGGCAAGCAGCCCAGCGGCAAACCGCAGACCGAGCGTCCGGCGCGATAGTCGCAGCAGCAGCGGCAGGGCCGCCTGCGCAAGGGAAAAAAAGATGAAGGCCACCGGCGATTTGCAACTGCTCAAAAGCATCAACCGCAGCGTACTGCTGCGCCTGGTGCGCGCTCAGAGCGATCTGTCGCGGGCGCGCCTGGCTTCTTTGAGCGGCCTGACCAAGTCCACCGTGAGCGCCCTGGTGCGCGAGCTGCTCGATGAGCATTGGCTCAGCGAGGCCGCCGCACCGGTGGCCGCGCAGGGTTTGGGTCGGCCCTCCACGCCGCTCAATATCGACAGCAGCAAGCGGGTGCTGGTCGGCATCGAGCTTGCGGTCGATTGCCTGCGCCTGGTTTGCGTGTCGCTCAGTGGCGTCATCCTCACGCAAACCGAGGAGCCGCTGCGCGACCCGCAACCGGCCAACGCCTGCCAACAGGTGGGCAGCCTGGTGCAACGGCTGTGCCGCCAACTCGATGAAAAGCAACTCACGCTGTCGGGTGTGGGCGTCTGCCTGCCCGGTTCCGTGGACGGTGGGCTGGTGCGTCTGGCGCCCAACCTGGGCTGGCGCGATCTGCCCTTTTCGGCCATGCTGGCAGACGAGCTCGGAAAGCTCGGTATCCCGGCGGCGCACATCCATTTGCAAAACGATGCCGATGCGGCGGCGCTGGGTGAATACGAGTTTGGAGAAAGCGGCGATGACTCGCTGATTTTTGTGAACTGCGATGTGGGCGTGGGCGCAGGCATCGTGCTCAACGACCGGCTGTTCACCGGCTTTTTGGGCACGGCCGGCGAGATCGGCCACAGCATTTTGCAGGTCGATGGACCCCTGTGCTCCTGCGGCCGCAGGGGCTGTGCGGAAACCTTTATAGGCGCAAGCGCCCTGGCCAGACCCAAGGGTGTGGCCAAGGGCGGGCGCTACCTCGGCGTGCTCTTGCAAAACCTCGACGCCATGTTCAACCCCCATGTGATTGTGGTGGGGGGACGCAGCTGCATCGACCACCCCACGCTATTGGAGATGGCGCGCAGCGCCCAGCAAGCCTATGCACAGGTGGCCGGTCTGCAGGCACCCGAGGTGCGCGCCGCGCGCTTTGGTGTGCAGGCCGCTGCCGTGGGTGCGGCTGCCCTGGTACTGCACCAATTTTTACGACCCCTTTTAAAGGAGAGCAAGCATGTACCTGGGAATTGATATTGGCACCTCGGAGGTCAAGGCGCTGTTGCTGAGCGAAAGCCACAAGGTCATAGCCACAGCCGGCGCAACGCTGTACGTTTCGCGCCCGCACCCCGGCCACAGCGAGCAGGACCCGGCCAGTTGGTGGACAGCCACCTGCATCGCCCTCAAGGCCTTGCAAGAAAAACATCCCGCCGAATACGCAGCGGTCAAGGCCATAGGCCTGTCGGGCCAAATGCATGGTGCGGTGCTGCTGGACCAGGCAGACCAAGTGCTGCGCCCGGCCATTTTGTGGAACGACACGCGCTGCGCCCTGGAGTGCCAGGAGATGATGGCCGCGCTGCCATCTGCCGCGCAGTTGGCCGGCAGCCTGATCATGCCGGGCTTTACCGCGCCCAAGCTGCGCTGGGTGGCCAGGCATGAGCCGCAAATTTTTGCGCAGGTGGCCAAGGTGCTGTTGCCCAAGGACTATGTGCGCCTGATGCTGACCGGCGAGCACATCACGGATTTGTCGGACGCCAGCGGCACCGCCTGGTTGGATGTGGCAAAGCGCGCCTGGTCGCCCGAGTTGCTGTTGCTGTCCGGCCTGACCCAAGCGCAGATGCCGCGCGTGGTGGAGGGCAGTGCACCCGGAGGCCAGCTCTCTGCCAACGTCGCGGCGCAGCTCGGTCTGCAAGTCGGCATGGTGGTCGCCGGTGGGGCAGGGGACAACGCGTCGAGTGCCGTGGGCATGGGCGCGGTCCATGCCGGCGAGGGCTTTTTGTCGCTGGGCACCAGCGGCGTGCTGTTTGTGGTGACGCCCCGTTTTGCGCCCAATGCGGCCAGCGCCACCCATGCGTTTTGCCATGCCGTACCGCAGACCTGGCACCAGATGAGTGTGATGCTCTCGGCCGCGAGTTGCCTGCAATGGGCCAAGCAGGCCTTGGGTGCGGCGTCCGAGAGTGAGTTGGAGGCCAAGGCAGCCGCGCTGTCTTTTGAAGAGCGTGCGTCAGCCCCCCTGTTCCTGCCCTATTTGAGCGGCGAGCGCACCCCCCACAACGACGCTGTGACGCGCGGCAGTCTGCATGGCCTGAGCCACAGCAGCGACCAGGCGGCACTGGCCTATGCCGTGATCGAGGGCGTCACATTCGGTTTGACCGATGGCCTCAACGCGCTCAAGAAAGCCGGCAGTAACGTAACTCGTCTGTCGCTGGTAGGCGGTGGTGCGCGCAGCGCCTTCTGGGCCCAGCAACTGGCCTCTTCACTGAACGTGGAGATCGTCACCCATGCCGAGTCCACCGCCGGTGGCGCGCTCGGTGCGGCGCGCCTGGGCTGGCTCGCCACCGGTGCCTCGGTGCCTGATGTCTGCACCCGGCCCGGCGTCACGCACAGCTACCAACCCGATGCGAATGAACAAGCGTTTTTGGCGCCGCGCTATGCCAAATTCCAGGCCCTGTATCCGGCCCTCAAAGCCCTGCAATAAAACCCGCAACCCCACCCCCACCCCTAGAGAACTCCCATGAGCAGCTATTTCAACGCCATCTCCCCCATCGCCTTTGAAGGCACCGCATCGACCAACCCCTTGGCCTTCAAGTGGTACGACAAGAACCGCCTGGTTGCGGGCAAGCGCATGGAAGACCATTTGCGCTTTGCTGTTTGCTACTGGCACAGCTTCTGCTGGAACGGCTCGGACCCCTTTGGCGGCGACAGCTTCGAGCGCCCCTGGCAGCACATGGCCGACCCCATGGCCGCGGCCCGCGCCAAGGCCGATAGCGCCTTTGAGTTCTTCCAGAAACTTGGCGCTCCCTACTACTGCTTTCACGACCGCGACATCGCCCCCGAAGGCAACACCCCGCGCGAGAGCGTGGCCAACTTCCACGCGATGGTCGATGTGCTGGCGCGCAAACAGCAAGACACCGGCATGAAGCTCTTGTGGGGCACGGCCAACCTGTTTAGCCATCGCCGCTTTATGTCGGGCGCCTCCACCAACCCGAATCCCGAAATCTTTGCCCTGGGCGCGCTGCAGGTCAAAGAAGCCATGGACGCCACGCTCAAACTCGGCGGCGAAAACTACGTGCTGTGGGGCGGGCGTGAAGGCTACGAGACCCTGCTCAACACCCGCATGGGCCAGGAGCTCGACCAGATGGGGCGCTTTCTGAACATGGTGGTGGAGTACAAGCACAAGATCGGCTTCAAGGGCGCCATCCTGATCGAACCCAAGCCGCGCGAGCCTTCCAAGCACCAGTATGACTTTGACACCGCCACCGTCTACGGCTTTTTGCAAAAGCACGGCCTGGAAAAAGAAATCAAGGTCAACATCGAGGCCAACCACGCCACGCTGGCCGGTCACAGCTTTGAGCATGAGCTCGCCACCGCCATCGATCTGGGCATCTTTGGCTCCATCGACATGAACCGTGGCGACATGCAGTGCCAGTGGGACACCGACCAGTTCCCCAACAACATCCCCGAGACCGCACTGGCCATGTATTTGATTCTGCAGGGCGGCGGCTTCACCACCGGTGGCGTCAACTTCGATAGCAAGGTGCGCCGCCAGTCGATCGACCCAGAGGACATGTTCCTGGGCCATATCGGCGCCATGGATGTGAGCGCCCGCGCCCTGGTGATTGCCGACAAGATGATCGAGGACGGCCGCTTTGCCAAGGTCACGGCCGACCGCTATGCCGGCTGGAACAGCGACTTCGGCCGCGATGTGATGGCCGGCAAGCTGGGTCTGGACGCCGTGGCCGAGCGCGTGCTGGCGCACAACACCGACACCGCTCCGGTATCGGGCCGCCAGGAAGGTATCGAAAACCTGCTCAACTCCTATATCTAAAATATCCATTGCCAAAGCCAGCGTGCATTTTGTCGGCCCGCCTTGCGTCAGCACGGTCTGCAGTGGTCTGCGAGTTCACGCTGGAGCGCCCAATGGAATAGGTCATCCATGAAGTGACGTCGTTGGACCCAAACATAAATAAAGGAATTGTCGTGAAGAAAGTCGTATGGGGCGTGCTCAGCACTGCCAAGATCGGTTGGGAAAAAGTCATGCCGGCCATGCTCAAGAGCAGCCATTGCGAGCTGCGCGCCATTGCCTCGCGCTCGCTGGACAAGGGCCGCAAACTGGCCGATGAGTTTGGCATACCGCGTGCCTACGGCAGTTACGAAGAGCTGTTGGCCGACCCGGAAATCGAGGCCATCTACAACCCGCTGCCCAACCACGAGCATGTGCCCCTGACGCTGGCCGCAGCCCGCGCCGGCAAGCATGTGCTGTGCGAAAAGCCGGTGGCGCTCACCGCACAGGAGGCCGCGCAGTTGCGCGAGGTCGGTGACAAGGTGCACATCATGGAGGCCTTTATGGTGCGCTTCCATCCGCAGTGGATCTCGGTGCGCGAGCGGGTCAGGGCCGGCGAACTCGGCGAGCTGCGCTCCATCCACAGCTACTTCTCCTATTTCAACAACGATGCCAACAACATCCGCAACCAAGCCGACCTAGGCGGCGGCGCGCTCTATGACATCGGTTGCTACCCCATCGTCACCGCACGTTTTCTGTTTGGCTGCGAGCCGCTGCGCGTGATTGCCCTCATTGACCGCGACCCCCTGTTCCAGACCGACCGCATGGTCAGCGCCATGCTGGACTTTGGCAAGGGCCGGCGTTTGGACTTCACCGTCTCTACCCAGTGCGTGCCCTACCAGCGGGTGCAGGTCTGCGGCAGCAAGAAGCGCATCGAGATCCAGATTCCGTTCAACGCACCGCTGGGTGGCAGCAGCCAGGTGCTGACCGATGATGGCAGCCGCCTGGACCTGGGATCTACGACCAGCGAGACGATTGCCCCCTGCGATATGTACACGCTGCAAATCGACGCCTTCTCGCAGGCCGTGCGCGGTGCCATCCCGCTGCCCTATGGCGTGGAGGATGCCATTTTGAACATGCGCGTGATCGACGCCCTGTTTGCGTCGGAGAAGACCGGCGCCTGGGTGAACGTTTAAGCCGCACCGCAAAGCCCCATCGCAAAGCCACATGTACCACCCCTTTCCCCTTGCGGCAGCCGCCGCTTTCGCGCTGCTGGGGGCCCATGCGGCCGACACGCCAGCTGCCCCACTGGCCATTCCCCACTTTATCGAAGAGACCGAAAGCGCCGGCCTGCAAAGCCGCTTTGAAGGGCAGGACGAATTCATGGTGGGCGGCGGCGTGGCCCTGTTCGATTGCGATGGCAGTGGCCTGCCTGCGGTGTACGTGACGGGCGGCGTCAACAAGGCCAAGTTCTACCGCAACCAGAGCACCAGAGGTGGTTCTATCAAGCTAATGGAGCAGCGCTCGGGCCTGGAAGTGACCAATGCCACCGGCGCCTATCCCCTCGACATCGATGGCGACGGCAAGATAGACCTGGTGGTGCTGCGCGTGGGCGAGGTGGAAGTTTTCCGTGGCCTGGGTGGCTGCAAGTTCGAGCGCGCCAACGCGCGCTGGAACATCCCCGCCAACAACGATTGGCACACCGCTTTTTCGGCCACCTGGGAAAAGGGCAATCAACTGCCCACCCTGGCCTTTGGCAGCTATTACGACCGCAGTCGCCCCGACTTTCCCTGGGGCACTTGCACGCCAGCCTGGCTGCTGCGCCCGGATGCCAGCGGCACGCAATACGCCGCACCCGCATTTCTCAAACCCAGCTACTGCGCCCTGAGCATGCTGTTCTCCGACTGGAACCGCAGTGGCCAAGCCTCGCTGCGCGTGGCCAATGACCGCGAGTACTACAAGGGCGGGCAGGAGCAGTTGTGGAAGGTGGAACCCGGCCTGCCCCCACAGCAGTACCAGGAGCAAGAGGGCTGGAAACGTCTGCAGGTCTGGGGCATGGGCATTGCCAGCCACGACATCGACGGCGATGGCTACCCCGAGCTGTTTATCACCAGCATGGCCGACAACAAGTTCCAAAAATTAGAGACGGAGGCCACGCGTCCTGCCTACACCGACCAGGCCTTTAAGCGTGGCATCACCGCGCACCGGCCCTATGTGGGCGGCGACATCCATCCCAGCACGGCCTGGCATGCGCAGTTTGCCGATGTGAACAACGACGGCCTCACCGACCTGTTTATCGTCAAGGGCAATGTATCCACCATGCCCGACTTCGCCATCCTCGACCCCAACAACCTGTTGCTGGGCGAGGCCGACGGCCACTTCACCGAGGTGGGCCAGCACGCCGGTGTGGCGAGCTTCAGGCGCGGGCGCGGCGGCATGCTGGCCGACCTCAATGGCGACGGCCTCTTGGACATGGTGGTGGTGAACCGGCTTGACAAGGCCCAGCTCTGGCGCAACCTCGGGGCAGGCACGGCCGACCAAGCAGCGCCCATGGGCCACTGGCTGCAGCTGCGCTTACACCAGGCCGGTGGCAACCGCGATGCCGTGGGTGCCTGGGTCGAAGTGGACCTGGGTGGGCGCATCCTGCGCGAAGAACTCACCATTGGCGGTGGTCACGCCAGCGGCCATCTGGGCTGGATGCATTTTGGTCTGGGCGAGGCCAAGCAGGTAAAGCTGCGCGTGCAATGGCCGCATGGCGACTGGGGCCCTTGGCAGACGGTGGCGGTGGATCACTTTTATGGCGTGGACAAAGAGGCCGGCGTGAGCAACTGGAAGGCACCATGACACTGCACATCGCAACATCCCGCGCACCGCGTTGGAAGGCCCTGGCAATGCTGGTCAGCTTGGCAATGGGTAGCGCGCCGAGTCTGGCGCAGACCCCGGCATCACCAGCAACTGCAGCGTCTGCAACAGCGGCCAAGCCGGCCACGGCCTACAGCAACGGCGTGGCCTACGACTGGTTTTACCTGGGCTTTCAACTGATACAGCAAACCCCTGGCTTTAGCCCGCCGGTGGCGTCGCGCGCCCTGGCCTATCTGGGCCTGGCGCTGTACGAATCGGTGGTGCCCGGCATGCCCGGCTACCAAAGCCTTGCGGGTCAGTTAAATGAGCTGAGCTCGCTGCCCTGGGCGCAACCGGATGAGCCACTGCACTGGCCCACCGTGGCCAATGCGGCCATGGCCACCATGACGCGCATGATGTTCAGCAATGCCACGGCCGAGAACAAGGCGCGCATCGACCTGCTGGAGCGCAGCCTGCCACTCAAATACACGCAGGACTTTGACCCGAGTACGGTGACGCCAGACATCAGCAACCGCTCCGAGACCTTTGGCAAGCTCATGGCCATGGCCATCATGACCTGGGCCCGCACCGACGGTGGCCATGAGGCCTGGGGCCCGATAAGGCGCAGCCAGGCCAACTATGTGCCACCCAGTGGCACGGGCAAGTGGTCGGCCACGCCACCGGCCTTTGCCCCTGCGCTCTTGCCCTATTGGGGCATGAACCGGCCCTTCGTCCTGAAGGCCGCAGCCGACTGCCCGGCGCCACCCCCACCCGACTATTCCGAAGAGAAGGGCAGCGAGTTCTTTAAGCAGGCCCAAGAGGTCTACGCCATCAGCAATGCGGCCACGCAGGAGCAGCGCCAGTTCGCCCTGTACTGGGCCGATGACGCGGGCAAGACCCCCACGCCTGCCGGTCACTGGGCCTATCTGACCAATGACCTGCTCAAGGGCCGCAAGGCCAACCTGGCCACGGCCGCCGAGACCTTTGCGCGCCTGAACCTGGCCATGTCGGATGCCTTTGTCGCTGCCTGGTACACCAAGTACCAGCTCAATGTGCTGCGCCCGGTGACCTATGTGCAGCTGGTGATAGACAGCAACTGGGTGCCCTCGCTGATGAGCACACCGCCGTTCCCCGACTACCCCTCGGGCCATTCGGTGCAAAGCAGTGCGGCCTCGGCCGTGCTGTCCAAGGAGTTCGGTGCCAATGTCGCTTTTGTGGACAACACCCACAACGACCGCGGCTGGGGCCCGCGCACTTTCAAGAGCTTCAAGGCCGCCGCCGACGAGGCCGCCGCTTCACGCATTTACGCCGGCATCCACTACCGCTTTGCCTCTGACGGCGGCAAGCCGCAGGGCCAGTGCGTGGCCGACAGGGTGCTGGCGCTGAAGTTCAAACCCTGAAGTTCATACGCTGCGCCCAGCAGGCAATCAACCCTGCTGGCTGATCACTTCCAGCAGCGCCAGGGCGGCTTCGTATTCGAAGTTTTCAATGGCGGCCTCGACCTTTGCGGTGTCGGCATGCAAGGCCCTGAGCAAAGGGGCGTTGGCATGCCACAGCTCGGGTGCGTTGGCATCGTCCTGCGTCAGCAGCAGCGCGATTTGCTGCAGCAGGGTCCAGCCTCGACGGCGGTCCGCCTCGCTCAGCACGGCGTCTGCAGCCTGCACGGGGGCCAGGCCGGGCATGTCCTTGAGCATGCGGATGAGGTAGTCCAAGGCGGTATCGGTGCGGCGTATGGCCAGCAGCAATTGCTCGCCGCTCACGCCCTTGCGCAGCGTGGCCTCGAGTTGGTCCGCATGGTGTTGCACCTCGGTGGCACCCAGGTTGCCCGCCACCCCTTTGAGCGTGTGGGCGATGCGCTCGGCCGTGGCAGGGTCTGCACTGTCCAGGCACTGGCGCAGGCGTTGCACCGCATCCCCCTGTGCCAAGACGAACTGCCTGAGCAGCGACACAAACAGCACCGGGTTGTTGGCGGTGTGCATCAGCCCCAGGTCCACATTGAGCGCCTGGCTGGCACGCAGGGCCTGCATCAAGTCGCTGTCTTCGGCAGGAACCTCTGTGCTCTGGGCTTGTGCAAATACGTGCGGAACACCCAGACCCGCGCGCAGCTTCACCAGTTCGAGCAGGGTCTGCCAGAGCGTATCGGTGCTGATGGGTTTGACGATAAAGCCATTCATGCCCGCCTCGATGCAGCGTTCGCGGTCCGCCGCCATGGCATTGGCGGTCATGGCAACAATCGGGAGTTGGCTGGCCGGGTGGACCTCGCGAATCAGGCGCGTGGCCGTCACCCCATCCATCACCGGCATCTGCATGTCCATCAGCACCAGGTCATAGGGCTGCTTGCTGGAAAAGGTGGCCTGCACACATTGCACGGCCACCTGCCCGTTGCCTGCCACGTCCACCAGCAGGCCCGCTGTGCGCAGGATTTCGCAGGCCACCTGCTGGTTGATGTCGTTGTCTTCCACCAGCAAAATGCGTGCGCCGCGCAGGGCCAGCATGGCGTCCTCCAGCGCATTGCTGCGCAGGTCCGGCTCGCTGGCTGCGGGCGTCTGCGCACGGCCGGTAAGCTGCAGCAGGGTGTCTAGCAGGGCGGTGCTGCGCACCGGCTTGGAGAGCACATGGGCAATGCCCAGCTCCTGGGCGCTGCGCAGCAGTTCCTGGCGGCGGTGGGCTGTGACCATCAGCACCATGGGCATGGTTTTGACCGGCAGCGCCTGTATGGCCCTTGCGGTTTGCAGGCCGTCCATGCCGGGCATCAACCAGTCCATCAGCACATAGGCAAAGGGACTATGCGCGTACTCCGCGCTTTGTATCTGCTCCAGTGCGGAGTAGCCGGAATCGGTGCGCTGCGCAGCAAAGCCCAGGTCATTGAGCAGCTCCACCAAAATGATGGCAGCAGCCTCGTTGTCATCGACCACCAGCACATGCTGGCCCAGCATGTCTGTCGGCAGCTGCTGACCGTAGCTCTCTGCCGAGCCCACGCCCAGGCGCAGGGAAAACCAAAAGGTGGAGCCCTTGCCCAGCAGGCTGCTGACCCCAATGTCACCGTGCATGGCCAGTGTCAGCATCTTGCTGATGGCCAGGCCCAGGCCGCTGCCGCCATATTGGCGCGTAGTGCTGCTATCGGCCTGCTCGAAACTGCGGAACAAGCGTCCCATGTGCTCCTCGCTCATGCCGATGCCGGTGTCTGACACCTCCATCTGCAGCAGCACCTGGTCCGCGTCCGATTCCAGCAGCCTGAGACGCAGTTGCACCTCACCGGCACTGGTGAACTTGACCGCGTTGTTGGCGAAGTTGATCAGGATTTGGCCTATGCGCAGGGGGTCGCCCACCAGGGTGCGGGGAATATTCGCATCGATGCGGCACAACAGCTCCAGCCCCTTGGCATCTACTTTTTCTGAGAGCACGGTCACCACGTTGTCTATCACCTCATTGAGGTCAAAGGCGATGGACTCGATCTCTAACTTGCCCGACTCGATCCTTGAGAAGTCCAGTATGTCGTTGATGATGCCCAGCAAATGCTCGCCGCTGCGCTTGATCTTGCTGAGGTAGTCCTGGATGCGCGGGGGCATCTCGTTTTGCAGGGCCAGGCCCGACAGGCCGATGATGGCGTTCATGGGCGTGCGAATTTCATGGCTCATATTGGCCAGGAATTCGCCCTTGGCGGTGGCTGCGGCCTCGGCGCTCAACTTGGCAGCCGTTAGTTCGGTCGCACTGCGCTGGAGGTTCTTCTGCATCACGCTCAGGCGCCCCATGATGCTGTGCTCCAAAAAATCGCCGCTCTGCAGGTCGGCCTCCAGGTCGCCCCTTGCTACCTTGGCAATGGCGCTTTGCACGCTGTCGATGGAGCCCCCCAAGGTGACTTGCAGTTTTTCGGAGAAGGCGTTGAAGCTGGCAATGAGTTCGGAGAACTCTTCCGAGGCATCGTTGGTGAGGCGGCGCGACAGGTCGGATTCTTCGGACGCAATGGTGTTGAGGGCCTGCCCCAACTCGCGCACCGGTCGCAGCACCAGGCGCCGGACGGCAAACGAGATGGCCAGCACGATCAGCACATTGAGCGCCGTAAACTGCACCAGCATCATGATCAAATCATGGCGCAGGTGTTGGCGCACCGGCTCAAAACTCAGGTGCAGCGCAACGCTGCCAATTGGCTCAGACCGGTTGTCGCTCAGGTGCGTGACGATCGCGGTCTTTACCTGGTCGGCAGCCGGCATGTCGCTGAGCTTGTCCAGCACGGTGCCGTCAGCGGTGCGCGCATAGACCAGCCGGTCGCCGGAGCGCACCGCGATGCCCGCAACAAAGGCGTCCGATGCTTCACTGTCCACTATGGTTTTGACGCTGTCGGTGTTGATGTCCCACAGAGGGACGGACAGGGCGGAGGCAATGCGCTGGGCCAGCTTTTCGATTTGCGCGTTGGCGCTTTGCAGGCGTTCGGTCTGGTTGCTGTGGTAGTTCAGATAGCCAAATCCGCCAAGTACGGTTGACGTCACCAAGACCAAGGCAAACAGAAAGCGAAACTGGATGGACTTGACGGTCATGGTGTGGGAGACCTGGTTTTTAAATTGTTGTAGACCGTTTGCATGCCTCGAAAAATCGGTCGGCTGGCAATTTATATACGTATCAAATAGGGCGGTCAAGCAAGCTGTCTTGCCGGAATGCGAGCGAACGCCCGTTGGCGAACTGCGCGAAACACCGCCGCTTCACGTCACCTCGGTTCATGTATAGCATGGTGAGCTTCTTCAATAGATAAATGGTGGCGCTTATGCATGGACTGAAAATTTCGACACGGATCAGTCTGGGCTATCTGTTGATCACCATGGCGTTTCTGGCTTTGTCGGGCATTACCGCTTGGCTCATGGAGTCGGTATCGCAATCTGCCACACGCATGGAAAAAGAAACCGAGATGCTGCATCTGGCAGACCTCTGGCAGGCCAATGTGCGCCAGAATTCTGCCCGCTCTCTGGCAGTGGCCTATTCCGATGGCAGCGCCATGCTGGACTTCTTCAAGGCCGGTATCAAGGAAACCACCGAGCAGACATCGCAGACGCAAAAATCCTTTCTGGCCTTGGCGACGGACCCGGCCTCTGCCCAGCGTGCGGCTGCCGTGGGCGAGGTACGAACCGTCTGGGTCGCTATACGCGACCAGGCCAACGTGCTCAAGGCCGCCGGTGACGGTGCCGGTGCCAAGGCATTGGTACAGGACAAGCTGGTTCCGGGTACGGTGGACTACATACGCACGACCCAGGCCCTGGTGGACGGACAGTTGGCGAATGTGCAAAGTGCAAGAAAGGCGATTGAGGCCGACTTTCGCAGGCTCTACTTTTGGGGCGCCTTGTTGTTGGCCGCCTGTGTGTCGTTTGCGGTGTTTGCCAGTTGGAGCCTGTCGCGCGGTTTTGCACGGGGACTGGCAGCCACCCACGAGGCGGCCCACCGTATCGGCGCAGGCGATCTGAGCCAGACCATCAGCAGCAGCGGAAGGGACGAGCTGTCCACCTTGGCAAAGGCGCTTTGCGGCATGCAGGACAGCCTGATCGAAGTGGTGGCCCATGTGCGCCAAAGTGCAGAGGAGGTGGCCAACGCCAGCGCGGAAATTGCACAGGGCAATAACGACCTGAGCCTGCGCACCGAACACCAGTCCGGCGAGCTGGAGGCCACGGCCTCTTGCATGGAGCAGCTCGATGCAGCCGTGCGGCACAACGCAGAGTCTGCGCTGCAAGCCAACCAGCTGGCACTGAGTGCCTCAGCCGTGGCACTCAAGGGCGGCGATGTGGTGAACCAGGTGGTGCACACCATGCGCGGCATCCATGAATCGTCGAGCAAGATCGCCGAGATCATTGGCGTGATTGACGGCATTGCCTTTCAGACCAACATCCTGGCCTTGAATGCAGCAGTGGAAGCGGCCCGTGCGGGCGACCAGGGCCGCGGCTTTGCGGTGGTCGCCAGCGAGGTGCGCTCGCTGGCGGGGCGTTCGGCCGACGCGGCCAAGCAAATCAAGCTGCTCATCACCGACAGTGTGAGCAGGGTCGAACAGGGGTCTTCCCTGGTCGATAAGGCCGGTGAAACCATGACCGAGGTGATGGGCGCGACCAAGCGCGTCTCCGACCTGTTGGCAGATATCAGTGCGGCCAGCCGCGAGCAATCGGTGGGTGTGGCGCAGGTGGGTCGCGCCGTGCAGGACATGGACCAGTCCACCCAGCAAAATTCGGCGCTGGTCGAACAGATGGCGGCCGCGACCAGCGGTCTGATGAACCAGGCAAGGGACATGGTCAAGGTGGTAGCGATCTTCAAGCTCGGTGGGGCGAATGGCCATTCAAGCCAGGCGAGCCCCGTGCAGCAGTCCTAATCCAGCAGCTGCGCTTGCGCCGCAATGTCGGGCGGCAGATCGAGATGAAAGTGGGCCAGCTGTGATTTGCTGAACAGAAAGCTCCCTGGGCGGCCCGTGACCGGCACGCGCTGCGAAGGTTTGGGGCCACCTTTCAGGATGTCCAGTGCAATCGCGGCTGCGGCCTTGCCCTGTTCACGGCTGCTCAGCACCAGGCCACCAATGGCCATGTGCGGCCCGACGGCGAACTCCCACAGGGCAAACAGGGGAACGTGGCTATTGGCGGCAGTCCAGACGATCACTTCCTCAGGATCGGCTACCTTGCCATTGGTCTGCGTCAGCGTATGGTAAGTGCCAGCAATCGTCACCTGGTAGCCATCGGCTGGCGCGCTCAGCACGCTGTTCTTCCATTCATCGAGCGTCTTGCACAATCTCAGATCGACCTGAATGCCATCGACCATCATGCGGGACTTTCCCTCGAACAATTCGTCATGGATGAGCTGCACGGTGCGGTTGGTGTCGAACAGCACCCTCACCTTGGCGATGGAGGGCATGATCTGGCGGATGTAGACGATGTTGCGTTTGATCGGTGGGCGCTCCAGCACGCCGGTGATGTTTTTGAATTTCATGCGACCGTAGTTGCGCGGATTGCCGTTGATGCCCAGATAGACGCAGGGGATGTCCAGTGCATCCAGTGGTTCTCCCAGGTATTGCAAGGCGGCATCGTCACCCAAGATGACCAGCGCAGGACGCACGCTGCGAATCCGCGCCAAGGCTTTTTCGGCCATACCGGCGTGCATTTCGATAGGCAGGCGCTTGGTATCCATTTCAAAAAATTCCAGGTTGTAGCGCTCGCCCAGCATCTGCACCAAGACCTCGCGGTAATCATGGTCCCAGCGGTATTCGGCGTTGTAGCTTTCCACCACCAGGATGCGCGCGCGCTCGGCCCAGTTGCTGCTGTGGGCGGCGAGAAAAAGCAGGATTGTGCGTCTCTTCATGCGGGCACCTCAGGCAAGGCAATCACAGCTGCATAGGCGGTGGAACGGCTGTGGGGCGAACGCGTCACGTTTTTTTTACGCCAGTTTGAAAACGCTCACCAGCCGCGCCGCTTGCTGGTTAGGGCTGGAGGCGCCAGCCTGCATTTCGGTTCGCTGCGAGAGGTCGTTGTTGCTGGTGGATAGAGGGTCGGCACCGTCGCGCACTTCGCCCACCAACATCGCACTGCGGGTCAACAGGATTGCGGCAAAACCCAGACCCAGCCGCCATCCGATCCGCAGGTCGGGAAATTTCATGACTTTGCCCCCCTCGTGGCTCTGGAGTTGCTGGTTCGCTGAGCAGACGCGCTCGCTAAGCCCGGCCCGGCAGAACTACTTGTAGACGCCCACACCGACCCAGGTTTCGCCGACACGTTCGACATACATTGCTTTTTCTGAAACCTTGTCGGTCAGCGGGTTGCGGAATGTGTAGCTATCGGTCCAGCCCTTGCCCTTGGTCTTGGCAACTTCAATCATCATTTGGATGATCATCTTTCCATCCGGATCCTTCAGACCCAGCAGGTTCTTGCCCACCAGTTTGGGGTTGGCACCGTGTCCGAGTGCCTTGCCCGACATTTCGTAGTAGCTGATGTAGAGATCGCGGTCCTTGAAGGACTTGCCATTGGTGAATTCTTCGGCAGCCTTTTCCTGCCCATTGACCTTGATGTAGGCAAGCGCCCGCTTGACCATCGCCTCGGCCTCGGCCGGGCTGCCCTGGTCTGCCGACCAGACGGCTGCGGGGAATGCCAGGGCGGCGATACATGCCAGCAAGAAGACTATTGAAATGCGGCGCATGGTGGATCCTCCTATTGAAGCTGTGTCAGCTTGGCTGTTGCAGCCTGTCTGGTGCGACAAGCTTTCCGTCACGATGGTGCACGGACTTTTTGGGAAAGTACAGTTTGGGCCGTTTTCAACGCGCTGTTCGAGGTCAGTCAGCGCGCCTTGCGTTGCCAGGCCTTGGCCCGTTAGGAGCAAGGCCCGGTGCGCTCAGGAAGTCTTGCAGCCTGAACCCATGCGCTTGTGATAGAGCGCAAGTACGCGCTTGACCAGCCTTAGCGGGATGCTTCTTATCGCGCCCGGCAAGTAACCCGATGTGCCTATGGAAAAGGCGGCAGCCCAGCGCGTGCAAGGACGCAGCCAGGCGGTCGCGCGTAGGAATTCTTTTTGTTGTTCACTGTTCATGACTTTTATATTCCGATCGTTGTGCAGGCAGCGCCCGCTGGTGCCAGCATACACAAGAGCAGTAGGGCCTCGGTTTACTTCTTACCCTGTTGGCCAGCACCCATGCCAGCTCCGGCACCCGCAGCGCCCCGTCCCACGCCTTGGGGCGCAGGCGTGGCTGGCAGGGTGATGCCCTGCTCACGCGCCCGCTCCTGCATGAGCTTGTGGTGTTCCAGCCTATAGGCCTGGCGCTCCTCTGCTGTCTTGAGGCTGCGCATTTGGAGGCGGTAGGCATTGCGCTCAGCGTCCGTCATCAGCTGCGATCCATAGACCGGACTCTGCACTTGATTTTGGTCGCGCGTTTGATCCTGGGTCTTGCTTGGCACCGCGTCCTGGGCGATGGCGCTGCTGCCCGCAATGGCCAAGGCCACCACAGCGGCCCAAGAGAAACCTGTTGCTTGAAATGTAGCTGCAGTCATTTTGAACTCCTAAAAATCTGGGGAAAACTGCGTGCAAACCGGGTTCGGTGCACGCTCCTTCGCATGCAGTCCCCATGCCCTCAGGCAGCGAAGTGGCTGACTTTCCTTTATCCATATCAGCCAATACCTGCTGTTTGGGCAGTGGGACTTTGTGGACTACGGTGTCGGCGTAGTCAGGCCTGTGCCCGGCGTGTGGATGCGCGTTTTCAGCGGCGTTGTACCCTCAAGCAGACCCGTTCCGGGGGTGTGAATGCGGGTTTGCGTACCGGCGGTGCTTGCACCACCCTGCGCGCCTGCACCCGCTCCCTGCGCTCCAGCGCTTTTCGCGCCTGCACCAGCACCGGCACCGGCACCGGCTGGTGCACCGTTGCGGCCCTGTGCAAATGCCACAGAGGAAAAGGCCAGGGCGCTCACCAGAGCGATGGAATACAAAGTGGATGATTTCATGATGATTCTCCTAAAAAGTGAATAAAGAAAACTACCTGCCACGACCGCCCCGTCCGCCACCATGTGCGCCCATGCCCTGCTGGCGACGCTCAAAGCCAGCGCCATAGGGCAGCGCATCGCCTTGCTCTACTTTGCTGCCCGATGGCAATGCCGGGGCCGCAGGCGACTCCAGCAGCTTTTCTGGCTCGGTCGCTGCGGCCTTTTCCGGCGCTGCCTTTGCAGGCTGCGAAGGATTGTGCAAACTTGGCAGCGCACCGGCTGGACGCGCTGGCAAGGTCTGTGCAGAGACCGAAAGGCTTGCCATCAGCCAGGAGAGGAGGAAAGTGCGCTTGTTCATGGTGATTGCTTTCGGGTGTTTGTATGGTGCGCCGCCTGTGTCGCGGCAGCATGTCAAGCACAGGGCCTTGTGTATCGGTTTGTCGCCGTCGGTTTGATAGCGTACACAGAAGCGTACACAGCGCGTAAACTGAGCGCCACCATGACCGCCCCGACCTCTCCCCTTGTTCTTGTTGTCGATGACGACCCCGATCTGCGCGAACTGCTTTGCACCTATCTGGGTGCCAATGGCTTTGAGGTGCAGACCGCCTCCGACGGTGTGGCCATGCGGGCGGCGATCGCGCAGGGGGCGCCCGATGCCATCGTGCTCGACCTGATGCTGCCCGGTGAAGACGGCCTGTCACTCACGCGCGCCCTGCGCACGCATATGGCGGTGCCCATTCTGATGCTGTCGGCACGCGGCGAAGAAATGGACCGGGTGATCGGCCTGGAGGTCGGCGCCGATGACTACCTGGCCAAGCCCTTTGGTCCACGCGAACTGCTGGCACGTTTGCGCGCCCTGCTGCGCCGTGGCAACGCAACACCGCTTGCGGTGGACGAGGGCTATGCGCAGTTTGGCCCGTTTTCCCTGGATATTGCGGGGCGGCGTTTGCTGCGCGAAGGCGAGGCGGTGCAGGTGACCAGTGGCGAATTTGATTTGCTGGCGGCCTTTGTCGCGCACCCCAAGCGCGTGCTCTCGCGCGACCTGTTGGTGGACCTGCTGCGCGGCTATGAGCGCGATCCGTTTGATCGCAGCATTGACAACCGCGTGACCCGCTTGCGCCGCAAGATCGAGGTCGATGCCAGCGCACCGGCCTATATCCGCACGGTGCGCGGGGAAGGCTATCTATTCAATCCGCAAGGGGGCTTCCCCTGAGCAAGTCGCCCAGCCTGGCGCGGCAAACCACCTGGATGCTGGCGGCTGCCTTTATCGCCATCGAGTTGCTGACGGTCGCGCTCATGGTGCTGTATGTGTTGCTGCCCTTGGCGCGGCGCTCGGCGGACGATCTGGCCGGACTGATGGTGCTGTCGGCCCAGACCTGGTCCGAGCTGCCGCCACAAACGCGGCCTGCATTTGAGGAGGAATTGCTGACCAGCCATGCCCTGGCCCTGCGTCCCGCCAGCCCCATTGCGGGTCCGGATGAATGGCATCCGTTTTATTTTTATGTGCTGGAAGAAGCACTGGAGCGGCGCACCGGTGTGGCGCAACATCTGCTCAGCGAGCGAACCGATGGCCTTACCTGGTATTGGGCCAACGTGCCCAGCGGCAACGCACAGTTGGCGGTCGGGCTGGAAAAAACACGCATTGCAAGCCAGCCCTTTATTGCCCTGCTGATTGGCCTGGTGGGAGGCTTTTTCGTTGTGCTGGCCCTGGCCTATGTGTTGGCAAGGCGCATCACCCAACCGCTGGCCCGGCTGGAGGCGGCCAGCGCCCGGATCGGCGAGGGCGGCACGCCTTTGTGGTTGCCAGAAAGTGGCCCGCGCGAACTCGCCAGCCTGAGCCGGCGCTTCAATGCCATGGCCCAGCAGGTGAGCGATTTGCTCAGCGCGCGCACCACCCTGCTGGCCGGTGTATCGCATGATTTGCGCACCCCGCTGGCGCGCATGCGCCTGGCGCTGGAAATCATGAAGACCGGCGCCACGCCCGCCTTGATTGAGCGGCTTGAGCGCGACATCGCACAAATGAACCAACTGATAGGCAATGTGCTGGAGCTGGCGCGCGGACTCGAACATGAAGCGCCCGTCAGCCTGGATGTGCCGCCCTTCCTGGACGAACTGGCCGAAGACTTTTCAACGCCGGATTTTGTTGCGGTGGTGCGTTGCGAACCGGGCCGGGTGCTTATCGCCGCGTCTGCCATGCACCGGGCGCTTGGCAACCTGCTACAAAATGCGCGCCGCTATGGCGGCACGGCTCCAGTGGAGCTGGTGGCGGTGCTGGCCGATGGGCAATGCAGGATGGGCGTGCTCGACCGGGGCCCCGGCATTGCAGCAGAGCAAATCGAGGCGATGTTCCTGCCCTTTCACCGCGCCGACGCCTCGCGCAGTCCGGTGCATGGGGGCAATGGCCTGGGCCTGGCGATTGTGAAGGAGCTGGCGCGCGCCAATGGCTGGACGGTGAGCCTGAGTGCCCGCCCGGGCGGCGGTTTGCAGGCCTGGATCATTGTTCCTGCGGTTCCTGCATAGCGCTGCTTGCAAGGCCTGCCAACCGAACCGGGCCCTGCGCGGCTGACCCGGTTCGGCAAACGGTTTAGAACTTCACATGGACACCCAGGTAGATCGAGCGGCCCATGCCGGGCACGGCGATACCGTTGGCAATGCCGTTGAGGCTCATGGTGGTGCCCTGGCCGGTGTAGGCGCCGCCGGTTGGCAGGGAGTAGAACTTGTCAAACAGGTTCTCCACACCGAAGTCCACACGCACCTGCCTCAAGGTGTAGCTGGCGCGCGCGTGGACCAGGCCGTAGCCCGGTGTCTTGATTTCATTGCGCACGCCAGAGACATTGCTCTTGTCCTGCACCAGCAGCAGTTCCAGGCTGTTGTCCCAGCCGCCCGTTTGTTGCGTCAGGGCCAGTTTGGCGTTGAGTGGCATGACGTTGTAGAGCGCCTCGCCGCTGTCTTGGTTGCTGCCACGGGTGTAGTTCAACAGACCCTTGAGCCCGAACACGCCCCAGTCGTTCTTGGCCAGCGGCAGGTGGCCGGACAGGTCGATGCCGTACAGGCGGGCCGACTGGTTGGTGTATTTAAGAACCGTGAACTGGTTCACAAGTGGCGTGGTGGCGGGCGCGTTGGTGCCAGCGTTCCATTGCATGGCATCGATGTAGTCCGTGACCTGCGTATAGAACGGCGTGGCCTTGAGGCCCCAGCGCTTGTCGGTGGCATGCCAGTCAAAGGTGGCAGATAGTTTGTTGGCCTGCTCCGGTTTCAGGTTGATGTTGCCGACATAGCCATTGCCGTCGCCCACAAAGTTGTTCATCACCGCTGCCATGCTCCAGGTGGACCAGGTGTAGCGCTCATAGAGGTTGGGCGAACGCACCTTGTGCTCAAAGCCAAACGCTAGGTCGTAGTTCGCGTTGGCCTGGTAGGTGGCCAGCGCGCTCAGGTCCAGGTTGTTGTCGGTATGGGCATGTTGTTGGGCGTTGAACGCATTGCCGTCGCGCATTTGGTAGTTGAACATCGGGGCCATGCCATTGGTCTTGGAGTTGTAGCCCTGTGCATTGCCCGCATCCGTTGAAACCTGTTCCACACGGAGCCCCAGCAGGGTCATCCATTGCGTGCTCTGTTGCGCCTCCCATTCGGCAAAGAGCGCGCTGCGATCGCGTCGGCCGTCTTTGATGTTCCAGAAGGTTCCCGGTGACATTCCTCCCGTTCCCGATGCGGGCCACCAGTCGTTGAGTTGGTACTGCTGGGTCTCCAGGCCCACGCGCAAAAGGTCTTGAGGATTCAGCGCGATCTCCGCCTTGACGCTGGCACCGGTCGTTTTGCCCTCTGTATGCATGGGCATGCCTGGTGCGGTCGCGTATTGGAATTGCTTGTCCTCGCCAAAGTCCATGAAGTGGTCTACCTGCTCCTGATAGGCCCTGGCCTGCAGCGTGCCCCAGTCAAAGGCGCCGCTGTAGCGCAGGTTGACGCTGCTCTGCTGGTTCTTGAGCAGGTCCATGCGCTGGTTCGGGTATTGCTGCGCGGGCATGTCCTGCTGGCCCAGTCGGGCCTCAAACAGGTGGTTCTCTTTTTTAAAGGCCAGCGCCAGACTTTGGTTGCGTGTCTCGTACGCGCTGGAGCCCACTTCGTTGCGTGGCAAGTTGTGGCCGACACGCCCGGTGAAGTCGTAGCTCTTGAAGTCAGCACCGGCGCGGTAGTTGTCGGCCTGGCTGGTGGAGGCGCTGTAGCCGATGTGGAAGGCATCGCTGGCATAGCGGGCCGACAGGTTGGCGCCGCTGGCCTGGTTGTTGCTGCGGTAGAAGGCGCCCACTTCGCCTGTGGTGACGGCGGCCTGGCCTTGCGCGGCGAACTCCGGCGCACGTGACTCGGCAAGGATGGTGCCGCCAATCGAGTCGCCACCGGCGCTGACCGGTGTGATGCCGGCGTAGACCTTGAGCAGGCCCAGGTTGCTGGGGTCTATGTAGGAGAGCGCCGGGTTCATGTGGTTGGGGCAGGAGGCAATCAGGTCCATGCCATCGACCTGGATGCGCAGGCGGTCATCGGCCAGCCCATGGATGGAGGGCAGGCCGGACACGCCACCTGCGGCGTTGATGCCCAGGCCCGGTATATCGGAGAGCAAATCTGCGGTGTCGCTGGTGGCCGAGACCTTGGCTGCCCAGGCGGGCTGCTTCAAGACGGTTGGCGTGCCCGCCTGCTCGCTGTCCAGGGCGGTGCTTTTTACGGTGACGCTTGGCAACAGGCCCGTTGCGCTGTCGGCTGCTTGCGCGTGGGCACACAGCAGGCTTGGCAAGGCGAGCGCCATGGCGCGTGTGAATTCGGTAAGGTTTGGGTGTGACATGGTGATTGCCGGTAGGGGTTCAATGGATATGCAAGGCGCTATAGGCGCGCGCCGATTCGGTGCCGAGCAAAACCAGCGCGCGCGCCTATGGCGCAACTCGATGGCTGCTGCAGTTAGCGCTTAGCGCTCTTCAAACGGGAGAATCAGAGGCGAGGGGGTCCACGCGCCGGGGGCGGCGTGGCATGGAAGCGCGCAATGTGGGCAGTTTGCGCGCAGGGCACCACAGGGCCAAGCGCCTGCACCGGGGCCACAAGCGGCACGGTGGTTGGTGCAGGAGCACCGCCCATGAGACACAGGGGGCAGGAGATGCCCGCCACCGCACTGCTTGTAACGGTGCCGTCCCCATCGATCAGCACCCTTTGCATGCCCAGGCCGGAGCAAATCACCAACTCGCTTTGCGGATGGATGACCGGCGCCGCGATTGCCGCAGCCAGCGTCAACGCAAACCACAGCAGGGTCAGACGGGAAAGCCAGGGGGAGGAACGAAGGGCGTGGAAAAACGGCATGAACCGGCATTCTCTCCATAAGAGATGCGCCGGTACTGATAGACATCAGCTAAACACAAGCGAGGGGATCGTTTTTCCCCAGATCGGATGGCAGTTCCAAACCCAAGCGGCACCTTGTCGGCCCGCCAGGCCTTCGCTTTTACCTTGGAGGTGGCGCTGCGCCTATCGCATCACCAGCGCCAGCGCGGCCAGGTCGCCCACGCTTTCGCCCAGGCCGGCGGGCACAATTTCCAGACCGTTGGTGAGGGCTGGCAGCTTGCCCTGCATGAAGAGCTTCAGGCGCGGCAGCAGGTAGTCCTGGTTGTGCCAGAACACGCTGCCCCCCAGCGAGATGCGCTCCAGGTCAAACAGGGCGGTGACGTTGAACAGGGCGCGGCCCATCACATTGCACAGCGTGTCGATCAGGGCGATGGCCTGTGCATCGCCCGCGCGCGCCGCGTTGAAAAGGGCCGAGGCATCGGCGTAGCCCTGCGCCGCAAAGCGCCTGGGTATGGCGTTGCCGGCCACCAGGGCCTCCACATCGCCGAGCAGACCGCAGCCGCACAGGGCCTCGTTGTTTTCCACGACAAAGGTGTGGCCCAGATGCCCGGCATTGCCGTTCTTGCCGCGCAGGATATGGCCGTCCACGCAGACGCCCATGCCGATGCCGGTGCTCCAGGTGACATAGGCGCAGTTGGCAACGCCTTGCAGCGCACCCCAGCGGCGCTCGGCCTCCAGCGCGCCCACGCCATCGTTTTCCACCCGCACATGGGGGAAGGCGGCGCGCAGCGGCGCCTCCAGCAGGGCGCTCATCCAGTCATTGGGCAGGCCGCGTGCCTTGCCGGCCAGGCCGCCGCAAATATTCGGGGCGGCCAGTTCCACCAAGCCGTCCTTCAGTACAAAGGGTCCGCAAGACGAAACACCGACCGCGCCCACGTCAGCCACCGCAATGCCGGCCTGCGCGCAGCTTTCGCCGATCAGGCGGATGATTTGCAGTGCCAGCGCGTCGTTGCCGCCCTCCTTGGCGGTGGGCTCGGATACTTTGGCGCTGATGCCGCGCGCGTCGGCCATGCTGACGGCCACCTTGGTGCCACCTATGTCTACGCAGGCCAGGGGCTTTTCTCCTGCGGGGCGTTGGATCAATGCTTGCAAATGGGCTTGGTTCATGCTTTTCTCGTTGTGATTCAAAGTCGTCCGTAATTGTCCTGCAGGCGTTCGATGTCGTCCTCGCCCAGGTAGCTGCCAAACTGTACTTCGATAATTTCTACCGGCTCCGAAGTGTGATTGGCAATGCGGTGCACCTGGCCCAGGGCAATGTCGCAATGGCCACCCACACCCAGCTCAAAGGTCTGCTCGCCCAGCGTGACATGGGCAGTACCCTGCACCACCACCCAATGCTCGGCGCGCTGGTGGTGGCGCTGCAGGCTGAGCCGCTGGCCGGGGTTGACGCCTATGCGTTTGATCTTGTGGCCAGCGGTTTCGAACAGGGTCTCAAACCAGCCCCAGGGGCGGGTGCTGCGTTCAAAAGTGTTTGCGCTGCTGCTCATGCCCAGCATGCTAACCCGCCTGACCGGCAAGGGCTTACTGGGGCGCGACACTGCAGCCTGGCGGCTGGCCTTTTAAAGCCGGTGGCTGCGGTCGCCATTGGCAAAGCCCATGCAGTCAAAGTCCGCGCCCCGGGCGAAGCCTATGACCTTGAAAAATTCGCCCATCTCATGTTCCAGAATCAGCTTTTGCGCCGCCACCCTCTCGGGCAGGGAGGCGTTTTGCATCAGCTCCACGATGCCGCAGTTCATCAAAAAGTGGGCCTGGCAGGTGTATCCCAGCAGCTCCAGGCCGGCCTCTTGCGCTGCCACCGCCACACCGGTGAAGTTCACATGGGCGGTGATGTCTTTGAGTCCCACGGCGTCTAGCGGATCGGTATCGGCCACATGGGCGCGGTGGCACATCACGGTGCCCATGTGGCGCTGCGGGTGGTAGTACTCGCCTTCCGGGAAACCATAGTCCAGCAAGAAGATGGCGCCCCTCTCAAGCCGGTCGCCCAATGTGCGCACAAAGGCCTCGCCCTGGGGATGGATTTCGCTCAGGTAGTCGTGCTCGCCTTCGATATCGAGCGGCGGGCGCAGTTCGGTGGGGCGGTCTTCCCAGGCCCAAGTGCTGCCCTGCAGCACCACGCCGCGCTCCTGCCACAGGCCCTTGGTGCGGGCCAGCAGCTTGACCGGCATGGCGTCTAGCACCTCGTTGCCTATCACCACGCCCTGCATGGCTTCGGGCAGGGCATCGGCCCAGTGCAGCACATCGCTGTGCGCCTGCAGGGTCTGGCGCTGGCGCTCTTTGAGGCTGCTCGACAGGTCCACAATGGTGTAGCGGTCCACCCGCTGGCCCATGGCCTTGAGCGCGGTGAGCAGTTGCAGTGCCAGGGCGCCGGTGCCGGCACCGAATTCCCAGATCTCGAAGCTGGCGCTGGCCTGCAGCGCCTGCGCCACCGGATGGGCCAGGGTGTAGCCAAACAGCGGCGTCATCTCGGGGGCGGTGACAAAGTCGCTGCCGGCGCCTGCCACGCTGCCGTCGCCCTGGCGCAGGCCCTGGGGCATGCGGCCAAACTTGGTGGAGCCATTGGCGTAGTAGCCCAGGCCGGGCGCGTACAGGGCCAGCTCCATGAAGCGGTCAAAGCCCAGCCAGCCGCCGGACTGCGCCAGCTCGGCTGCCATGCGCGCCTGCAGCGCGGCCAAAAGACCGGGCGCTTCGGGTGCATCGGGGGGGGTGGGTAAACTCGGGTCTGTTTTCATCGCGTTGGATTGTCCCTCAATGTCTGCTTCACATTCTCCCAAGCTGCTGCCCCCTACCGTTTTAGTCACTGGCGCTGCCAAGCGCCTGGGGCGCGAAATCGCCCTGCAACTGGCCGCCCACGGCTGGCGCGTGGCCGTGCATTACCGCGATTCGGTAGAGGAGGCGCGCCTGACCGCGCTCGAATGCGCGCATCTCACGCCCGGTGCTCAGGCCTTTCGCTCCAACCTGGGCAACGAGACTGCCGTGCGCAATGTGTTGCCCACGGTAATCGCGGCCTTTGGCCAGGTGGACGCGGTGGTGAACTGCGCCTCGACCTTCGAGCACGACACCACCGCCACCTTCAGCTTTGCTGTGATGGAAAAGCACATGCGCAGCAACGCCGGTGCGGCCATTTTGATCAGCCAGGCGCTGCACACCCATATCGCCGAGCGGCGCAAGACCCAGCCCGATACCCTGGGCGTGGTGGTCAATTTGCTGGACCAAAAGCTGTGGAACCAGACGCCCGATTTTGTGAGCTACACCCTGTCCAAGGCGGCGCTGGATGCGGCCAACTCGATGCTGGCCCTGGCCTTGAGCCCTTTGGTGCGGGTGGTGGGCGTGGCCCCTGTGATGGGGCAGCACCAGCCCTTCTTGAAGGGTGAGATGCTGCAAGCGCGCAGCGCCAATCTGCCCAACCAGCAGGCCACCGACCTGGACGCCAAGGCCGCCGTGTTGCTGGCCCTGCAGGACAGCCGCATCAGCGGCATCACGCTGTTGGTGGAAGAGGAGCTGCCCAAGGACAAGCCGGCTCCGGTTGCAGTGCCGCCCGCGGCTCCACCCAGTCGCCGCCATGGCAGGCGCTGAGAGGGTGCGCGCCACCACTATGCGGCCACAACGGGCAGGCCAATATGTTTAAGCGGGTGCTCATCACCGGCGGCGCGCAGCGCCTGGGTGCGCTGCTGTGCCGCAGCTTTGCCCATGCCGGTTGGGAAGTCTGGTGCCATTACCAGCGCTCGGGCGACTTGGCCCATGCGCTGGTGCAAGAGCTGCGCGCAGCCGGCTTTGCAGCCTATGCGGTGCAGGCCGACCTGGAGCATGAAGAGCAGCGCCTGCGCATGATGGACCAGGTGCTGGCACAGGGTGGGGCTCTGACCTGTCTGGTCAACAACGCCTCGCTGTTTGAGGAAGATGCGGCCCGCGTGCTGGACCTGGCTGCCGTGCGCCGCCAGCTGGAGGTCAATCTGCTGGCGCCGCTCTCGCTGTCGGCACTGATGGCGCAGCGCCTGCCGGTGGATGCCGCGCCGGGCGACTGCAGCATCATCCATGTGCTGGACCAAAAGGTGTTCAACCTCAACCCCGATTACTTCAGCTACACCGTGAGCAAACTGGCGCTGGAGCGCAGCGTGGCGCTGCAGGCCCAGGCGCTGGCGCCGCTGTTGCGCGTCTGCGGTGTGGCGCCAGGCCTGATGTTTGTCAGCGGCGAGCAGACACAGGAAAACTTCGAACGCTCCGGTCGGATCAACCTGCTGGAGACGGCGCTGGACCCGCAGCGGGTGGCGCAGACCGTGCTGTTCCTGGCCGAAAATCCCTGCATCACCGGAAGCACGTTGTGTGTCGACAATGGACAACATCTGGTCCCATTGGCACGCGATGTGATGTATGCCCTTGCCGACAATGGAACCCCCTCCCCATGAAACTTGACTCCCCACTAGACCCCATCAGCAGATTGACGCTGTCGTGCCGGCGCATCTTTCTCAGAGACCATGCCGTGTCGGTGCAAATCGGCGCCCATGATTTCGAGAAGGGCCAAGCGCAGCGCGTGATCTTCAACGTGGAACTCTTTGTGCCCTATGCCGCAAGCACCCCCCAGACCGACAGCCTGTCGGAGGTGGTGGACTACGACTTTGTGCGCGAGGTGATTGCACGCCGCGTGGCCGATGGCCATGTGGAATTGCAAGAAACCCTGTGCGATGACCTGGCTGGGCGCATGCTGGCGCATCCACAGGTGATGGCCGTGCGCCTGTCGAGCTGCAAGCCCGATGTGTACCCGGACTGCGCGGGTGTGGGCGTTGAGGTATTCCTACTGAAAGATTCCCTATGCCCCGTTCCACTGGCAACCAAACCCTGACCCTCATCGGATTGCGCTTCGACGCCAGCCTGGGTATTTTGGAGTCGGAAATTGCCGAGCCGCAGCCGATCCAGGTCGATGCCGAGTTGTGCCTGGGCTGCCAGCCGCTGCTGCCCGAGGACGACGAAATCAACCATGTGCTGGACTACCGCCGGGTGCGCCAGCTCATCATTGACGAATGCACCGCCAAGCACATCAACCTGCTAGAGACCCTGATTGGCAAACTCTCGCACCGCCTGATGCAGCTGCCCGGCGTGGTTGGCGTGCGGGTGAGGATTGCCAAGCTGCAAATATTTGACGATTGCGAGGTCGCCATCCGCATGGAGACCGGACACTGGGCCACCGTGCCACAAGGAGATTTACGATGAGTGCTGTTTGGGTAGAAGAAGAGGCGCCCGCTGCGATTGGGCATGAGAAGCAGGTGAAGATTGAGCGCGAGATCCACAAGTTAGAAAAGCGCCTGTGCCGCCAGGTCGGCCAGGCCATCATGGACTTCAACATGATCGAAGAGGGCGACCGCATCATGGTCTGCATGTCGGGCGGCAAGGACAGTTACGCCATGCTCGACATCCTGCTCAAGATGCAGCAGCGCGCGCCCATCCGCTTTGAGATCGTGGCCGTCAACCTGGACCAAAAGCAGCCCGGTTTTCCCGACCACATCCTGCCCGAGTACCTTAAAAGTCTGGGCGTGGAATACTACATTGAGACGCAGGACACCTACTCCATCGTCAAGCGCAACATCCCCGAAGGCAAGACCATGTGCAGCCTGTGCAGCCGTCTGCGCCGGGGCATTTTGTACGGCGTGGCGCGCAGGCTCAAGTGCAACAAGCTGGCGCTGGGCCACCACCGCGACGACATGCTGCAGACCTTCTTTTTGAATATGTTTTTTGCCGGCAAGCTCAAGGGCATGCCGCCCAAGCTCAGCAGCGACAACGGCGAGTTTGTGGTGATACGCCCGCTGGCCAATGTGGCGGAGAAAGACCTGATTCGCTGGGCCGCGCACCGCCAGTTTCCCATCATTCCCTGCAGCCTGTGCGGCAGCCAGCAGAACCTGCAGCGGGTGCAAATCGGCAACATGCTGCGCGAGTGGGAGAAGCAATATCCGGGGCGCACCGAGACCCTGTTCACTGCCTTGCAAAATGTGGCGCCCTCGCATCTGATGGACCCCAAGCTGTTTGACTTCAAGGGCGTCAGCGCCAGCGGCGTGGAGGACGAGGAGGGCGACAAGGCCTTTGACGCCGAAGAATTTGCCTTGCCCACGCTGGCGGGTTTGCAGGTGATGACTGCCTGAAGCTTGTCGTCCGAAAAGTTGTTGCACCAAAAGGAGACCTGAAATGAAACAGTTGCTTGGCATCCTCTGTCTGGCCGCAGCGCTTTGCGGCTGCGCCGGCCCACGCCTGATAGACAGCGATGTGCAGAGCTTTGTCAGTGGCGCAGTCCCGGCGCGCCCTGCCAGCTACCGCTTTGAGCGCCTGCCCTCGCAAGCCGACTCGCCCCAACAGCAGCAGCTCGAAGCCCTGGCGGCCACTGCCCTGGCCAAGGTCGATCTGACACCGGCCCCGCTGGTCTCGGGTGCCGTTGTGGGCACTGCGGCGGCAGCGCCCACGGCGCAATATGCGGTGCAGCTCAGCGTGCAGATCGAGGCCATACGCTCGCTCTATGGCGATTCTTTTCATGGCGGCTTCTGGGGGCATTCCATGGGGCACTTGGGTGGCATGGGCCTGGGTTTGGCCCTGGAGCCGACCTGGTACCGCCATGCGGTGCATATCGTGCTGCGCGACAGCCACAGCGGCCAAGCGGTCTATGAAAGCAAGGCCAGCTTTGAAGGCCCCTGGCCCGACAGCGCCCATCTGCTGCCGGCGATTCTGGACGCCGCGCTGCAGGGCTATCCCAACCCGCCGGCCGGTCCGCGCAAGGTGGTGGTTGAATTGCCCGGCGCCTCGTCGCGCTGACACGCATGCCCCATGTCACCCGCATCATCGCCGTGCGCCACGGCGAGACCGACTGGAATGTGCAAACCCGTTTGCAGGGCCAGCTCGACATTGGCCTCAACGACAAGGGCCGCTGGCAGGCCGCACGCGTGGCACAGGCCCTGGCCGAAGAAACGCTGGACGCGGTTTATTCCAGCGACCTGTCGCGCGCCCATGCCACGGCACAGGCCATTGCCCAAGTCCAGGTGGCCATGCCGGTGCAGCTGCATACCGGCTTGCGCGAACGCGGCTTTGGCAAGTTTGAAGGCCTCACCTACGCCAGCATCCAGGAACAGTGGCCCGAAGAAGCGCGCCTGTGGCGCATACGCGATCCGGACTTTGCGCCCGCCGGTGGCGAGAGCCCCTTGGCGGTGATGGCGCGGGTGGCGCAAACAGTGGACGAAATTGCGGCCTGCCACTTGGGTCAGCAAATCGTGCTGGTCGCCCATGGCGGCGTGATGGACATGCTCTACCGCCTGGCCACGCAGCAGAGCGTGAGCGCACCGCGCACCTGGGAGCTGGGCAACACGGCCATCAACCGCCTGCTCTGGACGCCCGAGGCACTGACCCTGGTCGGCTGGTCCGACACCCGCCATCTGGACGGCCAACAGCGCGACGAGTTGGGCGCTTGAGGGTGCCACTGTGGCTGTCAAAAGGCCGGCCGCATTCCTGCTGTCAAAACGCAAGCTATGGAGTCGTTTGTTGAGAATGCCGAAGTAAACCCCCGATAAAAATGGGTTTCTGTAGGGGTATCTAACGGGTTCTTGAAAGTTGGGCCTTCGCCGCTGCGGTATTCACACTGGTGCTAACATTTCGGCCACTGAACCACGCTGGAAGCCCCCTTTGACAGACCCCACCAAGCCTTCCACTCTGGATGCCATGATTGCCGGCATCGGCTTGGACCAGACCTCTCCCACACCGCTTTACATCCAGGTCAGCAACGGCATTTCGGCGCTGATTGCGGCGGGCCATTTTGGTCCCGAATCGGCCCTGCCCTCGGAGCGGCTGCTGTCTGAAAAGCTGGGCATATCGCGCGTGACTGCGCGCAAGGCCATCGACGCGCTGGTGGGCAAGGGCGTCATCGTGCGCAAGCGCGGCTCGGGCAATTTCATGTCCCAAAAGATCGAGCATTCGCTCAGCCGGCTGAGCAGCTTTACCGAAGAACTGGCCCAGCGCGGCTATGCACCGAGTTCACGCTGGATCAGTCGCACCATGGGTATGGTGGTGCCCGATGAAATGGTGCCACTGGGTCTGTCGCCCGGCGCCAGGGTGGCCCGCTTGAACCGGGTGCGTCTGGCAGATGGCATCCCTATGGCGTACGAGGCGAGCACCTTGCCCGAGAGCATCGTGCCAGAGCCCGGTGCCGTGAGCGAGTCGCTCTACCACTATTTGAGCGAAAGGGGCACCTTGCCAACGCGCGCCTTGCAGCATGTGCGGGCGGCCAATGCCACGGCGCGCCAAGCGGAGTTGCTCGACATACCCGTGCGCCAAGCCCTGCTCTTTGTGACGCGCGTGGCCTACTTGCAAGATGGCCGCGCCATTGAGTTGACGCACACCTGGTGCCGCAGTGACTTTTATGACTTTGTCGTAGAGCTGCGGCGCTAAAAAAAAGGCCCCCATTGCGGGAGCCCAAAAACGCCTTGGAGACGTGACAGCAAAAACAACGATTAGCGGGTCAGCCAAGCCTGCCCGGCAGCAAGCTTGGCATCAGACGGGCAGGTATCAGAAGCCGTATTCCATGCCGATGAGCACGCGGGACTTGTTCCACCAACCGGCCGTCGTGTTCGGGTTGGAGGCGCTCACATAGCGGGCATAGGTCACCAGGCTGGGGTCCACGATGTAGAGAACCTGGATGGCCGTGATGTCGCCACCCTTGTCGGCCACCGGGCCACTGAGGTCCTGGTTTTTGGCGTAGCTGATTTTGGAAATCCAGTCACCCGTAGCGTATTGCAGTGCGAACTGGTTGGTGGCGCGGTCATAGTTGCCGGGCGTGTAGGAGCCGGTGGTGGACGTGATGGTGGAAGTCCCCTTGATATAGGCACCGTAGAGCGAGAAGCCACCAAAGCTGGGGCTTTGCGCGGCCAGCAACAGGTTGGTGTTCTCGCCGCTGTTGGCGCTGCGGTTGCCATTTTTCTCGTAGCCTGCATGCAGCGTGGCGCCGCCCACTGCGTAGTGCACCACACCAGACAGCGAGGAAGAATTGGCCGCGACAAAGGCGTTGCCGGCCGATGTGCTGCGCGTGCCACGGCCAAAGGAGACCGAGGCGGTCAGGGGGCCGGTGGCCACGGAGTCCCAGCGGAACTGGTCCGACTCGCGCACATAGGAGCCGCCACCGGGGACGCTGGTGGACTCCACCAGAGGGCCCACGCCGCCATTGGCAAAGGGCCAGTCCAGCGTCTCACCATAGGGCGTCAGCAGGCGACCCACACGCACCTTGCCAAAGCCGCCTTCAAAGCCGGCCCAGGTGTCACGGGTGCCCAGCGTGCCCGATTCATAGGGTTGGGCGCTCAGGCCGTTTGGGCCCATAAAACCGCTTTCGATTTGCCAGACAAACTTGGTGTCGCCCAGCTTGGGCAGGACCTTGGAGCCCTGAAAACCAATGCGCGATTCGTTCAGAACTTCGGTGTTGCTGACACCGGCGCTGTTCTCGGTGGACATCAGACCAAAGGCCACGGTGCCGTAGATGTCGGCGTTTTTCGAGTCGGCCCATGCGGGTGCAAGCACGCAAGAAGCGACCAGCGCAGTGGCAAGGAGTTTGATGGATTTCATGGAGCAATTTCCTTTATGTAGGGGTTTGAAAAGTGTTGAATGACCGGCCCTGTGCGGCAGTTGCCACACAGGGCTTGAATGCCCGTCCGTTGGTGTCGAACAGGCATGCTCTTTGCGCGTCAGGGAGCAGGCCGACGCGCGCACCGATTTCCGGAGTGGCGGCCGTGCCTGGCAAACTGACGATGAAGGGCAACTCGGCGCCGGCGCAGCGGACATGCACCAAGGTCGAGTCGCCCAAACGTTCCACCAGGTCAATCCGCCCGGCGATGGCAGCGCCATCGGTCGCAGCCAGTTGGACCTGATCGGGTCTAAAGCCCAGGGTGCAGCTGTCACCCTGCTGCACCTCGCTGCCGACGCGTGCCAGTGGCAGACTGCCACCGTCCGGTGTCACCACCAGGAGGGAGGTCGCACTGGCGGAAAGCACCGTCACAGGCAAGAGGTTCATCTTGGGCGAACCCAAAAAGCCGGCGACAAACAGATTGGCGGGCTCGTTGTAGAGCTGCATGGGTTCACCCACCTGCTCGATATGGCCCGCGTTGAAGACCGCAATGCGATGGCCCAGGGTCATGGCCTCCACCTGGTCGTGCGTCACGTAAATCATGGTGCTGCCCAATTCGCGGTGCAGGCGGGCCAGCTCGGTGCGCATCTGCACGCGCAGCGAGGCATCCAGATTGGACAGCGGCTCATCAAACAAAAACACACGGGGCTTGCGCACAATGGCGCGCCCTATGGCCACGCGTTGGCGCTGGCCACCGGAGAGGGCCTTGGGCTTGCGCTCCAGCAGGTGGGTGATTTGCAGCACCTCGGCCGCGCGCTGTACCGACTGCGCCACCTCGGCTTTGCTCTTGCCCGCCAGGCTCAGGGCAAAGCCCATGTTCTGCGCCACCGTCATGTGGGGGTACAGGGCATAGCTCTGGAACACCATGGCAATGCCGCGCTTGGCCGCAGCCACATCGTTGACGCGCTCGCCGTCAATCCACATGTCGCCCGCGCTGATGTCATCGAGGCCGGCGATCATGCGCATCATGGTGGACTTGCCACAGCCCGAGGGTCCTACAAAGACCATGAATTCCCCGTCGTGGATATCCAGGCTGATGCCCTTGATGACCGGCACGACGCCGTCGTAGGTTTTTGCAATATTGCGAAGCGATAGATTGGCCATGGGGTGGGGTCCTGCTAAGTTGTGCGGTGCTGGTGCATGGGTTCAAAGGCTGCGCAAGTCCACTGGGGCGCGGCCCGGTGCCTCGCCGCCCTCCAGCCAATGCCGCACGGCAGCCAGCGCGCCAGTGGCATAACCCCAACTCACCAGGGCGGGTGCATTCACATCGAGTACCTGGAACGGGTTCCACAGCACCAGGTGCAAATCGGGCTGCCATTGGCGGGCCTCTTCGCCATAGCGGGTGCGCGTGTTGGAGGCCAGGACCGTGAAGCGCCCATCTGCGGGCAGACGGTTCCAGTCCAGCGTGGACAGGTCATCGAGCTGCACCAGCTCCACATCTTTCCAAGCCGCAAACAGGGGCAGCACTTGGCTGGCGTCGAGCCCGGCCTCCGACACATGGTCGGTGGGGACGCTGCTTTGGGTAATCACGCGAATCGGCTTGGTCGGGCCTGGCCGGACTGCAGCACCATGGGCGCACAGGCCGCGCGCCCAGGCCGCATGCATGAGTGCGTCGTCGGCTTGGCGCACCGGCGTTTCGTAGCTGCCTGCGCCCGACGGACCCGCCGGAAATTGCAGCGCCAGTCGGTCCAAGCGGTCACGCGCAAGCAGCAGGTCGGCCAGCGGCAACTCACCACTGGCCAGCGCAGCAGCCATGGCGTCCAAGGCGGCCAGCTCATCGGTGGGCGAACCCAGCGCCATCACCATGTCGGCTCCGGCAGACAGCGCCAGAACGGCGGCGCGGTGGTGACCATAGCGGTCGTGGATGGCCTTCATCACCAGGGAGTCGGTGATCACCACGCCCTCGTAATGCCACTCCTCGCGCAGAATGCCGCGCAGCAGGGTGCGCGACAGGGTGGCCGGATGGTCCTTGTCGAGCAGGGGGAAAACAATGTGCGCCGTCATGATGGCCGGTGCCGCTTCTTGCAAGAGGCGAAACGGCAGCAGCTCCAGCGCATCCAGCGCCTCGCGCGTCTTGCTGACCACCGGCAGGTCCACATGCGAATCCACCGAAGTGTCGCCATGGCCGGGGAAATGCTTGATGCAGCAGGCCACGCCCTCGCGGCTCGCGCCGCGCATCCAGGCGGCGGCCAAGCGGGCCACCGTATGCGGGTTGTCCGAGAAGCTTCGCTCGCCAATCACCGGGTTGGCCGGGTCGTTGTTGACATCGAGCGTGGGCGCAAAGTTCCAGTTGAAACCCATTGCCCTGAGGGCTCTGGAAACCGCGGCGCCCACCGACTCGCTCAGGGCCTCGTCATCCGCGGCGCCCAGGCACATGGCCGACGGTGCCTGCGGCACAAACTCAATGCGCGCGGTGGAGCCGCCTTCTTGGTCCACGGCAATCAGGGCGCCCGGCCCCATCACATCGCGCAGGTCCTTCGTCAGTTGCCTGACCTCGGCCTCGCCGCCCAAATTTTTGCGAAACAAACAGACCGCGCGAATATGCTGCTCACGCAAAAATTGCGCTTGCACCGGACCCAGGGTTTTGCCCTCTATCCCGACCATGATGAGCTGACCGGGATGGAATGCGCGCTGACTTGAAAGAGAGAGGTTCATGGTTGAATGCTTGGTAAATAAATAGACGGCGCTTACTTGACCGCGCCTTCCATGCCGCGCATGAAGAAGCGCTGGCTGAAGAAGAAGACCAGCAGGGCGGGCAGGACGGTCAACACCGCACCGGCGGCGATGACACGGGTGGAGCTGCCAAAGGTGCCCGACAGTTCCAGAATGCCCACTGCCAGCGGTTGCAAATTGCTTTTGGTGAGCGCCACGCCGGGCCACAAAAAGTTGTTCCAGGTGGTGACCGTGGTCAGGATCACCAGGGTGCCGATTTGCGGCAGTGAGAGCGGCAGCATCAGTTGCCAGAAGATGCGAAAGTCGGACGCGCCGTCCATGCGCGCCGCATCCACCAGGTCTTGCGGGACTTCTTCAAAGGCGTTTTTCATCATGAAGATGCCAATCGCCCCGGCGATGGTGGGCAGGATGACGCCCAGGTGCGTGTTGACCAGTTTCATCTGCGTCAGCGTGATGAAGTTCACCAAGAAGTTCACTTCGGTGGGCAGCATCATGGTTCCCACAATCAGGCCAAACACCAGCTTGTGCCCACGGAACTTCAGCCGGGCCAGGGGGTAGGCCGCCAGCGAACACACCACCAAGGTCCAGAACACCGTCCAGAAGGTGATCCAGACCGAGTTCCAGTAGTAGCGGCCTATGCCGATGGAGCGAAACACCTCGACAAAATTGGACAGAGAGGCACCCTGCGGAATCAGCGTGGGCGGAAACACGAACACATTGCCTTCGGTGCTGAGGGCGGTGGACAGGGTCCAGAGCATGGGGAAGGCGCAGAGCGTTCCAATGAAAAGCAGCACCGCGTAATGCATTGCGTTTTGCAACAGGCGTTGCACAGGGGGTAGGGCTTGACGGCTCATGGTGGTGCTGCTTTCAACGGTGTTGCGGGCGGATGAACCTGAAGTTCAGCAGCGCCACGGCAATGCACATCACGCTGACAATCAAACTAGCGGCCAGCGCGCGGGGAAAGTTAAAGGCGCGAATGCCCTGGTCGTAGGCGTAGTAGAGGCCGGTGAAGGTGGAGCTGATGGGGCCGCCCTTGGTCAAAATCAGCACCTCCTCCAACACCTTCATGGCCGCCAGCGTGGACATCACCGTGCACAGCAAAATGGTGGGCGCAATCATCGGCACCGTGATGCGCCAAAAGCATTGCCAGCGGTTGGCGCCGTCGAGCAGGGCGGCTTCTTCTATGTCTTTGGGAATGGATTGCAACGCCGCCAAATACAGCACCATGTACCAGCCCAGACCGCGCCACAGGGTGACGAACATGACCGAGAAAATGGCGATGCGGTCGTCGTTGAGCCAGCCAATGGGCTCGTTGATGACCCGCAGCCACTGCAATATGCCGTTGATCAGGCCCTGCTCGTTGTACATCCAGCCCCACATCAAACCGACCACCGACACCGAGGTCACAACCGGCATATAAAAGGCGGCGCGAAAATATTTGATGCCCGGCAGGCTGTTGTTCACCAGCACGGCCAGCACCACGGCGCAGACCTGGATCACCGGCACGATCAACAGATACAGCAGCGAATTTTTCAGGCTGATGAAAAACACCGGGTCTTCCCACAGCACTTCAAAATTCTTCAGGCCCACCCAACGCGGCGGGCTGATCACCTTGTATTCGGTGAACGCCAGATAGCTGCCCCACAGCACCGGCCAAAAGGTAAAAACCGCCAGCAGCAGCAGCGCCGGGGTCAGGAAGGCCCAGGCAGAAAATGCGTGTTTGTTGCGCATGGAGGTTTCTCTCAATCTTGTGGATCAGTGGGGCAGGCGGGCAGGCTTACTTTTTGAGCTTGCTGTCCCAGAAGGCGACGGCTGCATCGAGCGATGCCTTGATGTCCTTGTGGCCAATCACGCCGGCTTCCACCGCGTCTTGCAGGCGCTTGTTGAGTTGCTCAAACTCGGGCACACCCGCCACATACAGCGTGCGGATGCTGGCCATGTTCTTGGCACCGGTGGCCACGGCTTTTTCGAACGCGCCGGCATTGGCGGGCAGGCTCTGGAAGTGCGGATCGAGCGCGGCCTTTTTCACGGTGGGGAAGGTGCCTGCCAGCTTGGAAAACTCGACCTGGTTGTCATCGTTGGTCAGGTACTTGGCAAACTTGCCGGCCTCATCGGCCACCTTGCCCGTCACGCCCGTGGGCATGGCAAAGTGGAACAACCAGCCGCCCGCTGCCACACCGGAGGCACCCAGGGGTGCTGCGGCCACCTGGGTCGCGGCGTAAATGTCCTTGGCGTCATCTCGCACCCTGGTCAGGGCGGAGGGGGGTGCTACCAACATGCCCAGGCGCCCCGACTTGTAGGCATCGATCGAGGTCTGGAAGTTGTCTTCGGCAAACAGGTTGTCCTTGAGCAGGGCACCGGCCTTGTAGGCATCGGCATACTTGGCCAGCAGGGCCACATGCTTGGGCGAGTTAAAAACCGCCTTGTTGTTTTCAACCAGTGGCAGCCCCTCTTGCATAAAGAGGCCGGCAATCTTGCCCAGCGCGGGCGACCAACCGGCCTGCCCGGTCTTGGCCTTGAGGATCTTGGCCGTGGCCAGTTGTTCATCCAGATTGGCCGGTGCCTTGCTCAGACCCGCCGTCTTGAACAGGTTGGCGTTGTAGAGGATGACGTTGGCGCCGTTGTAATGCGGGAAGCCATACACCTTGCCGTTGAAGGTGACATCCTTGATGGCGCCTTCCAGGTAATTGGCGCGGTCCTTGCCCAGGTAGCTGTCCACCGGTTGGATCAGGCCGTCGAGCGAATACTCATAGGCCCATGGCACGTTCAGTGCCACCAGTGCCGGCGGTGTGCCGGCTGCCAGCGAGGCGGTCAGCTTGCTTTGCAGCACATCCCATGGCACGTCTACCCATTCGAGCTTGACGCCGGGGTTGGCCGCCTGGTACTTGCTGACCATGCTCTCAAAATAGGGCGTGAACTTGGGCTTCAGGCTCATGGTCCAGAACTCAACCGTTGGCTTGTCCTGTGCGCTGGCTAGGCCGGCAAATGTTGCGCCGCCTGCCAGCAGCGCAGAGATGGCAATGTGTTTCAGTTTCATGGGGTCCTCTTGGTGGTGTGAACTTGCGTTGCGGTGAAGCAGTGCAGTGGGGTTGCCGGCCTGTTGGCTGCAACAGCACACAGGCAGGGATGTACCGCCGCGCCAAGGCATGGCCTGGCGCAACAGTGCATGGGGAGACGCCTGCGCGAAAGCGCTAGGCGTGGGTGTGAGGGGGAGTGCGGCCCGGCGCGCAGGCGCGGGGCGGTTGTCAGGGGGCCATGGGCCTGCAGGGCCGGCAAACGCGTGACGGTGCTTTTAGTACCAATGAAATACCAGTTCATGGAGAGGCGTTTCCAGTCAACTGGGTTTGCGTATGCTGCGGCGTCATTTACTAAAGTTTTATATGGTTAAATACCAAAAACAGACCAATTAAGTCTGCTTGGCGAACCAAAATAATACCACTTAAGAAAAGCACTGCGTGCGCTGTTCGATCCGTAATAACCCTAGGTGGTTTCCATGTGACAGATCCGAACCCAGGTCCCCGTTGGGAATGCAGCGGCCCTGTGCGCGGCGCGTGCAACCGGTGCGGCCACAGCCGTTATGGGCGTGCGCTGTGTGGCCGCCGCAGCGAAGGGGAAGGGATTTGGCCGGTGTGGAAATGCGGATGGCTTGTGCGGGCCATCAAGGCATTTCTTGCTGATTTTTGTGCTGCCTGAGACGGGCAGTGAGATCGCTATGCGGGCCATCGGTTTGACGCATCGATGCTGCGCAGACGCTACGGCACCGGTATTTGTCGGCTGTGGCTTATTGCGCGGGCGTTGCCATTGGCCACGACACCGGTCCCTGAAAAGATCCAACCTGCGGGCCGGGCCCGGCAAGCCTGCGCCGCCTAACCGTGCGAAAACCGCGCCCATTTGCTCCAGGCAGAGCAGGCAATGGGCGGGTCTTCTATCGGCTTGGCCGATCAACGCGGGCTTGCATTCGCCAACGCGTCACCGCTCCATTGGCGTGCTGACAATGGCGGTGTAATCGGCCCATGCCATGTACTGCGGCGCGTAGGTGAGCCCTTGTGCCGCCAGCGTATTTACAAAGGTGCGCAGGTGGTTGCGTGACCCTTTGAGCAGATTGTCATAGACCAGCCGAATATCGGTGTTATCCACCAGCAGCAGCGCGGCGTTGATGTCGATCATGTCAACTTCCTCGATGGTGGCGCCGACCTTGAGTGCATCGATCAGCGTTGGTGCACCCGCCGCCAGTTGCGTGTAGAGCGCCTGCAGCGTGGTGTCCATGTAGAGCCCAGGCCCTAAATTGGCAGCCGGGTCCACCAGGCTGTAACGCTCCAGCAACTGGCGCATCGCCTCGGTATGGGTTGATTCGCTGATGGCGATGTTGCCGAAAATTTTGGTGCTACCGCCCCACAGCGTCGCTGACTGCGCATAAACATCGTGCGCCAGTTTTTCCTCTTCGCGCATATAGGCCAGCGTGGCTTGCTCGTCCGCATTGAGGGGCTCCATCGGCAGGGCTGCCAGCGCGACGCCCAAGGCCGTGTTGTCGAAGTTGGACGCATCGACTAGCAAAGGCCCGCCCTGGCCCTTGGGGCCGGTGGTCCCGCCGCCGCCACCGCCGCAAGCAGCCAAGACAAGGGCGCTTAACAGGGCAATAGACCATGATTTCGGTGAAACAAGCATGACTGACTTTCAAAAATTTGGAAAAAAAGCGCGGGGCATTCAAGCCCTGTGCGCATGGCCGAAACGGCTGATATCCCACTTTCTTCCGCTCACCGCAGCGGTCGCAGCAACGGGGGGTCTGGTGTTGCAAGCGTGCGGTTCGGGTATCCAGGGTGTTTGTTTTCGGGTGTTTGAAGGATGCCCGGCGCGCGTCGCTGGTTCATGTCAGGTGCACCGCCTTGTGTACCGGTTTGTCGTGGCCCGTATCGCCACCTGGTTGGCCGGTGTGTCGCATGACTTGCGCACCCGACTGGCATGCATGCGTCTGGCGTGTGGTCAACCGCTTTTTATGCACAGTTCCAATAGCAGCGGTTCACCGGGGGTTTACCCCAGCTGGCTATACTGGTTTGTCAAAGTTGCACAGGTCTGTTGCAACCAATTACCATTTTCTAAACGGGGCTTAAGGCCCCGCTTTCATTTTCAAAGGCTCCCCTATGCATGCATTGAAAAATGCCCTGGTCTCCTGTTGGCATCGCGCGGATGCCACTCTGCTGGCGCTGGGCGCAGCCGGTTTGCTGGCCGCTTGCGGCCAGTCCGCAGCGCCGCCGGCTGCCGGGGCAGCACCACCGCCGGCACAGGTCGGTGTGGTGACGGTGGCGCGCAGCACCGTGGGTCTGCAGACCGAGTTGCCCGGACGCACCGAAGCTTCCCGTGTGGCCCAGGTGAGGGCCCGTGTGGCCGGCATTTTGGAGCGCCAGTTGTTTCGCGAGGGCTCCGAGGTGCGTGCCAACCAGGCCCTGTTCCAGATTGATGCTGCCGCCCTCAAGGCCACGCTGGCCAGCGCCCAGGCCGGTCTGGCAAGGGCCGAAGCGAACCTGACTTCGGCCCAGGCCCAGGCCGAGCGCTACAAGCCGCTGGCTGCGGCCCATGCCATCAGCGAGCAGGATTTGATTACCGCCGTGGCCGCGCAAAAGCTGGCCGAGGCCGATGTGGCCGCTGCCAAGGCGAGCATTCAGTCGGCACAAATCAATGTCGGTTACGCCACTGTCACCACGCCGATTTCCGGGCGCATTGGCCGCGCGCTGGTCACTGAAGGCGCGCTGGTCGGGCAGGGCGAGGCCACGCAGCTCGCCCTGGTGCAGCAGATCAATCCCATGTACATCAACTTCACCCAGCCGGTGGCCGATGTGCTGCGCCTGCGTGCGGCGATTGCGGCCGGAACTTTGAAATCGGCTGGCGGGCCTGAGGAGGCACAGGTACGCATCGTGCTGGACGACGGCAGCGTGTATCCACTGCCCGGCAAGCTGCTGTTTAGCGACCTGAGCGTGGACCCCACCTCGGGCCAGATCACGCTGCGCGCCGAGGTGCCCAATCCCAAGGGCGTGCTCTTGCCCGGCATGTATGTGCGCGCCCAGTTGCAACAGGCCGCCGTGGCCGGTGCGATGCTGTTGCCACAGCAGGCCGTGCAGCGTTCACCCCAGGGTGACAGCGTCAAGGTGGTCGGTGCCGACGGCATGGTGGAAACCCGCCCGGTCAAGATCGGCGCTGGCAAGGATGGCCAATGGGTGGTGCTGTCGGGCCTGAAAGATGGCGAACAGGTGGTGGTGGATGGCTTCCAGAAGATGCAGGGCAAGGCCCCAGTCAAGCCCGTGCCGTGGATGCCTGCGCCAGCAGCCAGCGCCCCAGCGGCAAGTGCAGCCCCTGCGGTAGCGGCTTCGGCTGCGGCCAAGTCTTAAGAGGTCAGAGCCATGGCGCGTTTCTTTATTGACCGACCCATCTTTGCATGGGTGATTGCACTGTTCATCATCGTGGCTGGCGCGGTGTCCATCACCCAACTGCCGGTGGCGCAATACCCCTCGGTGGCGCCGCCCTCCATCGTGATTTCGGCGGCCTATCCGGGTGCCACCGCCACCACGCTGGAAAACAGCGTGCTGTCCGTGATCGAGCGCGAGATGAATGGCTCGCCCGGCCTGCTCTATATGGAATCGGTGGCCCAGGCCGACGGCAGCGGCTCCATCAAGCTCAGCTTTGACCCCAGCACCAACCCCGACCTGGCCCAGGTGGACGTGCAAAACCGCCTGTCACGCGCCGCGCCCCGCCTGCCCTCGGTGGTGACGCAAAACGGCGTGCGCGTGGACAAGGCGCGCTCCAACTTCTTGCTGTTCACCATTCTGTCTTCGGACAACCCGGACATCGATCCGGTGGCCCTGGGCGACTACGCCTCGCGCAACATCTTGCCCGAAATTCAGCGCGTGCCCGGCGTTGGCCAGGCCCAGCTGTTTGGCACCGAGCGCGCCATGCGCATCTGGATAGACCCGGCCAAGCTGGTGGGCTACAAGCTCTCCAGCGGTGATGTGACGGCTGCCATTGCCGCGCAGAACGCACAGGTCACCTCCGGCACCATTGGCGACCTGCCCAATCTGCCAGGCCAGGCCATCTTTGCCGCCGTCGTGGTCAAGGGCCAACTGAGCTCGGCCGACGAGTTTGGTCGCATCGTGTTGCGTGCCAATGCCGACGGCTCCAGCGTGCGTCTGCGCGATGTGGCGCGCATCGAGCTCGGTGCCCAGTCCTACGGCACCCAGGCAAGGCTCAACGGCCAAGCGGCCAGCGGCATCGGCGTGCAACTGTCACCCAGCGGCAACGCGCTGGCCACGGCCAAGGCGATTCGCGTGCGCCTGGATGAACTGTCGAAATTCTTCCCGCCCGGCGTGAAGGCCAGCATTCCCTACGACAGTTCCAAGTTCGTGGAGATTTCCATCCGCCAGGTGGTCGAGACCCTGCTCGAAGCGGTGTTGCTGGTGTTCCTGGTGATGTACCTGTTCATGCAGAACATCCGCTACACCATCATCCCCACGCTGGTCGTGCCCATCACCCTGCTGGGCACCTTTGGCGTGCTGCTGGGCCTGGGTTATTCCATCAACGTGCTGACCATGTTCGGCATGGTGCTGGTGATCGGCATTGTGGTGGACGACGCCATTGTGGTGGTCGAAAATGTGGAGCGCATCATGAGCACCGAGGGCCTGCACCCGCTGATGGCCACGCGCAAGGCCATGGGGCAAATTTCCAACGCCATCATTGGCGTGACGGTGGTGCTGATCTCGGTGTTTGTGCCCCTGCTGTTCTTTAGCGGATCGGTGGGCAACATCTACCGCCAGTTTGCGGTGGTGATGCTCAGCGCGATCGCATTCTCGGCCTTTATGGCGCTGTCCTTCACGCCGGCGCTGTGTGCCTCCATCCTCAAGCCGGTGCAAGCCGGCCACCACCACGCCAAGAGCGGATTCTTTGGCTGGTTCAACCGCGGCTTTAGCAGCGTGACGCACGGCTACGAAGGTTGGGTGGCCAAGGTGCTCAAGCGCACCGGGCGCTTCCTGGTCATCTACGCGGTCCTCATCGCCTGCGTGGGCCTGATGTTCAGCCGCCTGCCGTCCTCCTTTTTGCCCAATGAAGACCAGGGCACGATTTTGGTCAATGTGCAGCTGCCCCCCGGCGCCACCGTCAACCGCACCAGCGGCGTGATGGCGCAGGTGGAGGCCTTCATGCTCAAGCAGCCCGAGGTGGCCGACATGGTCAGCGTGCTGGGCTTTAGCTTTGCTGGCAGCGGCCAGAACGCGGCCCTGGGCTTTATCACCCTGAAAGACTGGAAAGAGCGCGCCGGCAAGGAGCATTCCGCCCAGACCCTGGCCGGTCGTGCCTTTGGTGGCCTGATGGGCATACGCGATGCCTTCATCTTCCCGCTCTCGCCACCTCCCATTCCCGAACTCGGCAGCTCCAACGGCTTTGCCTTTCGCTTGCAGGACCGTGGCGGCATGGGCCACGAGGCCCTGTTGGCAGCGCGCAACCAGTTGCTGGGCATGGCCGCGCAAAGCAAGTTGCTCAAGGGTGTGCGCCCGGACGGTCTGGAAGACGCGGCCCAGCTGCAGCTCAACATCGACCGCGACAAGGCCAGCGCCCTGGGTGTCAATTACAGCGCCATCAACGCAGCGATTTCCACCGCCATGGGCTCGACCTATGTGAACGACTTTCCCAACGCCGGGCGGCTGCAACGCGTGGTGGTGCAGGCCGATGCGCCCATGCGCATGCAGGACCAGGATCTGCTGCGCCTGAACGTGCTCAACAGCAGCGGACAGACCGTGCCCTTCTCGGCCTTTGCCCATACCGAATGGATCAGCGGGCCCATGCAGACCATTCGCTACAACGGATTTCCGACCATGCGCATCTCCGGCGAGCCCGCAGCGGGCCTGAGCACCGGTGTGGCGATTGCCGAGATGGAGCGCCTGGCGGCACAGCTGCCTGCCGGCTTTGCCTATGAGTGGACCGGCCAGACCTATGAGGAAAAGCTCTCGGGATCGACTGCCACCATCCTGTTTGCCTTCTCGCTCTTAGCGGTGTTTTTGTGCCTGGCCGCGCTCTACGAGAGTTGGTCGATTCCCTTTGCCGTGATTTTGGTGGTGCCCCTGGGCATGCTGGGTGTGGTGCTGGCGGCGCATCTGCGCGGGCTGGAAAACGACATCTACTTCAAGGTCGGACTGATCACCATCATCGGCCTGTCGGCCAAGAACGCGGTGCTGATCATCGAGTTTGCCAAGGACCTGCATGCGCAGGGCGTAGGCCTGGTGGAGTCGGTCTTGAAGGCCGTGCACATGCGCTTTCGCCCTATTCTGATGACCTCCCTGGCCTTTATCCTGGGCGTGCTGCCTCTGGTGCTGGCCAGCGGTGCGGGCTCGGCCAGCCAGCGCGCCATCGGTACCGGCGTGATGGGCGGCATGATCACGGCGACCGCCCTGTCGGTGTTCTTTACCCCGGTGTTCTTTGTGGTGGTGCGCCGCATCTTCAAGGGCAGCGAGCGCCAGCGCCGCATGTATGCGCATGAAAAGCAGGAGGGCGAACTCGCCGCTCCCGTGGCTGTGGACCCGGAGAACCTTGTATGAGAGACCTGACCGTATTTTTCAAACGCACGGCCATGGCCGCCGCGCTGGCAACCCTTGGCGCCTGTGGCTCGATGACGCCGGACTACCAGCGCCCCGCGGCACCCGTGCCGGCCGAGTTTCCCGTGACGGGCGACGTGGCGAGTGGCCCGGTGGGGGCGCCCGATCTGCCCTGGCAGACCTTTTTTGCCGATGACCGCCTGCGCCAGCTGATCCAAATTGCGCTGGACAACAACCGCGACCTGCGCGTGGCCCTGCTCCATGTGGAACAGGCCAGAGCCACCGTGGACGGGCGCAACGCCGACCGGTTTCCCAGTCTCTACGCCGGCGCCGGCCTGACGCGCGGCACCGCCAGCGATGGCAGCGTGGGCAGCAGCTTTACAGCCGGGTTGACGATTCCCGCCACGCTGGCCTATGAGGTGGACCTGTTCAGCCGTGTGCACAGTCTCTCAGAAACCGCCTTTGCCCAGTACCTGGCCAGCACCGAGGCCGGACGGGCCGCGCAAATCAGCCTGATTGGCGGCGTCGCCAGCGCCTACTTTGCGCTGCAGTCCGACAGCGCGCTGTTGGACCTGGCGCAGCAGACCCTGGCCACGCGTGAAGATTCGTTCAAGCTGATCCAGCTGCGCTTTGAGCATGGCGCGAGCAACCAGCTTGACCTGAGCCAGGCCCGCTCGCTGTTGGAGTCGGCCCGTGCCAGCGTGGCGCAAAGCATGCGTCTGCGCCTGCAGGATGTGAATGCGCTCAACCTGCTGCTGGGGCAGACCGCGCCGCTGGCCTTGACGGGCGCCGGTACGCAAACGCCGGTGCGCTTGGCGCAGTTGCCGCTGGGCCTGCCCTCCGAGCTGCTGTTGCGCCGCCCCGATGTGCGCCAGGCCGAACAGCAATTGATTGCTGCCAATGCCAATATCGGTGCCGCCCGCGCCGCCTTCTTTCCCAAGATCTTGCTGACCGCCAGCGCCGGCAGCGTCAGCAACCAGTTAGACGGCCTGTTCAAGGACGGCAGCTTTGCCTGGAGCATTGCGCCGCAGTTGCTGCTGCCGATCTTCGATGCGGGGCGCAACCGTGCCAATCTGGCGCTGGCCAAGGTGCAGCGCGAGGTGGCCTTGGCCCAGTATGAAAAATCCATTCAGTCGGCCTTTCGCGAGGTGGCCGATGCGCTGGCCGGGCGTGCCACCTTGGCGCAGCAATTGCAGGCCCAACAAGCCCAGACCGTGGCCGAAGCTGAACGCGCCAGGCTGACCGATCTGCGCTTCAAGAACGGGGCCAGCAGCTATTTGGATTCGCTCGATGCGCAGCGCTCGCTGTTTGCCTCGCAGCAGGCCGAGCTGCAGCTGAGCGCGCAGGTGCAACAGAATTTGGCCGCTCTGTACCGGGTGCTGGGTGGCGGTTGGAGCGCCGAGCAGCCCTAGCGGCTTGGCTGGCATGCGCAGACAGCGCATGCCCGTTCAGGCGATGGGCGGGTCGATCAGCAAGAGCACGTGGGGCTCTACCTGCAGCGCATGGGCCAGAGACACCAGCACCACCAGGCTCGGGTTGGCCGAGCCGGACTCAATGCGGCTGAGGTAGGTGCGAAAGATTCCGCAACGCTCTGACAGGACTTCCTGCGACAGCGCGGCTTTGACGCGCAGGGAGCGGACCTTGCTGCCCACATGGGTTTTGTAATTGAGTTGGTTCACGTCGGCAGTCGGTGTAGGTACAGCAGGGCTGAGAACACACTGCTTCGCACTTCACATGCGCCGTGGGCTTATATCTACAAACGCGCTCAGGACGGCTTCAGTATTGCATGGAATGTGGGCGGCCTGAGCCAGCTTTGCGGCAGCGGGGCTGTAAAGGTTCGTCAGCGTGCGCCGCACAGGTCGTTGTAGACCGGCACCAACTGGCTCTCGGTGCGCTGCAGTGCCCGCAAAAATTCGGGCAGCTGGTGCAGCGCTTGCAGACCGGACTGTGGGTCGCGGATTTCGGTTTCGAGCAGCAGTGCCTGTGCGGCCAGCGCGCTGGCGCCCACCGTGGCCGAGGTGCCCTTGAGCGTGTGCACCAGGCGCCGTGCGGTGGCGCGGTCGCCGGCCTGCAGGCCTTGCTCCAGCGCGGACCCCAGCAAACGCAGCTCTTGCAGGTAGATGCCCAGCACCTCGGCATAGAGCTGTTTGTCGCCGCCCATGTTTTGCACGGCCTGCTCTACACGCAGGGGCGCTTCCAGGGTGGGCTCTGGCGGCTGGCGCAGGTTAGCAGAGCGGTCGGCGTGGCGACGCAAAACCTGCACCAGGTAGTTGATGTCAAAGGGCTTGCCCACATGGTCATTCATGCCGGCGTCTAGGCAGGCTTGGCGGTCCTGCTGCATGGTGTTGGCGGTCATGGCAATCACCGGCAAGTGGGTGTTGCCCAGCATCTCGCGGATGGCACGGGTGGCCGTGCAACCGTCCATTACCGGCATTTGCATGTCCATCAGCACGGCATCAAAAGGGGGTGATGCCGCCGCCACGGCAGCCACGGCGGCACTGCCGTTGTCCGCTGTCTCCACCATTGCGCCTTCGGCGCGCAGCAGCTCGCGTGCCACCAACTGGTTCAGTGGGTTGTCCTCCGCCAGCAGAATGCGCATGCCGCAGAGCCGGGTCTTGCGCACGACCTGCGTTCTAGGGGCGCTGCGCAGATTGCTGCGCCCGCGTTGGGCATTGCTCACCGCTTCGGCCAGCATGGCGGGGGTGACCGGCTTGGTGAGGTAGGCGCTCAGGCGCGCCAGTTCCTGTTCGCTGCGCTGGCTCAGACGTTCGCGCCCGTACGAGCTGACCATCACGGCCATGGGCGGCGGTTGTGGCGGATAGAGCGCGTGCAGGCGCTCCAGCGTCTGCCAGCCGTCCATATCGTCCATCTCCCAGTCCATCAAGATGAGCTGGTGCGGCCCCTTGCCGGCGACGCTGCGCGAATGGGCCAGCTCCAGCGCCTGCCGCCCGCTTTGGGCGCTGTCCACGCTCCAGCCCAGGCTGGCGGCGATGGTGCTGAGCAGGCGCAAGGCGCCGGCATTGTCGTCCACCACCAGCACCGACAGCCCATCGTTCTCGGCAGTCAGCGCTTGGCACCGCAGTCCCGCAACCAGTGGCAGGGTCAGGTCGAAAAAAAAGTGGCTGCCCTGGCCCGGCTGGCTTTCCAGACACAGGCTGCTGCCCATCAGGGCCAGCAGGCGTTTGCAAATGGACAGGCCCAGACCCGTGCCGCCAAAGCGGCGCGTGCTGGACCCATCGCCCTGTGAAAAGACATCGAAAAGGTATTTGCAGTCTTGCGCCGCAATGCCAATGCCGGTGTCGTGCACGCCAAAGCGCAGCGTCGCCGTGGTGCTGTTGTTCTGCTGCACGAAGCATTGCACCACCACTTCGCCGGCCGCGGTGAACTTCAGGGCGTTGGAGCTGAGGTTGATCAGCACTTGCAACAGGCGCTGGGAGTCGCCCATGAGCAGGGGCGGGATGGCCGGGTCCAGGTCAAACAGCAGCTCCACCGATTTCTTTTCGGTACTGGCCGCGATGATTACCGAGAGGTCGCGCATCAGGCGCTCGGGCTCAAAGGGCTGGATGTCGAGCGCCAACTTGCCGGCGTCTATCCTGGAGAAATCCAGCAGGTCGCCCAGCAGGCGCAGCAGCGACCGGGCCGCGCCTACGGCCTTGTCGGAGTAGTCCAGTTGCAGCGCGTTCTGGGGCGAGGCGCGCAACAGCTCCAGCAGACCCAGAATCACATTCATGGGAGTGCGTATCTCATGCGACATATTCGCCAGAAACTGGCTCTTGGCCAGGTTGGCCTGTTCCAGCGCCTGGGTTCTTTCGCTCACCCTGGTTTCCAGTTCCGCATTCGCCTTGAGCAGGGCGGCCTTGGAGCGTTCGGTAAATTCGCTGCGCTGCTTTTGCGCGTCGGCCTGCAGCGCCGCCGTCTGCAGCGCGCCAAGGTGGCGCTCGGTGTCATCGAGGATCAGGAACTGGGCGGCTGGCTTGTTGTCCCATTCGGTGAGCCAGCTCGACAAGCGCAGATGCACAGTGGTCCCGTCGGCGCGTATGGCTTCGCGGCGTACCTCTGAAAACGGTTGGCTGCGCTCCAGCAGGGCCTGCACTTCGCCGGCGCTCACCAGCCGTGCCAGCGCCAGGCCTGGCGCCGACTCGGGCTGCAGTTCAAATATGCGCAGCGCTGCCGGGTTGGCGTATAGCAGGGCGTTGCCGTCGGTCACGACAATGCCCTGGAAGGAGTGGTTGCTGAGCCCCGCGAAGCGCTGCAGCAAGCGCTCCGAGCGCGCGCGCGAGCGCTGCAGGGCGGCCACAACAAAGGCCAACAACAGGGCCATGCGCAGCACCGTATCCAGCGCCATGTATTGCGCTGCGCCGGTCAATCCCAGCAGGGCGATATGCAGAAAATTCAGCCCCAGCAGGCAGATGAGGACGCCAATGGTTCGTTCTGCCCCGGTGCGCAGCAGGACATAAAGGCCCATCGACAGGTAGACCAGCGCATTCAAGCCGCCATAGGGCCGGGATGCGCCCTCGCTGAGCAACGCCAGGTACAGCAGCCCCAGCAGGGCGCCCAACTGCCAACCCAGGCGAAGCTGGGTGGCGCCGAGTTGCAGCAGACTGCGCCCAGCAAACACAAGCACCGCCGCGCTGCATAGCGCGATACCGGCGACACCGGGTGCCAGCGCTTGGCCGCTGGACCAGGCCAGGTAGGACAGCAGGGCTGCAAAGTTGCCCAGTTGCGCCAAGGCCATGCTCTTGGCAAAGTCCTGTTCCCTGTCCATGCGCCAGACCAGCAGCAAACACAGGCCGCCCACCAGCGATACCGCTGCATTGATGAAAAACACATGGACCACTTTGGCCTTCTCCCACTATTTATTGCGGCCATCTTAGCAAGACTACTACTAATTTTTATCAAAATTTGACAGCAATTGACTACTAAAATACGCTGCGCGGGTGTCTGCCGGCAGACAACCACGTACAAGCAAACCCCCATGACCCTAGCGACCGTTGAAAAATCCTTCTGCACCACCAGTGAAGCCGCTCTGCTGCTGGGGGTCTCCGTTGGCACGGTGCAGCTGTGGGCGGAGAGCGGTTTGCTGCAGGCCTGGAAGACAGCCGGCGGGCACCGCCGGGTGATGCGCGATTCGGTGGAACGGTTGCTGCACAAGGCGCAGCCTACCGATGCCAAGGCCAATACCCAGGCGCAGGGGCAGCGCTTGAGCGTGCTGGTGGTGGAAGACGATAGCAGCCTGTTGCGCCTGTACCAGACCCGCATTGCGGCCTGGCCCATGGCACCACAGGTCACGCTGTGCAGCAACGGTTTTGCCGCGCTGCTGACACTGGGGCGCATTTGCCCAGACCTGCTGATCACCGACCTGCGCATGCCCGGCATCGACGGCTTTGTGATGCTGCGGGCCCTGCAAAATGCGCCCGAGGCAGCCCACACCCGCATCGTGGTGGTCTCGGGTTTGGACGCCGCCGAGATCGCGGCGCAGGGCGGTCTGCCCGGTGGCATCGAGCGCTTGGGCAAGCCGGTGCCCTTTGAGCGCCTGCAGCAAATTGGCAGCGCGCTGGCCAGCAGTCGCCAGCGCCAAGGTTTCGCGAACGGCTAAAGGACCATCCCCATGTACCGGACAGAGCATAAGACGGTCGAAGGCGGCTGGCAGACGCGTCACAGCAGGGTGCTGTTTTTGCTGTGGACGGCGGCCCTGCTGCTGCTGATGCTGACCTGGTCCCATGTTTATGTGCTGGTCAACGAGAGCCGCCAGCGCGAACTCGGCGCGGCCGAGCGCGACCTGGCCAACCTCACGCGCCTGAGCCAGGAGCATGCGCTGCGTACCTTTCGCAGTGCCGATCAGGTGATCCGTTTTGTGCAGTCGCGCTACCTGGAGCTGGGCCAGCAGCTCGATCTGGCGGCGCTCAAGGGCCAGGGCGTGATCGATAGCGAAATTTTCAACCAGGTCGGCATCATCGACGACCATGGCATCTATGTGCTGGCCGACCGCCCCATCACGAGCCGCTTGGACCTGTCGGACCGCGCCCACTTCAAGGTGCATGTGGCACAGGACAGCGGCAAGATGTATGTCTCGAGCCCGCTGATAGGGCGCTCCACCAACAAATGGTCGATCCAGCTGACCCGACGCATCAACCGCCCCGATGGCAGTTTTGGCGGGGTGGTGGTGCTGTCGATCGACCCGGCTTATTTCACCAGCTTCTATGGGGACCTGAACCTGGGGGGCGGTGGCATGACGGCTCTGTATGGCCTGGACGGCATTGCAAGGGTGCGGCGCATAGGCGAGCAGACCGAGTACGGCACCGATGCCTCGCGCTCGGTGCTGTTTGAGCGCCTGGTGCAGGCGCAGCCCTCGGGCAGCTACCGGCAGCATTCGGTGGTGGACGGGGTGGACCGTCTGTTTTACTACCGCACCCTGCCCCAGGTGGGCATGCTGGTGATGGCCGGCTTTGACATGGACTTCCTGATGGCCAACCACCGGCAGGCGGCACAGGCGCTGTATCTGCAGGCCGCCCTGGCATCCCTGTTGATCCTAGCGCTGGCGCTCGGGCTGACGCGCTATTTGCAGATGCTGCGCCGCGATGACCTCGTCCTGCGCCAGGCGCAGACGCAAATCCAGGAGCGCACTCAGCAACTCGACGCGGTGTTTGACATCAGTCCGGATGGCTTCGTGTCGTTTGACAACCAGCAGCGGGTGAAGTTTGTTAACCCCGCCTTTCGCAAGATGACGGGCCTGGGCGTTATGCAACTTGAGGGCCTGGAGGCGAGCGACTTCTCGGCCTGGCTGGCCCCACTGTGCGACAAGTCCACCCCTTTTAGTGGCCTGGCTGCGCTGCGGCGCAAGGCCGCCCAAAAGGCCGGCGAGGCGGCACAGACCATTGAGATGAAGGGCCAGCGCACCTTGCAGTTGCAGCTGCGCCTGAGCGAGGGATGCAGCGTGTCGCAAATCTTGTATGTGCGCGACATCAGCCATGAGACCGAGGTGGAGATGCTCAAGGGCGAGTTCATGGCCACCGCCGCGCACGAGTTGCGCACCCCCATGGCCAGCATCTACGGCTTTGCCGAGGTGCTGCTCACACAAAGCCTGGACGCTGCTGTGCAAAAGGAATTTCTGGGCATCATCTACAAGCAGTCGCGCCTGATGGGGGACATCCTCAACGAGCTGCTGGACCTGGCCCGCATCGAGGCGCGCCGTGGCAAGGACTTCCGCTACGCAGCGGTGAACCTGCAGGAGTTGCTGGCGGACCTGATCCGCGCCTACCAGTGTCCACCGGGGCGTACCTTGCCGCAATTGCAGGCGCCCGTGCAGCCCAT
>CAISLN010000068.1 GCA_903886275.1 uncultured beta proteobacterium | reverse complement strand
TCAAGGAGCTCTGAAGCCATGGAATATGCCGACAGCAAATCCGTCATGTTGCATCGGATTCCCCCCGCAGCAAGGGCGCCGCCACCATTACTCGGAATATTCCTGGACACGGAATAGTGGCGCAGGGTGTGCACCGTAACTGGCTTAAAAATGCCCGTAAGTGGCACAGCCCGCCTGATTGCCCGTTGCACGCGGTCTTCGTACAAATGGTGTCGCCGCTCGACACCGCTGCGAGGGTCTATCGACAGCGTTGGAGAAGGGAACAACCAGAACCACCCCCACGTATGGCCGACCTTCGGGTATTTGGCTTCCAGCGCATGGGGCACCTCAACCCCACCACGCTGCGCCTGACGATCTGCCTCCCATTGGCCGCGCGCTGCCAGGGCCTGCATCCGCAATGCGGGCACCAGCGAACGCGGCAACATCACCACCCGGTCTTTGCCACCCTTGGCTTCTCGCACCACAATGACATTGCGGTCAAAGTCCACATCTTTGATGCGCAGGCGCATGCCCTCCATCAGGCGCATGCCGGTGCCGTACAGCAGTTTTGCGATCAATGCAGGCACACCGTCCATGTGCGCCAGCAGACCGGCCACTTCGTCTTGCGTTAACACGCTCGGAATACGCGGTTTGCGTGTCGGGCGGTTCACATCATTGAGCCAGGGCAGATCAATACCCAACACCTCGCGATAGAGAAACAACAGAGCACTTAGCGCCTGGTTGTGCGTCGACACAGAAACTCTGCGTTGGTTAGTCAACATGGAAAGAAACGCCTCTACATCGGCCGCGCCCATGTCGCGCGGATGCCGTATGCTCCCACCCCGGGCAGACCAGCGCACAAAAAATCGCACCCAGTACACGTAAACTTTTTCGGTGCTGAGGCTATAGTGCATGTAACGAATACGCTCGCGCAGCTGGTCTAGCAAACGCGATGAGTGCAGTGCAGGGGTGCCAGGTTTCATGGTATTTTTATAACTGGATGTTTATACAGTATAGTGACTGAAAACATCCTCTGCAAGCCACTTACAGGAGGTTTTCGTGTCCAGTTTATCGAGCAGCACCCAAGTTATAGAGCAGGTTTTGCTCTATACATTACGTTAGGCATTCAGGAGTTCTCTATGCATGGTGAATGTTTGTGTGGCCAAGTTAAGTTCGAGATCCTTGGCAGCATTCCAAAACTCTACCAGTGCCATTGCTCGCTCTGTCGAAAGCAGGGAGGCTCTTCTTCAAATGCCGCAACGATTGTTGCCGCCGAAAATTTCCGTTGGCTTCATGGCGCTGAAATCATTAGTTCTTGGGTTAAAGACACGGGGTTTCGTTCTGATTTTTGTTCAAAATGTGGCTCTCCGGTACCCAATCCACTCAGCAATTTACCCTATGTTTGGGTGCCTGCCGGTCTGCTCGATGCAATCGCACAAATGGAAATCGGTGCTCATTTGTTTGTTGCGTCAAAAGCCTCCTGGGACACTATTACCTCGCCCGGAGTGAAATATGAAACCATGCCCGGGCTATCTGAATTTCTTGAGCTTCTTCACTCAAAAACACATGCCTAACCTGGCGCTCAACCCCGCTCCCTTCGGTCGCTGGACGCAGCGCGATAAAGCCGCGCAGCGCCGGTTATCTCTACGTTAGGAGTCAACGGACTTGTCCTTCGCCCCCTTTGAAGCAGCCCTCGTCGGCCTACCCGTTTCTCACGTTTGGCGAGGGCACGGATCGGCTCTGTTTTTGGAGTTTGGCGACCTGATTCCATCAACCCGCGTCCGCCGTGACGGTTCCACTGGCCATCCGACCGGCGAGATCACGCTAATGATTGAGTGGAGTTGGCGGATCGAGAAGCCAAGATCGATCATGGGCGGAAGCTGGAGTGATGAGCGCAAATGGCTGGGAATGTTCACCAAGTTGCAAGGCAGCCGGGTGGTAGGAGCCAAGACGTTTGGTGCATTGCCGGAGATTGAGGTCTCGCTGTCAAACGGACTGAGGGTGGTCTCCTTCATGACTGCGGAAGGACAACCAGAATGGGGCCTCATTTGTCGTGGCAGCATGCAGCGAACGCTTGGCGTGCGCGGAGGTAGATTGGTGGTGCAAGAGTTGACCCCTAACCCCGTGCTGCAGCGGACGGCTACGCCGCCCGCTGAGCGGTGACGTTAAATTTCACCTTGCTCTCATTTATTTTGTAGATACAATTAAGTATGCTCACATGGGACGAACCAAAGCGCACGCTGAACATCAAGAATCACGGGCTTGACTTCGTTGGATGCGATGCAATCTGGGACCACTTCACGGTGACCCGCGAGGACAAGCGGCAAGACTACGGCGAAGAACGCTTGGTTTGTTTCGGTCTTCTTCAGGCAGATGTGGTTGTGATGGTTTACACCGAGCGCCCGAAAGGGCCTCACGTGATATCGCTGCGAAAGGCAGAAAAACATGAAGCTCGCTACTACCGCCAAGTTGCCAAAGAAAACCTCGGCTAAGGTCAACGACCCTGACAATCCAGCTTGGACTGAGGACATGCTGGGTGCGCCAGTGCTAAAGCGCGGACGTGGGCCGCAAACTACTCCAACGAAGGTGCTTACCTCCGTTCGTTTGGATGCGGACATCCTGGAGTTCTTCAAGTCGAAAGGGGCTGGCTATCAGTCGCGCATTAATGCTGCACTTCGCATGGAGGTGGAGCGAAATTTAACGGGTCGTCCAAGAACGACAACACGCAAGCGCGTTGCGGTTTGACTCCAACGTTATCCATCGATGCCGGCGCTCGTAGCGGTTCGCGCCCTTCAGCGGTAGACTTGAAGTTCCACTAGAGGACCACTATGGCCAATCTCATCGAAGAACTCAGTTCACAAGCTCGGAGACTGCCTCCGGCGGACCGGGTTCGATTGGCAGAGGAGCTCCTTGCTACGGTGCACGAGCCAGACGACGAAGTCGAGGCGGCTTGGGACGAGGAGATTCGACTCCGAATTGCTGATATTGACGCTGGTACCGCGAAGCTCATTCCCGCTGAAGAAGTATTTGCGGAAGTTCGACGCTTGCTGAAGTGATGCGTGTCCGGTTTCACGAGGCCGCGCGGGCCGAGTTGGCTTGGGAGGTGCAGTACTACGCAAAGATCAGTCCGCCGCTCGGTGAGCGATTCGCAACGGTCGTTGAGCGGGCGCTCGCGATTGCCGCTGAATTTCCGGATATGGGCTCACCTCACAGGTACGGCACGCGCCGAGTTTTCCCGAAGCGCTTTCCGTTTTCAGTCGTGTACCTACACCGCGGTGATGAAATCCTGGTGCTGGCAATCGCACCGGACGACAGGAAACCAGGCTATTGGCGCTCTCGGATGATCGAGGGATAACATGTTAATGGACACGGACCCACAGCAGCAGGAGGCGGCTTCGCCGCAGGTGTTGCGGTCCAGTTGCCTTCAACGTTACTCAATAAACGGAGTCCTTATGCAAACACTATCTTGGCCATCAATCGCGTTCTATGTAAGCGCTCCATGAACCCCAAGTCGTCAAGGCAATGGAATGGGCGTTATTTCTGGTAGGCGCAGGTTCCAGGGCAGAAGTGCTTCGACTTCTTCGACCGTCTTTGCCGCAGGCAATTCACGCAGCACCCGGCGC
>CAISLN010000067.1 GCA_903886275.1 uncultured beta proteobacterium | reverse complement strand
TCATAGGCAATGGCCACCTCGGGCAGGCCCAGCTCGTCGCCCTGGTAAATGCAGGACGAGCCGCGCAGGCTCAATTGCAGGGCCAACGATAGTTTCAATAGCGCGACATCGGGCGTGGCGCCACCCCAGCGCGTGGCAAAGCGCGGCACATCGTGATTCGATAGCGCCCAACAGGGCCAACCGCCCTCGGAGATGCTTTGGAAGCGGCTGAGGAACTTGTGAAAAAACGGCGCCGAATGCTCGGTGCCCAACAGGTCAAAGCAATAGGCCATGTGCAGCTTGTCACCGCCGCGCGTGTACTCGGCCAGACGGGCCAGGCCATCGTCGTCGCCAATCTCTCCGACCATGGTGGTGTTGGGGTACTGGTCCAGCAGGCGGCGCAAGCAGCGCAAAAACTCCAGGTTCTCGGGCTGGCTTTTGTCAAACCGGTGCCATTGCCAGCCATAGGGATTGACGGCATTGACCGCCGGGTCTTCGGTGGTCGGGCGGCCACGCGGCGGGTTGTTGCGCAACTGCGCGTCGTGCACATAAAAGTTGACCGTGTCCAAGCGGTAGCCGTCCACACCCAGATCGAGCCAGAACTTCACCGTCTCCAACAGCGCCGCCTGCACCTCGGGGTTATGGAAGTTGAGGTCCGGCTGGCTGGTTAAAAAGTTGTGCATGAAGTACTGGCAGCGCCGCGTATCCCACTGCCAGGCGCTGCCGCCAAAAATGGAGAGCCAGTTGTTGGGCGGGTTGCCGTCGTCCTTGGCATCGGCCCAAATAAACCAGTCGGCCTTGGGGTTGTCTTGGCTGGACCGGCTTTCCACAAACCAGGGGTGTTGATCGGCGCAATGCGACAGAACCTGGTCAATCATGACCTTGAGGCCCAGCGCATGGGCTCGCTCCACCAGCGCACGGAAGTCGTCCAGGGTGCCGAACATAGGGTCCACGTCGCAATAGTCGCTGACGTCGTAGCCAAAGTCCTTCATCGGGCTCTTGAAAAAGGGTGACAGCCAGATGCCATCCACACCCAGACTCGCCACATAGTCCAGGTGCGCGGTGATGCCGGGCAGGTCGCCAATGCCGTCGCCATTGCTGTCGGCAAAACTGCGTGGGTAGATCTGGTAAATCACGCCACCGCGCCACCAGTTGTCGTTAGGAGCTTTTTGAATTTGCATTGCAGTACCCGTAAGAAATGGAGGAAAGGAAATCACGGGACAATGGAGCCCGCAACTTGTAAGGATGAATCGCATGCACGCACTGGACCCGCTTTTGTCGCCCGCACGTTTTGAATGGGGCTGCGCCACCTCGGCCTTTCAGATCGAGGGGGCGAGTAACACGGACGACAAGCTGCCCAGCAACTGGGACCTCTTTTGCGCGCAGCCCGGCCGCATCAAGGACGCAAGCGATGGGCGCGTGGCCTGCGACCATTACCACCGCTTTGAAGATGATGTGGCGCTGATGGCTGAGCTGGGCTTCCAGCATTACCGCTTCTCGATTGCCTGGCCGCGCATCACCACGGTGGACCACAGGGCCAATCTGGCCGGGCTGGACTTCTACAAGCGCCTGCTCGACGCGCTGGAAAAACACGGCATCACGCCCAACGCCACGCTGTTCCATTGGGACCTGCCGGCGCATCTGGAGGGCGGCTGGCTGAACCGCGACACCGCCTACCGCTTTGCCGACTACGCCGCCTTGGTGGCGCAGCACCTGGGCGACCGCCTGCCGCGCGTGGCCACCTTGAACGAGCCCTGGTGCTCGGCCTTCTTGGGCCATGACCTGGGCGTGTTCGCGCCCGGTGGACAAAACCGCGCAGAGGCTCTGGTCGCAGCCCACCACCTGATGCTGGCCCATGGCTTGGGCCTGCAGGCCTGGCGCAGCGTGCAGCCCAAGACTTCTTTGGGCATCGTGCTGAACCCGGAGCTGTGCGATGCGCTCACCGACAGGCCGCAAGATGTGCAGGCCGCACAACTGGCCGAGCAGGAGCGCAACGACTGCTTTTTGAACCCGCTGTTTGGACGCGAATGGCCGGATGCACTGCTGCAACAAATCGGCGACTTGAATGTGGTCAGGCGCGAGGGCGACCTGGCGATCTGCGCACAGCCACTGGACTTCATGGGGCTGAACTACTACACGCGCTCGATTGCCAAGGCGCCGGCCAGCCGTTCGGATGCGGCGCGCGGCTACACCTTCGTGCCGCCCACAGCGCCGAAAAAGCTCACCGCCATCGGCTGGGAAATTTACCCCGAAGGCCTGAAACGCATGGTGCAGAACCTGCAGGCCCAGTGGCCCTTGCCAGCTCTGTGGATTACCGAAAACGGCGCGGCCGACAACACCGGCATCGACAAGGGCGCGATCGATGACGGCATGCGCTGCGATTACCTCGAAGCGCATTTTGAGCAGGTGGCAGACCTCATTCGCGGCGGCGCCGATATCCGCGGCTACTATGTGTGGAGCCTGCTCGACAACTTTGAATGGGCCCATGGTTACAGCCAGCGTTTTGGCATCGTGCATGTGGACTTTGCCAGCCAGAAGCGCACACCCAAGCGCAGCGCCTTGATGCTGCAAAAGCTGCTTCGCGAATAGCTCCACTAGCGACAAAACTTAGCCACCCTTGACCGAACCCGACAGCAGGCCGCGTACAAAAAAGCGCTGCAGCGAGAAGAACACCAGCACCGGAACCGCAATCGAGACAAAGGCGCTGGCGGTCAAAATCTCCCAACTCTCGCCGCGTGAACCGAGCAGGTCATTGAGCTTGATGGTCAGCACAATGTGCTCGGGCGCCTTGCCCAAAAACACCAGCGCCACCAAAAAGTCGTTCCACACCCAAAGGAACTGAAAGATGGCAAAGCTGGCCAGGGCCGGCAGCGACAGCGGCAGCACGATGCCGGTGAAGATCTGGTAGTGCGAGGCGCCGTCCATGCGCGCGCTCTCGATGATGTCGCGCGGCAGGGCGGCTATGTAATTGCGCAGCAGGTAAATCGCCAGCGGCAGGCCAAAGGCCGAATGCGCCAGCCACACCCCAAGGAAGGACTTGGACTCCAGCCCCGTGGCCTCGCCCAGTTGGTTGTACAGGCGCAAGAGCGGGATCAGCGACATCTGCAGCGGCACCACCAACAGACCCACCACCACGATGAACAGCCATTTGCGCCCCGGAAACTGCATCCAGCTAAAGGCATAGGCGGCAAAGGCTGCGATCAGGATGGGAATGAAGGTGGCCGGAATGGTCACCTGAAAGGTGTTCAAAAAGGCCTGGCCCACGCCCTCGGAGGCCACCACGCGGGAGTAGTTATTGGTGCTGAAAGTGGGCGGGGTTTCGGCCACGTAAAAGATGCGCACGCCCTTGTCCTTGTCATAGGGCGCGGTCAATTCGAGTCGGTAGCTGCTGTCGGCATTCACCACAAGCATGCCATCTTGCTTGCCGTCTTCTTCGTCAAAGATTATTCCGTCCGCCACCGCGATGTGCTCACCCACCGCGAACTGGTTCGGCTTGGCCGAGCTCAGCGAAAAATGGGTGAGCCGCACATGCGCTGCCTCGGCGAACAGGCGACCCGTGATGACGTACTTGTCGCCCTCTGGCACCACGCTTTGCGCGCCACCGGTGCGCCGCATGTCGGCCCGCGTCTGGGTAGACAGCGCCGTCCACCAACCGCTGGAGACCAGCTGCTCTTTTTCGCGAAAGCTCGACACCAACAAACCAAAGGTCGGCATGACCCAGGTCGCCACGATCAGCAGCAAGAGCAGCTGCGCCAGAATGGCCGGCAGGGTGAAGTATTTTTTCATCGCTGTTTTCATCGCTGTGCCTCTTCGGTGCGAAAGCGCCGGATATTGAAGGCCATGACCGGAACCACTGCAAACATCAAGACCATGGCGAGCGTTGAGCTGCGGCCATAGTCGCCGCCGCCACGGAACATCCAGTCGTACATCAGGTTGGCCAGCACGCTGGTGTCCCACTGGCCGCCGGTCATGGCCATCACCACGTCAAACACCTTGAGCACGGTGATGGTGATGGTGGTCCAGACCACCAAAATGGTGGACATCACTTGGGGCACCATGATCTCGAAAAAGATTTGCAGCTCGCTGGCGCCATCCATGCGCGCCGCCTCAATCGTGTCCTGCGGCACGCCGCGCAGCGCCGCCGACAGGATCACCATGGCAAAGCCGGTCTGTATCCAGACCAGAATCGCCATCAGGAAAAAGTTGTTCCAAAAGGGAATGGTGACCCAGGCCTGCGGCTTTGCGCCCAGGCCCATCACCATGGCATTCAAAATGCCGATCTGCTCGGAGTCCGGGCCTTTGAAGTCAAACACAAACTTCCAGATCACGCTGGCGCCCACAAAGCTGATGGCCATGGGCATGAACACCATGGACTTGGCAAAGTTGCCCCACCACACCTTGTCGGCCAGCACCGCCACCACCAAGCCAAAGGCCGTGGCCGTGGCCGGCACCACCAGCAGCCACAGAAAATTGTTGCGGATAGTGATTAAAAAATTCTGGTCCGCAAACACCCAAACGTAGTTGCTTAGTCCGACAAACGTTTCGCCCGTGGCGTCATAAAAACTCAGGCGGAAGGTCTCAAACAGCGGGTAAAAAAGGTAGACGCCCAGCAGCAGCAGGGCCGGCGCCAGAAACAGCCAGGGCCTGACGCCCGACTTGATTCCCTCCTTGCGGTTGCGACTGGCGGAGCTGGCCTCCACCACCCGGTCCAGCAAAAAGTTGCTGCCGGCAAAGTACAGCAGGCAGAACGCGATGCTGACCACCACGGCGGTGAGCGTTTGAACAATAGCGTCATTCATGGTGATCGGCTCGCGTTACGTTGCATGCTTACTTGATGGCGTCCCAGCTCTTCTGGATCTCGTCGGCCACGCTCTTGGCGGAGGCGCCGCCCGAATAATTGACCATGCCCTTCCAGAAGCTGCCCGCACCCACGGCGCCGGGCATCAGGTCGGAGCCGTCAAAGCGGAAGGTGGTGGCGCCCAGCAAAATCTCGCCCTGTTTTTTGAGCGCAGGGGTCTTGTACTTGGCCAGGTCCACACCCTTGTGCGGTGTCAGAAAGCCGCCCTCGGCCATCCAGATTTCATGCGCCTGCGGGTGCTGCAGGTATTCCATAAAGGCCTGTGCGCCCTTGCTGTCCTTGGTGATGGTCAGGATGGTGCCGCCGCCCAGAACCGGGTTGCCCAGCTTCTTGCCGGCAAAGGAGGGGAAGTAGAAAAAGTCCGCATCGCTGGCCTTGCCTTCGGGGAAGAAGGCCGGAATAAAGCTGGCCTGGCGGTGCATATAGCACTTGGGTGGCGAGCCAAACAGCGCCTTGGGGCTGTCCTTGAAACTCACGGTGGCCACGGCCTTGGCGCCGCCATCCACATAGGCATCGTTCTTGGCAAACCAGCCGTAGGCCTCAATCGCCTCGATCACGCGCGGGTCGTTGAACTTGACCTGGTTGTTAACCCAGCCGTCATAGACCTCGGGCGATTGCGTGCGCAGCATCATGTCTTCCACCCAGTCGGTGGCGGGCCAACCGGTCGCGGCATCGCTGCCCAGGCCAATGCACCAGGGCTTGGCACCACCGTCAGATGCCATTCTTTTGGTCAGCGCCTGCAGCTCTTCCATGGACTTGGGCACTTTGTAGCCCTTTTCCTTGAAGTTCTCGGGGATGTACCAGACCAGGCTCTTCACGTTGACGTTGTAGAACAGGCCATAAAACTCATCCTTTCCGGCCTTGTTCTTGTAGGTGCCCAGATCAGCCCACGAGCTGCCTGCGGCGTAGTTCTTCTTGACCCAGTCCTGCGCCTTGGGGCCCAGGGGTGTCAGGCCGCCGATGGCAGCCATGTTGGCGGCCAGACCGGGCTGCGGGAACACCGAAATGTTGGTGGGCGAGCCGGCCTTGATGTCGATGACGATTTGCTGCTCCGAGCTCTGCGAGCAGGAATGCTTGACGATGGCGCCGGTGGCCGCCTCAAAGTTGGCCACCACTTTTTTGAACATGCCCTCTTCGGCACCGGTCCAGGGGCAGGTGATGGTGATCACCTCGCCCTTGAGGTTCGGCCCCTTGTAGTCGGCCGCCGTAGCGGGGCTGACCAGGGTAGCCAAAGCCAGCAGCGCGCCAGCAGCAGTGATTGTCTTTTTGAACATATGCGTCGTCTCCTAAAAGTGCTTGGCGGCCTATCCGCAAAGCAAAACTTGTTTCAAATACTCTTGCCGTCCGCGTTGAAGCGGTACAGGTGCTCGGGCGCAAAGGCCAGCTCAATGGTCTGACCCGGCTCCAGCGCAAGCGTGCCGTCCATGCGCGCGGTGATGTCGCCCAAAGCGGCCGAGGTGACATAAGCAAAGGTCTCGTTGCCCAGTTTCTCGGAATGTTTGAGCGTGCCCTGAATGGGGCCACCGGCCTGCACCTTGAGGTTTTCCGGGCGCAGGCCCACGGTGGTGGCACCGCGCTGGGCGGCAAAGTCGCCGGTGAGGAAGTTCATCTGCGGCGAGCCGATAAAGCCGGCCACAAACAGGCTGGCGGGCTTGTTGTAAAGGTCCAGCGGGCGGCCGACCTGTTCGACCCGGCCCTTGTTGAGCACCACGATCTTGTCGGCCAGCGTCATGGCCTCGACCTGGTCGTGCGTGACATAAATCATGGTGGAGCCCAGACTGCGGTGCAGCGTGGCCAACTCCACCCGCATCTTGGTGCGCAGGGCGGCATCCAGGTTCGAAAGGGGCTCGTCAAACAAAAACACCTTGGGGTTGCGCACGATGGCGCGGCCAATCGCCACGCGCTGGCGCTGCCCGCCCGACAAGGCCTTGGGCAGACGCTGCAGGTACTCGCGCAGCTGCAGGATGTCGGCCGCGGCGTTGACGCGCTGCTCAATCTCTTCCTTGGGCACCTTGGCGATCTTGAGCGCAAAGGCCATGTTGTCGAACACCGTCTTGTGCGGGTACAGCGCATAGCTCTGGAACACCATGGCCACGCCGCGTTCGCTGGGCGGCAAGTCATGGACCGACTGGCCGCCAATCGTCATGGTGCCGCCGGAAATCTCTTCCAGCCCGGCAATCATGCGCAACAGTGTGGTCTTGCCGCAGCCGGACGGGCCGACAAACACGGTGAACTCACCGGGCTCAATGTCCAGGTCCACGCCATGGATGACGTGCACTTTGCCGTAGCTTTTCTGGATTCCGCGCAGGCGGACATCGGACTGACTCATGGAATGGGCTCCTGATGTGGAAGCCAAAAAGCAGCTTCCAAAAACGTTTTTGATTGTGCCAAAAACGTTTTTGGAAAGTATTAGGGGTTTCCCTTGTACTGGCAAGCCCGGTTGGACAAGGCCAGGCAAGTAAATACTAAAAACTGGGATTTTTGCCGCTCACGAATGCTTGCCGCTGCGCGACGGCGCATTGGCGCATCGGGTGGCCTGGACTTACTTCCGCAACGCGCGCAGGAAGTCTTCCGGCGTGACATCGGCCTGCCGCAGCAATCCGGCAAGGGTGCCGACCTTCAACTCGGCGTGCATAGGCACCACGCATCCTTTGGCATCACGCTTCATGACCACATGGCTGCCGCTTTGGCGAAGCTTCTGAAATCCAAGCCGATCAAGGGCACGCAATATTTCGGCCCCCGAGACATGGGGCAATTTAGGCATGCGCAGGTTCAGGCACGTTGAACGTCGTGAATACCGAATGCCCCATGGCCGGCATCGGAAACTCTGAAAGGTACAGGGCTGTGGCTTCCTGAAGATTCGCCACCGCTTCTTCGACCGTTTCGCCCTGCGTCGTGGTGCCTGTCTCCGGATTCAGCGCCACATACCCGCCTTCTTCAGCGGGTGTGAGAACAGCGGTCAGTTGCATAGCGATGCTCCTAGATGAATCAGACACGATTGTCGCGCGAACCGCGCTGTTACACCAAGACCTTGAGCTGGCTACCCTAAGTCGGCGGCAAATGGCAGGCAACACAGAGCTTGTTGCCATCCGGATCCCTGAAGTAAGCGCCGTAATAGTGCGCGTGATACTCCGGACGCAGACCGGGAACTCCTTCGGAGCTACCGCCGCTGGCCAGCGCGATGGCGTAAACCGTGTCCACAACATCCCTGCGTTCTGCCAGGAAGGAGACCATCTGGCCGTTGCCGGGAGCGTGCGGCTGCGCGTCATGGGGTTTGCCAATGATGAACAGCGGCCTTGGATCCGGCGCCGATTGCCAGCCAGCCCAAGGGCGCCCCGGATCACAGAAGCGGGGCTCGACGCCCAGCGCCTTCATGATCGGCTCGTAGAACGCAAGTGCACGATGAAAATCACTTACGCCGACAAAAACATGGGAGAACATGCAGGGCTTTCCAAAATCGGCTCAAGGCCGGAGGTATTTGCCAACAGACACGGTTGCGGCTTGCTCCGTTACCCCGGCAAGCCCGCTCGATCAAACCCAATCCGCCCACTGGCAGCCGTAATCCGAGCCAAGCGCTCAGCATGCTCCGGCCTCACCCAATCCCAGCGAAACCGCCAGGTCCAGCACTCCAAAGACCCCGGCGTATTCATCCGGTGATAGCCATCCAGCCCCAGCACATCCTGCAACTGACACAGCGCATGGTTGGCCACCGACAGCGAACAGGCGCGGATCATGGCCCAGTGCACCTCGTGGCCATCGGTGGCCAGGTACTCGGCGGCAAAGGCCCGCTCGCGCTGGCTGCAGCAGGTCCACCAACCCAGGGCCATGTCGTTGTCATGGGTGCCGCAATAGACCACGGTGTTGGCATCAAAGTTGTGCGGCAGGTGGCTGCATTGGGCATCTTCGGAGAAGGCGAACTGCAACACCCGCATGCCGGGAAAGCCGGTGCGCAGGCGCAGGGCCTCGACCTCGGGCGTGATCAGCCCCAGGTCTTCGGCAATGATGGGCAACTTTCCCAAGGCCTGCTCCAAGGCCTCAAACAGGGCGTAGCCAGGGCCATCCACCCAATGCCCATGGATGGCGGTGGGCTCGCTCACCGGGATTTCCCAGCAGGCCGCAAAGCCGCGGAAATGGTCGATGCGGATCACATCGGCCAGGTAGAGCTGGCGGCGGATGCGCTCCACCCACCACTGGTAGCCATCCAGGGCCATGGCCTTCCAGTCGTACAGGGGGTTGCCCCAGCGCTGGCCCTGGGCGGCAAAGTAGTCGGGTGGCACACCGGCCACCACCGTGGGCTGGCCCTGTGCGTCCAGCAAGTAGAGGTCAGGGCGGGCCCAGCAGTCGCAGGAATGGTGGGCAATAAAGATGGGCAGATCGCCCACCAGGTAAATGCCCTTGGCATTGGCGTAGCTTTTCAGGGCCTGCAGCTGCACATCAAACTGCCATTGCACAAAGGCCCAGAAGGCGATTTCTTGCGCATGCGTACTGCGCGCCTTGGCAAGCGCGGCCGGTTCACGCCTTGCCAACGGCAGCGGCCAATCGGTCCACAGGTCGGTGGCATAGCTGGCATCCAGCGCCATGAAGAGGGCATAGTCGCCCAGCCAGGAAGCGTTGTCGTCCTCCCAATCTGCAAAGGCCTCGCGCGTGGGCGCATCGGCCTGCGCCTGAAAGCCGGCAAAGGCCTGGCGCAGGCGCTCCATGCGCCAGGGCAACACCTCGTCAAAGCGGACATGCTCCGCGACGAAATGGTTTTGCAGCGAAGCGGCTTCTATCCAGCCCTGCTGTAGCAGCGGCTCAAGGGCCACCAAAAAGGGATTGCCGGCCATGGCCGAGCGCCCCATATAGGGCGAGTTGGCCATGCCTATGGGCCCCAGCGGCAGGGTTTGCCACAGGGTCTGGCCGGCCGCGTGCAGCCAGTCCACAAAGTAATAGGCGTCGGGGCCGAGGTCGCCACTGCCGTGGGGGCCGGGCAAACTGGTGGGGTGCAAGACCACGCCTGCGCTGCGTTGGGCCATGGGTTCTGAGTTCAAAGGCGGTTCCTTCTGGTTGCGTGCTGCCAGAAGAATAGCGCCAATCCGCTTGGAGCCCCCACGCTTCTCGCTTCGCGTAGTGCGCTGCCCCCTCAAGGGGCTAAACCGGCTTGGGGCGGCCCTGCGCCGGTTTGCTCCCACCCAACCGGTAAAATCCGCCGCACTCACCCTTGATCTGGAACACCCCCTTGTCTTTTGCCAACGAAACCCGGCGTCGCCGCACCTTTGCCATCATTTCCCACCCCGACGCGGGTAAAACCACGCTGACAGAAAAGCTGCTGCTGTTTTCCGGCGCGATCCAGATCGCAGGCAGCGTCAAGGCGCGCAAGGCCACACGCCACGCCACCTCCGACTGGATGGAGATTGAAAAGCAGCGCGGCATCTCGGTCGCCTCCTCGGTGATGCAGATGGTTTACCGCGACCATGTCATCAACCTGCTCGACACCCCCGGCCACAAGGACTTCAGCGAGGACACCTACCGCGTGCTCACCGCCGTGGACTCGGCCCTGATGGTGATTGACGCGGCCAACGGTGTGGAGGCGCAGACGCGCCGCCTGATCGAGGTCTGCCGCCAGCGCGACACGCCCATCATCACCTTCGTCAACAAGATGGACCGCGAGGTGCGCGAGCCGCTGGACATCCTGGATGAGATCGAGCGCGAGCTCGGCATGCCCTGCGTGCCCATGACCTGGCCGGTCGGCCAGGGCAAGGCCTTTGGCGGCATCATCAACCTGCGCACCAAGGCCATGACGGTGTTCGAATCGGGAAGCGAGCGCCGCCCGCAGGACTTTGACTGCGTGCCACTCAACGACGCGGCCTCTCTGGAGCAGCGCTTTGGCAGCGAGTGGACCTCGGCCATCGACAGCATGGAGCTGGCCACCGGCGCCTCCCCCACCTGGGACCACGAGGCCTTTTTGGCCGGCAAGCAGACCCCGGTTTTCTTTGGCTCCGGTGTGAACAACTTCGGCGTGATGGAGGTGCTAGACGCCCTGGTCGATCTGGCCCCGGCGCCGCAAAGCCGCACCAGCACCACCCTGGTCAACCGCCAGCCGGTGGTGCGCGTCATGCAGCCCGAAGACGAGGCCTTTAGCGGTGTGGTGTTCAAGGTGCAGGCCAATATGGATGCCAACCACCGCGACCGCATCGCCTTTGTGCGCATGGCCTCCGGCAAGTACACGCCGGGCATGAAGCTGAAAGTCATGCGCACCGCGAAAGAATTGCGCCCCACCTCGGTGGTGACCTTTATGAGCCAGCGCCGCGAAGCCGTGGAAGAGGCCTATGCCGGCGACATCGTGGGCTTTACCACCCACGGCGGCGTGCAGCTCGGCGACACCATCACCGACGGCACCGTCAACCTGATGTACACCGGTCTGCCCTTCTTCGCGCCCGAAATGTTCATGACCGTGATCCTGAGAAACCCGCTGCGCACCAAGCAGTTGCAGCAGGGCCTGGCCCAGCTCGGCGAGGAAGGCGCGATCCAGGTGTTCAAGCCCGAGATGGGCGGCAACATGCTCTTGGGCGCCATCGGACAGCTGCAGTTTGAAGTGGTGCAGCACCGCCTCAAGGGCGAGTACGACGCCGACATCCGCCTGGAAGGCAGCCAGTACACCGGCGCGCGCTGGATCACGGCCGACACGCCCAAAGAGATGCAGGAATTCATCAACGCCTACCCGCAGCGCATGGCGCGTGACGCCGCCAACACCCTGGCCTATCTGTGCACCAGCCCCTATGACGTGCGCCTGGCGCAGGAGCGCTTTCCCAAGATCCACTTCCATCCGCTGCGCGAGCATGCGGGCCTGGCGCTGCAATCGGCCGGCTAATGGATATGCAGCCCCTGAGCGACTGGCCCCTGGATGCACGCCGGGGCCTGGTGGGCGTGTTCACCGACATCGACGACACGCTGACCACGCAGGGCAGCATCACGCCCGATGCCTTGCAGGCGCTGGCCGACCTGCGAACCAGCGGACTGCAGGTGATCCCTGTCACCGGTCGCCATGTCGGTTGGTGCCTGCCGTTTCTAAACGGCAGCGGCCCGCGCTGGCCGGTGCATGCCATGGTGGCGGAAAACGGCGCGGTCGCCTGGGTTCCCGAGGGCGCAGGTTTTGCCAAGCGCCACCAGCAGGATGCTGACACACGCCGCCTCAACGGCGAACGCATGCAGGCTGTCGCATTGGACGTGATGGCGGCGGTGCCCGGCCTGCTGCGCAGCGCCGATACGGGCGGGCGCGACACCGACGTCTCGTTTGACTACAACGAATTTGTCCACCTCACCCCAGAGGCGGTCGCGCAGGCGGTGGACTTGCTGGAACGGGCGGGTATGCACACCTCGGTGAGCAGCATCCATATCCACGGCTGCTTTGGCGACTTCAACAAATGGACAGGCGCCTGCTGGATCGTGCAGCTGCTGCTGGGGCGCGACCTGGCACTGGAGCGCGAGCGCTGGGTGTTTGTGGGCGACTCGGGCAATGACCAGGCCCTGTTTGCGCAACTGCCGCACAGCGTGGGCGTGGCCAATATCCGCAAGGTGGCCGACACCCTGAAGCACCGGCCGCGCTATGTCACGCAGGGTGAGCGCGGCGCCGGCTTTGCCGAAGTGGCCGCCGCCATTTTGGCTGCGCGCCAGCCGTGAGCACCACGCCCGCCAGCGCCAGGCTGGGTCTGGTGGCCCTCTTCGGCTCCACGTTTTTTTCGCTGGTGGGTTACTTCATTCTGTCGCCGCTGTTGCTGCTCAAGCTCAAGGGGGCGGACATCAGCAGCACCATGGCCGGGCTGTTTGTCGCCACCGGCTGGCTCGGCATTTTTGTCATGACGCCGTTTGCCTCCAGCGTGGCCAATGCGCTGGGCCGGCGCCAATGCATGCGGCTGGCATCCAGCCTGCTGATGCTGTGCGCCCTGTTGTTTACGCTGACCCAAGCCTTACCCGTTTGGTTCGCGCTGAACCTGGTCTCCGGCATCGCCATGTCGCTGCGCTGGGTGCTGTCCGAGGCGCTGATTGCCGAGTTCTGTCCGCCCGATCAGCGCGGGCGCTATGTGGGCATTTTTCAGACCATGGTCAGCGCCACCTTCATCATCGGCCCGGCCCTGTTGGTCTGGCTGGGCACGCACAGCCCCGTCACGCTGTGGGTGGTCAATGGCCTGAACGTCATCGGCCTGGCCTGGACGCTGCTGATCCCCGAGGTGCCCGCCGCCCACGACACCGGCACGGCGCGGGTCGGGCTGCACGGCTTGTGGCAGGCGCTATTGGGCCACCCCATCATCATGCTGGCCGGTTTTGTGGGCGGCTTCTTTGAGACCGGCGTCACCTCCATCCTGCCGCTGTATGGACTGGCGCTGGGACTCACCGCATCGGGCGCCGCTGTCATGGTCTCCATCAGTGGACTGGGCGGTGTGCTGATCATGATTCCGGCCGGACTCGTCGCGGATCGCTTCAAAGACCAAGCACAAGGCCGGCGCACGCTGATGCTTGCGTCTGCCACCGTCATGCTGGCAGCCACCCTGGCCCTGCCCTTTGTGGCGCAGACGCAATGGCTGGCCTGGCCGGTGGTGTTTGTCTGGGGCGGCGCCGGTGGCACGCTCTACACCATGGCCATGACCGATATAGGCTCGCGCGAAAAAGGCATCACCCTGGTCAACAGCACCGCCGTACTGGTGCTGACCTATACGCTGGGCGGGCTGGTGGCGTCTGCGCTTTCCGGCGCACTGATCGACTGGTCGCCCACCGTGGCGTTTCCGGCCCTGTTGGTGGCGGTGGCGGCCTTGGGATTGGCGGCCCTGTGGCGGGCGCAGGGCAAGTCGCTATAGGACCCTGTAAACAGGTTCAAGCCTCGGCTGGCTTGGCACCTGGAAACCATTCGATATGTTGCTCGCCTTGGCGACCCAAATAGGTGACGCGCTGGCCACGCAAAAAGGCATAGTAGCCCTGCACCCCCGCCTGCATGGCGCGGTGCGAGAACTGCCGAAACGTCTGTCCATGGCGCTGGCTGTCCAGAATGGCGGCGCGCAGGGCCGGGCCATCAAAGTCTGCCGCCACAGTCGGAAGATTCTCAAAATTCAAAGCTGCTACGACCACGCTAGCCGCACCGCTATAGAAGGACATCTGCAGGGCAACGTAGTCGATGCGGTAGTACTCCACCCCTTCTGCAAGCAAGTTGCCGACGATTTCAGGAAAGGGCAGATCGCCCGCCAAAGTGGCGCGGGCCATGCGTTGTACGCGATCGGCGTTCATGGGTGGGGTGCTCCTAATGGGTTCGAAACGGATGATCAGAGTCTATACGCCCACTGGCGAGGACTCTCTTGCGGTGGGGTCCTTCGCTACTCTCGTGACAATGCCAGGCGTGCATTCATCCTTTCGGCGTTGCGGGGGATGGACCGGCAATGGCCAGTCCATTCTCTTGCGTCCAGCCTTGCAAGGCCCAATGGATAGCGGAGGCTTCAAAGTCGTACCAGCGTTGCAGCAGCCCCTGTCGGTCCAGTATGGGCTTGAACTCCTGGTAGGCACCCCGGTGCCGAAATACGGTGTGCACGGCATGGGCCAGACGCCGAGCCTGCGCGTCAACCAACCTAAAAACCAGGTCTCGCCCAAGATCCAAATCGTTCTTGTGTGGCACCGCTACCTACAAGCTTGCATCGTCTCTATCGCTGGGCAGCTCCTCTTCCTCATAGTCGGGCAGGGCTACCGCCAGCGGGTCTTGCACAACCCGACACAGCGCGCACAAGCCATGGGAATGCAATGGGTGCCTCGCGAAAATGCAGCTTAAAAGTGTCGGGAAAATCAATCACTGAGGTGGTTTTTCTTGAGAACCCGCATTCTGCTCTGGCGCCAAGCGATCGAAAACTACAGCAGCTACGACACAGATTGTCGGCCACAGCAACCAAGAGACGCCGTCTTGAACGACGACAACCGACAGTGGATTGCCGATAACCAAATTCATCACTGGTTGCCTTACTAGCCTGCCCATGACAGCTAGCAGCAGGACCCCAAGCAGGAGACCGCGAAGTACCGGTGACTTGAAAGGCATGGAGCCTCTGACCAGGGCGTAGAGGATCACCAAGCCGATACCCACCTCGACCGATGTAACCAAAGCGATATACCGGACATCCCAAGAGGGGCGCACCTCCCTGCCCTGCATACGCTCGGCGACCCAAGACTGTATCCACGATTGACTGCCAACGTGGATGACAAAGCCTGTTGCAGCGGATGCGAGGGCAGCAACGAGACCGGCGACGACCTTACGCGATTGCGGCATGACGGCTACGCGGGCGTCACTGCGGGCCAACGTCTAATTTAAGCGGCGTGCGCGGTTTCATCGCACAGCGTCCGGCGGGATGATGGCTTGGGCACCTTGAACATCGGCACGCTCTTTGATTCGACCCAAACGAACCAGACGAGAAGCAATTGAGCCGAGAGTGCGCCCATGCTTTTGTGCGATCTCTTTCGCCGGGGTACCAGAGTCAAAAAGCGCAAGGAGTTCTTTGTCTTCGTTCTCAGACCACGAGCGACCGGCGTTTTCCGGTAACGCCTTGGAGCGTTCAGCGCGCTTGAGCGAGCGATCAAGTGCTGCTACAGCAACAAATAGCGCGCGAATTACCTGAGGATGGTTGAATGTGCTTTGCGCAAGCAAAACCTCCCCGGTCTCTGGGTCGATTCCGTTGGCAAGCGCATCAATGATATTTTTGGCTTCGAGAGGTGACATGAGAGAAAAATCCTAAGGTGCCTAACGTTGATGTAGCCCGTAAACCACCGGATACCTCCGGCGCACAGTCGGATAAAGTGTTCGCGAAAATTTTAACCAGCTTTTTCCCTTCACCCGTTCAGCCTGCAATCTCGGGCTCGACCAACATGGCCAGTTGCGCCAGCGACTCCTGCCAGCCCAGGTAGCACATCTCCAACGGGATCGCCTCGGGAATGCCGCTCTGGGAAACATTCAACTCGGTACCGCACAGCACCTTTCGCAACGACACGGTCACCTCCAGCACGCCTGGCAGATTCGAGTCTTCAAATCGGTCCGTATAGCGAATGCGTTCGTTGGGCACCAGCTCCAGGTACTCCCCGCCAAAGCTGTGTCCATTGCCACTGGAAAAGTTGTTGAACGACATGCGAAAGCTGCCGCCCACGCGCGCATCCATGTGATGCACCGTGCAAGTGAAGCCATAGGGTGGAAGCCACTTGGCCATGGCCGCGGGCTCCAGAAAGGCGCGGTAGATTTTCTGTGGCGTGGTGCGCAGTACGCGGTGCAGACGGACGGTACGGTCGGACATAGGGAGTCTCCTGTTTGGGGCCGGCAAAGGACTTACGGTAACACTTTGCCTAGGCGCTCATGGTGGCGAACTGAGGCGTTGAAAACTCAGATTGCCCGCGCAAAAATATCTCGGGCAATTGCTCGGTGGCAGATGCGCGCTGCACCGCCGTGCTGGTGCTGACCTATACGATGGGCGGGCTGGTGGCTTACGGCACTGGTGCGCTCGCAACGGGTTTAACGCACGAGGCCTGCGCCACACCACACTCCCGACAAGGTGCACGACTGAATTGAAACCAGCATCAGGCGTCACTGCGACTGACTCCACCGACAACCAGTCCATTCTCTTGCGTCCAGCCTTGCAAGGCCAAATGGATAGCGGCGGCTTCAAAGTCGTACCAGCGTTGCAGCAACCCCTGTCGGTCCAGTATGAGCTTGAACTCCTGGTAGGCACCCCGGTGCCGAAATACGGTGTGCACGGCATGGGCCAGGCGCGGAGCTTGCGCGTCAACAAACCTAAACACCAAGTCTCGCCCAAGATCCAAATCGTTCTTGTGTGGCACCGCTACATACAAGCTTGCATCGTCTATATCGCTGGGCAACTCCTCTTCCTCATAGTCGCCTTGAAAATAGATACGGCCGGTGCGACGGCAGATCAGCGCTTGGTATTCGCCCGGGGCTCCAGAGGATGACCAGTTGAGGGCGGCCTCAAGGTCTTCGTAGCTGATGGGGGTAGACATGCACTTGACTCCTCAGGCTTGAGATGCGGCACCAATGAAAATCGCCACAATTTTGCATCTCGACCCAGCGGTGGGCAACATTCACAGAACCGCGATGACCTTGACCCCAACCAGTTCATTGCAAAGGCCTTCTTGGCAGCCTCCAAATCGTTCAGCGGGTCTGCGCAGAGCCAGGCCATGGGATCTGCGTTGCCATGCAGGCGAAGACAAGCGGCTTAGACGCCCTCTGCGTTAAGGGCTTGGAGTGCCTTCACTTCTGCACGCTACGCCGCTCGGCACCGACAAAAAGAGTGCGACCCTGCGCGTTCACTTGGTACTTCACTGCGGCGCCATCTGGCACGGGCCCAAAAGAGGCGCCGTTTACAAAGACCGATCCTTCTTTGATTTCCACCTTGTCTCCAGCAAGCTCGGCAAGGCCTGTGGCACCGGACAACAGCACTTCCTGTTGGGCCTCGGATGCGCTTGCCGAAGAACTTGTTGCGCCACCCGACACCGAGGAGCTTGATGCCGAGTTGTTGCATGCCGACAGGGCAACAACGAGACAAACGATTGCGATGACGAGTTTTGGTAATGGCATGTGCAACTCCTAAATTAACCGGCACTGCGCGGCTGTATGCGCAGCGTCGGGTGGAATGATGGCTTGGCCATCGCGTGGTGGACTGGCAAGCAAGTTACGAATGAACAGGAGAAGCTGAGAGCTTTACACCAAGAGCATGAAGGAGCTTGAGTATGGTGTCGTAGCGCGGCTTTGCGCCAGGCATAAGCGCCTTGTAAAGACTTTCGCGTCCAAGACCTGCATCTTTAGCAAGCTGTGCCATACCGCGAGCACGAGCCACATCTCGCACGGCGCTTAAAAAAACATCAGGGTTGGAATCTTCAAGCGCAGCAGTAATGTATTCCGAGATGGTTTCTTCATCGTCGAGGTAGTCGGCTGCATCGAATGGGGAAAATTTGGCCATGGTTCACTCCTTATGCAAAGCCCGCGCCATCTCAATGGCACGTTTGATGTCACGCTTCTGTGAGGTCTTGTTGCCGCCTAACAAAAGCAGATAAAGCACCTCACCACGACGGGTGAAATAGATGCGATAGCCAGGACCGAAATGAATGCGCATTTCAGAAACCCCTTCGCCAACGGGTTCGCAGTCTCCGAAGTTGCCATGCTCGGCAGAGCGGATACGAAGAACGATGCGAGCGCGACCTATCTTGTCCTTCAATGCCGCAAGCCAGGCGTCAAATTCGTCTGAGCGGTGAAAGGCGTTCATGGGTTTGAGTGTATCCAACCGGATACTAGAATGCAAGCCCGGATACATTGGCAGTTCGCGGCACGTGATGCCCTACGTCGAAGCTAACCGGCGCTGCGCTCGGGCATTCCAGCATCGCTACGACCGGACGCTATCTCACGACCAACCTAAAGATGAAGCGCGACGCGATGCAGAACTTTTGGAAGCACGCGGGTATCGAGCCTTCGAACACAAAGCCTTGGAAACCCAAGCCTGACCTACTTGCGTTTCTTCAAGCTCTCTGAGACACCTTGCATTATGTGAACTTTTCGCAGACTTCCGGCCACTGCTAACCAACGCATAAGACCAGCTACTCCACATAAAATCCTGCCCCAGATAATGCGCCTTATCTTGGGCACCAGATAAGGCGCACGTGCGTCGTCGCTTCGTGGAGGCCGTGCGGGTGCAGCCTAAGGGCAAGCGTGGCAAGGCCGATGAGGCGGTCGCGCTCATTGGCAAGCTGTACCGCATTGAGCGGGAGTTCAAAGACGCCAAACCAGAGGAGCG
>CAISLN010000066.1 GCA_903886275.1 uncultured beta proteobacterium | reverse complement strand
GCCGGTGCTGGCGCGATTGACTTTGCGCACCTGCCCACTGTGCATGCAGCCGCTGGTGTGGTGGTGGGGCTTGAAGTCAGCAATGCAACGCTGAGTGGTATCTCCTCTGCACAAATGGCCACCGATGCACAGGCCCTGCATACAGCGGGCTTCAGCAGCATCATGGCCGCTGACCACAGCCTGGCGCTTGATTCGACAACGGTCGATGCAATTCACGATGGTGGACTGGTGTTCGCCACAGAAGACGAAATCACGGTACAGGTTGCTGCCGATGTGCAGGACCAGATGATTACCAACCTGGTTGGCACCATCGATGCGCAAACCTATGCGCATGACCTGGACGTCCTTGACCTTGGCAGCAACGCGGTCACGCTTACCGATGCGCAAGCGTCGTCGCTGGTGTCCGAAGGTCTGCATTTCGCAACCGATGACACGGGTGTTGCGGTTCAAGCCCAGGGTACGCATTTGCAAACCAGCCTGCATGACTTGCAGAACCTGGGTGTGGACTTTGTGCACGCCGATCCTGCGGATGCCTCCAATACCGTTGTGCTCGACATGGGAGCAGGCGCATTTGCCAACGGCGCACTGCCAGTCTTTGACGCGCAAGACCATGTGCAACTGAATGTGATCGACGGTGAGCTGGGCAACCTGATTGCTGCAATCAACAATCCGGATGGCAACTTTGCCGCTGCGCATATCGACGCCCTGTCGGTGGTGTTGAACGATTCCATCGGTGCCAACCTGGGCGGTGAGGGTGTGTTGGCCCCAGCCTTCGATGGCATGACGATTGAGCTGGACGCGGCCTACGCGACCAGTGTGGTGACCCTGGGCATGATTCTGGATGCAGCCGATGGCGACGCGGATCCGCTCGCACTCTTGCACGGTCAAACCCTGGCGGATGCACTGGCGGCCGCTGGCATCAGCGACATCAAGATCGACCAGATCACCCATTTCACGGCGGACGACACCGACCTCAAAGCTCTGATGGATGCCGGTCTGATCAAGGCCGATGCGGGCGCAGACGTAACGGTGAACCACGCGGGTTCCGGTACGCTGGACGTGACTCTGGCGCAACTGGCAGGCATTGGCGCCGACCACGTTGTGCATACCGGGGCTCTGGTGGTCAATGCCGGCGTCGCCTTTGCCGGAACTTCCGAACTGGAAGCCAAGTTGAACGACCTGCTCACCAAGTTCGAAGACTCCAACGGACTTGTTGACAAGCAGCTCTTTGACAACGCGAATGTGGTTGACCTGCATGTGTCAGGTACCTTGTCTGCTGGTGATGCACTGAGTACAGAACTGGTTGCCAAGCTGACACTGTTGGGTATTGATGATGTGCTTGATGACCATGGGCACTCACTGAAGTAGGCGCGTTAAAGCATGCTGAGTAAGGCTCTGGGAGAAACGGCAAGCACCCTCTCGGGGCAAAAGAATCCTCTGCGCGAGGTATTGCAAGAATGCAGGAAGGCCCTGTGGCTGACCGGCATTCTTACTTTGGTGATTGAGGTGCTGTCCATCAGCCCGATCCTGTACATGATGAACATGTTCGATCGGGTGATGGCCAGTCGCAGCGGTGTGACGCTGGTCTCCTTGACAGTGCTTATTTTGGGTTTGTACGTGTTCTGGGCTGCATTGGAGTGGATGCGCACGCGCTTGATGGTGCGCATCTCCATGCGGGTGGATTGGGACCTGGCGGCTGCAACTTTTGATGCAGCCTTTCGCCGTTATGCGGGGCGCAAAAAGGTAGACGTGCACCAGGTGCTGGGCGACCTGCTCCAGGTGCGCCAGTTTTTGACCGGGCAGTCCATTCTGGCGCTCATGAGTGCGCCGTTTGCCGTCATGTTCGTCATCATCGGTGGGCTGTTCCACATCTATCTGGCGATATTCATCTTTGTGTCATCGGCCGCCTTGCTGGTGGTAAGCCATATGACACAACGGGTCACCACCCCCTTGTTGCGCACTGCCAATGATGCCAAGGCCGAGTCCAACCGCATCGCCGCGCAAAGCCTGCAACATGCAGAAAGTGCGCTGGCACTGGGCATGCACATCCACATGCGCAACCGTTGGTACCAACGGCACCAGGGCTACCTGGGCATGCAGGCCCACGCAAGCGAAGCGGCCGGGCTCATGGGCGGCGCCAGCGGCTTTTTGCAAAAGGCGTTTCCGTCGCTGCAAATGGCGCTGGGCGTGTTTTTGGCCATCGACGGGCTGATCACCGGCGGCATGGTCATGGCTGCCACCTTTCTGATGTCTAAAGCGGTTGCGCCCATCAAGAAGCTGATCAGCAGCTGGGGCGATATCACCACCACCCGCCAATCGTTCGAGCGGCTGGAGAAGTTGCTGCTGGAAGACACCGAGCACCAGGACCGCATGTCTTTGCCCGCGCCGCTGGGGCGTCTGCTGGTGGAGCATGTGGTGGCCCTGCCAGGGGGTGCGAAAAAGCCTGTGCTCGACGGCATCAACTTCAGCATGCTGCCCGGTGAGGTGACTGCCATTGTGGGTCCCAGTGCCGCTGGCAAATCGTCATTGGTGCGTTTGCTGGTGGGCGTCTGGACGCCCGCTTCCGGCTCGGTGCGACTGGATGGTGTGAATATTTCAGACTGGATCAGGGACGACCTGGGCGCACAAATCGGCTATGTGCCCCAAGACATTGCCTTCTTTGAGGGTTCTGTCTCTGAAAACATCGCCCGTCTGGGCCAAGTGAATGCTGAAAAAGTAGTGATGGCGGCCAAGCTGGCTGGCATGCACGACAGCATATTGGCCTTCCCCAAGGGTTACGAAACCCTGCTCGGCGAAGACGGACACCCCATCACGGGCGGGCAGCGCCAGCGCCTGGCCATCGCAAGGGCGCTCTACGGCACACCCAAATACATCGTGATGGACGAACCCAATGCAGCGCTGGATGACGCCAGCGAACGCCAACTCATGGTGCTTATTCGGGCCCTCAAAAACAATGGTTCAACCGTGATATTCACCACCCACAGGCCGAATTTGATTTCCGCCGCTGACAACCTGCTGGTGCTAGCCAACGGCAAGCAGGTGGCCTATGGCCCTGTGGCAGCCATGCTTGGCAAGGCCGCACCGGCACTGACGGTCGTAGCATGACGGACAAGGCATCAGCCTCGTCTCGCTGGTACTCCGGCTGGCTTGGCGCAATTAACCCCTACGACCCTGACAAACTGGAGCGTGACGGCATCAAGCCGATTCAGCTTGAAGAGTCCGACAGCAAACGCACGTTGACCGTCGTCGTGTTGGTGGCCTTTGCATTGTTTCTGGGCTGGGCGATGTTTGCGCCGCTGGACGGTGGGGTCAGCATGAGCGGCAATGTGGTTGTCATGGGCAACCGCAAGGCGGTGCAGCATCCGGCCGGCGGCGTGGTCACCGCGCTGATGGTGCACGAGGGCGACACCGTCAAACAGGGCGACGTACTTCTTAAGGTCAACCCACTCACGACCGAGGCCAACCTGTCGGGTGCCGAGATCGACTATATCAATGCGCTCGCCACAGAATCGCGCCTGCAGGCAGAGCGGGGTGGCGCAACTGCCATCAGTTGGGCGCCTGAGCTGCTGGTATTCGAAAGTGACCCCCGTGTCACCGACGCCAAGGCCTTGCAAACCAAGCTGTTCCAGTCGCGCAGAAACGAATTTGCGGACCAGCAAAGCATTTACCAAGAGCAGTTGGTGGGTCTGCAGGCACAACTGATTGAACTCAAAAATGTGGTGGCGCTGCGCAAGGTACAACTCTCGGTCATTAGCGACGAGGCGCTCAGCAACCGCGACCTTGCCACCCAGGGTTTCATTCCCCGCAGCAAGGCCAATGAGGTGGAGCGCACCCGCTCCGAGATGCTGTCTAGCCTGTCGAATGTGACGGCGGAAATTGCCAAGACGCAGTCGGCCATTGCCGGCATCAGGCTGCAAATCAACCAGCACGGTTCCAACCTCAAAAAGGAAGCCGACACCCAGTTGGCAGAGGTTCAAAAAAATCGCAAGAGCGGCAAGAGCAAGGTGGATGCGCTTCAGTTTGATCTGAGCCTGAGTGAAATCAGGGCGCCCGTGGATGGCACTGTGGTGGGCTTGAAGATCAATACGGTAGGCGGCGTTATACAAAGCGGACTGGTGCTGATGGAAATTGTGCCCAAGGACGGGCGCCTGATCGTCGAGGCGCAAGTGCCCACCACTTCCATCGACAAGGTGCATGTGGGCCTGGCTGCAGACCTGCGCTTTAGTGCCTTTAACCTGACCACTACGCCCATTGTTGCCGGACGTATCACCCTGGTCGGTGCCGACAAAATTGCTGGCGCCAACCCGCAGCAGGGTGAGTATTACCTGGCCCAAGTAGAAACCACGGCCGAGGGTCTCAAGCAACTCGGAGACAAGGTCGTTCAGCCCGGCATGCCCGTTGAGGTCATCGTCAAGACGGGCGAGCGCAGCTTTTTAAGCTATTTGCTCAAGCCCCTGTCAGACCGATTCGCCCGTTCATTTAAAGAGTAATCTCTGTTTTGAAAAATCTATTTCTACCGATCCTGGTCTGCCTGCCGATGTGGGCGCTTCACAATGCGCAGGCGGGTCCGCTCACCGATGCCTTTTTGCAGGCTCGCAAGTTTGATGCAGTGTTCCAACAAGCCGAACCCGAGCGCGAGTCCAACACTGCCGCGGCCCAGGCCGCAGGGGCCGCCTACTATCCGCAGTTTCAGGCCAGCTTCAGCCGCCTAGAGACCGAAACAAGCCCGCGCCAAACCTACACCATCACCCAACCGCTGATCAGCTTGGACCGCTACGCCAGCTACCGCGAAGCCGAGCCCCGCGAAGCCTTGGGTGTCGCAACCTACCAGTTGCGTGAGCAAGAACTCAGCCAGCGCCTGCTCAAGGGCGTGACCGAGTTGCTGCGCAGCACAGAGTCGAAGCGCCTGAACAAGTCCAAAATTGCGGCCTTGGATAACCAGGCCCTCGCTGCCAAGAAATCGTTTGCAGCGGGTGTGGGCACCATTACCGATCAACGTGATGCCCAGGTACGCCTTGACCAGGCCCGTGCCGACGCACTGATGGTAGATGCCCAAATTGAAGCGGCCCAACGCCAGTTCTCCGGCATGACGGGTGAAGCTGCAGTCCCTCGGTTGCTGAGCCTGCCGCATGCCGTGCGCGCCTTGCCCATACTGCCCTTGGACGACTACCTGACGACCGCAGTGCAAGCCAGTCCCCAGTTGGTGGCTGCCATGCAAAACCAGCGGCTGGCTGATTTGGCCGTTAGCCGGTCCAATGGCTCCCTGTGGCCCACCCTGTCGGCGGTCTACACGGACAGCACGACCAACAATACCAACGTTAGTTACACCGGTTTGTCGTTGAGCCTGCCCCTGCAGCCCAGCAGCATCTACCAAATGCGTGGAGCCGCTGCCAACGCCACAAAAACCCAACAACAAACCCGCGAGGTCGAGCAGCGCACCCGCCTCGAAGTGCAGCGCCTGTGGTCCATGGTGAACGCCGGGCGCGCCGAGATTGCCATCAGGCTGGCCTCCATTCGTTCGGCAGAACTTAGCGTGGAGGCCAATGACAAGAGCTTCAAGGGCGGCGTGCGCTCACAGATCGACGTGCTCAACAGCATCCAGACCTATTACCAAGTGCAGCAGGAATATGTCACAGCCATTTTGACGCTGGCCGACAATTACCTGAACCTTCTGCTGCAGGCGGCCACGCCCACCAACGATGCCGTGGCCCAGGTGCAAACCCTGCTGTTTCCTGAGCAATGACGCCATGGACCTTGGCAACCCGCTAGACACCCTGAACAAGGCCAACCAGATGCGCCAGGCACAGAACTGGGGCGAGGCCGTGCGGCTCTATGGCCAACTGGAAGTGCCGCTGCGGGACGATGGGGTTTTTCGCCACAACTTTGCACTCAGTTTGCTGGGTGCCAAGCAGACCGGTTTGGCCTTGGCACAGGCCGACATGGCACTGGCCCTGTTGCCTCATCTTTGGCAAGCGGCGGTAGTGAAGGTTCGCGCGCTCTCGGCGGAGGGGCGCGTGCAGGAAGCAGCCGATGTGCTGCAAGCCCTGACCCTGCGCTACCCCGAGCGCGGCGAATTTGCGCTGGAGCTGGCCAGCATTACCCTGCACCACGCATGCAATGCGAGGCTTGCACGGCAACTGGTGCAGCCGCATCTGCACACAGCAGCCACTGCCACCGATGCCTGCCTGACCGACATCGTGGCTAGTTTGTACGACCGCGATGAAACGGCCCAAAGCCTCAACACGCGCGCCTTGGCATTCGCCCGCAGCCATCTGGACCGCAGCGACTCCACAGTAGCAACGCCGACAATGCCGCTGGCATCGCATAAGGGTCGCAAGCGTCTGGGCCTGCTGTCGCCGCACTTCAACTGCTCGCCGGTATTTTTCTTTTGCAGCGCTGCACTGCGCCTGCTGTGCCAGGACTTCGATCTGGTGTTTTTGAGTCGCAGCCATGTGGCCGACTGGGCCACTGCCGAGCTGCGCCTGTTGGCCAGCGACTGGTTTGACGTGGCCACTCTCAACGCTGAGCAGCTCGACGCTTTTGTGCGCAGCCAATCTTTGGATGTGCTGCTGGACCTGGGTGGTTGGATGGACCCTGTTGCCCTCAAGGCCATCTCCACCAAGCCCGCCGCGCGCATGTACAAATGGGTGGGCGGCCAATCCATCAGCACCGGACTGCGCGCCTTTGATGGCTTTATCACCGACCTGGAGCAAACGCCTCTGGGCTTTGAACACTGGTTTACCGAGCCCCTGGTGCGCCTGCCCCAGGGCTACGTCAGTTACTCACCGCCACCCTATATGCCAGCGCCCATCGCGGCCAGCACGCACAGCCATGTGTTGGGGGTCATCGCCAACCCGGTCAAGGTGTCTCAGCCGTTTTTGGAGCAGCTCTGTGCGAATCTGCAGCACCGCAAGATGGATGGAACTCCCATTGCGCTGCGCCTGATCGACAAACGCTACACCAACCGTGCATTGCAGGCCCGCCTCCTTGATGCCCTGCGAGCGGCCCAGTTCCAGCTGGGTGATCAATTGCGCGTGGAGTTTGTCACGCCCACCAGCCACTTGGCCTACCTCACGGCAGTGGGGCAACTCAGTGAGGTGGCCGACACCTTCCCCTATACCGGTGGCCTGACCACCATGGAGGCACTCAGCCTGGGCGTGCCCTGCAGCAGCAGGCTAGGCACGCTGTTTTGCGAGCGCCACACCCATGCGCATCGCAGCTTCCTGCAAAGCCGCATATCCAAGGGTGTAACCAACCCCTTGCCGGGCGAACAGCGGCAATCACTGGTGCCGGCCCATAGCCCGCGCTCTGACCACGCTGCATTGGCTGCTTCCCTGGCCCAGTTGTTCGCCACGGGCTGCGTTGAAGAGGTGGCCGCATGATGCAGGTAGTGCAGGCCTCCACTGCCGACCTGAGCACCTGCACCGGCCTGCAATCCGATGTGCTGCTGGTCATGCCCTGCACCGATGTGGCGATGGCCCGTCGCGCGGCCCATCACATGGCGCAACGCGCCAACGCGCCCGGCCATGTGCTGCTGGTGCAAGACCTGCACGCTTGGGGTTTTATACGCATCGTCAACCAGGTATTTCAAGCCACGCAGGGCCGGTATTTTGGCTACGTGGCGCAAGACGCCTTTGCCGGGCGGCAATGGCTGTCGCTGGCGCTCGATGCACTGCAACGCCCCGACAAGGCCCTGTTTGCATTTAACGATGGCAAGTGGCATGGCGCATTTGCCTCCTTTGGTTTGGCCTCGCGCGCCTGGGCTAGTGAAAATTATCCAGGCGGCGATTTTTTCCAGCCCGGCTACCAACGCCACTATGCCGATGTCGAAATCTCTTTGCTGGCCATGAGCCAGGGCCGCTACATCCACGATGCGCGCAGCGTCCTCGTCGAGGTGGACTGGAACAAAGACGCAGCGCCCGTTGACCCGCAAGACCGTGCCTATTACCGCAGCCGTGCGGCCGATGGTTTTGAGGGCAGGGTGACACAACCCGCCCTCTTGAACATGGTCGCCTGACCCCACCCACTTTTGAATCAAGAAGCCCTAGCATGACCACCAGCAAAAAAGTAGCGACTAAGAAAGTTGCAGCCACCAACGCAAAGGCCGCTGCCGCACCGGTGAGCAAGCCAGTGGCCAAGCGCGCAAGCAAGCCCCTTGCAACGCAAGCATTGCCAAGTACCAATCCCTTGCCCGAGGCGCTAGCGCCAGTCAAGCCGATGGCAAAGTCCAAGACTGTGCCAAAGCCCAAGCCTGCCGCCGTCAAAATGGCACCTGCTCCGCCGCTCAGTTCGGTGCCGGCGCCCGTCAAGCTGCGCCTGTTTCAAATCTACTACCGCCCGGAGCAGCGTGCTGCGTTGGACCCGGCCTTTGAGCCCTATAACAACCAAGGCGACAACAGCCCCCTGTTGGAATACAACGTCTTTCGCAAACTACTGCAATCCGAGCAATTGAAGGGCGCGGAGTTGTGGGGTGCCCTGTCCTGGAAGTTTCGGGAAAAGACCGGCCTGAGCGGCACCGACCTGCGCACCGTCATCGCCACCAACCCCGGCCACGATGTTTACTACTGCAACCCCCACCCCGAGTTTGAAGCGCTATACCACAATCTTTGGTTGCAAGGCGAGCCATCGCACCCCAACTTTTTGGTGCTGTGCCGCGAGTTTTTTGAGGTCACCGGAATCCCCTTGGGCAACATCAATGCCTTTGTGCCTTCCAGCCTGTTTGCCAGCGCCAACTACTTTGTCGCTACCCCCAGGTTTTGGGCCGCCTATATCCGCTTTGTGGATACGGTCATCGCCAAGGCAGAGGCCGGCTTGTCCAAGACGGCCAAGGCCATGATTTATTCATCGGCTGCAGACCGCAAGAGCATGCATGCAGGCGCCTCGTACCTGCCCTTTATCGTGGAGCGCTTGTTTGCTGTTTTTCTGGCGAGCAACCTCAAGGCACTCTCGGCCTACAAATTCGCCTTGCCTGCTAAGGACGAAAAGCTCAACGTCCACCTCAAGCTGCTCAAGCAAATGAAAGACGTTTCCATCAACACCAAGTCCTTGTGGATGGCCACTTGCTGGGTCAACTACCGCAACCTCTACATGTCCAACACCTATGGCGCGGACTGGTGCAAAAAGTACCTCAAGAGCATCACGCCCACTGAATTCAAGTTTGCCTGAAGCTGCACACCGACTTCTCACAAATCCAGCCCCTGTTCACTCTTTCCCGCATTGCATAGCCTGTCATGAAAACACTTATTACCTGTGGCACCCCTTGGTGTGATTTGCGATCCGTTCAAGGAACGTTGGAGTCAGCGGGCCTTGCGAAGCTGAAGGCAGCCAGTGCCGGCAGCGTCGCAACCATTGACACGTGGCACGACCGACTGTTTGTGGGTCAACCGGGCGTGCCCCAGGTCTTGCATCCAGGCAAGGCTTGGGAACTGGCCGCTGGCGAAATATTTTTGGCCAACTGGGATCTGCCCGAGTGGGGCTGGGCCGATAGCCGCAGCAGCTGGCTGCTTGATTTTTGGCGCGACTTTGATCCCAACACCTGCTTCGTGCTGCTGCACACACCCGCCTACGATGTGCTGGCAAGTGCAGTGGCAAACGCTGAAAATCTGGAGTTTGACGGGCAGGCCTTGCTCAGCAACTGGTGCGCCTACCAGATCGAGTTTTTGCGCTTCTACCAACGCAACCGCGCGCGTTGCGTACTGACCCACGCCCATTCGGCAGGGCGCCAATCCGCCAAATGGATTGCCAGCATCAATGAAGCCCTGGGCACCAACCTGGTTGCCGCAACAGGCAGCAACACCAAGCGCAGCCCAGTAGACCCCATGGTGCACCTGTGGGTGACCACGCTGCTGCAAGCCAACACACAGGTGCTTGCGCTTGAAGACGAAATGCGCGCCACCCTGACTGCCGGTGACGGCGACTGTATCCAAGCACCACAGGCGCTGGACCTGGCAGCCGCCGGCGGTAGCTGGCGGACCCTGGTGCAAAGCAACGTGCAGCTCAAGCAAACCCATGCGGAACTTGAAGGCCTGGTGCAACAAGGCCAGCAGACCCTTGCGCAGCAGGATTCCCTGGCCTTGGAAAAGTTAGCGCATATTGCCCAGCTTGACCACGCGGCCTTGCAAAGCGAGCAGCTACGCCAATCGACATTGCAAGAAAGCAATCTGCTGCTGGAGCAGCTCCACCAGGTGCAAGAAGAATTTGAAAAACACTTTTCGCAGAGCCAAGAGCTTGGCGCACAGCTCAAGGCGGCTCAGCTAGAGCGAGACACGCTGGGCAAGGACAAAGCCGAGGCTATTGCACAGCGCGATGCATTCTCCAAGGACAAGACCACGCTGACCGCCGCACGCGACGCTGAAGCCAAGGCCAAGACCGAAGCCATTACCCAGCGCGACGCCCTCGCCAAGGACAACACCACGCTCACTGCAGCCCGCGACGCTCAGACCAAGGTCAAGACCGAAACGCTTGCGAAAAGTGGCAAGGCCGAACAACAGCAGCTAAAGGCCCAGCAAGAACTGCAGCAAGAAAGCAATCTGTTGTTGGAGCAACTCCACCAGGTGCAAGAAGAGCTGGAAAGCTACTTCCTCCAGCACCAACAAGTCACACAAGAGAAGCAGCAGCTATTGACACGCTGGAACAAGTTGCTGTGCCACTATCCAGACTATGCAGAGTGGGAGCGCATCGACGTCATTCCAGGTACTGCAAAGAAGGCCAAGGCCACGCGCTTGCACAGCCATATCGTCGGGCTGCAAGCCATGGGGCGCAGCGTTAGCCTGCTGGACATTACGGTGGACCTGGCCGGCAATTTCCCCACGCTGCTGCTTGCCCCGCCACAGACTGGCGCAAGCCCCTTGGCCTATTGGCCAGTGGCATTCGACGAAACCGGTGCCGCTGCCCTTGCGCCCTTGCGCCTGGACCCTGCCGCACCCTACGCCTCCGAGGCGGCCAGCCTGCTGCGCAGCATGGCCTTGTCGGATATCCAACTCATCGGCACCGCCTGCACGGCACTGACCGAAGGCCTAACTGCCACCTTGCCTGATCGTGCTCTGTGGTTGCAACACATAGCCGTGCTGCGCCAAGAGTTCGCAATGTTGCCGCCCACTTGGCGCTTTGAAAGCGTGCAACTCAAGCACCAACAGGTTAACCCCGACTATGAGAACCTGTGGTTCCAGTGCACCAATGCCAGCTATGGCCCACGCCAGTGGCCCAACTTTGAATTTCGCCTGAGTGCGTCCAACGTCAGGCGCGGCAAGTTTTCGCACCTGCCCAAGCTGGAGTTCCCGCTGCAAGAGCAGGGCGACCATCAGTTTGAAAACTGGTTTGAAGAAGCCGAAGACGACCGTGGCCCTAAATTTGAGCTGCGCTTTGATACCAAGAACCAGGCCATGGACACCAACCTGTGGGACGCATTGAGTCCGCTCGACCAGGCGCAGGCGCTGTCCCTGTGCGAGCAACTGCCCAACGTGCTCCACAGGCTACAGGCACAGGGCGTGCGCATTGCGCGCCCATGGTCTGACTGGCACACCATGGTGTTGAATACCCAGAAAGTGCTTGCCCGGTTCGTCACACAGGCTGCGGCTCTAGAGGACGCCACAGCATGACCACAAAGACTCTCGCACCCTTCTGGGACGCCTGTCTGCTTGACGGCCAAGGCATGAATGCCGCCGTGGGGCTCTTGCGCCAACTCTATCCGCCGGGTGATGTGGCGCACGTCGGCGTGGGGCAGGGGCTCGGGCCTATGCACCAGTGGCGTCAATGGGGTGTGCAAAACGCGCTCATGATCGATGCCGCCGAATCGGAGTCTGCATGGCAGCAAACCGCACTGGCACAAAACCCTGGCTGGCATGTGGTCCATGCCGTCGCAGGTCCTCAAACGGGTTCGCTGCCGTGGCACGGCGCTAGCCTGCCCGCTGAAAGCGGCCTGTTGCCCGTGCAAGAGCTAAGGGCCATTTGGCCCAACATCAAGACCTTGTCCCAAGAGCCACGCCCCGTGCGCGCTCTCGACGACTTAATGGCTGCGCGTGCCGATTCATTGCGACCCAACTGGCTGATCGTGGACTGCCTGCCAGCCTTGTCTGTGCTGCAAGGCGCTGACAAGGTGCTGCAAGACCTGAGCGTGCTGTGGGTGCGTGTGGCCTTGGACGCGGCCCTGCCAGAAGCAGCCCACCTCAGTGCTGTGCAAAAACATTTGCAGGCCAAGCACTACACCCTGCTGGCTGTAGCCGAGGGCACCCACCCGGCCATTGGCGAGGCATTGTTTGTGCGCGACTGGAATGCCCTGTTGGGCGAAAGGCTCGAACGCTCGCATCTCGACGCGCAGCAACTTCGCACAGGGCAGGCCAAGCTTGCCGGCGAGTGCAACCGGCTAGAGGGCCTGTGTGAGGCGACCGCCCAGAGCCAGTCACTGGCCCTGCTCCAACGCGATACCTTGACCAAGGAGAAGGCTGAGTTGGTTGCGGCACGCGATGTGTTGGCCAAAGACAGGACGGCGCTCGAAGCAGCTCGCAATGCAGAAGCCAAGGCCAAGACGGAAGCCTTGGCCCAGCGCGATGCATTGGCGAAGGAAAAAGCTGAGTGGGTTGCGACACGCGATGCGTTGGCCAAAGACAAGACGTCGCTCGAAGCAGCTCGCAATGCAGAAGCCAAGGCCAAGACGGAAGCCTTGGCTCAGCGCGATGCCGAAGTCAAAGCAAAAGATGAAGCAGTGAGTCAGCGAGCAGCCGAGGCCAAAGCCAAGGCGGAAGCTGTATCCCAACGCGATGCGTTGGCGAAGGAAAAAGCTGAATTGGTTGCGGCACGCGATGCGTTGGCCAAGGATAAGGTCGCGCTCGAAGCGGTCCGTAATGCAGAAGCCAAGGCCAAGACAGAAGCCCTGGTCCAACGTGATGCGTTGACCAAGGAAAAGACTGAGTGGATCGCCGCGCGCGATGCGCTGCTCAAGGACAAGACGGCGCTCGAAGCAGCTCGCAATGCAGAAGCCAAGGCCAAGACCGAAGCCTTGGCGCAGCGCGATGCGTTGACCAAGGAAAAGACTGAGTGGATCGCCGCGCGCGATGCGCTGCTCAAGGACAAGACGGCGCTCGAAGCAGCTCGCAATGCAGAAGCCAAGGCCAAGACGGAAGCTGTAGCCCAACGCGACGCATTGACGAAGGAAAAAGCTGAGTGGGTTGCGGCACGCGGTGTGCTGCTCAATGAGCACGCAGCATTGGAAACCGTCCGCAACGCAGAAGCCAAGGCGAAGACAGAGGCGCTGCTCCAGCGCAATGCTGAGGCCAAAGCCAAGGTTGACGCGCTGGCTCAATGCGATGCGTTGACCAAGGAAAAAGCTGAGTGGGTTGCAGCGCGCGATGTGTTGGCCAAAGACAAGACGGCGCTCGAAGCAGCTCGTAGCGCGGAAGTCAAAGCCAAGACAGAGGCGTTGTCTCAACGCGACGCCGAAGCCAAAGCAAAAGATGAAGCCGTGAATCAGCGCGACGCCGAGGCCAATGCCAAGTCGGAAGCGATAGCCCAACGCGATGCGCTGGCCAAAGATAAGACAGCGCTCGAAGCGGCTCGCAATGCAGAAACCAAGGCCAAGACGGAAGCCCTGGCCCAACGGGATGCTGAAACCAAGGCCAAAACAGAAGCGATAGCCAGGCGCGACGCTGAAGCCAAAGCCAAGCTTGAGGCCGTTGCCCAACGTGATGCGCTAGCCAAGGAAAAGAGCGAGTGGCTCGCCGCGCGAGATGCGTTGGTGAAAGAAAAACTTGCATTGCAATCCACTAATGACGCAGAAACCAAAGCCAAGCGTGATGCAGATGCTAAAGCCAAAGAAGAAGCATTGGCTCACCGCAATACATGGGCGAAAGAAAAGGCTGACTTGGTCGCAGAGCGCGATATAAAAGCGAAGGCTGAAACTGTGGCGTTGGCAACTGTGAGCAGTTCTGCAAAACGAGTTACAGACTTGGAAGCGGCAAACCAAGTCACCAAATCCGAGCTCGACCAAACAAAAGCAAAGTTAACGCAAAGCCAGCAGCAGGCTTCCAAACTAGAAGTCGAGCGAAACGACTTGCAAAAAGCACAAATTGTGAGCGCCAAACTATTGAACCGAAACACAGTCCTAGAACAGGCCAACAGGGATGCTGTGCAACGTCATCAAATTTTGCAGGACGAGTTTTTGAAGGCAGAGTCCCAAATTGAACTTATTAAAGACTTGCTTTTGCGTGAGCAGGTAATCTGACCATGGAGCGCCATTCGAATAGTCTGAAAGATTGGTGGATGAGGATTTTTAAAATAACTCCTCGTTCGGATTTAGAACCTGTTCAGCGCGCCAACGCAAAGCAGCAGGCGCAGGACATCTACACCATTGATACCTTTGATGCCAATTTGCTGGAATGTTCAAAGACGCAATGGCAATTCGGCGATTGGGTTAGCCTCACTGCGATAGCCGGCGAGTCTCTATTGCATCACCCTGACCGTGCCGAAATCGCGCTGTTCGCAGCAGCAGGTCATCATGCGGTTGGCAATTCGGCAGCAGCTAAAAAATACACGCAGCTGGCCCTAGACTGGGGCTGCAGTAAGAGGCGTGTTAGCCAGATACTTATCGCTGGAGTACACAATACATTGGCTAGGGCTGCTGCAATAAGCGGCAACGAGCGCCGTTCCATTCAGCATTTCCAGGCTTCGATAAATACAGGCGCAGCCAATAGTGACACGAAGTTGCTTATTCAAGCCAGGGTGGGCTACCAAACGGCACAACTCGGTTTGACCGCAAGTACTGTGCATGCGCTGCCAGGTCAAATCGCAAAGCTTGGTTACGAGTTGCAGTTTGGATTTCCTCCACCTGAGCGATGCCCTATCTCTGCCAATATATTGACTCAACATCCTCTGGGCGAAGCTTGGGCTGCTAATACAGTCAACACTGTTATTTTTAGGCACCATGGTATTTTGACAAGTGGTGCTCAGCAATACACCGCCTTTTACGTTGACGAGCGGACCCTGCGCCTTGTGCAGCGCAACCTCGCCACCGACGCGCTCCATACGCATGACATTGCCGGCCAATTCAACTTGCGCGATGCACACAACAGCATTAGCTTAGGTATTGACCGCACGGGCCACTTGCACATGTGCTATGACCACCATGCAACGCAGCTGCGCTACCGGCGCACCAGACAGCCCCACTGCATAGACCAATGGTCTGAAGAACTAAGCATGACAGGTGCCAATGAGGACCGGGTGACATACCCTAGCTTTATTCTGCCGTACCACAGCCATCCGCTCACGCTGTTATACCGCGACGGCACTCACAACAAGGGTAGTGCAAGGCTCAAAACCTATGATGAGATTACGCAAACCTGGGCCGATCATCCCAGCGCTATTTTGTCTGGCTTCGACCAAAAACCTTGGACCAGTAACGCCTATTGGAACCACCCAGTAACTGGCACAGATGGCTCGTTGCACCTCTCATTTGTATGGCGCATACAGGGTATGAGCGACGAAAACGTGGTTAACAATACCAATATTGGTTATGCCTGTTCGTTAGACAACGGTAAAACTTGGCTAACTTCCCGCGGACACCACTACAAGCTACCCATTACCCAAGTAAATACAGAGACGGTTTACCCTGTCGCTCCCGGCAGCAATCTTATTAACCAATGCAGCATGGCGCTGGACAGCCTCAATCGCCCGCACATTGTTTTTTACGCTGACGATGCCAGTGGCATCCCCCAGTACCAACATTTGAGATTTGATGGTGCGGTATGGCACCACACCTGCATGTCTCAACGCACAGCAGATTTTGAACTGCTCGGTGGCGGCACATTGCAAATACCCATCAGCCGGCCTGATATCGTTCTGGACCCACAAGACAACGCCTATGTCATCTACCGGGGCGACTTAAGCGGCAATCGCCTGACTGCCACACTTCTGTTAGCCCCGAACTATGCCTTCAGCGCCACTCACACTTGTGTGCTGCTGGATCAGAACGTCGGCTACGCAGAACCCATCATTGACCGCAGTAGATGGGCGAAGGACAACATTCTGTCCCTGCTGGTGCAGCCCAATGAACAGCCGAATCACGATAAGCAACACCAAGATCAGAAAACGACTGTGATGCTTGTCGATGTCCAATTTCAATAATACTCAGGGTAAACATGTCTGCTGTCACACAAGCGTCGAGCAACGAATCTTCTTTTAAGCTGGGTAACACTGCAATGCGGCAGGGGCAGATGGCAAACGCGATACGCTACTACCTCAAGGCATTGGATGAAACCCCTGGACTTGGTGCAACTATCGCCACCAACTTGGTCAGTGCGAGGAAAAAATACCGCACCGAACGTAACACCGCTGACAAATTGAGCGTCGGTGTTTGTGGATGGGAACTGTCGCACAATGCCGCTGGTCGCGTCTATACGCTGGCCACTTTGTATGAAACATTCGCGGAAGTTGAAATTATTGGCAGTATGTGTCCCGCGTGGGGATGCGAAATATGGGGGCCAATTCGCGATACGGAAATAGCCAAACATAGCTTTGTTGTGGAGAATGAGGCTAAATTCATTGATCAAGCCATTCAACTGGTATCAGCGCATCCTTACGATGTCATCCATCTCTCTAAACCCCGTGCACCAAATATCTTCTTCGGAATTCTCTACAAGCTGATATGGGATGCGAAGGTGCTGTTGGACATCGACGACGAAGAACTTGCGTTCGTAGGTGCCGAAACACCAATCAGTGTGGACGAGTACCTGAGTTTGCATGGCAAGTTACCAGACTTAAAAGATCTGGCTGGGCAAGACTGGACCCGCTTGGCCGTGGGCCTGGCCCAGCAGTTTGATGGTATCACTGTGTGTAATGCTGCTCTTCAGACTCGTTATGGCGGCGAAATCATCAGGCATGCCCGGGACGAAAAGCTATACAAACCTTCGCTAGAACTCAAACGAAAAAGCAGAGAAACATACGGCATACCGCAGGACAAGAAAGTAGTTCTTTTCTTTGGCACGCCACGCGCGCACAAAGGGCTGATTGAGACCGCACAGGCCATTGCGTCGCTAAAGAGGCAAGACGTTCTTTTTTGTATCGCGGGGGACTTTCCTGACGCAGCCTTCAAGAAAGAATTGCAAAACGTCAAAGGATGTGAATTCGCATTTCTGCCAGATCAGCCCTTCAAGGCAATACCGGAGGTCGTTTCAATTGCAGACTGTTCAGTGCTTCTGCAGGATGAGAAGTCGCCCGTATCCCAATTTCAAACCCCCGCAAAACTGTCGGACGCGCTTGGCATGGGACTGCCGGTTCTGTTCAACAAACCGCTGGGCATAGGAAGCAGTAAGTACCCAGAAACTGTTATCTTTGTAAAGTCTGACACCTTGCCAGAGACTTTAGATAGAGTTTTGTTCGAAGAAGGTTTTGCAAAGAAAATTTCAGTGCAAACACTTCAGCTATTTGTCTCTGACTTTTCTTTTGGCGCCACAGTCCCGAATTTAAGGAAGCTGTCAAAATCACTCAAGTCCAATGGGTCAAAACCCGGCTGCACTGATTTAGGCAAGCTGTTTCCATTGTCGTCGGCGCTCTTGAAGTTCAACGGTGCTTTGGACGGCTCGATACATTCAAAATATGCTCCAGCAACGCAGGGTGCGCCAGAAGTAGATGTGGTGGTGCCCGTATATAACGCATTGGAGGACGTCAAACTGTGCTTTGCCTCATTGGCGAGGCACACGGACAGACTGCAGGTTCGGGTGATCGTGGTGAACGATGGATCAAACCAGGAAACTACGGACTGGTTGCAAACTTACTGTACCGGCAAACCACTATTTCACCTCATTGAACATGAGGCCAATTCAGGCTACACAAAAGCGGTAAATACCGGCTTGCGTTTTTCCACTGCACCTTATGTCATTACCCAAAACAGTGACACCATTGTTTCTGATGGTTGGCTAAAAGGGCTAATTCGGTGCATGGAGTCTGAAGAAAAAATTGGAATTGTCGGCCCGTTGTCCAATGCAGCGAGTTGGCAAAATGTGCCTAACCTTCTGGATGAGAAGGGTGCGTTCGCCATCAATGAACTACCAAATGGTTTGAGCGTGGACGAAATGGCTCGGCTTGTCGCACGTGTATCTGTCCGCAGTTATCCACGTCTGCCTTTTGCCAATGGCTTTTGCTTCATGATCCATCGGATGGTTATCGATGCTGTCGGCTACATGGACGAAGAAAATTTCCCCATTGGTTATGGCGAAGAAAACGACTTTTGTATTCGTGCCGCTGATGCAGGATTTGGTTTAGCTATCGCAGACGACGTTTACGTCTTTCACGCCAAATCGAAAAGCTTTGGACATGAGCAACGAAAAGAGCTTTCTTTGGCAGGAACGGAAAGCTTAAAGCGAAAACACACTCTGCACAAATTCCTTGCGCGTGTGGATGAAGTAAAAAAAACTGAGCCGCTAGATGATATTCGCAAACGCATTATTACAGGGTGTGCCGAAAAATTCGGCGGATGTGATTACATCGACTTATTAAGCATTCGTATATTATTTATATTGCCTGGAGCAGGTGGGGGTGGAGGTTCGCATTCTGTTGTTCAGGAGGTCGTTGAAATGCGACGACTTCAAGTTGACGCAAAAATTGCAATTTCACGGGAGCATTTAAATGCTTTTCTCGGTTGTTATAGCGATATCCCCCGAATGAACTTATCAGTAGTTCCGTTCGGAGATGATGACCTAGAAATAATCGCATCGAAATATGATGTTATCGTAGCAACCTATTTCACCACTATGAAGTTGGTGAAAAGAGTTTGTAAAAATAACGCACATATTCTTCCTGCTTACTACGTGCAAGATTATGAACCGTTGTTTTGTCCTCTCGGTTCAAAAGTTTGGCAGGAAGCACTTGATTCCTACGGCCTACTGAAAAATACACTACTTTTTGCAAAAACGGATTGGATAGCACAAGAAGTACTACAAAAACACATGGTAAAAGTCGATCGTGTTTTTGCTAGTATTGATCATCATATATATCGGCCGCAATACCATGCAATATCCGGTTTTCTGACTATAAGTGCAATGATTCGGCCGCAAACGCCTAGGAGAGGTGCAGAAAGAACGATGCGCCTTTTTTCTACATTAAAGAAAAAATATGGTCCTAAGTTAAATATTAAAATATTTGGATGTAAGGCAGATGATGAAAAGTACCAATTACTTGAAAAAAACTTCGAATTTCAAAACTTTGGAGAACTAAAGAGAACTGACGTCGCTGAGTTACTTTCTTTGTCAGATCTATTCCTCGATTTGTCTGATTATCAAGCTTTTGGCCGGACAGCCTTGGAGGCAATGGCCTGTGGTTGTGCCGTAGTCGTACCACTTGCAGGAGGGGCCGCAGAATACGCCATAAATGGAGTCAACTCTATTATTGTAGATACGGAAAATGAAAATGAAATCTACGAAAAAGTTTGTTCTCTTGTGGAAAATAGGCAGGTTATAGAAAGATTTAAAATTGAAGGTGTTAAAACCGCTGCGAGATACTCAGTTCATTCTGCTGCTGTTAGCGAGTTAACTTTAATAAAGGAGCATCTTGAAAATCTTAGAAGAAGTATGCCAATATCGGATTACCCGCGCTTTGTTAATTCATTAAATAAAATTATTTCGAGAAAAAACAATCTCGACGAGAGGTCTTTTGTAACTATTGGAATTCCTACATACAACAGGCCTAAAGAGCTTTTAAATTTGATTAATGGCATTGTAAATAATTCATTAATTTTTGATGGTTGTAAAGTATTGATCGTGGATGATGGTGTAAACGATGAGGCAAATGCAAGAATTAAGGAATTGCAAAATATTTACGGCGTAGATAAAATTCAATACAGTAGAAACAAGGTTAATCTCGGTTACCCTCTTAATTTTGTTAAACTTTTTGATGAATGCGACACCGAGTATATGCTTATCGTTGGCGATGATAATGAAATATTTCCATTGGGGTTCGTTGCTGCACTTGAATGTATAAAAAAAAATAAGCCTAAATTTGTTTCATCGCCTTGGTTCGAAAATGGAAAAATAGGTCACAGGGGTTGGCGTGGAAATACTGTTGGGGAGTTAAATATTGATGAATTCTTTAACTCATCTGATCATGCACCGGGCTTGATATATCATTGTCCAACTGCAAAAAAATATTTAAATGAAATTAAGCAAGGCGTGCGAGATGGGTGTGCTTTCACAAGCGTTTTTCCTCAGGTTAAACTAGCCTTAAATTTGTTGGTTTTTGAGAAACATTGTTTTTATATTGATAGCGCGCTCGGAACAGAAACATCTGTACTGGCGTCTGGCATCACAGATCCCCAAGGTAATAAATGGCGTACTTATCGATCAATGTTGTTACAGGCATCTGATCTTGATAAATATATTAGCATGTTGGGGAGTAATGATGATATTAGGAGGAAAATTTCTAATGCCGCACAAAAATATTACATCAAATACCTTTTGAAAATCATTGATCTTGAGGTTAGGCGTTCACTTTAATTTTAAATGTAAATGAAGCATAAATAAATGGATGATATAATATGAATAAAAGTGAATACGAAATTTTATTTTTTACCTATTCTGATAAAAAGTATCAATTTTTCGCTATACCTTACGCATACTTCGCATTAAAAAATATAATCCAAACGCATTTGTCGAAATATGTTTGGAAGACAGCGAATCCTTTCATAAAAAATAAATTGGCTATCAATTTGATTGACTCTATTTACCCGGGGAGAACTATTTTTAGACAGTCTAAAATTGTAGTTAATAACCCGCATGTTGCTCTTAGTACGGTCAGATTCGTTGAGTTTACTAGACTAAAATCAATATATTTATACATTGGATATATAAATTTACTAATTTCTACAATGTTAAAGAAATCTATTCGAACCTTATTTATTCTAATGATTAACCTTTTAGTAATATAATTCGAAAGAATACCCAAATTACAAATAAATCGCATTTTAGTGGTTTGCATTTTATAGAATATAAATAATACTATCCAAGTCGTTGACTTGAGTGATATAAATTTAACTTCAGAAAATGGTTAATATGTGCTTTATGAGTGTATGTTGAGAAAAGGTTTTATTGTTCCTTTTGATTTTCAGGAGCGGCCAGAATGTGGTATTCATATGTCTCTAAGCAGGGATCCTTCTGCAAGAACTTCTGGGCCAACTCTATCAAATTATTCTACATCTAATGTATTTGGTTGGACTGGAAGGAAGTACCATTAAATATTTCTGACGCAAATAAAAGAGGAGTTATTTGTAAAATTACTCCCGCACCCCCATTTGCAATTTAGATTAATTTTACTTGCGGTGGAGGCATTGGCAACTGATCAGTTGAGGTTGCTTCATCGCGTGCCACATGCTAACGGCAGCATTTTATTAGAAATAAAGGATTGAAAAATGAGTTTTGAATTTGATGGTGTGGAAAATCAATGTATTATTGGTGAGGGAGTTAGTTTAACTGGATGGATTAGAGGAAGAGGGAATGTGGTGAAAATCGACAAATCAATTAATGAATCCAAGATTGATTTGAGAATTAATGGAAATTATAATTTGGTTACTATTTATCAACCATTCGCAATAAAATCACTTAGTATTTCAATAGGCAATCATATCCCTGCACATTCTGCTGAGATGGTTGTTGGGGAAGGTTTTTCTATTGAAGGTGGAGGTAGTTTTCTTCTGTATAATTCTGGAAACAAACTGAATATTGGAAAAAACTGTATGTTTTCGAACATGGTGACTATACGTTGCGGTGAGTCACCTCATCTACTTTTTGATAGAGTTACGGGGGATTATTTGGATATATCAGATGGTGTGTCTGTTGGTGATCATGTGTGGGTAGGTGAGAAGTGCTACCTTACCAAGCGTGTGCAGATACCATCGGAATGTGTTATTGCAGCTTGCTCCGTGGTGACGAAAAAATTTGACCAATCTCACTCTGTTATTGCTGGAAATCCAGCGCGTGTCGTACGTGAAAATATCGAGTGGGTAAGAAATCACTCTCATTTGGTAGACGGGTCGCCATACGATATCAGTTATAAAAAATGTGCCGATAAATATAAAATATTCCGATAATTTATCAGGGTAGGTAAATTCTCCGTCCCTCGGGGCGTATTCTCTAGGAATGAGCCAATACATCAACAATATGTCATAACATTGCGGCGTTGCTGTACCACTTGGTATTACCAGCGAAGTACAGACGGGTGGTGTTTGACGATGATGTAGACAAGGTGCGGAAGGAAGTGTGCCTTGAGATCGAGGAGCGCTACGAGATCAAGTTCTTGAAGATATGCACGGACAAAGACCATGTTCATTTTTTGGTGCAGTTGGTGCCAAGGTACAGCGTGACAAAGATCGTACCGATGATCAAGACCCTAACGGCTAAAGATATCTTCAAGCGTTATCCGCAGGTGAAAAAGAAGCGGTGGGGAGGAGTTTTGGACGGATGGATATTTTGCAAGCACGGTCGGCAAGCACGGAGAAAACGCTAAAGCTTGTTAGTGCCAGAGGAATAAGTGGTGGGTGTTTTAATAGCCACATTTAGATTTTCAACACATACTTTTTTAAATGCCCTTATCCAACGGGACTGTTATTTTTATTTAGCGGATTCAAGCACGAAGTACAAAACGGGATAGTGATTGATGAAACACCTCTTTAGGTTTCCTGAATCCGCCTCACACTACATGCAAGCAAGTGAAAAAATGCGCGGTATCTCCGCAGCGCACACAGCGCTGGGTTCAGGTGTGTCTTTCAAACCCCGCGTTCAGGGGCAGGACGTTCTCTTCTGGCAATACCCTTGCAAGACCGAGGCCGCTGCTTGGGCGCTGCATGCAACCATGGAGCGTGCGCCGGTGCGGGGTGGTGAGCTGCACATTTATTTGGGTCTGCCCTGGGCCACCTGGATTGACGTGGCCAACAAGCGCGCGCCTGGCGATGGCGTTCATCAGCAGGTGGACCGCAATACCGAGATTGCTCGCATCCGCATGCTGGAGTTGCGCGACAGCTTGTTGGCAGCCAGGCTGCGCTTGCGCGTGCACACGGTATGCCAGCACATTTACTGGCGCCAGTTGGTGAAGACTTGGTGCAGCATGGGCGTTACCGATGTGTGGCTTTCGCACTGCCCGCAAGATGAGGTGGTGCCTGGGCTGGCGTTGCACCCCTGGTCGCTCTACGCAGTCAATGCGCAGGAGGCTGACCGCAACGAGGGGCTATTTCCCGTGCGGCCCGCCAATGTGCGGACCCTGTTGGCGTCGTTTATGGGTGCGCATATGCCGCACTACCTGAGTGATATCCGCCCACGCTTGTTGGCCTTGGCATCCGAACCCGGCTTTACCGTGCGGCTGACGGACCGCTGGCATTTTGAAAGCCTGGTCTACGAGCACCAAATTGCGGGCCAAGCGTTGCAGCCCAAGCCCGGTGAGGTGCAGGAGATGCTGGACTACAACCACCTGTTGGCGGATTCGGTATTTGCGCTGTGCCCTTCGGGCGCTGGTGCCAATACGCTGCGCCTGTGGGAGGCGCTGGCCACCGGAGCCATACCGGTGCTGTTGGGTGTGCAGCCAAGGCTGCCCGAAGGCGGTAGCCTGGCTGCGGTGGATTGGAGCCGGGTGCTGTTGCGCGTGGCCGATGCAGACCTGGCGCAGTTGCCTGCCCTGTTGGCGGGCATACCGGTGGCCAAGCGGCTGCAAATGCAAAAGGCGGGGCAGGCCGCATACCAGGCAGTCCAAGCGCAGCGCTGCTTTGCAGCCACAGACGGGGAAGTGACGCCATGAGAACCGCACAACAAACCTTGGTGAGCATCGTGATGCCCACGCGCAACCAGATGGCGTTTTTGGCGGAGTCGGTTAACTGTGTGCTGGCTCAAGGCTATGCCAATTTGGAACTGATCGTGGCCGACGGCGCGTCTACCGATGGCACACAGCAGTGGCTGGCAGCGCGTGCGGCAGAAGACGTGCGGCTGCGCTGGTTTTCAGAGCCAGACACCGGCCCGGCCCAGGCCTTGAACCGCGCCTTGCGCTTGGTACGCGGAACGGTGGTGGGGTGGCTCAATTCAGACGACCTGTACACGCCGGGTGCCATACAGCGGGCGGTAGATGCGCTACACCACAACCCCAATTGGCTGATGGTGTATGGCCATGCGCAGCACGTCGATGGCGCTGGCAATCTGCTGGGAAGTTATCCCACGCTGTGGCCCGATGTGCCCTATGCGCGTTGGGCCGAGGGTTGCTTTATCTGCCAGCCAACGGTGTTTTTCAAGCGCACGCTGCAGGTGCTGACAGGCCCGCTGGACGAGTCTCTCAAGGCTTCTTTTGACTTTGATTACTGGCTGCGTGTTTTCAAGCGCATGCCCCAGCGCGTGGGCTTTGTGGACGCGGTGCAAGCGCAGTCGCGCCTGCACGATGCTTGCATTACCCAAACGCAGCGGCGCACCGTGGCGCTAGAAGGCATGCAGTTGTTGCACCGGCACCTCGGGCATGCCCCGGTGCAGTGGGCGCAGACCCATGTCCATGAGTTGTTGCAAGGCCCCTTGCCAACGGCACCTGCCGGTTGTCTTGCCCTGGCTGAAGAAGTGCGCAGCTTTGTTGCGCAATGTTCGCCCTATCTGGGCAGGCAGGAACATGCCAAATTATTGGCTCACACCGAGGCCGATGCCCGGTTTGCTACGCTGTCTACGCCTTTGGCCTGGTTGCCGGCAGAGTGGCGCCTGGCCCGTTTTGGCCAAGCCATTTCATTGGGCAATTTTTGCCACTCGGCGGCATTGTTGCGCCAGTTACGCTGGCGCACAGGGTCGGGGCCTTTCGATTGGGTGTTCGGTTCTCCCGAGGTCACGGCCCATGTGCTGACCGATGACTTCCATCTGTTCCTGGATGTTGCCCAAATGGAGCCTGTGCCTGTGGAACAGCGCAAGGTGGCGGAAGCAAACCTGTGCGAGCACCGCTATTACCGCGACCAGTTCGGCGTGCGTTTTATGTTCAACCACCACGACCCCACGCAAGCGCAGGTGCATGCCTACTTTGTGCGCTGTGTGGACAGGTTGCGCGCAGCCCTGTGCGGACCCGAGGCGGTGCTGTTTGTGATGGTGTCCCAATACCAGAGCTTCAAGCCCGAACGCTATCGCCCCATTGGCGAGCAATTGCGCAAGCACAACCCGGCCAACGCCCTGTTGGTGTTGCACCTAGCGCAGCCTGCGGTGCTGCCGGCGGATGCTGAGCGGGTGCAACTGTTGTGGACAGAGCCGGGTGCCCTTGCCTTGCAGGTCATGACGGCCAGTCCATCGAACGGAGTGGTATTTGCAGATCCCCAGGACGAACATTTTTTGCTGCAAGTGATGAAGGCATTTCATGTTGCGCAACATGCCCATAGAGACCAGACGGCCAGCAGTGCCACGGACTTTGATGAAGCCTGGTATTTACGCACCCACGTGGACGTGGCAGAAGGCGTGGCCAAGGGTGTGTTTGGTTCCGGGTGGATCCATTTTGAAAGCCACGGGCGCCGAGAAGGCCGTGCCAGCCGCAAACAAAAGGTAACTTGATGAATATTCCCGCGAAAGCGAACACCCCTGTCAATCTGCTGCATGTGGCCTGGTTGGTTCGAGCCGATCTGCGCCAGGGGCAGTCTGCTGGCAATACGGTGCCGGATTGGTTTGCCCAGTGGTGGCTAGTGGATGGTTGGCGCGAATACCCGCTGTGGCCGCGCCCGGATGCGGCGCAGCGCCAGACGCTGCTGCAGCTCTTGCCCGACTGGCCTAGCTACGGCCCTTTTGGAATGACCCAGGCCTTTTGGTATCTGCTGCAGAGACGCGAAGACTTGGTGCAGACCTTTGATGTCTCCACTGAGAGTGGCCTGTGGCATGGCATCGCCTGGTTCTTTACGCATGGGCTCAAAGAGCACGGCCTGATGGATCTGGTCGATGCCGAGACACTCGCTGCGCTGGACCAGACGCCGCCTTTTGCTGAGTTGCAGGCAGCAGTTGCCAATCAGCAAACTCCACTGACCTGGCTGATGTTTTTTGTCTGGCGCAGTGCGGCGGAGTTGCAGCAAAACTTTGATATCCGCACCGCCGATGGACAGGCGCGCTACCTGCATTGGTTTTTGTTTGATGCCGTTCACAGGCTGAAGCTGACCCCGCTGTTGGCGCCGCGTTGGCGCAGTTGGTTGGCGCAGCGCTTGGAGCTGCGCACACAACCGGGTGTCACCGTGTCAAGGGCGACGCTGATGCTGTGGCAGCGTCGGCGCGATTTGCAGCAGGTGTATGACTTGAAAGCAGCACCGGGCTGGGGCGCGCTGGCGCGCTGGGAGCACAAGGCGCGGCAAACGGATGCGGCCCTGCATTGGCTGGCCGATCCGCTGGCAGCGCCAGCGCAGGACGCAGCAGCCAAGCCAGCGGCGCCACGCCCCTTTGGCCTGAACCTGATTGGCTTTGCCTTTGGCGAGATGGGCATAGGCGAAGACGTGCGCATGGCCGCTGCGGCCTGCGAGGCGGCGGGCATACCGTTCAAGGTGGTCAACATCCACCCCGGCGACCATTTGCGCCAGGCCGACCGCGCCTTGGAAGAGCACCTGGGCGAGGAGGGCGATGAAGAAGCCCCCTATGCGGTGAACCTGTTTTGCCTCACCGGCTTTGACACGGTGCGCGTGTATTTGGAGCGCGGCTTGGCGCTGTTTGCCGGGCGCTACAACATTGGCTGGTGGCCCTGGGAGCTGCCGGTGTGGCCCACGCAGTGGCAAAGTGCCTTTGAGGTGGTGGACGAGGTGTGGGCAGCAACTGCGTTCACCCACGCCATGTACACCAGCGCTCAGCAGGCGGCCAGTGCGCCCTTGCCGGTTACGCTGATGCCCTTGGCCGCCAGCGTGGCGCGGGTGCAGCCGACAACCCGCCAGGAGCTGGGCCTGCCCGAGCAACGGTTTTTGTTTTTGTATGTGTTTGACTTCAACTCGTACTTGGCGCGCAAGAACCCGTTCGCGGCCATCCAGGCGTTTCAAAAGGCCTTTTCCCCGGATGACGACTCGGTGGGCTTGGTGCTGAAGACCATGAACAGCCAGCCCGACAACCCGGAGTGGCAGCGCTTTGTGAAGGCCTGTGGCGCAGATGCACGCATCGTGCTGCTGGACCAGACGCTGGACCGGGGTGCCGTGCTGGGGCTGATTGATGCCTGCGATGCCTATGTGTCCTTGCACCGCGCCGAGGGCTTTGGCCGTTCCTTGGCCGAGGCCATGCTGTTTGGCAAGCCGGTGGTGGGCACCCATTTTTCTGGCAATGTGGATTTCTTGACCGAAGAAACCGGCTTCCCTGTGCAGTGGAAACGCTGCGCCGTCAAGCCCGGCGAGTACCCCTTTGTGGTGGCGCAAGACCAGGCCTGGTGGGCTGCGCCCGACATAGCCCACGCTGCCATCCAGATGCAGGCGGCCAGGAGCGCTGGTGGCCATACCGCCTTTGCCAAGCGCCTCAAGAAATCGGCTGAGGTGACGTTTTCACCGCAGCGCATTGGGCTTTTGATGCGTGAGCGGTTGGGCGTTATCCAACGTGACAGATTTGAATCCGAAGAAACCGTTTTAAAAGTACCCAAATGAAAATTGCGATTGCAGGAACAGGCTACGTGGGCCTATCAATGTCTGTGCTTCTGGCACAGCACCACGAGGTGTGGGCGGTGGATGTGGTGGCGGCCAAGGTCGATATGCTGAACGCCGGGCAGTCACCGATTGACGATGCAGACATCACGCACTATCTGCAAAACGTGCCCCTGAATTTGAAGGCGACGCTGGATGCAACCGCGGCCTATGCCGGGGCCGACTTTGTTCTGATTGCCACCCCCACCGATTACGACCCGCAGACCAACTACTTCAACACCACGACGGTGGAGTCTGTGATTCAGGCGGTGAAGGAAGCCAACCCGGATGCGGTGATGGTGATCAAGTCCACAGTGCCGGTGGGATTTACGCTGCAAATGCGCGAGAAATATGGCACCGAAAATGTGATCTTTTCGCCCGAGTTTTTGCGCGAGGGCAAGGCCCTGCACGACAACCTGTACCCCAGCCGCATTGTGGTGGGCGAGCACTCGGCACGCGGCCAACAGTTTGCAGATCTGTTGCTCCAAGCGGCCTTGAAGCCGGATGTGCCGGTGTTGCTGACCGGCAGCACGGAGGCTGAGGGCATCAAGCTGTTTGCCAACACGTATCTCGCCATGCGGGTGGCGTTTTTCAACGAGCTGGATACCTACGCCCAGACCCTGGGCCTGGATACGCGCCAGATTATTGACGGGGTGTGCTTGGACCCGCGCATTGGGCCGCATTACAACAACCCGAGTTTTGGCTATGGCGGCTATTGCCTGCCCAAGGACACCAAGCAGCTTTTGGCCAACTACCATTTGGTGCCGCAAAACCTGATTAACGCCATCGTGGAGTCCAACACCACGCGCAAAGATTTCATTGCTCAGAGTGTGCTCGCGCGCAAGCCCAAGGTGGTGGGGGTGTACCGCTTGGTGATGAAGGCGGGGTCAGACAACTTCCGCGCCTCCAGCGTGCAGGGCATCATGAAGCGCATCAAGGCCAAGGGTGTGGAGGTGATCGTGTTTGAACCGGCCCTGCACGAAGACAAGTTTTTCGGCTCTCGCGTGGAGACCGATTTGGCCCGCTTCAAGCAAGAAGCCGATGTCATCGTGGCCAACCGCATCACCGACGAGATCCGCGACGTGGCCGACAAGATCTTCAGCCGCGATTTGTTTGGCGGGGATTCGTAGAGAGACAGCCAATTCGATTGACCTTGAATACCGTATAGGAGACAATTGGTTAGCTGTTAAGAAAACGTTAAGCCATTTGAAGATCATATGTTGTCTCTTATAAGTCCATCCAACATGTCCGCCGACGTCGCCAAGTGCGCTCGGGCGATGCGCTTGGCCCAAAATTTGTCGCAACGCAGCCTGGCTGAAAGGGCTGGCGTTTCGCAGGCCTCGTTAAAGCGGTTCGAGGGTACAGGCGAGGTCGCATTCTCAACGCTGCTGCAGATTGCCGCAGCCCTTGGTTGTATGGACGATTTTGCGTCGCTGTTCGCTGCGCGCAAGCTGGCAACTATCGATGAGATCGTCCAAAAGCGACGGGTGAGAGGCAGGGGATGAACGCCAAGGCCATACACGCCACGCTCCTTGATGTCCTCATGGATGGGCGGCTCGTCGGGCGCCTTGCCAAAGACCCGCACGAGCGCGGCTCCATTTGGTTTGAATACGACCCGGAGTGGATCAAATCGGGCTACGCCCTGTCTCCATTTCCACCTTTCGGCCTGAGGCCGGGGGCCTTCAAGCCACTGAGCCCGGTTTTTGATGGACTGCACGGCGTTTTCAACGACGCGCTGCCCGATGGATGGGGTCTCTTGCTCATGGACAGGGCGCTAAAAAGCGCTTTGGATTGGGATCGGCATGCCATTGAGCCGCTGGACCGTCTTGCATACATCGGAAATCGCGCAATGGGCGCCCTGGAGTTCCGTCCTGCAATGGTACGTGGCGAAACGGAGTCTGCCGTGTCGCTGGAAGGTTTGGCCGAAAGCGCCTTGCTGGTGCAAGAAGGTTCCGCCGCTGACGTCTTGGCTGCCCTTTACATCCATGGCGGATCGCCTGGCGGCGCGCGTCCCAAGGTCACTGTGGCCATCGAAAAGGGCACAGACAACTGCATGTCCGGGTTCGGCGCTATTCCCGAGAACTTCGACCATTGGATCGTCAAGTTCCGGGCCCGCGACGCCGATCCGCCTTCCATGGGCCGCATTGAGCTGGCCTACGCCCGCATGGCCCAGGCGGCCAAGGTCAACATGCCCCCCACGCGGCTGGTTTCAGTCACGGTGCGCGGAAAGCGTGAGGACTTCTTCGCTGTCCAACGCTTCGACCGGGAGCGCAACGCCAAAAAACACATGGTTTCCATCGGGGGCCTGCTCGAAGCGTCGCATCGGATGCCGAGCATGGACTATGGCGATTTGCTCAAGGCGACGCTGATGGCCACAAAGGACGCGCGCGAGGTAGACAAGGCCTTCCGCCTGATGGTCTTCAATGTCCTGGCGCATAACAAGGACGACCATGTGAAGAATTTTGCGTTCGTCGGCAGTGCACGCGGGTGGGCCATGACCCAGGCGTTTGATTTGACTTTTAGCGCCGGCCTGAGTGGGCAACATACGACTTCCGTAAGCGGGGAAGGCCTTCCGCGGCTGGAGGCTATCGCCAAGCTTGCGCGCGAAATGCAAATCAAGGATTGGCGCGACACGGTGGCGGAGGTCTTTGCTGCGGTGGAAATGTGGGAGACATTCGCGACAGAACAGAAGGTGCCCAAGGCTATTTGGAGCGTCTACGGCAAGGCCATGCGAGCGGGCAACTGTTTCACTGAGCTTGCCAAGTCTCCGATTTCAAAGCGTGGTGCCAGCTCTGCGGCGTGATGGTTGAAGTTGGTGTTTGCTGAAGGAAGAAGCGCAGTCAAGACAGTATTGAAACCGGAAAGCGCGTCACCAAACGAGGGGATGTCTTTGCCATAGACCATTACCTTGACAAACTCATCATACATTTTTCGATACTCTGGTTTTGAATTCGCGACGTTCATGGCATTTTGAATTTCACCAACGGGATTTATCAAAAATTTGGGATACTGGTGCATAAAGTCTTTTGCATCCTTATCCATTGCGGATAACAACAGAGATTTCAATTCGAAATCCTGAGTAATTTTGGGATTCCCCTCAACAATGCGGTGCACATCGAAAAGATGCCTGACCAATGCCTTGTCGAATTTGAACCGTTCCGCATCCGTCAAATGCATCGCCAGCCGACGTGGGAACGAAATCAGTTTTTCGGTCAAGGCTTCGCGAATATCCACGCATTGCATTTTGAGCGTTTGAGTCTTTTTTCCTGAGAGCTCATCAAAAAGGAGCCCAATATCGATATCGACGCTTGGCAGGGAAAGATTCGTGTAGTTCAACTCCAACTTCATCGCCGCCCTCATTGCAGGCTCAACATCGAAGTGCGTGGAATATTCCACATTGAACTCAACATAGGAGTTTCCATCCAAAGCCTTCTGTTGAATGTCGCCCTCTTCAAAGCCAATATTCAATAGGGATTGAACGATGTCCTTCTTCAACTTCGAAATAGCAGATCGTCGCTGATTGGCATTCAGCACCACTCCGGGCTTTGGGACAAGTTTGATGTCCACATCTTCCGAAATTCTCTCCAAAAGACCGTAGGCTTTCGATAAACACGTGCCCCCGCAAAAAACAAGGTTGAATTTCTCGTTGTTAATTTTGGAAATGGCTTGAAGCACATCGGTGACGATGAAGTCTTTTTCAAGAGCGAATTCCGATATGGACAACTCATTTTCGAGAATCAAATCTGAAATCTTGTCCCGAAAAGCATCCTCAACTTTTTTCATAAACAACCTGGCGACTTCCCACGGCGATTTTGCGACTGACGCGGGCTTTTCCAATATTGATAATGGGCAGCATTGGGATCTGGGTGCTTCGGCCTTCTCGCAAAGCCACAGCGTCCTTGCCCACATCGGCTTTGACGCCAATTTTCTGCATAACCTCCAAACCGATATTCAACAAGGGAGCTGTCGGCACCGGCTTGCCACTGATCGTTGATGGACGAGCCTTCGCATACAAGCCAAAGCCAACCTTGACCAGCATTCCGCTTGCTGTGGCTTCATTGATAGCCCGGCTGACTTGTCGGTAATCTCCAAGCCGATCGAACTCCTTTCGCAGGAACACCGAAGATGGCGATCTCTTGATCTTTGCGATCACTCTATCTTTGACGGTGGACTGAGGCATGTTTGTTCTCCAAATCGACGAGGTAGATTTCAACAAAATTAGGACATCGATGTCCTATTTTTGCACATCCGATTCGGCAGCGCAACCGTCCAACACGTCGTTGAGCGCGTCGATGTTCTCTTCGAGCCAACGGGTGAAGTCGAGGGCCTCGTGCTTGAAGACCTCTCGCAGGGAATGCGTGCATTTTTTTGGATCATGGCCCTCCCATCGGTAGAGCTATAAGAATAGCAGGCTCGACCGACTGCCATGCGTGCGACCATGAACGATGGTGCTCTCCCTACACGAACAAAGCCAATGACCTGGCGGCACGTCCAAACGTCTGGTTCTTGATATCAATGTCAGTGAATAACACTTCCGCTGACGAATAGCAATTCATTATTTTCGACGTGGTATCTGCCATCGACTATGACGATTGCAGATGTTCCTGCATCGCAGTCTAACTTTAAACAGAACCGCATTTCATAGTTCCAAACTGATCGAGAATATTGTTGGAGTGGAATGAATATTTAGTTGGCATCGCCCTCATGGTCATGCTCTTTATCCGAAGCACCTCCAAGTCGAAGGATGCCTCAAGAGCCAAATCACCAGAGATATGGATTTGGCGAAAACTCACAAATAGGGCCGAGCTCGTGTTGATTTTGGGCATGGCTATTGTTTATTTAGCTCGCGGAAGCTCTGCTTTCGAGAGATTTTGGACCCTTATTCGAACTGAAATGTTGTTGCAATAGACGAGTCGTCTCCTTTGAATCCTGAACGGCTTCCATCGGTCGACGCCAGCTTTCATACACGGCCTCCCGTTGTTTGATAGGCAGGTCTTGGCACATCGACACCAATGAATCCGGAATACCTGCCGAGGAAACTTCCGAAATTTGCTTTAATGTAGACATAGAAACCTCCTTGTTCTTTTTGACATTTCTTGCGTTGATTGTCAATCTAAAGTGCTATATGTATAGCATTGCACGCGGGGTAATATTTGGCTAGCGCCAAGTATGGCTTCGCATCGAAAATCGCTAGCCATCCGTCGAATTACTGAAAATACAAAACGTCTTCATATTGAACTGGGCCTTTCGCAAGGCCCAGTCTTTCTGCGGGGGTTTTCTTATCTTCGCCCGGCAATATGAAATTCCGATAAGCCCGGAATATCGTCAGCACCTTGCCAATCTGCTTCGGGTTATAGGGTGCATAGCCATTCCACACCCGCCCGGCATTGCCCTGCGAATGGATGCCCCGCTCCAATAGCGTCAACCGCCTGAGTATCTGCATGAACAGGGTGTCCACCGCGTGCAGGCTTGCCTTGTTGTAGAGCCATGCTTGGTGGTCGAGGTCGTAGTCGCCCATGTCCGTCAGATACGAGATGGCCTTCTCCTGCTCGCTCATGTCGGGGAAGGGGTGCATGACCCAACGGTCGTTCCATGAACCGATCGTGGCCATGCCGGCCAATCTCTCTTTGAGCATGGCCAGGATCGCGTCGCTCTGGTTCAAGCCGGAGCTGGCCATGAACTCGTCCAACGCTTCCTTGGCCTTGCCCTTCAAACGCCGCTTCTGATCGACGGTCATCTCCTTGGCGATCCGGACGAAGAACGCGTCCACGCGGCGATCAACCTTGATGTCGTGGGCGAAGGCGGCGAGGCAGGCTGCCCGCATGCCGGAGTCCTGGTCGAGGAAGAACCGAATCTTCTCCACCCCAGCCGTCAGCCGCTTGATGTGCATGAAGTGGGCGTAGAGCGTGTATTCGGAATGGATCTGCATGCCTTGGGCCGGCAGCTTCTCGTCCTTGCCGGGGGCGTCGCTCGCTTCCACGTCCGCACGGGCCTCCGCTTGGGCGTAGGCCTTGGCCACCCGGTCCCGAAGCGAGGTGACGGCTGCCAGCGTGGAGCTCTTCTTCATGGAGGCCACGTAGTCCTGTTCGAGCCAAACCCGGGCATGCTGGCGAAACGGCGGGAACACGGCATAGTCCTTGGCGTCGTGGGCGGCCTTCTCCACTTTGTCGGCCACGAGGTTCGGGTCGAAGTTCAGATGCAGCCCGAAGCAGTAGCCAGATTCGTTGTCGACCGACGAGACGGCGGAGATGACGGTGTTGCGGCGATCCTCCCGCTGCGTCCAATTGACGGCGTAGTCCTGCCGGTCCACGCCCAGACACAGGCGGCGGATGGCCATGCCGGGCAGCTTGGCCTCGTGTGCGGAGAGGAACTTCTCGCACTGGCGATGGATGAAGTCGATCTTGCCGTAGAGGGCGTTGGGGGCGATCTCGGCCACCTCGCAGATGCGGCGAAGCGGCATCTTGTTCACCAGCAGGGAGAAGATCAGTTTGTTCTTGTGGCTTTCGCGTTGCCTCAGCGTGCTGGACTTGGGGGCCGAGAAGGTCTTGCGGCACGCGTTGCACCTCCAACGGGGAGAGTCGGCCTTGGTGGCTCCAAACGACACGTAAAAGGGGTTGCCAGCCGAGACGCCCAAACCATGCTGGTCGCAGGACTCATCGGGGCAGCTTGCTTCCCACAAGCTCGCCGTGGCGTGGGCGTTGATGCGTTCGAGCTCCTCGTGGATGCCAAGGTTGCTCTTCATGGGGAACAGCGAGCCGCAACGCTGGCAGGTCAGGTGCGGGTAGCCCTTTCCAGCGCTGGAAACCTTGTATCGGGCTTGGCTGTTCTTGGCCCACTTGGCGACTCCGCCGACCTCGGGCTGGCCGAAGTTGTCGCACGTCGGGTTCTTGCAGAAGTTGATTTGGATGCCGCCATGCTCGGGCGGTATGCGGGCGGCTGCCGCTTGCTGCTGGTCGTTCTCAAAACTCTCGACCGCCAAGTCGAAGGGATCGGCGGGGGCAGCGACCTCCCCCGAGGCTGGGGAAGATTTCTTGGTCAAGAATCCGCCTGTATAAAAAGGAAATCCACGAGGTGGTTTTACCTCGTGGACCCTAATTCATCAACACTTTAATGAAACGGCTCGGCCAAGGAGCGCGTTTTTTCCTTCCGCGCAGCCGGCCACCGCTGGGACCCCAAGGCCCAGCGCCCCGAGCTTTGGAACCTGTACAACACGCGCACGCAGCCCGATGAGTCGATACGGGTGTTCCCCATCAGCAACTGGACCGAGCTCGACATTTGGCAATTGTGAACGGCTTTCAGTTTCCGCGTAAATCCGGTGTCGGCAGCCTGGCGGCCTTGCGCCCGGTGGTGCAGCGCGGCGGGCAGTGGATCATGGTGGACGATGCGCGCTTTCCGTTCCAGCCGGGCGAGACAGCGCAGATGCGCCGCGTGCGCTTTCGCACCCTGGGCTGCTGGCCGCTTACTGCGGCAATAGAGAGCGATGCCGACACGCTGGAGGCGGTGATTGCCGAGACCTTTAACGCCCGCAGCTCCGAGCGCGAGGGGCGGCTGATAGACAGCGATGTGCCGGGGTCGATGGAGAAGAAGAAACAAGAGGGGTATTTTTAGTCCGTCTTTGTTGCTTTTAGTTGGTATTTACTTTTAAATGCCTATTTTTTGCAACATTCTTTCAGTATGAATCAGAGTAGTTCATCAACCCAAGAGCAGGCTGTGCTGGCGCTGGCCCTGGCCCGCCCCTTGCTGCGAGCCAGAGATCTTTCTCAGCAGGCACTGCCAACGATTGTGCTGAGTCGCCTGGTGGCCAGCGGCAAGCTTGAAAGGCTTGCCCGTGGGGTTTACGCGCTGCCCGGGCGGGCCATGAGTCAGCACCGGTCACTGGCAGAGGTGGCGCTGCGCGTGCCGAAGGGGGTTGTTTGCCTGCTGTCGGCACTGCGCGTGCATGGAATCGGTACCCATGCACCTTTTGAGGTTTGGCTTGGTATTGGGCATCACGCGCCAATTCCACGGCTTGACCAACCCAAAATTCGCTCAGTACGTATGTCAGGGGCTGCCTTTACAGGTGGCATTGACCGTCTGGATGTCGATGGTGTGCAGGTGCCTGTTTTTAACGCAGCCAAGACCGTAGCCGACTGCTTTAAATACCGCAACAAGATCGGACTGGATGTTGCGCTAGAGGCGCTGCGTGATGGCTGGACGCAAAAGAAATTCACCATGGATGAAGTCTGGCACTACGCCAGCATTGACCGTGTTTCCAACGTGATGCGCCCCTACCTTGAAAGCCTCACGACATGACACGCAACCTGGCTGCGTCGGTGCGGGCGCGGCTCAAGCAGCATGCAGACGCGACTCGCAAAGGTGCGCTGTTGTTTACCCTTTGGTACGACGTAGCACACCGGCCGACCCGAGATGCCGAATGGAAGGCTTTTCTCAAAAAGAACCAGCTTGACGCTATTTTGTTGACGGATGTAGTGGCTCTGTTGCGCGATAAGTTCCATGCCATTGGCATTATTTAGAAACCTGAAAGACTATTTTTAATGGATACCTTGCGCTTTATTACCTGCGGCAGCGTGGACGATGGCAAGAGCACGCTGATTGGCCGCCTGCTGTTTGAGAGCAAAAACATTTTTGACGACCAGCTCAAATCTTTGCAAAGCGATTCGCGCCAGTACGGCACGCAGGGCGAGAAGATGGACTTGGCGCTGCTGGTCGATGGCCTGCAGGCCGAGCGCGAGCAGGGCATCACCATGGATGTGGCCTATCGTTTTTTTGCCACCGAGCAGCGCCGTTTTATCGTGGCCGACACGCCGGGGCACGAGCAGTACACGCGCAACATGGCCACGGGCGCCTCTACCGCAGACCTGGCCGTGATCTTGATCGACGCCCGCAAAGGCCTGCTGGTGCAAACCCGCCGCCACAGCCGCATCGTGGCGATGATGGGCATACGCCATGTGGTGCTGGCGGTGAACAAGATGGCCTTGACGAACTGCCGCTGGCGGAGTGCGGAGATGCGGTCACGCTGACGCTGATGGATGAGGTGGACGCCAGCCGTGGCGATGTGCTGGTGGCAGTGGACGCGCCGCCCGAAGTGGCCGACCAGTTCGAGGTCAAGCTGCTATGGATGAGCGAGCACGCCATGGCGCCGGGTCGGCAATATGTGATGAAGCTGGCTTGCAAGCAGGTGACTGCCACAGTTACCGCCATCAAGCACCGGGTAGATATCAACACGGGGGCCCATCTGGCGGCCAAGACCTTGGGGCTCAATGAGATTGCCACGGTCAAGCTGTCGTGCAGTGCGCCTCTGGTGTTTGAGCCCTATAGCACCAACCGCACGCTGGGTGGTTTCATCCTGATCGACAAGCTGACCTTTGAGACCGTGGGCACGGGCATGATCGACTTTGCCCTGCGCCGCGCCAGCAACATCCACTGGCAAGCGCTTGAGCTCAAAAAAGAAACCCGCGCCCAGCAAAAACACCAGACGCCGCGCTGTATTTGGTTTACCGGCTTGTCGGGCTCGGGCAAGTCGGCCATTGCCAACCTGCTGGAAAAGCGCTTTTTCGCCGAGGGCCGGCACACCTATTTGCTCGATGGTGACAACGTGCGCCACGGGCTGAACCGCGACCTGGGTTTTACCGAGGCTGACCGGGTGGAGAACATCCGCCGTGTGGCCGAGGTGGCGCGGTTGATGGTGGATGCGGGGCTGATTGTGCTGGTGAGCTTTATCTCGCCCTTTCGCAGCGAGCGTGGGTTGGCCCGCAGCAAGTTTGCCGAGGGCGAGTTTGTGGAGGTGTTTGTGGACACCCCCATCGAGGAGTGCGAGCGCCGCGATGTGAAGGGCTTGTATGCCAAGGCGCGCAAAGGGGAGTTGAAAAACTTCACTGGCATAGACAGCCCCTACGAAGCGCCCCAGGCACCCGAGGTGCATTTGCATGCAGGCGCTACTGCGCTGGATGCCTGTGTGGACCAGCTCATGTTGGCACTGGGTTAAGCCATGCCAGTGATCGATTGGATGCTGGTGAGCGCCGGTGCACTGACCGGCATGCTGGTGGGGCTGACCGGAGTAGGTGGCGGTGCACTGATGACGCCTTTGCTGCTGTTGGTGTTTGGCGTGGCGCCGCTATCTGCAGTGGGCACCGATTTGTGGTTTGCGGCCATCACCAAAATGTTTGCCAGCCGGGTGCACCACGGCCACGGTCTGATTGATTGGCCGGTGGTGCGGCGGCTGTGGCTGGGGAGTCTGACGGCATCGGTGGCCACGCTGGTGTGGATGAAGCTGCACCCGGTGGATGAGACGGCGGTGGATCTGCTTAAAACGACGATTGCAATCGCCGTGCTGGTGACGGCGCTGGGCATGCTGTTTCAAAAGCATTTGCATGCCTTGGGGCGCAGGCTGCGCACCACGGACGAGGTGCAGTTCAAGAAGTTTCAACCCCTGCTGACGGTGCTGGCAGGCGCGCTCTTGGGCGTGCTGGTGACGCTGACCTCGGTGGGGGCTGGTGCGCTGGGGGCGGTGTTGCTGGCCTACCTGTACCCGCTGCGGCTGACGCCGCCGCGTTTGATTGCCACGGACATTACGCATGCCATTCCTTTGGCGATGTTTGCCGGCATGGGGCACTTGCTGATTGGCAACGTGAATTTCAGCCTGCTGGGCAATTTGCTGTTGGGCTCGGTGCCGGCGGTGTTGCTGGGGGCGATGTTGTCGGCGCGTTTGCCGCATGCCTTGTTGCGTGGCGCTTTGGCAGCGGTGTTGTTATTGATTGGCCTGAAGCTGGGCTGGGGAGTGATTTTCGAATGATGGACAAGGTTCAGTTGGAGACGCTGTGCGCCATTGCTGTACTGGCGGGTGAGCAGGTAATGGATGTTTACGCACAAGCGTTCACGGTGTGGCAGAAGGACGATGCTTCACCCCTGACCGAGGCCGACTTGCGTGCAGACCGCGTGATACGGGCGGGGCTGGAGCAGTATTTTCCCGGGGTGTTTATCTTGTCGGAAGAGTCGGTGTCGGCCGGGCCAGCGCAAGCCGAGACGTTTTTTCTGGTGGACCCGCTGGACGGCACCAAGGAGTTTTTAAAGCGCAACGGCGAGTTCACGGTCAACATTGCGCTGATCCAGTCTGGTAAGCCTGTTGCCGGTGTGGTGTTGGTCCCGGCCACCGGTGTGCTGTATGCCGCAGCAGTGGGTGTGGGCGCGTGGCGGCGTGACGCCCAGGGCGAAACGGTGTTGCAGGTGGCCAAGCGCGCTGTGGGCGACACCTTGCGCATCATCGGCAGCCGCTCGCACGTAGCAACTGAAATGCAAGCCTGGCTCGACGCACTGGACCTGCCGTACGAGTTTTTAGGGGTGGGCAGTTCCTTGAAGTTTTGCCGCATCGCCGAAGGTGCCGCCGATGTCTATCCGCGCTTTTTTGGGTTTGGGTCGGACGCATTGCCTGAAGAGCTAAGGATGCTCGCAGGCCTCTAGCACCGCATCCATCAAAGTCTGCCGTAGGCAGGGCTCGCGGTTTTCGGCTTCTTCGATGAGGACCTCCATTTCGGCCATTACCTGATGGCGCCGCCGCAACCGCCCATTAAGTACAAAAAGTTAAAAAATGCATTGTTGGTGGATAAAAATTTACAAAAAAAAACGATCAATAGTCATTTAATCCATTTTGTCGCCGGTGTAAATCGTATCCTTGGTCTATGCATGTATTTTTACAGGGACGCAAATTTCTGCTTTGGTTGGCGCTGGCGTCGGCTTTGCTGGCGCTGGTCGTGGCGGCGCTTTTGGCCTCGGCCGTGCTGCAAAGGCAGGCCATCAAGGAGAGTTTTTTTGACAGCGGCGATTCGCTGACAGGCTTGGTGTTTCAGTTTGACCGGGAATTGCTGCGCCTGCGCCAGGCCTTGATGGAGGCGCAGCTCGATCCCGCGCACATGGCCTTGGACAATTTGGCGCTACGGGCGGACATACTCAACAGTCGCCTGATCTTGCTGCAGAACAGCCCGGCCATGGCGCCCATCGTGCAAGAAGCAGGCTACCCTGCCGTCATTGCGGCGGCCGTCGCGTTCCACCGCAAAATGGATGAAGCACTCATTGCTGGCAGCATGGATGCACAGGAGATCGTTGCCCTCATAGGGGATATTCGGGCTGTCGAAGTGTTGACGCAGGCGCTCAACCATGCATCGATTCTCAAGGTGGCGTTTGAGATGGAGGAAAAGTCTGGCAACCTGCAGCGCCAGAATGACTTGATCATTCAACTGACGCTGTGCCAGGTGGTGTTTTTGCTGGTGGTTTCGGTGGCCCTTTACCTGAGGCAAAGACAGCAACTGCATGAACGCCAGTTGCTAGAGGCCACCACCTTTCAGCTCAGACACAACGAAGAAAAGCTGGTGCTCGCAGCCAACGTGTTCAACCATGCGCGCGAAAGCATTGTGGTGGCCGATGCGCAGGGCCTCATCCTCGAAGTCAATGCCAATTTCTGCAAGGAAACGCGCTATCTCCCCGATGACCTGGTTGCCGTTCCCTTGCGCCGGCTGCTCTGCAGCGCGGCGACGCCACAGGATGAGGTGGATCGCATACTCCAAAGCGTGCAAGCCAACGGCTACTGGTCGGGCGAACTGGAGCAGTCCTGCGAGGACGGCAGCCTGTACCCGGCGCTGGTCAGCATCAGTGCGGTGCTCAACGCGCAGCAGCAGCTCGCCAGTTATGTGCTGTTCTTCAGCAATATCTCAGCCCTCAAGCAAAAGCAGCAGCAGTTGGAGTATGTGGCGCACTACGACTTGTTGACCGGACTGCCCAACCGCTCGCTGCTGCTCGATCGCCTGCAAAAAGCAATGGCCAGCAGCGCCCGTCACGGCCGTTCGCTGGCTGTGGTCTTTATTGACCTGGACGGGTTCAAGGAAGTCAATGACCACCATGGCCACGCCAACGGTGACCAGTTGCTGATTGGCCTGGCCGACAGCATGCAGACGGCCCTGCGTGCCGAGGACACCATCGCCCGGTTTGGCGGCGATGAGTTTGTCGCGCTGATCACCGGCCTAGAGCGCCAGCAGGACTGCATTGCCATACTCGAACGCCTGCTGGATGCGGCCGCTTCGCCGGTGCGGGTGGGCGAGTTGGTGCTGAAGGTGTCGGCCAGTGTGGGGGTGACGCTGTACCCGGATGACAACCTCAGCGCCGACCAACTGGTGCGCCATGCCGACCAGGCCATGTACATTGCCAAGCAAAGCGGCAAGAACCAGTTTTCCTTTTTTGATGCCGCTAGGGAAGGCGAGCTCAAGGCCCAGTTTGCCAAGCTTCCCGAGATCAGGCTGGCCCTGGAGCGTCAGGAGTTCGAGCTGTACTACCAGCCCAAGGTCAACATGAAGAACGGGGTGGCGGTGGGGCTGGAGGCCTTGATCCGTTGGAACCATCCGACCAAGGGACTGCTGGCACCGGGCGCCTTTTTGCCCTTGATTGAAGACCGGCCCATCAGCGTGGATGTCGGCAAATGGGTCATCGCCACGGCACTCCAACAGATTGAGAAATGGGCCGAGCAGGGCATTCGGCTGCCGGTCAGTGTGAATGTAGGCGCCTACCATCTGCAGCATGAAAATTTTTTCGATGATCTGCTGCAGCTGCTGCCGCCCGCGCAGGGACGCCAGGGCATGCTGTCCATCGAGATCCTGGAGACCACGGCGCTGTCCGACATCGAGCGCATACGCCAGACCATGCAAAAGTGCCAGGCCATTGGCGTGGAATTCGCGCTCGACGACTTTGGCACCGGCTATTCGTCGCTGACCTATCTGAGCAAGCTGCCGGCACAGGAGCTCAAGATCGACCAGAGCTTTGTGCGGCGCATGGGCAGTGACAGCAATGATTTGTCCATCGTCGAAGGGGTGATCAGCCTGGCACGTGCCTTTCACCGACAGGCAGTGGCGGAAGGGGTGGAGAGCGCCGAAGAGGGCGTCACCTTGCTGCAGCTCGGTTGCGAGGTGGCACAGGGCTATTTCATTGCACGCCCGATGCCGGCGCGTGATTTCCCACAGTGGCTGCGGACCTGGCGCCAACCCCTGTCCTGGAGCCGCCAGAGCCATGTCTCCAGGGAGCCTTCGGTGCTGCTCAACGCGCTGATTCGCAACGCGCCGGTGGCCGTGGCCATCATCGACATTCACGGCGTGTTTGAAAACGTCAACGCCCCCTGTTGCAAGATCTATGGCTATGAGCGGGCGGAGCTGATCGGCTCGAACTTCAGCGGACTGTTTCCGCTCCATGAGCGCCAGCGGGTGCTGGAGTTGAACCGGCAATTCATCCAGGAGGGTGGTGAACTCAAGGGCGAGTGGAGCGTGGTCCGCAAGGACGGCACAACGATTGGCGTGCGTATCGAATCGGTGCGCGTGCCGGGCGTGAAGAACGCCGCGCGACGCCTGGTCTATGTCTCTGAAACTTTTGCCCCAGCCACCATGCCCAGGCCAGCGCTGCTCGCACATGCTGAAAGCTAGTCCTCTGAAACTGGTACCTAGCGGGCGCACGGTTGCGCTTGACGCCCGACGCAGGCAAGCTGCCCTATTTGGCGATCAGGCGCAGTATGGTTTCGAGTTTGAGGTTGACCCGCACTTCGCTGGAAATCAAGGTCGCATGGATCGTCAGTTTTTCATGCGAGGTGTCTTGCAAGCGGGGTTCACCAATGGGCTCATTGTTGCGGTTGAGCACACTGGCGACCAGCGGCTCTCCCGGTTTGAGGCCACGGCGAACGACCACAGCTGTTTCGCCATTGACCAGTTTGACATAGGTGCCCGGCGGGCTCACACCCAGAATGCGAACCAGCGCGGTGCCCACCTCATCGTGTTTGGCGGACCCGGCTTTCACCACCACGCTCAAGACCGAGTCGCGCGCCGAGCGACCCGTGCGCGATTTCCGAGGGCTCATGGCTGCGGTGTAGCGATCCACCGTCTGAAGGATTTTGGCCATGCGCTGCACGGGTGGCCAGTCGGCCAAGGCTTCAGGTCCTTGCAGGCTGGTGTGGTGCAGTTCCACGACCTCCAGCCACAGCAGATCCTTCACCCCGGCGTTTCGCAGGGCTTGCATTCCCAGGGGGGAGTGGTTGTCAATTTCTTTGCGTTGATCGGTGCTAGGCGCTGTTTTTTGCATGGCCAGCGCGTCCTGCAAGCGCGTCATGGCCACGTTCATGGTCAGTGCCGCACACACCAGGCTGCGCCTTTCACTCTCGGTCAGGGCAAAGAAGGGGGCCAACAAATGCACCAGGCCCGCGCAAAGCAGGGCATGCATGATGCTGTAGCCATTGAAATGGGTGACGGAGCGGTTGAAAAGAAGAAACTGAGAGGCCGAACTGTTCTCGGTCACCAGGGTCTTAATGTGAAGCTCCAACAAGTGGACTTTTTTCTCAAAATCGGCCGTGGTGTTGACACTCGCCAACAGGCCCGCGAGCTTGGACTCCACCTCACCCCAGCGTTCCGACAGGGGTACCGTCAGTTTTACATGGGAGGGTTCAACCAACTTGAGTTTGAGGTGCCGGGAGAAATCTTTGATCGGAGCGCCAAGACTGTTGAGGGTCGAGATGCCATGCATCATCGCCCTAATGCCTTGATCGGATTCGTCAATCTCCACAAAGATTTTTTGCCGGTTGCGCAGCCCTTCGAGCTGCTGCATGGTTTCGATGCGATGCCCCTTCGCCAGCAAGATGTGGCCCTTCTCGTCGCGCAAGGTGAATTCCAGCGCCATACCCAGGCTCAATAAGTTGCGACGGAGCTCAATCAAATCCATGTCGGGTCGCTCAGATTTTGAAGAGGGCAGCATGGATCGAGGGTGAATTGGGACAATTTGCAGCAGGAGCGCGCAAGCACAAGGATGTCACATTATGCCAATCGACGGGCTGCGTTCGAATGTCTGAATGGGTACGAATATGCGTGCTTTTCTGGCCTTTAAACACGGTTTCACCCTTTGGATCTGGTCAGCGTTCCCGGTCTGCTGCCTGAAGTGAGTGCTCTGGCGGATGGCAAAAAAAGGCCCCGAAGTGGGTACTTCGGGGCCTTTGTGCGGCTTGGTCAAAGCGGTGCTGTAGAGGATTTTTTCATTCCATCTTTGGAACACAATGCACGGCAACCCACAGCAGCGAGACGACGCCCACGATTGGAAAGAGCAGGAAGTAGGCCAAGCCCAGCAGCGGCAAGAAGGCAATGCCCAGCAACTTTGCGGCACCGGTCAAGTTGCGCAGCAGGGCGTGGCGACCGGTCCACACCAGCGTGGCCAACCCAAGCAAAGGCAGAGCCAGCACAAATGCCAGGCCGATGAAGGGGGCTACTGCCAGCATGGCCAAGCGCGGTGCAGTTGCCGGTGCTTGGGCCTTTTGCGCCAGTGCCCTTGCGCCTTGCCAGAGCAGCAACCCTAAGCCAATGCCCGGGAGCATCAGCACATAGGCCAGGCCGATGAAGGGCGATGCCAAAAATAGCGCGATAGTGCGCGCGCGACTTTCTGGCGCGGCGGGCGTTGCTTGCGGCGTTGCGATCACGCTGACTTGCGCTGCAAGCAACGCCACAGCGGGACTGTGCCGCGCATGGCCTGCTGCTTCTTCAATCATTTCTGGCGACAGGGGTTTGTGCACAAAGGCAGAAACTCCTGCGGCCATGGCGCGCTGTTCGTTGAGGGCACTGCCATAGCCGGTCACGATGACCACCGGCGTCCACGGTTGCCTGGCCCTGACACGCTCGGCCAGCTCCACACCGTCCATGCCTGGCATTCTGATGTCGGTGACGACCAGGTCGTACTCTTCTTCACGCATGCGCTGCAGTGCCTCTGCGGCGTCGTGGGCGGTGATGACGATATAGCCCTTGTCCCTAGACAGCACGCGGTGGAAGCTCTTGCCCACAACGGGGTCGTCATCTACAACTAAAACTTTGCGCAGGGCGGTCATGGTGTTTCTCCAAAAGAATGGACGGTCTGTACGGCATCTCGCATCAACCATGCCAGCGCCTTGAGCCTCCACAGATTGGCAGGTCTTTCCTCTAAGAAATCCTCTGCCCGCAAGCGCTGCACCAGTTCAAGCCTGCGGTGAAGTACAAATGATTTATACAAATGGGTCGCCAGATTTCAGAATGCCTTGGTAGATCAGCCACTTGCAACAATAGAGTTGCAATAGCTTTTATATACACCCCGATATTTGCAGGGGTGGACGGCCCAAAGGCGGCGCCGAACCAGCACAGCTTGTCTTGCTCCGTGTGTCTTCGCGTTCACGCGAGATGGGGAATCGGCATCCAACCGGTGGCACGGACGTTGCGTGGTTTTATGCAAACCCAATGATTGCGAGGCCACCGAAATGAATGCCCAAGCCAAGGTACTGGTTGTCGATGATGAAGCGGTTGTTCGCGCCTGTTATTTGCGCATCCTGGCGAGCCGGCAATGCCAGGTGCGCGAAGTGGGCAACGGCCCGGATGCCTTGCAGCTGATGGATAGCCAGGCCTTTGATGTGGTGCTGCTGGACCAGAAGATGCCCGGCATGGATGGCATGGAGCTGCTCAGGTCGATCAAGGCCCGCTGGCCTGCAACCGAGGTCATCATGATCACCGGCTACCCGGCACTGGAGTCTGCCAAAGAGGCCGTGCTCTTGGGGGCCTACGACTACCTCGCCAAACCCGTAGGCCCAGACGAGGTTTTTCATGCCGCCAACAATGCGATGGCCCATAAGCGTTGGGGGCTGCAGCAGGGCACTGCCTAAGCAGGGCAGCGCCACCGCTGAGGGCGTCAGGCGCTGGCGTCGCCGTCAAATTCGGTATCGCGCACCTTAATGCCGTACTTCTTCATCAGCGCCTGAAAGTTGCTGCGCTGCATGCCGGTTTCATCGGCACTGCGGGTGACGCTGGCGCCATTGCGGCGCAGCGTCTCCACCACAAAAAGCCTCTCCACCTCTTCCACCGATTTCTCGCGGGTCAGCTTCTTGATGCGCTTGAGGTCTTCACTGGTGCGCGGCACATCCATCGCAGGCACCGTCTCCACGATGCTGCCCAGATGGGTCTGGCGGATCAGTTTGTCGGAGCTGAGGATGAGCGCGCGCTGCATGGCGTTTTCCAGCTCCCGCACATTGCCCGGCCAGTGGTACTGCATCAGCGCGCTGATGGCACCGGCTGAAATTTCGGCCACAGGGCGGCCCATTTCACTGCAATACAGCCGGATGAAATGCATGGCCAGTTCCGGTATGTCCTCGCGCCGCTCGCGCAGGGCCGGCGCGTGGATGGGAAACACATGGATGCGGTAATACAGGTCTTCGCGAAAGCGGCCCTCCGCCACCATGGCCTTGAGGTCTTTGTTGGTGGCCGCAACCAGGCGCACATTGGTTTTTTGCACCGTGGTGCTGCCCACCGGGCGGAATTCGCGCTCCTGAATCACGCGCAGCAGCTTGGCCTGTGTGCTCAGTGGAATATTGCCAAACTCGTCCAAAAACAGCGTGCCATTGTGGGCCAGCTCAAACATGCCCCGCTTGGCCGCAACGGCGCCGGTGAAGGCGCCCCTGGTGTGGCCAAACAACTCGCTCTCTAGCAGGTTTTCGCTCAGCGTGTTGCAGTCCACCGTGACAAACATTTCATCCTTGCGCAGGCTGTTGTGGTGGATGGCACGCGCAATCATTTCCTTGCCGGTGCCGCTCTCGCCGTCGATCAGCACCGTGCTGTTGGTGGGCGCACATTTGGCAATCAGGGCAAACACCGCCTGCATGGCCGCACTGCTGCCGATGATGTTTTCAAACCGGTACTTGCGGGCCACCTGGTTCTTGAGGTGCTGGTTTTCCTGCAGCAGCTTGCGCCGCTCCAGGGCCCGCTCGACCACGTGCTTGAGTTCGTCGGGATCAAAGGGTTTGGACAGGTAATCAAAGGCGCCGAGTTTCATGGCCTTGACCGCGGTCTGGATTTCGGACAGACCGGTCATCATGATGACGTCGATGTCCGGGTGCAGTTCCTTCACCTGTTGCAGCAGCTCCAGGCCGCTCATACCGGGCATCATGACGTCCACCACCATCACGTCGAAGACCTCCTCGCCAGACTTCTTCAAGGCGGAAAAACCATCCTGCACGCTTTGCACGGCGTAGTCGTCACGCAGTATGCGCATGCAGCTATGCACCACCACCTCTTCGTCGTCCACCACCAGAATTTTTGCTTTCATGGCTTACTCCGGGTGACTGCGGGCGGTGTTGCATCCACGGGCAAAAAGACATGGAAGGTGCTGCCCTCACCCGGCGTGCTTTCCACCGTAATGCGCCCCCCATGGGTGCGCACGATGCCATAGCTGACCGATAGCCCAAGCCCCGTGCCCTTGCCTACTTCCTTGGAGGTAAAGAAGGGGTCGAATATGCGCTCCAGGTTGGCCGCCGGTATGCCGCAGCCGGTGTCCGACACGCTGAGCTCCAGCATGTCCTGCGATCCCGCGCCCATCACCGCTGTGGACAGGCGGGTGCGCACCGTCACCACGCCGCTGCCCTCAATGGACTGCTGCGCGTTGACCAGCAGGTTCATGACCACCTGCTTGATCAGGTCGGCGTCACACCAAATTGCGGGAAGCCCTTCGCCGAGTTCGCTTGCGATGCGAATGTGCTGCAGCGAAGCGGGCTGGTACACCATGCGCACCGTGTCGTCTACGACCTGGTTGATGTTGCAGTAGCCACTGGTGGGCGCCTTCTCGCGGGCGAAGTCCAGCAAGCGTTTGATGATGCTGGCACAGCGCTTGGTCTCGCGTATGACCAGGTCCAGATCGTCCGCATCCTCGCTGCCATCGGCCACCTTTTTGCGCATCAAGGAGGTGAAGGTCAGCACGCCGGTCAGTGGGTTGTTGAGCTCATGGGCAATGCCCGACGCCAACACCCCGATGGCCGCCAGCTTGACCCCCTGCGCCACCTCGGCGCGCGCCGCCAGCAGTTCGCGGGTGCGCTCCTGCACCTTGGTCTCCAGCGACTGCACCAGCTCCTGCATCTGCACCTTGGACTCGTGCAGCGCCGCCGACATGGTGTTGAAAGAGCCGGCCACGCGGCCGAAGTCATCGCTGCTGCGCACCGGAATATGCTGCTCCAGTTCGCCCGCAATGATGCGCTGGGCCGCGCCATCGAGGTCATTGAGCGGCACATAGACCAGGCGCTGCAACATAAAGCCCACGCCCATGGAAAGCCCCAAAATACACAGCAGCGTGATGCCTATGAATTGAAGCGCATAGTCCTTCAATGACTGGTCAATTTCGTCCAGCGAATAGGCCACCTCCACCACCCCCAGCACGGTTTGGCTGGCCGGGTGTTCGTGGCAGGAGGCGCTGGCGCAGGTCGGCTCATTGCGTATGGCCTGCATGCCTATCATGGCGCGGTGGCCGTCACCGTCATCAATCACGCGCCAGCGCTTGTCAGCGGGAACGTCGTTGAGAGGCGGCTTGCTGCGGTGGCACTGCACGCAGGGTTCCTCGTCTTGCTCCACCGAATAGCCGGTCTCGGCGTGCTTCTTGGAGTGGATGATGGTGCCGTCACTGCTGATGACGCGTACCAGGACGATATTTTTCTGGTTCGCAATGTCGTCGATGATTTTTTCGGCCACATCGCGCTTGTTCACCAGCATGGTGTAGCGGGTACTTGCCACCACGGTCTGTGCCACCTGGGTCACATGGGTGGAGATGATGCTCTGAAGCTCTTCCTGTCGGTGCTGAAAAAAGACCCACGAAAAAGCCGCCACTGCAACCGAGATGACGATGGACAGGTAGAGGCTGACCTTGAACTTGAGGCTTTTGGTACGCATGCTGGGCAAGTGTGCCCCCGACCTTGGCTGCTCTGCTGACCCATGTCAACGAGGCCACCCTTTTCGCTGTTCCGCCGCCAAGCGACCGCACTGCGGGACAATACCGGCCATGACACTTACCTTTCGCCTGCGCCAGGCCTCGCAGGATTTGCACGCCTTGGCCGAACGAAGCGGCCTGATGCCGCAGTTGCTGCGCAGCCAACTCTCTGGCGCCCACTATGCGGTGTTGTTGTGCAATCTGCAGGCGATCTACACCGCGTTGGAGCAGGGGCTGGCCGACGCTATTCCCGGCTTCGATTTCACGCCACTGCTGCGCAGCCGCGCCATCGCGCAGGACCTGGCCCATCTGCCGGCGCCTGCCGACTTGGCGCTGTGCGCCGCAACGCAAGACTATGTGCAGCGCCTGGAGGGATTGGCGGCTGAGCGCTCACCCCTGCTGCTGGCCCATGCCTATTTGCGCTACCTGGGCGATTTGCATGGCGGGCAGTTGCTGCGCCGCTGTGTGGCCAGACTGCTGCAGGGCAATGGCGTGGACGGGCTGCAGTTTTACGATTTCGGTAGTCCCGAGCGCGTGGCCGAATTGATCGAGTCCCTGCGCGATGGCCTGAACAGGCTGCCACTCGACAGCCAGCAGGTCGATGCCATGGCCCAGGAGGTGCGCCTGGGTTTTGGCCTGCACATAGACCTGTTCAATCAATTGCCCCACGCCTAGGGATGCTCACAGCACCAGCAGGGCGCGAAAGTCGTTCACATTGGTGTGCGTGGGGCCGGTCACAAACAGGGCGTCCAGCGCATCGAAGAAACCATAGGCATCGTTGCGGTCCATATAGTCGCTCAGCTTCAGGCCTTTTTCTGCAGCCTGTGCCAAGGTGTCGGGCGTGACAAAGGCGCCGGCGTTGTCTTCCACCCCGTCAATGCCATCGGTGTCTGCAGCCAGCGCGTAGACGCCGCTTTGGCCCTGTAGCGCCTGCGCCAGCCCCAGGCAAAACTCGCCGGCGCGTCCGCCACGGCCCTTGGCGGCACCGGGCAGGCGTGGACGTATGGTGACGGTGGTTTCGCCGCCGCTCAGGATCACGCAGGGCCGCTGGAATGGTTGGCCCTTGAGGGCCACGCCGCGCGCCAGCGCCGCATGCACCTTGCCCACTTCGCGCGACTCGCCTTCCATCTCGTCGCTCAGGATATAGGCGGTGATGCCGGCGGCGCGTGCCGCTTCTGCTGCAGCGTCCAGCGACTGCTGCGGCGTGGCAATCAAATGCACCTCGCTGTTGGCAAACACCGCGTCACCGGGCTTGCGCGTTTCCAGCGCGCCGCTGTGCAACTGCGCCGCCACGGCTGCGGGGATCTCGATGTGGTAGCGCGCCAGAATCGCCAGCGTGTCCAGGCAGCTGCTGGCATCCGCCACGGTGGGGCCACTGGCAATCACGCTGGCCTCGTCGCCCGGCACATCGCTGATCAACAGGGTGAGCATGCGCGCCGGGGCACAGACCGCCGCCAGGCGCCCACCCTTGATGCGCGAGAGGTGCTTGCGCACGCAGTTCATCTCGGCAATGCCAGCGCCGCTGTCCAGCAGGGCCTGGTTGACGCGCTGCTTGTCGGCAAGCGTCATTCCCTCGGCAGGCAGGGTCAGCAGGGAGGAGCCGCCGCCGGAGATCAGGCACAGCACCAGATCGTCTTCGGTCAGCCCTTGCGGCAAAGCCATGATGCGTTCGGCCGCTGCCAGTCCTGCGGCATCGGGCACCGGGTGCGAGGATTCCAGAATCTCAATGCGCTGCGAAAGGCCTTCAGGGCGTGGCGGGGTGTGGCCGTAGCGCGTGACCACCAGACCGGTGAGCGGCGCATCCTGCGGCCACAGCGCCTCCACCGCATGCGCCATGGCGCCGGCTGCCTTGCCCGCACCAATGACCACGGTGCGGCCCTTGGGGGGAAGGGGCAAAAAGGCCCCTAGGGTGTGCAGCGGCAGGGCGCGGCGCACAGCGGCTGCGTAGAGCTGCTGCAGAAATTCCAGCGGGGCGCTGCGGGGGTCCGGCGCATTGGTCAGGGCGTTGGGGTGTGTCATGCATGCAATTTACCGCACAGCGCCACCCGGCCCGAACCGCAGGGTCTTGCACTCCAGTCAGTAAGCCATCCTGCGAACTTAAGCCGAAGACGACCGCGTCAACAGTTTTTTTACACCCTGTGTTGATGGGGTTTGAGTCTGGATTTGCGCTGCTCTGACAAATTTTCCACCTGCCGATAGGTCTATTGCTGGGCTCTGCCCGGCCTTGTTCCCAGTTTTCAAGTGTTCGCGCACTTGAAGCACCTCTGGCGGTGACAGCAGCGGCCGAGGGCTTGCTTTCAAGCCTGAAGGCGTTTGCGCGAGCTTTAGGTCGCTATCCGGCAATCATCGCTTGAGCTGCGTATAGAAATTTTCATGGGGACCGACCGCCAGCAGAACCAGTTCCTGTGGCTTCAATTTGTCCGGTTGGAGCTGGTAGGCCAGCAAGGTCTCCTTGTTGTTGAGCTTGAACCTGTGGACGAAGACGCCGTTCAAGTCACCCCGCTTTTCTTCGCCGAGCGCCGGGTCACTGGCGACGGCTTTGACTGCCGCATCGAGGATGGCTTTGTCTTTCGCATGGAGCTTTTTGGCTGTTCGCACAAAAGAGGGCGTGGCCAGAATGGCTAAAGGCATGGTCTAGCCGAAAGCATAGGGTGCGAGTTGCCCCGCCTTGGCCTCTTCGAGTGACAGCATGGTGTCCTGGATCACTTGCAGCGGCACATCCGGGTTCTCCAAAACGGCCTTGCCAATGCGCG
>CAISLN010000065.1 GCA_903886275.1 uncultured beta proteobacterium | reverse complement strand
GTACTGACTCGTCTGCCAACACACAAGAACAGCCAGATCGAAGAACTGCTGCCACATCGCTGGCAGCCAGCGAAAACTTAACGCAGACTTCCTGCCACCAAGGCAACCACGCAGTCAACGTGTGTTGCCCAGGTGCTTACCTTCAATCTGCTTGCGTGCCGTCACGTCGCTCGCGTAGCCATGCCAAAGTGTGCTGCCATCGGGCTCGCGCTGCACCAGTGAGTTGCCCGCCACCCAGCACACCGTGCCGTCCTCGAATTGCAGCCGGTATTCCAGCGACCAGGCTACAAGTTGTTGCGCAGAGTGCTGAATCGATGCCACCACCACATCACGATCGTCCGGATGAATCGCAGCAAACAGGCTGGAAGCATCTTCGGCCACTTGGGCTGGACTCAGACGGAACAAGTCACGTATCTTTTCGCTGACATACGGAAAGCAGGAGCTGCCATCGGTGTGCATGCGGAACTGATACACCATGCCTGGCAGCAGGCTGGCGATTTTTTCCAGCCGAGTCTGCGCCTCTTGACGCTCCTGCGCCAACTGCACGCTCCGGGTAATTTCGTTGTGCGTGATGATCACACCGTCACTGGCATCCTCTCCCATCGGGTTCACCGTCATGCAGAACCAGCGCTTTTGATCGGGCGAATGGCAGGGATACTCCAGGTTAAAACTGGGCTGACTTCCATCGAGTACGGCCCTTATGCCCTGGTCGAACTGCGAAGAGTTGTCTTCAACCAACTCCGCAGTGGGCCTGCTTCCGAATGCCAAATAATTGGACCCGACTCCGGCTTTAGCCGCTGCGGTCTGCGCGCCCTGTCCGTTGTCCTGGCCATATTGTTGCCACGACTGGTTGACCGCCAGTACCAAGCCGTTGCGGTCCAGCACCACGGCCTCATCGGCAATGGCATTCAGAAGAATTTGCCTGGATTGTTCGCTCTTTTCCAGCAAGGATTCGGCACGCAGCATTTCGCTGATGTCCGTGGCACATACATGCAAGACGGGCACTGCGCCGGCGTCCAGCGTGCGGTAGGCATGCAGACGCACCACCAGCCAACTTTCGTCTTTACGCTCCATGCGCAAGGTGTAAGACCGGGCTTGTCCGTCCTCCATCGACTGCCGGCACAGTTGCTGAAATGGGGGCTGGTCTTGCCGCTCAACAAAGCGCACAAAGGGCTGCAAAACCAGTTCACCGGGTTCCACTTGCAACAGGCGATCGGCAAAGCGGTTGGACTGCAAAATGCAGCCTTGCGCGTTGACGATGAAATAGCCCATCGGGGCCTGTTCAAACAGGTCGCTGAAACGGCCGTTGGCTATCCGCCCGTCCAGTCGGGTTTGCTGTAAATCGACGCCAGGGTGCTCCGATGGATACGATTCGATCGCCATTTGCACTGTATCGGATGACATTTAAACTCCTTGGTGCAAAAATGAACCATAGAGTTCAGCATAGCGCTATTCCAAAAATACTTGCCACCGCATCACATTGCCCCTACTCCAAGGCACCGCTATCGCCGCAACGGACAGGTCAGCGCGGCAACCTGTTGGAAAAATTGCCGCGCACAAAGTTCACGGGCTGGCATAGCGCCCTTTCTGCCTGAGCCAGACCCCCTGGTTTCTCAGGCTTGTTGGCAGCACGCTCGCAACCACCACAAGCCGCGCAACCGCCCTGCTGGCGCAAGGCCTGCGTCAGTGGCCTTTGCAGCAGCAAGGGCAAGGGCAATTTCAGCAACGCGGCAGCCAGGCGGCTGCGCGGTGCCTTAGGCGCCAGCGTCCACAGCGCATAAACAAAGCAGCCCGCCACCAACATTGCGACAACAAGGTTTTGAACCATGGCCTTAGCCTCCCAAAGCCTGGGTGATGCGAAAGGTGGCGAAGGCCGCCGCGTAGGCCAGCGCAAACAGGTACGCGGCCATGATCAGCGGGTACTTCCAGGAATTGGTCTCGCGTCGCACCACGGCCAAGGTGGAGAGGCATTGCGGCGCAAACACAAACCAGGCCAAGAGCGAATAGGCGGTGGCCAGTGACCAACCCTGTGCGATCACCGGCGCCAGCGAATCGGCCATGCCGCTGTCCACAGCCGACAGCGAATACACCGTGCCCAAGGCGCCCACCGCCACTTCGCGAGCGGCCATGCCCGGCACCAGCGCAATGCTGATCTGCCAGTTAAAGCCTATGGGTGCGAAGACATATTCCAGCGCATGGCCCAGCATGCCGGCCAGGCTGTATTGGATGGCCGGGCCTTGAGAAGCATCCCAACCCGCCGGCGGGCCGGGGAAGGTGGAGAAGAACCACAGAATCACCATCAGCGAGAAGATGATGCCGCCGACCCGGCTCATGAAGATGCGGGCGCGCTCCCACAGGCCCAGGCCCAAGTTGCGCAGGCTGGGTTTACGGTAGGGCGGCAGCTCCAGCATCAGCGGCTGGTAGTGCGACTTCATCCACACCCGCTTGAAGACCCAGGCCACCGCCATGGCACTGACCACACCGGCGATGTACAGGCCAAACAGGGTCAGGCCGCGCAGGTCAAACCAGCCCACCTCGCGCGCGGGCACAAAGGCGCCAATCAAGAGCGCGTAGACCGGCAGGCGCGCCGAGCAGGTCATCAAGGGCGCGACCATGATGGTGGCCAGGCGGTCCTTCCAGTTGGCAATGGTGCGCGTGGCCATGATGCCGGGAATGGCACAGGCAAAGCTCGACAGCAGCGGAATAAAGGCCCTGCCTGAGAGGCCCACCCGGCCCATCAAGTTGTCTAACAAAAAGGCGGCGCGCGGCAGGTAGCCCGAATCTTCCAGCAGCAGGATGAAGAAAAACAAAATCAAAATCTGCGGCAAAAACACCAGCACCCCGCCGACTCCGGCAATCACGCCGTCCACCAACAGGCTGCGCAGCAGGCCATCGTCCATGTGGCCGGTGGTCCACTCACCCGCTGCCGCCACAGCGGCCTTGATCACATCCATGGGCACATTGGCCCAGGAGAACACCGCCTGAAAAATCAGGAACAGCACGGTAGCCAGCAGCACCAAGCCCCACACCGGGTGCATCACCACCGCGTCAATTCTGTACTGGAAGCGCCCCAGCTTGGGCACCTGGGGCGACACCAAGGCCAGAATGCGGCGCACCTGGGTCTGCAGTTCGGCAGAGCTCAGGTGTTGGTATTGAGCGGGCACAACTTCCGTTCCTGCCGTTGTGACGGCAGCGCTGCTGACCGGGGCAGGCGCCAAGGCGGAAAGCTCAATGGCCAATTGCGCCAGCAGCGCCGCATGTCCATTTTTTTGCACCGCCACGGTTTCCACCACCGGGCAACCCAGCTCCTTGGACAGCAGCGCCACGTCAATCTTCAGGCCATTTTCGCGTGCTACATCGGCCATGTTCAGCGCCACGATCATGGGCTTTCCCAGGCGCGTGAGTTCCAGCACCAGGCGCAGGTTCATGCGCAAATTGGTGGCATCCACCACCGCCACGATGGCATCCGGTGCGGCCTCGCCAATGCGACGCCCTTCCACCACCTCCAGCATCACCTGCTCGTCCGGTGTGGAAGGGTTCAGGCTGTAAGAGCCGGGCAGGTCCACCACCGAAATGGTCTGGCCATTGTGTAGGCGGGCCGTGCCGACCTTGCGCTCCACGGTCACACCGGCGTAGTTGGCCACCTTCTGGCGCGCGCCGGTCAGCAGATTAAAGAGTGCGGTCTTGCCGCAGTTGGGGTTGCCCACCAGGGCAACCATCTTGGGATGGGCTGTCAAGCTTGTGGACATGGCTCAGGCACCCACGGTTTCGGTCAGGGTGATGGCGATGCTTTGCGCCTCGATCAGACGCAGGGCAAACAGGGTCTCGCCAATTTGCACCGCCAGCGGCTCGCGCCCACCGGGGCCACGGCGCAACATCAACACCGGCTCACCGGCGATAAAGCCCAACTCCTCGAGCCGCTGCACGGTGATGCTACTGACTTCCGGGCTGGCGCTAATAACCCGCTCCACCATGGCGTGGGCACCATTGGGCAACTCTGACAAAAGCATGACATTTCCTATTCGATGGGGTCTCGGAAAATCCGAAAACGCGGTTTCCAAATGAGAGTCTATCTCATTTGAAAATCCATCACCCGGTGACATGCCGCCAAGCCAGAGGGTTTTTGCGCTACCGCAAACAATGGCGCAAGGACCTTTCTACTCGTAGGCAATCACCGCCCTGCCCTGATCCGCCTGCGCGCGCCAACTCGCCAACGCCGCATCCGTGGGGTAGAACTTCGCTTCTTCACCCAGGGCCAGCACCACCTCGGCACCCTTGCAACCATCCACCGGTTCTTCTACGGTGCGCGCCAATTGCAGGCGCACGCCCAAGCCCCGCACCAACTCGCCCTGCTCTGACTGTTCACGCTGGGCCGGAAATTCTTTGACCAGCCGCGCAATGTCAGGCGCGCGGTCGTTGACCGTCACGCGCAGGTATTTGCCAAAACGGCAACGCGCCTGCTCCAGGCTCCAAATTTGCTGAACGGTGAACTGCATGCCACCCGAAAAACGGTCCGGCTGCGCCTTGCCCATGGCGATGATGAGCTCATCGTCTTTGAGCAAATTCTTGTGCGCATTGAGCAGCGCCTCATCAGCCCGCGCCTCGATGCTGGCGGACTTGTCGTCGAGCTTGAACAGCCCGAGCTTGCCGCGCTGGCCGTTGATCACGCGCAGGTCGTTCACGATGCCCACCAGCAATTGCGGCTCGCGCGTATCGAGCAACTCCTCGATCGGGCGCTTGGCAAACCTGCGCACCTCGGTCTCCACCTCGTCAAACAAATGGCCGGAGAGGTAGAAGCCAATCGCCGTTTTCTCAAAGGTCAGTCGCTCCTTCACACCCCAGGGCATGACCTCCACCAGATCGGGCTCTTGCGTGCTCGATCCATGGTCATCATCGCCCATGTCAAACAGGCCGCATTGGTTGGCGTTGGCAATCGATGCGGCGGCAAACTCAAAGGCCCGGTCAATGGACGCGACCAGACTGGCGCGGTTGAGTTGCAGGGTATCAAAGGCACCGGCCTTGATCAGTGCCTCCACGCAGCGCTTGTTGATGCGGCCACGCTCGACGCGACGGGCGAAATCAAACAGGCTGGTAAAGGGCCCGGCCTCGGCTGTCAGGCCCCTGCCCTCGCGCGCCGCCACAATCGCCTCAATGGCCTGCTGCCCGGTGCCCTTGATGGCGCCCAGGCCGTAGCGAATTTGCTTGTTGGAGATGGGCTCAAAGCGGTGAAAGCCGCGGTTCACATTCGGTGGCTCAAACGAGAGGCCCAGCTTTTCGGCGTCCACGAACAAGACCTTGAGCTTGTCGGTATCGTCCATTTCCACCGTCATATTGGCGCAGAAGAACTCGGCCGTGTAGTGCACCTTGATCCAGGCCGTGTGGTAGGCCAAGAGCGAATAGGCGGCGGCGTGCGACTTATTAAAGCCGTAGCCGGCGAACTTTTCCATCAGGTCAAAAACCTCATCGGCCTTTTGCTCGCTGATGTCCTTTTTGGCGGCACCGGCGCGGAAGATGGCGCGGTGCTCGGCCATCTCCTCGGCCTTCTTCTTGCCCATGGCCCGGCGCAGCATGTCAGCGCCGCCCAGCGAGTAGCCGCCCAGGATCTGCGCGGTCTGCATCACCTGCTCCTGGTAGACCATGATGCCGTAGGTCTCTGAGAGCATGTCGGCCACCAGCGGGTGCGGATACTCGATCACCTCGCGCCCATGCTTGCGCGCCACAAAGCTGGGAATCAGGTCCATGGGGCCGGGGCGGTACAGGGCGTTGAGCGCAATTAAATCTTCCAGGCGCGTGGGCTTGGCGTCGCGCAACATGCGTTGCATGCCGGGGCTTTCAAACTGGAACACGGCCTCGGTCGTGCCCTCCTGGAACAGGCGGTAGACCTTGGCATCGTCGAGCGGCAGATTCTCGTAGGCAAAACCTTCCTGCCCCGGATGCCGTTTGACGATGAACTCGCGCGCAATCTCCAGGATGGTCAGCGTGGCAAGACCCAAAAAGTCGAATTTCACCAGGCCAATGGCCTCCACATCGTCCTTGTCATATTGGCTCACCGCAGACTCGCTGCCGGGCTGCTGGTAGAGCGGGCAAAAGTCGGTCAGCTTGCCCGGGGCGATGAGCACGCCACCGGCATGCATGCCGATGTTGCGCGTCAGGCCTTCGAGCTTGCGGGCCAGTTCCAAGAGCGTCTTGACGTCCTCTTCCTTGGCCTCGCGCTCGGCCAGGATGGGCTCGGCCTCTGACGCATAGACGTATTTGTCGTTCTTTTTGCCGTCCGTGGGTGGCAGTTGCAATGTGACGCTGGTGCCAGGCTTGTTGGGGATGAGCTTGCTGATGCCATCGCAAAAGCCGTAGCTCATGTCGAGCACCCGGCCCACGTCGCGCACCACGCCGCGCGCGGCCATGGTGCCGAAGGTGGCGATCTGGCTGACGGCGTCCTTGCCGTATTTGTCCTTCACATAGTCGATCACCAGGTTGCGGTTGGTCTGGCAGAAGTCGATGTCAAAGTCGGGCATGGAGACGCGTTCCGGATTCAAAAAGCGCTCAAACAGCAGCTTGTATTTGATCGGGTCCAGGTCGGTAATTTTGAGCGCATAGGCCACCAGGGAACCGGCGCCGGAGCCCCGTCCTGGCCCCACCGGGCAACCGTTCTTTTTGGCCCAGTTGATGAAGTCGCCCACGATCAAAAAGTAACCCGGAAAGCCCATCTTCAGGATGGTGCCGATCTCGAACTCCAGGCGCTCCACATATTCCGCCATGCGGCTCTCGCGCTCTGCTTCCTTGGGGTAAAGATGCAGCATGCGGTCCTTCAGGCCTTCATGCGAGGTGTAGCGAAAGTAGTCGTCCGGCGTCATGCGCACGCCGTCCACCAGCGGCGTGGGGAACTCGGGCAACTGCGGCTTGCCCAGCACCAGGCTCAGGCTGCAGCGCTTGGCGATTTCCAGGGTGTTGGCAATGGATGAGGGAATGTCGGCAAACAGCGCCTCCATCTCGGCCATCGACTTGAAATACTGCTCGCGGGTGAAGCGGCGCACGCGTTTGGCATTGCCCAGAATTTCGCCGTCCGCAATGCAGACCCGCGCCTCATGCGCCTCAAAGTCATCGGGCAAGGTGAACTGGATCGGGTGCGTGGCCACCACCGGCAGCTTCATGCGCGCTGCGAGTTGCACGGCGGCAATCACCTGCGGTTCGTCCTCGGGGCGCCCGGCGCGCTGCAGCTCCAGGTAATAGCGGTGGGTGAAGATGCCGGCCATTTGCAGCGCTACCTCGTGGGCGCGGGCGCTGTCGCCCTGCACCAGGGCTTGGCCGACCGGACCGGCCTGGGCGCCGGAGAGCGCAATCAAGCCCTCGTTCAATTCTTTGAGCCAGGCCAGCTTGACCACAGCGAGCTGCTTGCCGCCGGTGGTGACCACGTTTTGCGTGTAGGCGCGGGCAATCAGCTCGGAGATGTTCAGATAGCCCTGCTTGTTTTGCACCAGCAAGACCATGCGAGAAATAGCCAGCAGGTCGCCCCCTAAGCCTTCAAGCACGATTTCGGCACCCAGGATGGGCTTGACGCCCTTGCCGCGCGCCTCGTTGTAGAGCTTGAGCGCCCCAAACAGGTTGGAAATGTCGGTGATGGCCAGGGCGGGCTGGGCATCTTTGGCGGCGGCTTTGACGACTTCGTCAATGCGGCAGGTGGAGTCAACCACGGAAAATTCGGTGTGAAGGCGCAGGTGTACAAACATGCTGGCATTGTAAGTTTGTGGGGTCCTCGCCTTGTTTTTGTCGGCTTGGCCACACCGTTCCCTACGGGGCTTTTGTAGCCCCCCGGCGGATTGGCGGGCTAGTGGTAGTCGCTCTCGCGCTGGTGACGTACGGCAGTGATCAAAACGGTTTGGTCGTCCACGATTTCAAACAGGGCAACGTAGCCGGATGCGCCAAATGCGATGACCAGCTCCCGCACCAAGGGACCCAGCTTTCCATCGGCGGCCTTGCGGCAGGAAAACGGGCTGTGGCACAACAGGGCGTAGGCATTTTCAATGGCGGCCAAGGCGCGCTCGGCAACCGTGGCGTCCCGTTCCAAAGAGAAAAGGTACAACTGCTCCAAGCTTTCTTGCGCTTCGGGCGCCAAGACCACTCGGTAAGTGTTCATGCCTTGCTGGTAATCAGGCGCTGGGTAGCCAAAGTGCGCAAACGCAACAGGCTTTCATCGGCATTTACCGTTACCCCAGTTTCGCGCGCCCTGGCGCCAGCGGCCATGCCTCGGGCCAGAAACTCACGCTCACTCTGGCGCAACGCGATGTTGCGGCGCAGGCTGTCTTCGATGAACATGGAAAGAGACTCCCCCTTATCCAGCAGGCCTTGCGCCTGCTCCCGAATCTCGGGCAGTACGCGAACAGTGGGAAGAGTTGCAGTTTTCATGGCAGGACTCCGAAAAAATGTAATGCAATTGTAGTGCAAACTTAAATTGAATCGGGTCCCCTTTATTGGCACTTCAGACTTGAATCCGCCAGGCATTGCAGCGAGACGAATTTACGTTACTCCTGTCAGAACTTGTAACCCATAGTCAGCCAAGCTCTGGGCTGGTTGTCCTGCGTGTCTGACTGAGGAGGTCCGCCGACATTTCGCCATGCCAATGCAATATCCAAACTCCATTTGCCCTTCTGGTATCGAGAGCCAAAACCGGCCCCATCAATGGAGCGTTCATTGTTCTGGGAGGTCCAGGAACTGGTATTGGTCTTTACCCCTCCGGCATCATAAAAAGCGTAAGGAGTGAAGTCGCCCATGGTGTAGCGAACTTCCACCTGAGCCAGCCAGCCACCATCCCCGTAAGCTTCACCCACCGGGTAGGCGCGGACCCCACTAGGGCCACCGAGGCCAAAGCCTTCGGATGAATCGAGATTCTTGCTGGCCCATTGGCCAGAAAAGCGCCCCAATAAGCTCAGGGTGCCCGATAGCGACTGGACTCGGGTGAGGTCAAGGTTGATCTTGTCGAATTGACCGGCGGTCTTTGCGGTTACCTGGTCAGTTCCTGTCAGGGTGCTGTCGAGTTGGAGGAGACCGGAGGTCCAGACAAAGTTGCCGTAGGTGATGCCTCCAGCCCCCAATCCATCCCTCATGTCAAAGCCGAGCGACAAAGGTACGGTATCGCTGGATTTATCGCTGCTGGTTCCGGTCGCTCCCTGCCTGTCATTGAGCTCCTTGTGTAGCCAGGTTCCACTGAAATTGAGGTTGGCCTGTTGCGAGCGAACGATGGGGTAGCTCAGAGCGAGACTGGTAATCTTGGCCGTTCCGCTGGCTTGCAAGTTGGCGAAGTCCTTTGCCAACTCGTAGTATGTGTGGGAATACCCCACCTGCCCGCGCAGCCCGGAAGCGCCCAGCGGCAGACTGTAGGCGAGGTTGCCGAACCACATACTCTCCTCGCTTAGCAGGCTGCGCAGAGTGAGCTGGTCCCCCAGCAGAAATGGACTATTGGCATCCAGGTTGAGATGGGCTCGGGTCTGTCCCGTGTAGCGATTGCCACCATTGTCCAGGCCCACTTCTCCGGTGTAACGGGCACTGCGTTCAACGCGCATACCCAGGTCTGCGCTACCCACGGCCTGTCCGGGCGCGATGATGGGTGTGGACTTGATCCCAGGTTGATCAGAAACAATGAGGGTTATTCGCTCTAGGGCATTGCTCTCAATGACGGATCCCGGCTTCAAAGCGGACAGAAAAGCCAAGGCGCCAGTCGCCAAAGAACGCTCACCCACTGCCTTGACTTGGCCGTATTTGCCTTCCTGCACCTCGATGCGCAGGATGCCACCGTCCATGGGCTGTGGTGGGAGGTAGGCGCGGGCGAAGGGATAGCCCGCCTGGCGGTAATACTCCGAGATGCGCTCTGCGAGGCCGCGTAGGCCGCGCAAATCGTAGGATTGGTTCGCAAACGGGCCGAGGGCACCGAGCAACAACGCCTGGCTGAATAGGGTGTTGCCACTGAAAGTGACGGTCTGCACCTCAATCTGCTCACCTCCCGCCGGTGTTGCGGCAGGCCTTGGAGCTTCGATGCGGATGTCCTGCGAGGGCTTGGGCGCTTCCAATGGCACAAGCTCTTGCTGCAGGGTCTGTCCCGCGTCCGGGGCGATCTGGGCGAACGCCGATACGCCGGTCAGGGGACTCAGCAATGCCAAGGAAAGAGCTGCGACGGCAGGGGTGGGACGTCGCTGGCCCCGGGCGAGGAAAGGTTGGCTTTGTTTCATGAACTTGGTCTCGATTGTCAAATCAGTGTCAGCGTGGCCAGAGGAAGTCGCCTGTAGCGATGAGATCCCTGCGGGCATCCTTCCCCGGCGCGATTTACCTGGGAGCTATGTCCGCATCAATAGTTAAGGCCCCATCGGGCAATTTCACACCTCCGCCAACCACGACTACCCTCATGAAGCCGGAAGGATCCACACCACCTTGTGCCAATACAGTTACGCCCGGGGAACGGTCATCCTGAGCGGACGGCTGGGCTGGTCGCTGGCCGTCGGTTGCGCCATCTGCATTCTCCTGTGGCGCCAAGATGAAACGTAGGCCACCGCTCACCAGGGGCGCGGCACTGGTGGATAACGGGCTGGATTGCACCCCATTCGGAGGACGTGCTGGTTGCGTGTTGGTAGGCGAATTAGAGCGTTCGACCGTGGTCAACTGGGCATTGGTAATTGCTGCGTTATCGGGAGCCTGGGCTAGCGTCAGGGCGGAGTCGATGTAGCTGATGGCGTAGTTCCCCGAACTTAGCCCGGAGGGTGTGATGACATAGCTGCCGGGGTTGAGGGCGCCTTGGGAAGAACCGCTATAAGCCACACTCCCCTGCAGCACACTGCTGCTTTCGCTATTCACCAGGCCGCTGTAGCTCACGCCGTTGCCGCCAGCATAGACAAGCCCGTTGTCGGTCTTGCTGTCTGCGTTAGCGCTCACCGTCAGAGGCGCCTTGTTGATGGTCAGCACACCGTTCGCAGCGGTGAAGTCATAGTTGGCCGCATTCAGGCTACCGAAGCCGCCGGTAATGACGGACGTGCCAACACCCGTGGAGGCCGTGGCCAAGGTGCTTCCCGTGGCGCTTCCGTTGACGCTGCTGGCGTTCTCACCATTGACAAAGCCGCTGAGGGTCTGACTGAGCGCGGGGTTGCTTTGCCCGTACAGCCGCGCCTGGTTGTCGGCAGTCACCGTCAGATGCGCCTTGTTGATGGTCAGCACGCCGTTGGCAGCGCTGAAGTCGTAGTTGGCCGCATTCAGGCTACCGACGCCGCCGGTAATGGTGGTCGTGCCGACACCCGTGGAGGCCGTGGCCGAGGTGCTTCCCGTGGCGCTGCCGGTCACGCTGCTGGCGTTCTCACCATTGACAAAGCCGCTGAGGGTCTGGCTGAGCGTTGGGTTGCTCTGCCCGTACAGCCGCGTCTGGTTGTCGGCGCTCACCGTCAGATGCGCCTTGTTGATGGTCAGCACACCGTTGGCAGCGGCGAAGTCGTAGTTGGCCGCATTCAGGTCGCCTACGCCGCTGGTAATGGTGGACCTGCCGACACCCGTGGAGGCCGTGGCCAAGGTGCTGACCGTGGAGCTGCCGGTGACGCTGCTGGCGTTCTCACCATTGACAAAGCCGTTGAGGGTCTGGCTGAGCGTTGGGTTGCTCTGCCCGTACAGCCGCGTCTGGTTATCGGCAGTCACCGTCAGATGCGCCTTGTTGATGGTCAGCACACCGTTGGCAGCGGTGAAGTCATAGTTGGCCGCATTCAGGTCGCCTACGCCGCCGGTAATGGCGGATGTGCCGACACCCGTGGAGGCCGTGGCCGAGGTGCTTCCCGTGGCGCTGCCGGTCACGCTGCTGGCGTTGTCACTATTGACAAAGCCGCTGAAGGTCTGGCTGAGCGCCGGGTTGCTCTGCCCATACAGCCGCGCCTGGTTGTCGGCAGTCACCGTCAGATGCGCCTTGTTGATGGTCAGCAAACCGTTCGCAGCCGTGAAGTCATAGTTGGCCGCATTCAGGTCGCCTACGCTGCCGGTAATGGCGGATGTGCCGACACCCGTGGAGGCCGTGGCCAAGGTGCTTCCCGTGGCGCTGCCGGTGACGCTGCTGGCGTTGTCACTGTTGACAAAGCCGCTGAGGGTCTGGCCAAGCGTCGGGTTGCTCTGCCCGTACAGCCGCGTCTGGTTGTCGGCGCTCACCGTCAGATGCGCCTTGTTGATGGTCAGCACACCGTTGGCAGCGCTGAAGTCGTAGTTGGCCGCATTCAGGCTACCGACGCTGGCGGTAATGGTGGAAGTGCCGACACCCGTGGAGGCCGTGGTCGGGTTGCTGCCCATGGCGCTGCCGGTGACGCTGCTGGCGTTCTCACCGTTGACAAAGCCGCTGAGGGTCTGGCTGAGCGCGGGGTTGCTTTGCCCGTACAGCCGCGCCTGGTTGTCAGCAGTCACCGTCAGATGCGCCTTGTTGATGGTCAGCAAACCGTTCGCAGCCGTGAAGTCGTAGTTGGCCGAACTCAGGGTACCGGTGCCGCCGGTAATGGTGGAGGTGCCGACACCCGTGGAGGCCGTAGCCAAGGTGCTACCCGTGGCGCTGCCGGTGACGGTGACGCTGCTGGCGTTCTCACCATTGACATAGCCGCTGAGGGTCTGACTGAGCATCGGATTGCTCTGCCCGTACAGCCGCGTCTGGTTATCGGCAGTCACCGTCAGATGCGCCTTGTTGATGGTCAGCACACCGTTCGCAGCCGTGAAGTCGTAGTTGGCCGCATTCAGGCTACCGACGCCGCTGGTAATGGTGGATGTGCCGACACCCGTAGAGGCCGTGGCCAAGGTGCTGACCGTGGCGCTGCCGGTGACGCTGCTGGCGTTCTCACCATTGACAAAGCCGCTGAGGGTCTGGCTGAGCGTCGGGTTGCTCTGCCCGTACAGCCGCGTCTGGTTGTCGGCAGTCACCGTCAAATGCGCCTTGTTGATGGTCAGCACACCGTTGGCAGCGCTGAAGTCGTAGTTGGCCGCGTTCAGGTCGCCGACGCTGCCGGTAATGGTGGAAGTGCCGACACCCGTGGAGGCCGTGGCCAAGGTGCTGCCCGTGGCGCTGCCGGTGACGGTGACGCTGCTGGCGTTGTCACCATTGACAAAGCCGCTGAGGGTCTGGCCAAGCGTTGGATTGCTCTGCCCGTACAGCCGCGTCTGGTTGTCGGCGCTCACCGTCAGATGCGCCTTGTTGATGGTCAGCACACCGTTGG
>CAISLN010000064.1 GCA_903886275.1 uncultured beta proteobacterium | reverse complement strand
GCCGGCCATCCAAGCCAAATGGGTGCGCCAGATTGGCATCCGCAGCGTGGACCAGGGCGAAAAACGCTTTGTGCACGAGCAGGGCCTCGAAGTGTTCGACATGCGCTATATCGACGAGATGGGCATGCGCGCCGCGATGGAACTGGCACTGGCCCTGATGGACGCCAACACCCATTTGCATGTGAGCTTTGATGTGGACTTTTTGGACCCGGCCATCGCCCCCGGCGTGGGCACCACCGTGCCCGGCGGACCCACCTACAGGGAGGCGCAACTGTGCATGGAAATGATTGCCGACACCGGCCGCATGGCCTCCATGGATGTGATGGAGCTCAACCCCGCACTCGACGAGCGCAACCGCACCGCCGAGGTGGCAGTGGACCTGATCGAGTCGCTGTTTGGCAAGAGCACGCTGATGCGCAAATAGCAGCCTGCTCCGCCCCCGGCCGCTGCCGCGCAAGAGGCATTGGCTACCCGTCAATCGCTGCGCACAGCGCACACGGTCTGGACATGGATCCTGTAACGGCACACCAAAGGCAATGGCTCGGATCGGCTGGGAGCGGGTATTCACGCGACTCAGTCGTAAGTCATGTCAGCCGCGATTGCAGTCGTACAAATATGCGACCTGCCTGCTCCATAGCCGCCGTTGGCAACCAGGTAACACTCACATGCTACGTAGCGCGCAGTCTGCCAAAGTTGGCTCAGTGCATCGACCATGAGCTGCCACTGGTGCAACTGCTCGAAAACAGTCACACACCTTGGCGATCACAGCATCACAGCATCACAGCATCACAGCATTGCTGCAGGCTGCAGGCTGCGAGCAGCCAATACGGGACAACCAACTCCTCAACGCAGCCACTGGTACTGTGCCATGAAGACCATTGCGCCGGAAATATAGCCAAGCAGAGCCAAGGCGCTGATACGTCTCAGGTACCAGACGAAGTCGATTTTCTCCATGCCCATGGCGGCCACGCCGGCGGCCGAGCCGATGATCAAAATAGAACCGCCGGTGCCTGCGCAGTAGGCGATGAATTGCCACAGAAAGCTGTCGGGCGGGTACTGGTCCAGCCCGTACATGCCCATGGAAGCCGCCACCAGGGGCACGTTATCCACGATGGCGCTGACCAGGCCGATGATGAGCACGATGAGGTCCTGCCGGCCGACCGTGCGGTCCAGCCAGTTCGCAATGTTGGACAGGATATGGGTGTGTTCCAGCACCGCCACGGCCAGCAGAATGCCGATGAAGAACACCACCGAACTCATGTCGATGCGGGTAAGTGCGCGCGCCAGTGTCAGGCGCTGCTTGCGCAGTTCTTCTTCGCGCTTGTGCACCAAGTCGCCCACCATCCACAACAGGCCCAGGCCAAACAGAACGCCCATGAACGGTGGCAATCCGGTCAGGGTTTTGAACACCGGCACCAGCACCAGAATCGCCATGCCGAGCACCAACATGAGCTTGCGTTCAAAGTCACTGCTGCCTAGGTCCAAGGCTTCTGATCTGGGTGGCGGTGCGACCACCGGGCAGCCTCTCAGCAAACGGCTGGTCACCAGCAAGGGCACCAGCAGGTTGACCAGCGAGGGCAGAAAGACACTCTTCATGATGGCAAAGGTGCTGACCTGGCCGCCAATCCACAGCATGGTGGTGGTGACGTCGCCAATCGGCGTCCAGGCGCCCCCGGCATTGGCCGCGATGACGATGATGCCGGCAAAGAACAAACGGTCTTCGCGCCGGAACAGCAGGCGCTTCATCAGTGACACCATGACGATGGTGGTGGTCAGGTTGTCCAGAATGGCGCTCAAAAAGAAGCTGACAAAGCCTACCATCCACATCAGGCTGGACAGCTTTTGGGTCTTGATGCGCGAGGTGATGACCTCAAACCCGTTGTGGGCGTCCACCACTTCCACAATCGTCATGGCGCCCATCAGAAAGAACACGATCTGCGCCGTGTCCCGCAGTGATTCGCCCAACTGGAGGTTGAGTACGGAAGCATTGTTGAGGGTGACCGCGTAAACCGTCCAAAGCAGGCCCGCGCCCATCAAGGCCGACGCAGACTTGTTGATCTTGAGCGGGTGCTCCAGCGCAATGGCGGCATAGGCCAATACAAACAACAGGGAGATCCAAATAGTCATCGGCTCCCCCTATTCCACAGAACCTTCCGGCAGCGCATCCGGCCGCAGCCCGGCCTGCAGCACCACACTCTGCCAGCGCTCGCTTTCAGCCATCAGCAGATCGTGCAGTTCACCGGGGGACGAAGTTTGCACCCTTGCCCCATCGGCCTCCATGCGGGCCACCACCTCGGGCTCGCGCAGCACGCTGTTGAGCGTGGTGTTGAGTTGGCGCAGAACGGCGGCTGGTGTCTTGGCGGGCGCAAACAGCGCGTACCACTGGGTCAACTCCACCCCGCTGACGCCGGCCTCCTGCAGGGTGGGTACATCGGGCAAGGCCGGCAGACGCTCAGGCCCGGCAACGGCCAGGGCCTTGAGGCGCCCGCTGCGCAAATAGGGCAAGGCAGTAAATAGGCTGGGGAACATCACCTGCACCAGGCTGCCGGCCACATCCGCAATCGCCGGGGCGGCGCCCGCATAATCCACCCGCGTCAGCTGGGTGCCGGTTTGCAGCTTGAACAGTTCTGCGGCGAAATGCGGCACGGTGCCACTGCCGGTGGAGGCATAGTTCAGTGGCGAAGCGCTGTCGCGCATCCAGCGCACCAGCTCGGCCACCGACTGCACCGGCAGTTCAGCAGGCACCACCAGCAAGGTGGGCGAATAGCCGATCAGCCCGACCGGGGCGAAGTCGGCCATGGGGTCGTAGCGCAGCTTCTGCAAGGCCGGGTTGATGCCGTGGGTGGCGATGTAGCCGAACAGCAGTGTGTGCCCATCGGCCTCGGCCGCAGCCACGTATTCGCAGGCGATAGTGCCATTGGCACCGGCCCGGTTGTCGACCAGCACCGGCTGGCCCAGCAAGGGCCCCAGTTTGCGGGTGAGCGTGCGGGCCATGGTGTCGTTGCCGCCGCCTGCGCTGGTGGGAACAATGATGTGCACCTCGCGTTGCGGGAAATGGCGGTGAGCCTGACCCGGGCCGCTTCTTGCTGCCGTAGCGGCAACGGCTGCCGGCGGAAACACATAGCCCGGCAGATGCAGCACGCCTTGCATGATCTTGCGCACGGTGCGCACCAGGGCGGCACTTTCCACCGTGGCCTGCTCGCCCTCGCCTGCCAGGGTCACGGCTACATCAATTTGTCCTGCCGGATGCAGTACCACCAGGGCGTGTTGTCCGGGCGGCAGCGCGCCACCACTGGCCACAGTCCCTGGCAGTGCAAAGGCGGTGGAGACACCGATGGCGCCGGTGACGGCATGCGAGGCATGGCACTTGTGTGGCGTGAAGTAGCGCGAGGTGATGCTGTGCGCTGCATCCCCCGCACTCACCAGCACCGGCTTGGGCACCACGCTGTTGGAAACATCGCCTAGGCCCATGCGCAGCCCCGCCTGCAGGCGCATTGCTTCGATGCGCGCCAGCAGGGGCTTGTTGGCGTCCAGCTCGGCCGGACGTTCGCGCCCGCTCAAGCCCAGGTCTGCTGCACGCAAGATCATCAAGGGCATGGCGGCGTCAATGCATGTCACCTCCAAGCCATCAATCCGGTCTATGCGCGCGCCGGTGGGAAACAAGTGGCCGGTCACCGAACCCCAGGCATCCAGAAAATTCAGCAGCACCGGTGCTGCGGTACCGGCCACGCCGTCGATGCGGGCATCGCCCTCGTAGGTGACCTTGCCGCCCGGCGTGCAGACCGTGACCTCAATGCGCGAGTTCGTGTTGACGTTGAAGATGCGCACGGTAGTGGTGCCGTCCTGCGCCGCAATCAGGCCCTGGTCGATGGCAAACGGCGCCACGCCGGAAAGCATGTTGCCGCAGTTGGGCCGCGTGTCCACCGACTGGTGGCCCACACCCACCTGCGCAAACAGGTAGTCCAGGTCGCAGTCCGGCTGGGTCGAGCGCGAGACGATGGCAACCTTGCTGTTGAGCGTGCTGCCGCCCCCCAGGCCATCGAGTTGCAGCGGGTCCGAGGCGCCTATGGCACCAATCAGCGCCTGGTTGCGTGCCTCGTCGCCTTCGGGCAACCAGTCGCGCAGAAAGAAGGGGCCGCGCGAGGTGCCCGCGCGCATCAGCACGCAGGGAATGGACAGGGTCATGGCCGTACCTTATTCAGAACCGAGAGACAGCTTGGCTGGCAGGCGCTTTTCCACCGCATAGCGCAACAAGGCGGCCGTGCGGTAGATGCCGTGGGCAAACTTGCCATAGGCCAGGGTGGCGAACAAGGCCATCACGCCACCCAGGTGCAGGGCCAGCAGCACGGCCATGGCCGGTGTGCCCCGCGCCAGCCAGAGCAGCAGGCCACTGGCTGCGGCCCACAGCAGCAGCGCGATGAAGCCATAGTCCATGGGCTTTTGGGCCGCGTCGCCATGCAGGGGATGGCGCGCCAGCTTGAGGCGCAGCAGGCCCGCACTTCCCAGCAGCAGGCTGATGCCGCCCACGACCCCCAGCAGCTTGGGCAGGCTGGGCAGATCGTAAGGAGCGTCCCAGCCAAAGGCGTAGTGGTAGACCGTGGCCACGCTGGTGGCGGCAAAGCACAGCATGAAGCCGTAGAACGTCAGGTGGTGCGCGCGCCGGCGCGACAGGCTGAAGGCGTCGTCCTCGTTGTTGCAGCCTTCGCCATGGCCGCCTTCCAGGTACTTGAGCGTGAGCACATCGCTGGCAGCCTGCACGGCGTCGGCACCCACGGCCACTTGCCCGGAGGTGACCGGTGAGATGTCGCGCAAAAAGCGCGTCACACCCACCCCCAATGCCAACACGGACCAAAGGAAAATCGGCGCAAACATCAGCACCAGCACGTCGTGCGGAAACACCTTGTAAAAGCTGCCACCGGCCGGGCCACCCCAGAGCGTGCCGTTGGCGGCCAGCGCCAGCAGCAGGAACAGCGCCAGGCCGCTGGCCAGTGCCAGGGCCACCACCAGACCGTTGCGCTGGTAGAGCCGGCCCAGTGGTGCCGGCCAGGCGTAGGCCACATAGGTCTCGCCCCGCACCTTGGCCATGGCCTGCGGCACATTGACGGCAAACGCATGCGGCGGCGCGTACTGGCAGGCATGCAGACAGGCGCCGCAGTTGTGGCACAGGTTGGCCATGTAATGCAGGTCGGCGGCGTTGAACTCCAGGCGCTGGGTCATGGCCGGAAACACGGCGCAAAAGCCTTCGCAATAGCGGCAGGCATTGCAGATCTGCATCTGGCGCGCGGCTTCGGTGACGGCATCGGTGGCATGGCCCGTGCCAGAAGCCAGTTGGCGTGCATCCAGGATCAGGGCATTAAGCGTTTGCATGGCGCGCCCCCTTCTGCACGGCCATTGCGGCCTGCGTTCCGGCAATGCGGCCGAAGGCGGTGCCAATCGACATGCCGACACCGGCGGTATAGCCCTTGCCCAGCACATTGCCGGCCATCATTTCCCCGGCCACAAACAGGTTGTCGCTGGGCACATCGCCAAAGCGCACTGCGGCGGTCTCATCGGTCTTGAGGCCCAGGTAGGTAAACGTCACGCCGGGGCGCAGCGCATAGGCATAGAAGGGGGCGGTATCGATGGGCCGCGCCCAGTGCGTTTTGGCCGGTGCCAGATCGCGGGTGTGGCAATCGTCCAGCGCCGTGTGGTCAAACGTGCCGTTCTGGCAGGCGCTGTTGTAGTGATTGAGGGTTTGCATAAAGGTGGTGGGGTCCAGGCCCAGTTGCTGCGCCAGGGATTCCAGGGTGTCGGCTTTGACACCCGGAAACACCGGCGGCATGAAGCGGCCAATGGCTTTGGCGTCAATGATGGAATAGGCAATCTGCCCCGGTTGTTGCGCCACCAGGCGGCCCCAGATGGCATAGCGCTTGGGCCAGAAGTCTTCGCCCTCGTCATAAAAGCGCCTTGCCTCGCGGTTCACCACCACGCCCAGCGACACACAGTCAATCCGCGTGCAGATGCCGCCGTCATACAGCGGCGCACGCGCATCAATGGCCACCATATGGGCCTGGGTCGGGTCGCCGATGCGGTCGGCACCGTGGTCGTCGAGCAGGTGGCGCAGCAGCACGCCCTGGTTGAACTGGGTGCCGCGGATCAGGAAGTTGTCCGAAGGGGTCTCGCCGGCTTCATTCACACCCCAGGCTTCGCGCAGCCAATCGCGGTTGGACTCAAAGCCGCCGGCCGCCAGCACACAGCTGCGTGCGGCAATGCGCTCGGTCTGCTGGCTGCCGTCGGGCAAGGTGGTTTCCACATGCGCGGCAACAAAGTGGCCGTCCTGTATCTCCAGGGTGGTTACGGGCGCGTTGTAACGCACCTCCACGCCCAGGCGCTCGGCGCTGCGGAAAAAGGCGTTCACCAGGGCCTTGCCGCCGCCCATGAAAAAGGCATTGGTGCGCGCCGTGTGCAGGGCGCCGGAAAGCGAAGGCTGGAAGTGCACGCCATGCGAGCGCATCCAGGGGCGGCAGGTGCTGGAGTCGCGGATCACGCGGCGGGCCAGCGCCTCGTTGGTCAGGCCGCCGGTGACCTTGAGCAGGTCCTGCCAGAACTCTTCCTCGGAGTAGGCATCCACCAGCACATCCTGCGGCGCATCGTGCATGCAGCGCAGGTTGCGCGTGTGGGCGGAATTGCCGCCGCGCCATTCGCGTGGTGCGGCTTCCAGCAGCAGCACGCTGGCACCAGCCTCACGCGCCATCAGGGCGGCGCACAGGGCGGCGTTGCCGCCGCCTATCACCAGGACATCAAACTGTTGGGCTGCAGGTGTGTGCGTGTGCATGCTGCGCTTACGCCTTCTGGCGCGCAGCCAGCACGCGGTCCACCATGACGCCGGCCTGCCCCAGGTGGTTGACGGGATTGCACAGGGCTTCGAGCTGGCTGCGGTTGACGTGCTTGTTGATCTCGGGGTGCGCTTCCAGGATGTCGATCAGCGGGCGGTTTTCCTTGAGTGCCTGGCGGCACAGGTCATACACCAGATCGTGCGCGTATTCGCGGCCTATGTAGCGCCCCAGGCCCATCATCACGGCCTCGGACATGACCAGCCCGTTGGTCAGGTCCATGTTGGCGCGCATGCGCACGGCGTCCACTTCCAGGCCCTGCAAGACAAACTTGGTTTGCTTCAGGGCGCCGGACAACAGGCAGAAGATTTCCGGCAACGACACCCATTCAATCTCCCAGGGACCGGTGGAGCGTTCGTGGTCGGCCACCATGGCATCCATCAGGGCCGCGGCGTGCTGGCGCACCACCGAGATATTGGCGTGGATGTACAGGCAGGAAATCGGGTTGCGCTTTTGCGGCATGGTCGACGAGGAGCCGCGTCCGGGTGCATAGGGCTCGAACACCTCGGCCACTTCGGTCTGCATCAGCAGCTTCACGTCCATGGCGATCTTGCCCAGCGAGCCACCCACCAGACCGAGGAAGGCACCGACCTCGGCAATGGTGTCGCGCACCGTGTGCCAGGAGATAAGGGGCTGCGCCAGACCGAGTTCCTGCATCAGGCCGGCCTGGGTTTCCATGGCGCCGCGCTCCAGCGACGACAGCGTGCCCGAGGCGCCGCCAAACTCGCCCATCAGCACGCGCGGCTTGAGCTGCTGCAGGCGTTCGCGGTGGCGGTCTATGCCGGCCAGGATGCTGGCCATCTTGTAGCCAAAGGTGATGGGTGTTGCCTGCTGCAGATTGGAGCGGCCGATGATGGGCGTGTCGCGGTGGGTCACGCACAGTTGCGCCAGTGCGTCGCCGATGTCGTTGAGGTCCTGCTCGATCAGGGCCAGGCCTTCCCGCATTTGCAGCACGGCTGCCGTGTCGGTGATGTCCTGCGTGGTGGCACCCCAGTGGCAGTACTCGCCCAGGCCGTCGCGGCAGTTGGCGTTGATCTGGTTGACCACGGCAATGATGGGGTAGCCGATTTGCTCGGTCTTGGCCTTGAGCTTGACCCAGTCGATTTGCGAGGGCTCGCAGTTCTTGACGATCTCATCTGCAGCCTCTTGCGGGATGATGCCTAAGCGGCCCTGCACCTTGGCCAGCGCGCGTTCAATGTCCAGGTACTTGGCGGTGCGGTTCTCGTCCGACCAGACGTCGCGCATGCGTGCGTCGCTGAACATGTCGCCAAAGATGCGGGAGTCGATGATGGTGGATGCCATGGTGTTTCCTAAAGGGATTGAAGGGATTGGCCCGCCTGGGCCAGAATGCGTTCGGCGCGCAGCAGCACCGGTTTGTCGACCATGCGGGCGTCGACCTGGATGGCACCGCTGCCGTCGGCCTGTTGCCAGGCAGAGACCACACGTTGGGCCCAGGCCAGCGCCTGTGCATCGGGTTGAAAGGCTTCGCGCACCAGCGCTACCTGCGTTGGGTGAATGCACATCTTGGCGCCATAGCCCAGGGAGCGGGCATGGGCCAGATCGGCCTGCAATTGATCCAGGTCCAGTGCCGCAGTGACACCGGCCAGCGGTGCCGGCAAGTCAGCCGCGCGCGAGGCCATTGCCAGTGTGGTGGCTGCGCTGTCCAGGGCAAAGCCGGGGCCGGGCAGGTCCAGATCCAGCAGATAGTCCAGCGAACCGAAGGCCAGCCGTGCCACCTGCGGCGCAGCTGCAATGGTCTGTGCCGCCAGCACACCGCGCGCGGTTTCCAGTAGCGGCAGCACCGTGCCCTGCGCCGGCAGGCGCTCGCACACCGCGGCCACTTGCGCCGGGTGCTCGCACTTGGACAACATGGCGTGGCTGAGCAGGCTGCCCGGCAGCCAGGCCAGGTCTTCGACGTACCAGGGGGTCGTGGCGTCATTGATGCGCACCAGCAGCCGCGCTCGCGTCGCCACGTCCAGGGTGGCAACCCAGGCCGCAATGGCGCTGCGTGCCAGCGCTTTGTCGGCCGGCAGCACGGCGTCTTCCAGATCCAGGATCACCCGGTCTGCGCCACTGGCCAGGGCCTTGGCGAAGCGCTCAGGTCGGTTGCCGGGCACGAACAAATAGGCGCGGGCGAGGAGGCTGGGTGGCAGAGCGTTCTGCGCAGGTAAAGGAGGAGCCTGCGAAGCAGGCGGGGGACACGGAGCAGAGCGCTCTGCCGCCCAGCCTCCGGTGTCGGTAAGTGCGACGTCGGTGGGACCGCTCACACGGCCCCCTGCGTGCGCAAGTCGGCCACCTGCGCGCTGCTGTAGCCCAGTGCGCCCAGAATGCTGTCGGTGTGCTGGCCCAGCGCCGGCACGGCGTCCATGCGCGGCAGGCCTTTGCTCCAGGAGCCCGGCGGCAGCAGCGCCGGCACGGTGCCCACCGAGGTGTCCACTGTGGTCCAGCGCTGGCGCGCTTTCAGTTGCGGATGCGCCCACACCTCGTGCATGGTGTTGACCTGGGCGTTGGCAATCTGTGCGGCCTCCAGGCGCTGCACCACCTGCTCGGCCGTCAGGCTGGAGAAGGCCTGCACGATCAGTGCATAGAGCTCGGTGCGCGCGGCCACGCGTTTTGGGTTGCTGACAAAGCGTTCATCGCTGGCCAGCGCCGCCTGCTGCAGTACCTGTTCGCAAAAGGCCTTCCACTCGCGCTCGTTCTGCAGGCCCAGCATGACGGTCTTGCCGTCGCCCGCCGGGAACGGGCCGTAGGGGTAAATGGTGGCGTGGCTGGCACCGGTGCGCTTGGGGGGCGGCGCGCCGTCCAGCGAGTAATACAACGGGTAGCCCATCCACTCGGTAAGGGCCTCCAGCATGGAGATGTCGATGTGCTGGCCTTCGCCGGTTTGCTGGCGGTGCATCAGTGCGGCCAGGATGTTGGTGTAGGCGTACATGCCGGCGGCGATGTCCGCAATCGAGGGGCCGGCCTTGGAGGGCGTGTCTTCGGTGCCGGTGACGGAGACAAAGCCGGCTTCGCTCTGGATCAGCAAGTCGTAGGCCTTTTTGTCGCGGTAGGGGCCGTTGTCACCGTAGCCGGAAATGTCGCAGACGATGATGCCGGGCTTGGCCTTGCTCAGCACCTCGTAGGACAGGCCCAAGCGTGCAGCGGCACCGGGTGCCAGGTTCTGCACCACCACGTCGGCCTCTTCTTCAATGATGCGCTTGAGGATGTGCTGCGCCTCGGGGTGCTTCACATCCAGCGTCAGGCTCTCTTTGCTGCGGTTGGTCCAGACAAAGTGCGAGGCGATGCCGCGTACGCGGTTGTCGTAGCCGCGCGCAAAGTCGCCCACGCCGGGGCGTTCGATCTTGATGATGCGCGCGCCCAGATCAGCCAGTTGGCGCGTGGCAAACGGGGCAGCAATCGCATGCTCCAGCGTGACAACAGTAATTCCTTGCAGGGGTCTCATTGCGGTGTCCTTAGCGAATGACGGCGGTTGCGTCCATGGTCAGCCAGCCTGCATGGTCTTTGGCCCACAGGTGAATCGTTTTGCCATCGGCCAAGACCTCGCCACAGACGAAGAAAGGGTGGATGTCAAACACCGGGCGCACGGCGCGGAATTGGTAGCTCAGCACCTCGGCATCCGGCATCTGGTGGCGCAGCAGGTCCAGCAACAGGGTGGCGACCATGGGGCCATGCACGATCAGGCCGGGGTAGCCCTCGGTCTCGGTCACGTACTTGCGGTCGTAGTGGATGCGGTGGCCGTTAAAGGTCAGGGCCGAGTAGCGAAACAGCAGCACGTCGTCGGGCACCCAGCGCTTTTCCCAGGTGGCCGTAGCAGGCGCCGCCTGGGGTGCGGGCTCCACTGCGCCGGGCTGCGCTGCCTCCCGGTAGACGATGTCGTGGAACTCCGTGAGTGCAATCTCGGTTTCACCCGCACGGCGGATCTCGTGGCGCACCTTCACAAACACCAGGGGTCCGGTGCGACCGGACTTCTCGCTCACGTTGTCAATCGTCGAGGTGCGCTCCAGCGCATCACCGATGCAGAGAGGCTTGTGAAACGTGAACTGGCTGCCGGCCCACATGCGCCGGGGCAGCGGCACCGGCGGCAGAAAGCCGCCGCGTTTGGCGTGGCCGTCGGCACCGATTTCGGACTGCCGGTATAGCGGCAGAAAGTACAGCCAGTGCCACAGCGGTGGCAGCAGCGTACCGGCTGCCGGGCGCACCGGGTCGCGGTCAAAGGTGGCCGACAGGGCGGCATAGGGCGTGGGTGTGGCCGTGTCGCTGACCTGCTCCGAGCGGCCGATCCAGTCTGTGAGTTGCATGGGTGTTCTCCTTGAAGTCGTGTGGGTGGCGCGGGGGTACTTACATCATTCCCAGCCAGCGCGGGAACCACAGGGTCAGCGGTGCCCAGTAGGTGACCAGCACCAGGAAGCCCAGCATGGTCAGCAACCAGGGCCACACGGCCACAGTGAGCTCGGTGATGCCCATCTTGGTGATGCCGGAGGCCACATAGAGGTTCAGTCCCACCGGCGGGTGGCACATGCCGATCTCCATGTTGACGGTCATGATGATGCCGAAGTGGATCGGGTCAATGCCCAGCTTGATGGCAATGGGGAACAGAATGGGCGCCAGGATCAGGATGATCGAAGTGGGCTCCATGAAGTTGCCCGCTGCCAGCAGCAGGATGTTGGCAATCAGCAGGAAGGCGATAGGCCCCAGGCCCTGTGCCAGCATCCAGTTGGCCATCTGTTCGGGCACATGCTGGTAGGACATCAGGAAGGAGAACAGCGCCGCGTTGGTGATGATGTAGAGCAGCATCGCGCTCATATTGGCCGAGGAGATCAGCACCTTGGGCACGTCGCGCAGACCCATGTCCTTGTAGACAAAGATGGCGATGACAAAGGCATACACCGCAGCCACCGCAGCGGCTTCCGTCGGCGTGAATACGCCCGAGTAAATGCCGCCCATGACGATGAACACCAGCAGCACGCCCCAGAAGGCTTCACGCAGTGCCTTGTAGCGCTCGCCCCAGGTGGCCTTGGGCTGGCGCGGGTACTTGTTTTTGCGGGCAATGTGCCAGGTGGTCACGCCCAGCAGGAAGGCCAGAAAGATGCCTGGCACCACACCGGCCATGAAGAGCGCACCAATCGAGGTATTGGTCGACACGGCGTACACGATCATGGCAATCGAGGGCGGAATCAGAATCCCCAGACCGCCCGATACCGTGACCACGCCAGCGCCAAACTTCATGGGGTAGCCAGCCTTCACCATGGCAGGCAGCAGGATAGAGCCAATCGCCACCACGGTAGCCGGCGACGAGCCGGAGATGGCTGCAAACAAGGCGCATGCCACCACACCCGAGAGGCCCAGGCCACCATAGAAGTGACCCACCAGGGAGGTGGCAAAGGCAATCATGCGCCGGGCCACGCCACCGTGGGTCAGGAAGTTGCCCGCCACAATGAAGAACGGGATGGCCATGATTTCGAACTTCTCAATGCCGGTAAACAGCTTGAGCGCGACCGACTCGATCGGCACCTCGGTAAAGGCAAACAGAAACGACAGGACGGTGAGGCCCAGCGAAATAGAGATCGGCATGCCCGTGAGCATGAGCACGATCAGCAGGCCCAGGATGATGAGGGTGCTCATTACTTTTTGCTCCCGTTGGAGGTATTTGCAGTGTGTGTTTCGTGGGGGTGGAACTGGTCGGTGATCTCGACGTCATCCAGGCCGTCCACATGGCTGTGGTCGTGGTGCGGCAGTTCACCGGTGCGGGAAAACTGCCAGGCCACCTGCAGAAAGCGAAAACACATCAGGGCCGAGCCCAGGGGCACGGCGGAATAGACGATCCAGGTTTGCCATTCCAGGTCTGGCGTAGTGGGGCCGGGATACAGCCCTTCCGGAATCTGGTTCAGGAGGTGCATAAAGGCGTAGTGCGCGCCGTTCTCCCACACAAAGCTGCCCCCGAGCACGCTGACAATGCTGGTAAAGGTGGCGCCGGCCAACAGGCCGAACAGCACAAAGCGGCTGCGGTTCTGGTCACCCAGCTGATTGATCAACACATCCACGCCGACGTGGATGCCGGTACGCACGCCATAGGCGGCGCCGAACTTGGCCATCCAGACAAACATGATGATGCACAGCTCCTGCGCCCAGGACATGTTGATCTGCATCGCCAGATCCTGAATCACCGGAACGTTCCAGGACGCCAGGAAGCGGTGCACGACTGCGGCAAAGATGATGGCGGTGGCGCCGGCGACCAGGAACGCGATCAGCGTCTCTTCCAGTCGGTCAAGGAATTTCATGGGCTTTTCTCCAGGTTGGGTTGAGGCGCACGTCTCCCCAAGGCGATCCACAGCGTGGATGGCCCTGAAAGGACAGGCTGCAGGGGGGTTAGTTCGCGGAGGCCGCGATCACGGAGTCGATAAAGGCCTTGCCGCCCACGCGCTCAGCCATTTCGGCATGCACGGGCGCCATGGCCTTGACCCAGGCGTCTTTTTCAGCCGCGGTGGGCGCATAGACCGTGGACTTGCCGGAGGCCTTGATGGCGGCCAGGGCGGCGGCCTCGTCCTTTTCAGCGACCGTGTCGTTGAATTCGGTGGCGTCCTTCATGGCGACTTCCAGCGTGGTCCGGATATTGGGCGGCAGACCATCCCAGAACTTCTTGTTGGCGACCACCACATAGCTGCTGATGGTGTGGTACGAGAGCGTGACGTGCTTTTGCACCTCGTACTGCTTTTGCGTGTAGAGGTTGGACAGAGGGCCTTCGGTGCCGTCGACGACGCCGGTTTGCAGGGCCTGGTAGACCTCGGAGAAGGCCAGGCTTTGGGGCTGTGCACCGGCCGCCTTCATGATGGCTGCGTTCACCTTGGAGGAGTTGATGCGCATCTTCAGGCCGCGCATTTCGGCGGGGGTATGGATGGGCTTGTTGGCGCTCATCACGCGAAAGCCGTTGTCCCAGTAGGACAGGCCGACCACGCCGCGCGATTCCAGCCGTTTGAGCAAGCCAGCGCCACCGGGACCGCGTGAAAAGCGGTGCACCGCATCGATGTCCTTGAAGATGTAGGGCAGGTCAAACACCTCAAATTCCTTGACGCCCAGGGGACCGAACTTGCCGGGCACTGGCGCCAGCATTTGCACCGTGCCGATCTGCAGGGCTTCGAGCTCTTCCTTGTCCTTGAACAGGGTGCTGTTGGCAAACACCTCGACCTTCACCTGGCCCTTGGTGCGCTCCTCCACAATTTTCTTGAAGTACTCGGCGGCCTGCCCCTTGGGCGTATCCACCGCCGCCACATGGGAGAACTTGATCACGATGGGGGCTTGCGCCAGCGCAAGGCCGGGCAGGCACAAGGCCGTGGCGGCAGCCAGGGCGGCCAGTGAAGGTAAAAGGCTGGCCGCCAGGCGGCGGGTGTATTGACGGGTCATGGTTGTCTCCTGCTTGGTAGGTATCCGAATGGGTGTTCGCGGACTGCAGCGCGTCCAATATGGAATGGAGCTACGTTGCATGGCCCGCATGATCTCCCAGATGCATTGGTTTGTGAATTGCATATTTGGGATTGATTGATCCACAATACGCATCAATAAAGGATACACCCATGGCCATGAACTTTGACCTGAACGACTTGCTGGCCTTTCGCGCGCTGGCCGAGATCGGCAGCTTTCGCAAGGCGGCTGAATCCGTGCACATTTCGCAGCCGGCGTTTAGCCGCCGCATTGACAAGCTGGAGCAAGCCCTGGGTGCGCGCCTGTTAGAGCGCACCACGCGGCGCGTCAACCTGACCGCCGTGGGGCGCGACTTTGACCGCCAGTTGCGCCACATACTGGACGCGCTGGACACCACCTTGCTGGGCATCCGGGGCGTGGCTGCCACCCGCATGGGCGAGGTCACCGTGGCCTGCGTGCCCTCTGCGGTCAATTACTTTCTGTCCAGCGTGATCGCCCGCTACCACGCGCTGTACCCCAAGATTCGGGTCAAGATCATGGACGACAGCGCCAATGAGGTGCTGATTGCGGTGTCGCGTGGTGAGGCGGACTTTGGCCTGAATTTCATTGGCTCGCAGGAAAGTGACGTGGAGTTTGAGCCCTTGCTGGAAGAGCGCTTTGTGGCCGCCTGCCGGCGCGACCACCCCCTGGCCGGCAAGGCCCGGGTGCGCTGGGCCGAGTTGGCGCAGTACGACTACATCGCAGTTGGCAAGGCTTCTGGCAACCGCCTGCTGCTGGACCAGGCGCTGGCCGGTTTGAAGGGGCAACCCCAGAGCACCTACGAAACCCAGCATGGCACCACCACCCTGGGGCTGGTAGAAGCTGGTCTGGGTGTGGCCGTGGTACCGGCCATGGCCATGCCTGCGGCGGACCATCCCCTGCTGGTCAGCGTGCCCCTGGTCGACCCGGTCGTGACGCGCAAGGTGGGCTTGATACGGCGGCGCTCAGCGGTACTGTCTCCCGCAGCGCAACAGCTCTACGACTTATGTGTCGAGTGGAAGTCTGGCGCTAAGGCCGTGCGCGCGGCTTTGTCTTGACCGAGGTGGTGAGTTCCGCGTGCAGCATTTCGTAAAACGCCTGTGCCGCTGGTGACAGCGTGCTGCCCGCACGGCGCGTCAGCGCCAGGGTGCGGCTGATCACCGGTCCCACCAGCGGAATGCGGCACACGCCGGGAGCGGCTTCTTTGCCCATGGTCGAAAACGGCAGTATGGCCACGCCCACACCCGCAGCCACCAGCCCGAGTGCGGTGGACAGGTGCTGCACCTCGTAGTGGCTGTCGAGCGCAATACGCTTGCGCGTCAACTGGTAGTCAATCAGCACCCGGTTGGCACTCTGGCCGCCAATCATGATCAGCTCGGCAGAGCGCAGGTCGGACCAGGTCACCGACTTGTGTTGGCTCAAGGGATGCGCCTCACAGCAGAACAGCATGAAGGGCTCCTTGAGGATGGGCACCTCCAGCAACTCGGGACGGGTGGCCATCTGGATGCTGATGCCAAATTCCGCCACACCATGCAGCACGGCATCACGCACCTCGGAGGCAGTGCCGTCCATCACCCGGATGCGGTTACCCGGATAGCGGTCCACGTACTTGCGGATGACGGCGGGCAAGGTGGAGGCGGCCATGGTGGGAATAGTGGCCAGCGTGACGTTGCCGATCGCGTGGCGTGACACGTCTTTGAGCCGGCCAAAGGCCAGGGTCATCTCCGTCACCATGCGTTGGGCTTGGGGCAGAAACTCCCGCCCGACCACGGTCAGCTCCACGGAGCGCGTAGTCCGGTCCAGCAGGCGCACGCCCAGATAGGCCTCCAGCTTCTGGATACGGCGGGTCAGCGCCGTCTGGGTCAGGTGCAGCTGATCGGCCGCCTTGTTGAAACCGCCCAGCTCCGCCACACGCACAAAAGCCTGGATGCCATCGAAGTCAATTTTCATGAAAATCCATTCATTCTTGGATCGCAACAATGCTAACGCATTAATCATTTCCGCAATTCGTCGAGCATTTCTACACTGCGGCCGTTGGCAATTCCATCAAGGGCGCAGACGCCCGAGATGTGCGCGACATCTACAAACCAAATAAACAGGAGAAAGTATGGAATACGGATTCAAGACCAGCTTGCTGGCCTCGTTGGTGGCGGGGCTTTTCGTCCCCGCTGCCGCGTGGGCACTGGAGGGCGGCCACGAACTCGAGTTGGTAGCCAAGACGGTTTATTGGAATGACAAGAGCGTGGCCAATCAGGCCACCGCAACGGCCGTCAGTTACCAACAGGCGGCGCAAGGCCTGCAACTGAACTACAAGTCGCCTTTTGTTTCTGACTGGATCGGTTTTGACGCCTCGCTCTACGGCGTGGTCAAGCTGTCTGACAGCGGCACGCCGACCACCAGCCTGCTAGAAGTGGGAAACAACGGCAAGTTGGCCGACTCCAGCCTGGCGCTCGGCCGGGCCGTCATCAAGATGAAGTTCAATGACTTCGCCCAGATCGACTTGGGACGTCAATTGCAAAACGGACTGCTGCTCAAAAGCAGTGGCACGCGCGCCGTGCCCGACACTTTTTCCGGCATCAGCGGCAGTCTGCGGCCCAGCACCTCCACAAAGATCTATGGCGCGGTATACGACCAATGGCGCGCACGCAGCAGTGCAGATTTTGAAAAGTTCAGGACCGAGTCCACCGCTGCCGGTGTGCCCAATGCCATCGAAAGCATCAGCATCCTCGGCGGCAGCTATACGCAGGGCCCCATCGCCATCACAGCCGAATTCCTGAATGCCAAGGACTACCTGAACAAATATGGCGTCGTGGGTGCCTACACCATCCCGCTGGAAAAGGACGCCCTGAAGCTGAGCGCGGGCCTGTTCAACTCCAAGGATGCCGGCCGCCTGTTTGTGTGTGGCGCAGAAAAGGAACTGGACTGCACCGGTACCGGCGCCGTGTCGAACAACGCCACCGGCATTTACCTGGATGCGGACTGGAAACTCGCCAACTGGACCCTGGGCGCTGCAGTTTCCAAGTTTGACGGTTTGTGGATTGAGGACAACTTTGCCGCCAATGCCGTCAAAACCGGCAGCCTGAACCAGGACCATGGCACCAACCCATTCCCCACCTCTTCCGCTTTGGGGCCGGACTTCGCCAACAACGGCGAATCCGTCTGGTCGGCACGCCTAGCTTACAACTGGAAGAGCTATATTGCCGGCCTTTCCACCGCACTGAAGTATGTCAACGGCACCGGCGCCAAAAGCAGCAACCGCACCAATACGGCGGTGGGCAATGAAACCTATCGTGAGTTGACCGTCAAGTACGAAGTGCCTGCGGTGAAGAACCTGTCCGTGAGCTATATCTATGGCAGCTACAGCTCAGGCGTAGACAACTACACGGCGAACGCCAATGTCAAGGGAATGACCCGCTCGTCCTGGGAAAACGACCGCCTTTACATCGACTACAGCTACAAGTTCTAGGCTGCAACCGAACGGCTTTTTAACGGGCCATTTCGGGCTGAGTCCTCACAAGGGTTGATTGGAGATCAACCCTTGTCGCTTCTGCTCCGGCTATTGAAATTGATCTGGCTGCGGACGGTGGGTGCCGCCGACAGATATATGTCCATGGACATCGGTTTCATCCTGGATGCGAACCAGATCACCAGAAAGCGGACCGTCACAAACACCTGCTTTCAGCCCATCAGAGTCATCCCCGGCCAAAATCCCAATGGCTCCTGACGCTGCATCTGCGCCTTCCCCCTGTTGACCTTTCAGGCTGCGCCAACCCAATGCCCATCGCTGACGGATCTGGAAAGACGATACAAACCAGAAAGTGACAGACCGTTCTGTCTCGCCGGTTATTCGGCGCCTGAACCCACCTGCTGCGCGAAGCGCTCCACCGCTTGCCAATCGGTGAACTCGACACAGGCAGCCGGGTCGGTCGGCCCCTTGGTGACCCACATGATGAGCCGGATGACCAGGCGGTCGAAATAGCCGTAGCGCTGGTAATCGATCTTGCCGGCGAAGACTGCGATCACCCCAGGCACCCAGCTGGTCGTGCGTCTGAAGGTCCGGATATAGGGGTTGGTATCGGCGGTGTTTTTGCCGGGCTTGCGGGCCACGACATTGACCGAAAAGAATGCGCTGGGTTTGCGCTCAAGCGCCTCGCGGTGGGCCTCGATGAAGCGATAGACCTCCGGGCGGTGCTTGCCGTAGCGGATGCTGGCGCCGATGACGACGCGGTCAAACGCGTCCAGGTTCGGGCCAGCAGCTTGGCCGATTGCGAACAGTTCCGCCTTGTGCCCGAGGGACATGAACAGCTGCTGCAAACGCTGGCAAATCTTCAAGGTTTGCCCGTCCACGCTGGAATAAGCCAGCAGCACGCGCGCCATGCTTACCAATCCAGGCGACGCACCCCGCCATCGTCTTGCGACTGGAACACGGCAACGGTATGCACCAGATCCTGCGACTGTGATTTCAGGCTGGCAGCGGCGGCGGCCATCTGCTCCACCAGGGCGGCGTTTTGCTGGGTGGCCTGGTCCATCTCATGGACGGCACTGCCCACCTGAGCCATACCGTTGGCCTGCTCGGCCGTGGCCGAGCTGATCTCACCCATGATGTCGGTCACCCGGCGGATGCTGTCCACCACCTCGGCCATGGTGGTGCCGGCCTGTCCGACCAGGGCGCTGCCCTGCTCCACCCGCTCCACGCTGGCGTTGATCAGGCTCTTGATTTCCTTGGCCGCTTCGGCACTGCGCCCGGCCAGGGAACGCACCTCGGAGGCCACGACGGCAAAGCCGCGGCCCTGCTCACCGGCGCGCGCAGCCTCCACGGCCGCATTGAGCGCCAAAATATTGGTCTGAAAGGCGATGCCGTCGATCACGCTGATGATGTCGGAGATGCGCCGCGAGCTCTCATTGATGCCCTGCATGGTCGCCACCACCTGGGCCACCACCACGCCGCCCTGCGCTGCCACCGAGCTGGCGTTCAGTGCCAGTCGGTTGGCCTGCTGCGCACTGTCGGCGCTCTGGCGCACGGTCTGCGTCAGCGCCGCCATGCTGGTGGAGGTGCGCTGCAAATTGCCTGCGGTCTGCTCGGTGCGGTCGCTCAGGTCCTGGTTGCCGCTGGCAATTTCGGTGCACGCCACATCCATGCTCTGCGCCCCATGGCGCACTGCGGATACGGCGGCCTCCATGCGCTGCAGCGTGGATTGCAGTGCCAGCGCGCCTGGTGTGCTCAAGCGCAGGCCACGCACGTCCAGCGCAATGCTGTCGGCTCGGTTCACACTGGTCACCAGACGCGCCAGCTCCTCGCCTTCTTGCGAGGCGCGACCCATGCTCAGGGCCAGTACCACCTCGACGCCGGACTGGATTACCACGTACACGGCATGCAGTATCACGCGCGGAAAATTGGCCTCAGTGGTGCAGTAAAAACCCATACCAGCGGCCTGCAAACGGTCAAAGACGACATGGTGAACGGCAAACAGCAGGGCCCCAAACACGATCACCTTCCAGTCCAGATAGACCAGTAAAAAGGCCAGCACCACGAAGACCCCGAAGTGCAGCTCCAGCATGCCCTGCGCCAGCTGCAGATGCAGCGCCACAAACGACACCAACACAAAGGTCAGCACATAGCGGCTGCCCGCAGAGCCCGGCCCGCTGCCATAGGCAAGACCGGCAATCAACAGCAGCGCCACGGTGGCGCCTATGGCGAGTCCGGATTCGACGAACTGCATGCCGAGCACCACGCTGGCCAATGCGCTCAGTGCGACGGCTAGCAGCAGCACCCTGTCGCCCAACAGGGCGCGGGCTAAAGGTACAGATTTTTCGCTCATGGTGTGTTTCTCTTTATATTTGAAGCCGTCCAACCCGGCGCTCGCTATCTTAGCCCCAGCGCAGCGGTGCCCAACCTACTCTTTCATACTTTTAAGGTCGTGGAAAGCGCGCGCGGCGCTCCAGGTCATCGAGGTCGATGTGGTTGCGCATGTACTGCTGGCTGCCATCGACAAAGGGCTGGTGGTCCCAGGACTTGAGCTTTCCCTTGGTCAGCGCGCTGTAGACCAGACGGCGACGGCGCTGGCTATTGAGCACCTGCTGGTGCAGGGCGGGCAGGTCCCAGCGCTTGGCGGCCTCAGCCATAAAGGCCTGCAGGGTTTCTTGGTGGGCGGCCTCTGCTGCTAGGTTGCACCGCTCGGAGGGATCGCTCTGCAAGTTGAACAACATGCAAATGTCGTCTTGCGCGTAGATGAACTTCCAGGCTCCACGGCGAATCATCACCAGCGGCGTCTTGCTGCCCTCGGCCATGTACTCGCCAATCACCTCGTCGTGCCCGCCTGTGCCTTGCAGATGGGGCATCAGCGAGCGGCCATCCAGGGGCAGCAGCGGATCGACCCGGCTGTCGGCCATCTCCACAAAGGTGGGCAACAAATCAATCGTGGAGACGCTGGCTGCCACGCGACCAGCCTTGAAGCGCTTGGGTGCATGCACGATCAGGGGCACGCGCGCGGCCATCTCGAACCAGTGCATCTTGTACCAAAGCCCGCGCTCGCCCAGCATGTCACCATGGTCACCGGAGAAGACGACGATGGTGTCGTCTGCCAGGCCGCAGTCCTTGAGCGTCTTGAGCAGTTCGCCAATCTTGGCGTCCACATAGCTGCAGGAACCAAAGTAGGCGCGTCGGGCCCGGCGTATCGCCTCCTCAGAAAGCGGCTTGTCCCACAGGTCTATGACTTTGAGCAGGCGCTGGGAATGCGCGTCCTGATCGTCTTGCGCGATGGGGTGGGTCGGCATGGGAATGTCTTCGTCGCGGTACAGCTCGTAATACTCAGGCGGTATCGTGTAGGGGTCGTGCGGGTGCGTCATCGACACCGTCAGGCAAAAGGGCTGCTCGGGCGTGTTGCGCACATGGTCGTACAGGTACTGGCGCGCCTTGAAGACGGTCTCTTCGTCATGGTCGAGCTGGTTGGTGCGCACGCTGGGGCCGGCCTGCAGCACGGAAGACATGTTGTGGTACCAGCTCGGGCGCACCTCCAACGCATCCCAGTTCACGGCCCAGCCGTAGTCGGCCGGATAGATGTCGCTGGTCATACGCTCCTCGAAACCATGCAACTGGTCGGGACCGCAGAAATGCATCTTGCCCGACAGCGCCGTGCGGTAGCCCAGATCGCGCAGGTAATGCGCATAGGTGGGAATGTCGGCAGCGAAGTCGGCCGCATTGTCATAGGCACCGATCTGCGAGGGCAACTGCCCGCTGACCAGGCTAAAGCGCGAGGGCGCGCACAGGGGGCTGGGGCAGTAAGCGGACTCAAACACCACACCCTCGGCGGCCAGGCGGCTTAAGTGGGGCATTTGCACCACCGACTGCGGGTGGTACATGGGCAGCAGGGGTGCTGCCATCTGGTCGGCCATGATGAACAAAATGTTGGGGCGTTGGGCGGCCATGGGCGTGGGCTTTCTATTGAGGTGGCAGGTGCAATGGCCGCCACCCGCAGACGGCGCCATGGCCCCTAACGTACACCATCCCGGCCCGCCCTTCTTTTCTGCACGCGACCTTTATCTATCCAGGCTATGCGTGCAGCAGCACGCGCTCGCCATCGGCGTGGCGCAGGCGCTGGGCCAGGGTGCGGGAGATGGCGGTCATCAGCAGCAGCGAGAGTTTTTTGTGGCTCTCGGTCAGCTGCTCGTACTGCTGCAGCGACAGGGAAAACAGTTCGACGTCGGTCTGTGCGATGGCGTTCTCGGTGCGCACATGTTCGTCCAAAAAGGACATGCCGCCAAAGAAGTCGCTGCGCCCGTAGGTGGCGATGTGGTGCACCTGGCGGCTGCCCGCCACCGGAGCGGTGATGCGCACCTCACCGCGGCGGATCAGGAACAGCTCGGGCACCTGGTCGCCGATGGCGTAAATCGTCTCTCCGGCGTGGAAGCTGCGCTGCTGCATGCGCGACTCCAGGTCGGCAATGGTCTCACCCTTGTGGCTCTTGAACAGGTCCATTTCCTGCAGCGTCAGCGGTGCCTCAAGGATGCCGGGGCGTTCGACCTCACCCACGATTTGGTCCTCCACTCACTCGATGGCAGCCGGCAGGTCTTTGAAGACCCGCACCGTGGGTGCACGGGCTGTGGCGCCCGCTGGCAGGTTGCCGCCAGACTCTGGTTCGATCAAACCGCTTTGGCGGAAAAACTCCATCAGGTTGCGTCCGCTGGGCAACTGCTCGCGCACATGGCTGAGCAGCAGCAACTTGCCGCGCTCGCGCAACATGTCGCGCACATTGTTGAGCATATGGGCGGCCGTGATGTCCACCGACTGGACCCGGCGCAGGTCCAAAATGACATAGTCGCGCGTCTTGAGTTCGAACTCCAGCACGCTATAGAGCTCGTAGGTGGTGCCAAAAAACAGACTGCCCTGCAGCTCGAAGATGACGGCCTTGTCCCCCTGCTGGGCGATCAGGCGCATCTCATGTTCGGGGCGGTACCAGGTGCTGGAGCGCTGGTTCACAAAGGTCTTGTGCCGCACCACCGAACCGCCCACCTGCTCGCGCACGAACAGCAGAATCGACAGGGCCACACCGGTGGCTGAGGCGGCGATCAAGCCCACCGTCAGGGCGCAGGCAATTACAACGGCCACCACGGCAAAGTCGAACACCGTGGCGCGCGACTCCAAAAAGCGCAGGGGCTTGGTGTCAATCATGCGCAGGCCCACCACGATCAATATGCCGGCCAGCGTGGCCACCGGAATCCAGGCAATGAACTGGCTCAGGGCCAGCGCCGCCACCAGGGACAACGCGCCCTCCATCACGCCCGACAGGCGGGTGGTGGCGCCACTGTTGAGGTTGACCATGGAGGCACCCATGGTGCCCGCTCCCGGCATGCCCCCCACCGCAGAAGAGGCAATATTGGCCAGGCCCTGCGCAAACAATTCACGGTTGGGCTCATGGCGGGTGCGCGTCATCTGGTCGATCACCACACAGGTCTTAAGCGTGTCGATCGACAACAGAGCAGCCAACGTGAGCGCGCTGCCAAGCAGGCCGGCCACCTGCGACAGGCGCAACTCGCCCATGTCGTTCCAGCGCCCGACGATGGTCTCCAGATAGCCCTCTCCGGTGGCGCCCAGGGCACCCAGCACCAAAGGGTTGTTGTCCAGCGTCAGCATAGAAGGGTCGGTGCGGGACAGCGCCACATAGGCGGCGATGCCGGCCAAAATGCCCAGAATGGTGGCCGGTATGGCACGGGTCACGCGGGGTGCGAGCAGGGCCACTGCCACCGTGGCAGCACCTATCACCAGGCTGCGCGCATCCCAAGCGGCGGGTGAGCTCAGCGCACGCCACCAGGGCAGGTCTTGGGCAGCGCCTACAAAGTGAGGAATCTGGCTGCCGATGATGATCAGGCCCACGCCGCTCAGGTAGCCACTGACCACCGTGTAGGGGATGTACTTGATGAGACGCCCCGCACCCATGAAGCCAATGCACATCTGGATCAGCCCGGTGAGAATGCCCATCACGGTGAGCAACAACACAATGCTGCTGGGTGCCGTGCCCTGGCGCACCAGCTCTATCGCAAAGGCAGAAAGCACCGCCGCTGCCGGGGCGCAGGGGGCGCTGATGAGCCGGTCGGTGCCGCCAAAGGTGGGCGCAATCAGACCCAGAGCGGTGGCGCCCAGGATGCCGGCCAGGGCGCCAAAAACGGCGTACTGGGGGCTGATGGCCGAATACACGGTGACGCCAAAGGCCACCGATGCGGGCAGAGCCACCAGCATGGAGGCAAAGCCGCCCCAAAAATCACCCGTCGGTTTAAAACGCAGCAGGGCAGCGGTGAGCGCAGTCATGCCCACCATCTGTCGGTGCCTGTAACCGGGCCGCTGCGGCCCCTGCTTGGATGTCTTGTCTGCACGGGCCTCCCTTGTGTTGAACGGCCAGTTTATGCCAGCACCCTCCACGCACCAAATAGTGGACCTCCATTGGGGCCGCCCGGTAGGAGGCCCCCAGACCTAACGCGCCAGCAGGGCCGCGTTGCCGCCAGCGGCTGTGGTGTTGACGGTGACGGTCTGCTCGGAGCAAAAGCGGTACAGGTAGTGCGGGCCACCAGCCTTGGGGCCGGTGCCGCTCAAGCCCTCGCCGCCAAAGGGCTGCACCCCCACCACCGCGCCGATCATGTTGCGGTTGATGTAGACATTGCCGATGTGGGCCGCCTGCGCCAGCGCGTTGGCACGCGAATCGATGCGCGTCTGGATGCCAAAGGTCAGGCCATAGCCCAGGGCATTGATCTGCGCCACCACCAAGGAGGGGTCCCCGCTCCAGCGCACAATTTGCAGCACCGGGCCAAAGATCTCAGACGTGACATCGGCAATGCTTTTGACCTCGAAGGCGTGCGGCGCAATCAGGTGGGGTACGGCCGATGGCGCACCAACTTGCGGCTGCACCACCACCTTAGCCTCGCGGCCTAGGCGCTGGATCTGGCGCTGGATATTGTCAAAGGCTTCCCGGTCAATCACCGGGCCGACATCGGTGGCCATATCTGCGGGGTCGCCGGCCTTGAGCTCGCGCGCCGCGCCCTGCACCATCTCGATCACGCCATCGGCAATCGACTCATGCACGCAGAGCAGGCGCAGGGCCGAGCAGCGCTGGCCGGCCGAGCGAAAGGCGCTCATGCCCACCGCGTCCACCACCTGCTCGGGCAGGGCGCTGGAGTCCACCAGCATGGCGTTGATGCCACCGGTCTCTGCAATCAAGGGCACGATGGCGCCGTCCTTGGCGGCCAGGGCGCGCTGGATGATCTTGGCCACCTGGGTCGAACCGGTGAACACCACACCGGCCACGCCGCTCTGCGCCACCAGGGCCGCGCCAATGGTCTCACCGGCGCCATGCAGCAGTTGCAGTGCATACACCGGCACACCTGCGTTATGCAGGATCTGCACCGCAGCCAGCGCAATGCCGGGGGTTTGTTCGGCCGGCTTGGCCAGCACGGTGTTGCCGGTGGCCAGCGCTGCAGCCACCTGGCCGGCAAAAATGGCCAGCGGAAAATTCCAGGGGCTGATGCAGACCCAGACGCCGCGCGCCGTCAGACGAAGGGTGTTGATCTCGCCGGTCACGCCATAGGTGAAGGGCATGGCGGTCACGCCATGCACCTGCGGCATGGAGAGGGGCTGCATGATGCGCTCGGCCTCATCGGCGTAGTAGCGCAAAAAATCCACCGCCTCGCGCACCTCGGACACCGCGTCGCCCCAGGTCTTGAAGGCTTCCTTGACCAGCATGGCGCACAGCTGTGGGGTTTGCGCCAGCATGGCGTCGGCGGCGCGGCGCAGGATGGCAGCGCGCTGGCCCACATCGGTGTGGCTCCAGGCGGCAAAGCTGGCCTGACTGGTGCGAAAGGCCTCGGCCACATCGACCAGGTCGGCTGGAACCACGGCGGGCACAGCGGTGGCAGCCAGCGCAGCCAACAGCGGCGCACGCATTTCCGGCACGGTCAGGTCCAGGCCGGTGCTGTTCTTGCGGGCACCGGCATGGGCACCAAACAGGTCGATCGGCATGGGCAGCGAAGACACCGGCTCCAGGCGCAGCGGCGATATCAGCAGCTCCTGCATGTTCACCGACTCATCTGCCATCTGGTGCACAAAGGAAGAGTTGGCGCCGTTCTCCAGCAGCCGGCGCACCAGATAAGCCAAGAGGTCGCGGTGCGCGCCCACCGGCGCATAGACGCGGCAGGCGACAACGGGGTTTTTCAGCACCTCGCGGTACACGCCCTCGCCCATGCCATGCAGGCGCTGCAGCTCGAAGGGGCCGCCGCTGCGCGCTGCCATTTGCAGAATGGCGGCAATGGTGGCGGCGTTGTGCGTCGCAAACTGGGGGTAGATGGCGTCCGGTGCATCGAGCAGCAGCCTGGCGCAGGCCAGGTACGACACATCGGTATGGTGCTTGTGGGTGAACACGGGGTAGCAGGGCAGGCCCAGCTCCTGGGCGCGCTTGATCTCGGCATCCCAGTAGGCACCCTTGACCAGACGGCACATCAGCCGCACCTTGAGCCTGCGCGCCAGCGCGGTGAGGTGCTCTATGAGCTCCAGCGAACGGGTCTGGTAAGACTGCAGGGCCAGGCCAAAGCCACTCCACTGCGGGCAGTGCTGAGCGACTCGCTGCAGCAACGCATCGAACACCTCCAGCGAAAGCTCCAACCGGTCCACCTCTTCGGCGTCGATGGTCAGGTTGATATTGGCCCGGGCCGCCTGCTCGCACAGGCTCCAGACGCGCGGCACCAGCTCGGCCAGCACGCGTTCGCTTTGCGCGTCTTCGTAGCGCGGATGCAGGGCGCTGAGCTTGATGCTGATGCCATCGTTGCGTTCGGGCGCAAGGCTGCTGTCGCCGTGGCTGGCGATAAAGGCAATCGCGTCGGTATAACTTTTCAGGTAACGCAGCGCGTCCGCATCGGTGCGCGCGCCCTCGCCCAGCATGTCATAAGAATAGGTCAGCGATCCCTGCTGCTTGCGCGCAGCGTCGGCCTCCTTCATCGCCTCGGGCATGTCCTGGCCCAGCACAAACTGGCGCCCCAGCAGCTGCACCGCGCGCAGGGTGGCAGCCACCACGGTGCGGGCTCCCAGCTTGGCCATGATGCCGGGCTCGGTCTGCGGGCCGGCTCCGGTTTGCGGGTCGGGCAAGAAATGCTTGGACAGGGCAATGGCGGTGCTGCTTAGGCGCGACAGCACCTTGTCGCCGCTGTTGTCAAAGTCGGCCCGGCCCAGTTGGTCGGCGGTCAGGGCAATCGCGGTTTCGGCATCGGGCACGCGCAGCAAGGCTTCGGCCAGTCGCATCAGGGCCAGACCCTCGGCGCTGGAGATCGGATATTCGCGCAGCAGGCTCTCCATGGCCCAAAAGGGCGGCGGGTTGTCGCGCACAGCTTGCACCCAGGGCGTGGCCGCGCGGGCGGCGGCAGCCCAATCCAAACCGGTGTTCACCACCTGCAAATGTCGCGCCACGACCTCACTCTCGGGTCGGTAGGGGAAAGGCAGTTGGGAATGAATTAGCACCGAGGTCTCCTCAAATTAGTGAAAAACGCGATCTTCCAGGATATTCGGTCAAATTACTGCGCATATTCAACCTAAAAAACAGCCTAAAGCTCAAATTCATAGCGATCCACTGAATTCAACCAAATTTAATCAAAAGTTCCCAAGAATCTGATTAAGCGCATCAGATTGTCTTAGGATTGCTGTTTCAAATAGTGAATGCTTCAGCCAAAGCCTGGCTTGTCCGGGCCGCCCGTGAAAGCAAGTGCTGTTTGGCGTCCTTTCCTGAATACGGGCTGAAGAATCCACCATGAACCACATTGCCAACGGCCGCGCAGACCTGGACCGTATTGACCTGAAAATCCTCAATTGCCTGCAGCAGGATGGCCGAATGTCCAACCTGAAGCTGGCCGAGACGGTGGCCCTGTCACCGACCGCCGTGCTGTCGCGGGTGCAGCGCCTGACCAAGGACGGTTACATCCTGGGCTACGAGGCGCGGCTGAACCCGGTCAAGCTCGACGCCGGCATGACGGTGTTTGTAGAGGTGCTGCTAGACCGCACCACGCCCAATGTGTTTGACGCCTTCAAGGTGGCGGTGCAGGTGCATGGCGAAATCCAGGAGTGCCATATGGTAGCCGGTGGTTTTGACTACCTGCTCAAGACCCGCATTGCCGACATGGGTGCCTACCGTGACTTCGCCGGAACCGTGCTGTGGCAGTTGCCCGGCGTGCGCGAGACGCGCACCTATGCGGTGATGGAAGAAGTCAAGAACACCACCCACATCAAGCTCGACTGATCCAGCCGCAGCGAGCGAGCGTGGGGGCTCTATCTCTGCCCAAAGATGGCGGTACCCACGCGCACCATGGTGCTACCGGCCTGCACTGCTGCATCCAGATCGTCCGTCATGCCCATGGACAGGGTGTCTAGCCCTAAACCCTGCGCATTGAGCGCATCAAACAGCGCGCGTGCACGCAGGTGCACGGCAAGCGCTGAGGCAAAGTCTGGCGCGGGTTCGGGGATCGTCATCAGGCCACGCAGCTTCAGGTGGGGCATGGCCTGAATCTGCTGCGCCAGCTCCAACACGGCATCCGGCTCCACGCCGGCCTTGTTGGAGCCACCATCGATATTCACCTGAATGCAGACCTGCAGCGGTGCCTTGTCTGCGGGGCGCTGCTCGTTTAGGCGCTGCGCCGTCTTCAGCCGGTCAATCGAATGGACCCAGTCAAAGTGCGCAGCCACCAACCGGGTCTTGTTGCTCTGGATCGGGCCTATGCAATGCCATTGCAGTGGCAGGTCGGCTAATGACGTGATCTTGTCCACGCCTTCCTGGATGTAGTTCTCGCCAAAGGCGACCTGTCCGGCGGCATAGGCCTGGCGCACGGTCGCTGCATCGCGGGTCTTGGAAACCGCCAGCAACAGGACGGTATCGGTTGGGCGGAAACAGGACTTGCAGGCGTCTGAAAGTTGGCTGCGCACGCGTTGGAGCTTGTCGGCAATCATGGTCATAATCGCCCGAGCGTACCAAACCAAACAAAGTGAGAGAGGACCTCTGTGGATATCACACAATTGCTGGCCTTCAGTGTCAAGAACAAGGCCTCCGACCTGCACCTCTCCGCAGGCCTGCCGCCCATGATCCGCGTGCACGGCGACGTACGTCGCATCAATGTGGAAGCGCTGGACCACAAGCAGGTCCACAGCATGGTGTACGACATCATGAATGACACCCAGCGCAAGCACTACGAAGAGTTTCTGGAGATCGATTTCTCGTTCGAGATCGACGGCTTAGCGCGCTTTCGGGTCAATGCCTTCAACCACCAACGCGGCGCAGGCGCCGTGTTCCGCACCATCCCCAGCAAAATCTTGTCGCTGGAGCAGCTCAATGCGCCCAAAATTTTTGGCGAACTGGCGCTCAAGCCGCGCGGCATGGTGCTGGTGACCGGACCCACCGGTTCGGGCAAATCGACCACGCTGGCGGCCATGGTCAACTACCTCAACGAAACCGAGTTCGGCCACATCCTGACGGTGGAAGACCCGATCGAGTTTGTGCACGAGTCCAAGAAATGCCTGATCAACCAGCGCGAGGTGGGGCCGCACACGCTGTCCTTTGCCGCCGCCCTGAAATCCGCACTGCGCGAAGACCCGGATGCAATATTGGTCGGTGAAATGCGCGACCTGGAAACCATACGCCTGGCCATGACAGCCGCCGAGACCGGCCACCTGGTGTTTGGCACGCTGCACACATCGAGTGCGGCCAAAACGATTGACCGCATCATTGACGTATTCCCGGCCGAAGAAAAAGAGATGATCCGGGCCATGCTGTCGGAGTCGCTGCAGGCAGTGATCTCGCAGACCCTGTGCAAGACCAAGGACGGCCAGGGACGCGTAGCGGCGCACGAGATCATGTTGGGCACCAGTGCCATTCGCAACCTGATCCGCGAGGCCAAGGTGGCGCAGATGTATTCCAGCATCCAGACCGGCAACAGCGTGGGCATGCAGACGCTGGACCAGAACCTCTCGGACCTGGTCAAGCGCAATATCATCAGCCCGGCCGAGGCGCGCAGCAAGGCCAAGATTCCGGACAACTTCCCCGGGTAGCTATGAAACACCCCCCGGCTTGCTCGCTGCGCGTAGCCGCTTCGGTGTCGATGCCAGAGGCAGCGACTCTTAGGGACCGTCCCAAGCTGCGCAGGCAGCTTGGGAGCCGCGGCCCTCAGCCCCTTGCAGGGGGCAACACCAGCGGCCCGGCAAAGCCGGTTCCGCGGTGTTCCTGGGGTGGCGCACGTGCTCCGGCTGAAAAAAGTTAATTAGGGAGTAGCAATATGGAACGCGATCAGGCAACCAAATTCATCAACGACCTGCTGCGGTTGATGGTCAGCCGCAATGGCAGCGACCTGTTCATCACGGCAGACTTTCCACCCGCCATCAAGGTGGACGGCAAGATCACCAAGGTCTCACCCCAGCCGCTCAACGCGGCCCACACGCTGGCGCTGGCACGCTCCATCATGAGCGACAAGCAGATCGCGGAATTCGAGCGCACCAAGGAGGGCAACTTTGCCATCTCGCCGCCCAACGTAGGACGCTTTCGCGTCAATGTATTTATCCAGCAGGGCAAGGTGGGACTGGTGCTGCGGGTGATTCCGGCAACGCTGCCCACCATTGACGGCCTGGGTGTACCCCAGATTCTCAAAGAGGTAGTGCTTTCCAAGCGCGGCCTGTGCATCATGGTGGGGGCCACCGGTTCGGGCAAGTCCACCACGCTGGCGGCGCTGGTGGACTGGCGCAACGAGAACTCCTGGGGCCACATCATCACCATCGAAGACCCGATCGAGTTCGTGCATGCCCACAAGAACTGCGTGGTGACCCAACGCGAGGTGGGTCTGGACACCGAAAGCTGGGAGGCGGCGTTGAAGAACACCCTGCGCCAGGCGCCGGATGTCATTTTGATGGGCGAGATCCGCGATCGAGAGACCATGGAGCATGCCGTGGCCTTCTCCGAGACCGGCCACCTTTGCCTGGCCACCCTGCACGCCAACAGCGCCAACCAGGCGCTGGACCGCATCATCAACTTCTTCCCGGAAGAGCGACGCAGCCAACTGCTGATGGACCTGTCGCTCAACCTGAAGGCGCTGGTGTCACAACGCCTGATCCCCAAACAAGACGGCAAGGGCCGGGTGGCGGCGGTGGAAATCATGCTCAACTCACCACTGATCGCGGACCTGATCTTCAAGGGCGAGGTGACCGAGGTGAAGGAGATCATGAAGAAGAGCCGCAACGCCGGCATGCAGACCTTTGACCAGGCGCTGTTTGACCTCTACGAAGCCAATGCCATCACCTACGAGGATGCGCTGCGCAACGCCGACTCGCTCAACGACCTGCGTTTGCAAATTAAACTCAACAGCCAGCGCGGCAAGTCGCAGGACCTGAGCGCCGGAACCGAAAATTTCGCCATCATGTAAGCACCCTATGTCCAGCATCAACGCCAAAACCTACGCCCCCTCCCCTTTTGTTTCTGTTGCCTTTCTAGGTCTTGGTGTCATGGGCTATCCCATGGCGGGCCATCTGGCCAAGGCCGGTCACTCTGTCACCGTCTACAACCGCACGGCGGCCAAGTCAGAAGCCTGGCTGGCCGAGTTTGGCGGCGTGGGCAACAGCCACGCATTGACGCCCCAGTTGGCTGCGGCCAAGGCCGACATCGTTTTTTGCTGCGTCGGCAATGACGATGATTTGCGCAGCGTCACCCTTGGCACAGACGGCGCCTTTGCCGGCATGAAGCCAGGCGCCATCTTTGTGGACCACACCACCGCCTCGGCCCGCATTGCGCGCGAACTCGCCGCAGCAGCCAAGCTGACCGGACTGGAATTCATAGACGCGCCCGTCTCGGGCGGCCAGGCCGGTGCCCAAAACGGCCTGCTGACCGTGATGTGCGGTGGCGACGCCACAGCCTTTGACAAGGTGCAGCCTGTGGGCATGGCGTTTTCGCGCGCCTTCACCCTGCTGGGCGACAGCGGCGCCGGCCAACTGGCCAAGATGGTCAACCAGATTTGCATTGCCGGGCTGGTGCAGGGCCTTTCGGAAGCAATTGCCTTTGGCCAGAACGCAGGCCTGGACATGAACCAGGTGCTGGACGTGATCGGCAAGGGTGCGGCGCAAAGCTGGCAGCTCGACAACCGCGGCAAGACCATGGTGGCCGACAAGTTTGACTTCGGCTTTGCCGTGGACTGGATGCGCAAGGACTTAGGCCTGGTGCTCGACGAGGCCAAGCGCAACGGCGCACGCCTGCCGGTGACGGCCCTGGTGGACCAGTTCTACGCCGATGTGCAGCATATGGGCGGCAAGCGCTGGGACACCAGCAGCCTGATCAAGCGCCTGAAGTAAAACCCGGCGGCCAGCGCGGCGGGTATCAAAAGCGGTGCCGATAGCCGAAGGCCAAAAAGTCTTCGCCATTGGCACCGTAGTTGTTCACCAGATCGTAAACGGAGCAGCGGTGATGTAGCCGGACAAAAACCTCTTGCGCCGGCTGTTGCGGGCGTGAGAACGCCAGCTCAATCATCAAAAAATTCAGCCAGCGGCTGCCCCTGCCCTCGCTGCCGCGCTCCAACGCAGAGACCTCGGTGGTGTACGACACACCCAGCGGGCCCAGGCGCAGATCGGTCTGCAGCCATTGCTTCCAGGGAAAGCTGCTCCAGCGCAGCACCGGCGCAACAGCCATCTCCTGCAAGTTGGCCAGGCCCCATTGCTGGCCCAGCATGCCATCGAGCTCCAGCGAAAGGGGCAGCGTGGGTGAACGCCAGAGCGTCTTGCTGGCCGTCAGTGCCAGCAGGTACTGGTTGAGATAAGTGGCATTGCCCTGGCTAAAACCAGCGGGCTCGGAGTCGTAATACTGGCCGCCGTAGACACCCACGCTCCAGCCGGAACCGTCCACGCTATCTGATGCAGCCTGGGCGACTGGCACCAGCAGCAAACAAAGGATGCAAAGCAAGGCGCCGCTGGTCAATGAGAGTTTCATAAGATTGGCCTGCAAAAAATGCCATCTTATGACGCACCTACTTGCTGCACAAAAAAGCCTGGAGTAACCCAGGCCCTTTTTTATGTGCGACTTGTCCGCTTAATTGTTGGCTTCCGGTGCGGGTTGCGCGCGTGCCAGCTCGTCTTCGCTGATGATTTCCAGAATGCGCACCACGCGCTGCACACCCGAAGTGCCAGACACCACCTCGGTGGCACGGCTGGCCTCGCGCTGTGTCACGCGGCCCATCAAATAGACCGTACCATGCTCGGTCACGATCTTGAAGGCATTGGCAAACAGGTCTTTCGCGTCGATCAGATTGGCCTTGACGCGGCTGCTGACCAGGCCGTCGGAAGTGCGCTGGGTGAAGGTGGAGTTGCCCATCACGGTAAGCTCATTGACCACAGAGCGCACATTTTCAACGCCGGAAGCCACTTTTTCTACCAGCTGTCTATCCTGCTCGGAAGGCACTTCACCGGTCAGCAGAAGCTGGCGGTTGTAGCTTGTTGCGTTGACATGCACGCGCTCGCCCAGGTTCTCGTCAATGCGGTTTTCGGCCTTGAGCTGTATGCCCCTGTCTTCCAACACGGTGCCTGAGGTGCGCCGGTCAGAAGCCACCAGCACACCGCCGGTGACGGCGCCGCCCACCAGCAGCGGGACGCAGCCGCTCAGAGCCGCCACCGCGCAAGCCAGGGCCAGGGCGCGAACAGACTTTTGGATCACAGATTTCATGAGGAACCTTCCTGATCGCCCAGCAACTGGGCATCGACCGCATCACAGATGCAATGCAGGGCCAAAATATGCACTTCCTGCACGCGGGCAGTGCGTTCATGCGGCACGCAGATGTGCACATCGGTATCGCGCAGGGCCGCATTCATCTTGCCGCCGCCGCGCCCGGTCAGGCCGATCACCACCATCTCGCGCTCGTGCGCCGCTTCGATGGCGGCCAGCACATTGGCCGAATTGCCGCTGGTGGAGATGGCCAACAGCACATCGCCGGGCTGGCCCAGAGCGCGCACCTGGCGCGAGAAGATGACGCTAAAGTCGTAATCGTTGGCAATTGCCGTGAGGATGGAGCTGTCGCAGGTCAGCGCAATGGCCGCCAGCTCAGGGCGGTCGCGCTCGAAGCGCCCGACAAACTCGGCCGAGAAGTGCTGCGCATCGGCAGCAGAGCCGCCATTGCCGCAAGCCAGTACCTTGCCACCGCTGGTGACGCAGGCCACCACGGCGTGAACGGCCGCAGCGATGGGCTTGCTCAAGGCTTCGGCCGACTGGTATTTCAGGTCGGCGCTCTCGATGAAGTGTTGGTGTATTCGTTGTTCCAGCATGGGGCGATGATACCTGCCAGAAATGAAGAGGCGCTGACGCCCGCCCCTGCGCAAACTGTGTCTTTGCCAGCGGATGTCAGCCCGCGTCAAAAGCGGCCTGCAACCACTGCAGTCCGGCTGGCTCCACCAGCACCACATCAAAGCGGCAGGGCGGCGTGCGCGCCAACCGGTTCAGGTAATGGCGCGCCGCAAAGACAATGCGGCGCTGCTTGAAAAGGCTGATGCTGGCTGCGGCCCCGCCATGCGCGCCGGTGGAGCGGCTGCGCACCTCGACAAAGACAGTGGTACCGTCCGGGGTCTGCATGATGAGGTCGATCTCGCCGCCGCCCCGACCCGGGCTTCGATAATTGCGCTGCAACAGGCGCAAGCCCTGCTCTTGCAAATGGCGCAAAGCCTCGTCTTCGGCGGCATCCCCCGCCTGTTTGCTGCTGCTGCGCGGCAGTTTTAAAAAAGGAAATTTCATAGTGAGCGCGTCATATTCTTCCGCCCGTGCTGCCGCCCGTGAGGCAGCCTCTGAACAGCATTATCCGCAAGGCGCGCTGTATGTCGTAGCCACACCGATTGGCAACCTGGCCGACATCACCCTGCGCGCCCTGCATGTGCTCGAACTGGTGGACGTGATTGCCTGCGAGGACACCCGCCACACCCAACAAATGCTGCGTGCCTACGGCATCGACAAGACCGGCGGCCAACTCTTGGCGGTGCACCAGCACAACGAGACCGAAGCGGCGCAAACCGTCATCGCCCACCTGCGCCAGGGCCAGCGCGTGGCCTATGTCAGTGACGCCGGCACCCCCGGCGTGAGCGACCCCGGCGCGCGCCTGGCTGCGGTGCTGGTGCTAGCCGGTCTGCGCTGCATTCCCCTGCCTGGTGCCAGCAGCATCACCGCCCTGCTGTCCGTCGCCGGGATAAGTGGCGAATCGGGCGCGGCCAGCGGCTTTGTCTTTCAGGGTTTTCTGTCCAGCAAGAGCACCGAGCGAGCCCACGCCGTGCAGCTGCTGGCGCAGGAGCCGCGCGCCGTCCTGCTGCTCGAAGCCCCGCACCGCATCGAGGCCCTGGCCGAGGCGCTGGGCGTTTTAGGCGAGCGCCGGCTGACCATCGGGCGCGAGCTGACCAAACAGTTTGAAGAAATTGCCACCTTTGCCGCACAGGACTTCAAGGGCTGGCTGGCTACCGACGCCAACCGCCTGCGCGGGGAATTTGCCCTCCTGCTGCACCCAGCTGTGGTGGCGGCAGAGGGCAGTGACGCAGCGCGCATTCTCACGCTGCTGCTGGCCGAACTGCCGCTAAAAACCGCCGTCAAACTGGCCGCCGAGATCACCGGCCAACCGCGCAACGCGCTCTACGAACAGGCGCTGGCGCTCAAAAACGAAAGGGCTAATTAGCGGGGACTGCGACCCGGCGCTGGGCCGCTAAGCCAAGTTGGGAGCGGCATCGCAATAGCCAAGCGACCAGAGTGCCGAACACCCTTGAGGTAACGGATTCAGAGTCAACAGTGCCGCGTTAGCCGTCACTCGAAAGTTGCTCACAATTTGAAAGGACGTACCCGATGCATAACAACCAGTCCGTCGGCAGTTGCCTATGCGGTTCAATTACCTTCACCCTGCAATATCCTACAAAGTGGGTGCTCCACTGTC
>CAISLN010000063.1 GCA_903886275.1 uncultured beta proteobacterium | reverse complement strand
TCGGTGGGCGGGATGATGTAGCCGCCCTCCCATTGGATCGGCTTTTTCAGCAGGTCCGCATAGAAGCCCGAGCCGTCGTAAATGGTTTCCAGAATCAGGAAGTTCGGCGTGCTGACCGACACCTGAATGGCCGCCGCCCAGGTGATGGGGCCGCAGTAAATATGCGGCGCAATCTGCGCGTGGCAGGCCTCTGCCATGGAGGCGATTTTCTTGGCCTCGGTGATGCCGCCCACCCTTGAGAGGTTCATCTGCAGAATGCTGGCCGCACCTTCTTCCAGCACGCGCTGGAACTCCCACTTGGTGGTCAGGCGCTCACCGGCCGCAATCGGAATCGAGGTGGCACGCGCCACCTTGGCCATTTCCTTCTGGTTGTCTGGCGGGATCGGCTCCTCGAACCACAGCGGGTCGTACTTCTCCAGCCGCTTGGCCAGGCGGATGGCACCGGACGCGGTCATTTGCCCGTGCGTGCCGAATAGCAAATCCGCTTTGTTGCCAACGGCTTCGCGCAGCAGCTTGCAAAAGCGCTCGCAGCGGTCCAGTTCTTCCAGGGACAACTGGTGGCCGTCATACACGGTGTAGGGGCCTGCCGGATCGAACTTGACCGCGTTGAAACCCATCTCCACATATTCGGCAGCGCGCACGGCCGCCAGCTCCGGGTCGGCATAGACATCGGTCTTGTCGCCCGGCTTGGGATAGATGTAGGTGTAGCTGCGCAGCTTCTCATGCACCTGGCCGCCGAGCAGTTTGTAGACCGGCTTGTTCAGTTCCTTGCCCTTGATGTCCCAGCAGGCCATGTCGATAGCGCTCAAAATGCCCATCATCGAAATGTCGGGCCGCTGGATAAAGCCCCCGCCATAAACGCTGCGCCAGATCTTTTCGGTGTCAAACGGGTCCTGGCCCACCACATAGCGCTCCACCACGTCGCGCGCCATTTGTTCAACGATATGCGGGTGGTAGGGCAGGTTGTAAATTTCGCCCACCCCTTCCACGCCGGTGTCGGTGATCAGCTTGATGAATACATAGTAGCGCCCGCCAAAGCCAGGCGGCGGATTGCCCACGGTGAAGGTCTTGATGTCCTGGATATGCATGTCTGTCTCCTGTTTTTTTTACCTACAACCCGTTGACGATCTTGTATTCGAGGAAATCCTGCAGACCAAAGCGGCCCCACTCGCGGCCGTTGCCGCTTTGCTTGTAGCCACCAAAGGGGTTGCAGTATTCGTTGCCGCTGGCGTTGATCGACACATTGCCGGCGCGCAGGCGCTTGGCCACCCGGCGTGCTTTTTCCTTGTCGTTGGTGGACAGATAGGCGGCCAGGCCGTAGGGCGTGTCGTTGGCAATGCGGATCGCGTCCTCCTCGTCCTCGAACGCAATCAGGCACAGCACCGGCCCAAAGATTTCCTGGCGCGCAATCGGCATGTCGTTGCTCACATCGGCAAAGATGGTGGGCTTCACAAAATAGCCCTTCTCGAAGCCTTCGGGCCGACCCGGGCCACCGACCACCAGACGTGCGCCGCAGTCCATGCCGATGGCGATAAAGCGGTTGACGGTTTCGAATTGGCGCTTCATGGCCAGCGGGCCAATGCCGTCGCCTTTCTCGGAAGGCTGGATCACACGCACCTTGGCGCCGGCTGCAATCGCTGCCGCCACCGCCTGCGCGTAGACCGATTTTTCGATCAGCATGCGCGTGGGTGCATTGCAGCTCTGGCCGGTGTTGTTCATGCAGCGCTTCACCCCGCGTGCCACAGAAGCTTCCACATCGCTGTCGGCAAAGATGAGGTTGGGCGACTTGCCGCCTAGCTCCTGCACCACGCGCTTGACGGTGTCGGCAGCGGCCTTGGCCACGGCAATGCCCGCACCGGTGGAGCCGGTAAAGCTCACCAGGTCCACCTCGGGGTGGGCGCTCAAAGCCGCACCGACCACGGGACCGTCGCCGTAGACCATGTTGAAGACGCCGGGCGCGTAACCGGCTTCTTGCATGTGCTCGGCCACCAGCTTGGCCGAGAGCGGCGCAAATTCGCTGGGCTTCAATACGACGGTGCAGCCGGCCAAGAGGGCCGGTGCCAGCTTGGCCATGATCTGGTTCATGGGCCAGTTCCAGGGCGTGATCAGCACGCACACACCTATCGCTTCGCTATACAAATCGCCCTTGCCGCTCTTGAGCTCAAACGGATAGTCCTTGGCCGCTTCCAGCGTGGCCTTGATGTGGCCAGGGCCGCATTCGGCCTGCGAGTCATAGGCCAGGCTCCAGGGCGCGCCCATCTCGGTGCTGATGGCCTGGGCCATCTCGGAGTAGCGGCGCTCAAAGATGGCTTGCAACTTTTGCAGCATCTCCATGCGATAGCTCAGGGGGGTCTGGCTATAGCTATCGAAGGCGGCGCGGGCTGCCAGCACGGCCGCATCGGCATCCGCTTTGCCGCCCATGGAAACCGTGCCCACGGATTCCTCTGTGGCCGGGTTGAGAATGGGAAACAGCGCGCCCGGTTCAATAGGTTCACACCAGGCGCCGTCGATATAGAAGTTGCAATGGGTCACAGGAATCTCCGAATAGATAGGGCGGGGTCTGCGCGGTCTATCGAAGCGCAGGCCCGCGTGGTTGCCGTTCAGGCCAGGTTGAACCAGGCCGATTTGGTTTGCATATAGGACAGCAGACAGTCCTTGTATTTGTCGCGCGAGTTGCCGCTTTGCTTATAGCCGCCAAAGGGTTGCGTCATGTCGCCGTCGCCAAAGCAGTTGACCCAGACCACGCCGGCCTGCAGCGCGCCCACCACGCGGTGTGCGGTCTTCAGGTCGGCCGTCCACACGGAGGCGGCTAGGCCGTAGATGGAGTCGTTGGCCATTTGGATAGCCTCGGCCTCGCTATCGAATAGCTGCAGCGAGGCGACAGGACCAAAGGTCTCTTCCTGCACGATGGCCATCTTTTGCGTGGCGTTGATGAACAGCGTGGGTGCCACATAGGCACCCGCTGCGTTCGGCGTTGCCACGTTGCTCCCCAGCACCATTTGCGCACCTTGCTCCTGCGCCAGCGCGATGCGCTTCAACACATTTTGCTTTTGCGCCTGGCTCACCAGCGGGCCCATGGTGGTGGCCGGGTCCAGCGGATCGCCCATGCGGTACAGGGCGTCGGTGCGCGCCACAAAGCGTTCCACAAAGCGCTCATGCAGCGAGCGGTGCACCAAGAGGCGCGAGCCGGCATTGCAGACCTGACCGGCGTTGTCGTAGATGCCGCCTATGGCGCGGTCGATTGCGCTGTCTAGGTCGTACAGGTCGGGCAGGAAGATCTGCGGGCTCTTGCCCCCGGTCTCCAGTGCCACGCGCTTCATATTGCTTTGGCCCGCGTAGCCCATCAAGAGTTTGCCCACCGCAGTAGAGCCGGTGAAGGTGATCTTCTGCACATCGGGGTGCAGGGCCAGGGCCTTGCCGGCCTCCGCGCCAAAGCCGTTGACCACGTTGAAGATCCCGCTCGGGCCGCCGGCCTCTACAAACAGTTGCGCCAGTTTCAGGCAGGTCAGCGGTGCCTGTTCGGCCGGTTTGAGCACCACGCAGTTGCCCGCTGCCAAAATGGGTGCGAGCTTCCACACCGCCATCAGCATGGGGTAGTTCCAGGGCGTGATGGCGCCCACCACGCCGAGCGGCTCGTGCGTGATCAGGTGCATCGCAGACGCATCGGTGTGGGTCACAGCGCCTTCCACCTTGTCTATGCATTCGGCAAAGTAGCGTATGGTTTTCAGCACCTCGGGCAGGTCAATGTTCAGCATGTCCGAGATCGGCTTGCCCATGTCCATGGATTCGAGCGCGGCCAGCTCAAAGCTGTGCGCCTCCACCAGATCGGCCCATTTCAGCATCACGCTTAAGCGCGTGCGCGGTGCCAATTTGTGCCAGCGCCCATCCTGCCACGCAGCAAGACAAGAGGCCACGGCCGCGTCGATGTCGGCTGCCTGGCCCTTGGCCATCACCGCAATCACCGCACCTGTGGCTGGGTTGATGCAATCGAACTGCTCACCGGCCTTTGCGGCGACAAATTGGCCTTCGATCAATAGGCCGGTCTCGATCTTCAGCGAGGCGGCAAAGGCGGCCCATTCGGCATGGGTGGTGGGGTGGCTCATGGTGTTTCCTTATTCAGCGACCAGTTCGGTGGGGTAACCCGGCGCGCGCAGTTCCAGGTCGCAGGCCTTCTCCAGCATGCGCACCACCTCGGGCGACTGGGCGTTGCCGCCCATCAGGCCGCGCGCACGGCGGAAAATTTGCTGCGCCATGCTGCCCAGCTCCAAGGGCACACCCAGCTTCTCGGCAATGCCGTTGACCAGCCCTAAGTCTTTACAGGCCAGGTCCATGGTGAACTTGACGTTGTAGCTGCCGCTCAAAACCAGCTTGCTTTCGGTCTCGTGCACAAAGCTGTTGCCTGAAGAAGCGCGAATCGCGCGGTAGGTGGCGTCCGGGTCCACGCCGTATTTGGCCGGCAGCATCATGGCCTCGCCCGCGGCAATCAGGTGGATAAAGGCCAGCATATTGGTCACCACCTTGACCACCGAGGCATTGCCCATTTTGCCCATGTAGATGATCTCGCCGCCAATGGTGCGCAGGATGTCTTCCACGGCCTTGAAGGTGCTTTCCTCGCCGCCCACCAGCACGGTGATCTCACCCGAATTGGCCAGGTGCACGCCGCCGGTGACGGGGCATTCCAGCACCTGGATGCCTTTGCTCTTTGCAAGCTCTGTCAGGCGCAAGAGGTCGTCCATGTCGGTGGTGCTCATCTCGATCCAGGTGCCGCCGGCCTTCAGATTTTCGAACACGCCACCCTTTCCTTCTGCGACCTTGCGGGAGATGGAAGGGGAGGGCAGGACGGTGATGACGACGTCAGCGTCTTGGCAGGCGTCGGCCACCGAGTCGGCCCAGGTGGCGCCGGCTTGCAGCAGCCGCTTGGCCAGGTCCTTGTTCAAGTCATTGACGGTAACTGCATAGCCGGCGGTGACGAGGCTGTTGCAAAGCCCTTCGCCCAGGCTACCGAGGCCGATGAAGCCGATTTTCTGTTTGCTCATGTTGTTGGTTCCTGTCCGTTTAAAAAATCAAGCGTTGTCCTGCAAAATCATCTCCGCCGCCTTCTCCGCCACCATCATCACCGGCCCATTGGTGTTGCCCGATGTGACTGTCGGAAACACCGATGCGTCAACGACGCGCAGCGACGCAATCCCATGCACCCGCAGCCTCGCGTCCACCACAGACGAAGCAGGATCGGGCCCCATGGCACAGGTGCAAGACGCGTGATAGACCGAGCCGGCGCGGCTGCGGAAATCTTGCAAGATGTCTGCATCGCTTTGCACGCCAACGCCCGGCAAATGCTCGCTCTCCAACACATCGGCCAGGGGCTGGCTATTGGCAATGCTGCGCACCATGCGCGAACCTTCCACGATGTCACGCAGGTCATGCTCGGTCGTCAAAAAGTGGGTTTCTATGCGGGGCTTGTCCAGCGGATTGTTGGACGTGATGCTCACGCTGCCCCGGCTGGTGGGCACGCAGGTGTTGAACGAAATCAGAAAGGCCGAAAACGCATCGGGGTTGGTGATCTTGAAGCGCCCGGGTTTGATGGTGGCTGCGCTGTAGCTGATGGGGTTGAAGTACAGGTGCAGATTGGGGCGCGCAAGCCCCGGGCGGCTGCGCACAAAGGCGCCGGCCTGGTTCACGCTCATGCCCAGTGGGCCACGGCGGGTGAAGGCGTAGCGCAGTCCCGCCCACAGCTTGCCATACCAGGGGTTGAGTTGGTCGTTGAGCGTGGGCACCTTGGACTTGAAGAAATAGGACACGCACACATGGTCTTGCAGGCCCTGGCCCACACGCGGCGCATGCAGCACCAGCGGCACGCCTACCTTCTCCAGCAGGGCCTGGTCGCCTATGCCAGAGAGCTGCAACAGCTGCGGCGAATTGATGGCGCCGCCCGACAAAATAACCTCTTTGCGGGCGGTAAAGGTCTGCTTGACGCCCGCGATCAGGCACTCCACGCCAACGGCCTTTTTGTCTTCAAGCAGCACGCGGGTCACATGGGCATGGGTCTTGAGAACCAGCTGGCTGCGCTGCAGGGCAGGGCGCAAAAAGGCGTTGGCGCTCGACGCACGCCGGCCATCGCGAATCGTCATTTGCCACAGGCCAAAGCCTTCTTTGAGCGCGCCATTGAAGTCCTGGGTGCGCGCAAAGCCCAGGTTTTTTCCGGCTTGCAAAAAGCGCTCGCACAGCGGATGCACCTGGTCGGCAAAGTCGCTCACCCGCAGTTCGCCACCGGCACCGTGGTGGGCGTTGGCGCCAAACACATGGTCCTCGTGCTTCTTGAAATAGGGCAGCACCTCGTCCCAGCTCCAGCCGGGGTTGCCGGCGGCGGCCCAGTCGTCGTAGTCGCTTTGCTGGCCTCGGATATAGACCATGGCGTTGATGGAGCTGCTGCCGCCCAGCACCTTGCCGCGTGGCCAAAAGGATGCGCGCTGGTTCAGCGCCGGGTCGGGCTCGGTGGTGTACATCCAGTTGTACTTGGGGTCGGCAAAGGTCAGGCCATAGCCCAGGGGCACCTGGATCAGCGGGCTGCGGTCGCTCCCCCCTGCCTCCAACAGCAGGACCCGGTCACTGGCGCACAGGCGCTTGGCCAGCACGCAACCGGCCGAACCGGCGCCCACGATGATGTAGTCGAATGCGTTCATTGCAAGATACTATGCCCGTGATGGCATGCTACCCATGCAACCATCTTGAGTAATTGCACATTCGTGAGGGTTAAGCACCGTTGCCTGCCGAGAACCTGATTTCCAAGGCCGTCTTTCAAGACGCTGCTAAGCCCAAGTACCTGGTGATTGCCGAGGAGTTGGCACAGCACATCGTGAACGGCCAACTGCCCACCGGTGAGCGCCTGCCGCCCCAGCGCAAACTGGCCCAGCGCCTGGGCGTCACCGCTGGCACCGTCAGCCGCGCCTATGCAGTTTTGGAGCAGCGCGGCCTGGCCACGGCCCGCATGGGCGATGGCACCTATGTGCGTTCGCCCGAGCAGGCGGTGGTGGACCGGGCCACGCCGGTGGATCTGGCGCACAACGTGGCCATTCCCACCGATGACGGCCTGGCGCTTGCCCAGTCCCTGCAGCGTGTGTCCGCCGACCCGCAGCTGCTGCGCCAGGTCTTGAGCTACCAGCCCGAGACCGGTCACGCTCAGCACCGCCAGGCCGGTGCCCGCTGGCTCAAACGTTTTGGCACCAGTGGTGACGCCAACCGCGTGATGGTCACGCATGGGGCGCAGCATGGCCTGTCCTGTGTGCTGCGCACGCTGGCGCGACCCGGTGACGCGCTGCTGACCGAGTGCTTGAGTTACCCGGGTTTGCAGGCGCTGGCGCGCCTGATGCGCTTGCAACTGGTGGGCATTGAGACGGACGCGCAGGGCATGCTGCCCGATGCGCTGGAGCATGCGGCCCGCCACATCGACGCCAAGCTGGTGTTTTGCTCGCCCGATCTGCACAACCCCACCAATGCCAGCATGTCGCTGCCAAGGCGCGAGGCCATTGCCAGGGTGCTGCGCCAACGCAATCTGTTGTTGATCGAAGACGCGGTGCATGCCGCAGCCTTGGCCGCGCCCCTGCCGGCCCTGTCCGCGCTGCTGCCCGAACAGTCGTTCCTGTTGGCGAGCTTTTCCAAGGTGGCCGGTCCGGGTCTGCGTGTGGGCTATATAGAGGCCGCGCCGCAATGGCTGAGCAAGCTGGCCGCCAGCATGCGCGCCGACTGCTGGATGGTGGCGCCGCTGTTGCCAGCCATTGCAAGCGATTGGATTGAGAGCGGTGTGGCCGAGCAACTGATTGCGCAGCAGCGCGTGGCCATTGCCGAGCGACTGGGCGTGGCCCTGCCGCTGCTCCAAGGCCTGGACTACCGCAGCGACCCCGCCTCGCCGCTGATCTGGTTGCCCCTGCCCGAGCCCTGGCGTGCCGGTCCGTTCGCGGCGGCCTTGCGCCAGGCCGGGGTGCTGGTGCGCACGGCCGACCACTTTGCCGTGGGCCGTTCTGCAGCGCCGCATGCGGTGCGCATCAGCCTCAACGCCGCCAAGTCCTGTGCCGAAGTGGCAAGCGGCATGCAGATCCTTTTGGGCGTGCTGCAGGGCGCAGCCACTGGGCCCATGGACCGCATGCGAGCGACTGCGCGCTGATTGGGCAGAGCAAGTGCCAGCCACCCTTCTTGTTTTGGCATCGGGCCGGGGCGAACGCTTTTTGGCCTCGGGTGGAGCGACCCACAAACTGCAAGCCGATTTGGCGGGCAAGACGGTGTTGCAGCACACGCTCGATGCGGTGCGCGCCAGCGGTTTGCCCTGGCACCTGGAGGACGGTGGCCACCCCGGCATGGGCGACTCGATTGCGGCGGCCGTGCGCGCGACCGCGCAAGCCTGCGGCTGGTTGATTTTGCCCGCCGACTTGCCCCTGGTTCAAGGCGCTACGCTGCGCGCCATAGCCGCAGCCTTGGAGGGGTGTGATGCGGTGGTGCCGGTCTACGCGGGGCAGCGTGGCCACCCGGTTGGCTTCTCAGCCCGCTGCAGGGACGCCCTATTGAAACTAAGTGGCGACCGGGGGGCCGCCTCTGTCCTCCTGGCCTATCGAAGTACCGAATGCGTGGTGACCGACCCCGGCTGCGTGATGGATATCGACACCGTGGCCGATTTGATAGCAGCGCATAAATTCCTCCAACAAGGTTTGTCCGGCGGTTTTCAACCGTAAGATGCTGCTCGCGTACAAAAGTACGTCGGCGAACTTTTAGGGCCCAGCGGGCCCTTGGGACAAGGAGTGTGGTTTTGGATTTCTCGTTTCAAATAAAGCGCCGCACCCTGCTGCAAATGGTTGCCGGTGGCGCCAGCGTAAGCCTTGGGGTTCACAACCTGACCGCAGCGGTGTGCGGCGCGCCACTTCCCCTGGCGGACTGCGCTGTGCAGGACACCATGGCCGGCCCGCCCGCTTGGGCACCCACGCCGGGCCAGGCCAAATGGCGTATCGACGGTATGCACAAGGTGCTGGGCAAAAAAATCTATGCGCGCGATTTTCATGCCGCCGACATGGTCCAAGAGGGTTGGCCCGCCACCGAGCAATTTCTCTTTGCGCTGCGCTGCAACCGCAACAACCAAATCGTCACCGGCTACCGCCTGGACATGTTGCCGCCCGAGTTGCAGCCCAGCGTGGTGATAGATGCCACCTTGTTGGCGGCCAAAAATGTGGCCACGCCCGGCCATATGGACAGGCCCTTTTTTGCCAGCATCGGCAAGGCCCCCGACTATTACGGCCAACCGGTGGCGATGCTGCTATTTGATAGCTTCAATACCTTTCGCCGCGCCAAGCAGCTATTGCAGTTCAACGAACTGGCTATCCAATACGGTGCCAGCTTCACCCATTCGGTTGGCGTATTCAATCCGCAGACGCTCTTCGTGCGCAATGACCCAACCCAGTTCAGTCACGTCAACAACAAGACCGACAGCGACTACGCTTTGAAGCTGGAGTCCAACACCGCGCAGGTGCGACAGGACATAGCGACCAAGGGCTGGCGCACTTTTTCGCGCAGCTTTTACACGCCAAGCGCCGACCCGGCCTTTATGGAACCCGAATCGGGCATGGGCTGGTATGACGCTCCGACGCAAACCCTGCACCTGCTGCTGGGCACCCAGTCCCCCACCGGCGATGTCAAAGAATGCGCCGCGCTCTTCGCTGGCAGCGCCTACCCGGTGAGCAAGGTGGAGCTGTTTTCCTGCTACCCTGGCGGTGGATTTGGCGGGCGTGACAGCTCTTACTTCACCTCCTATCTGGCAATGGCAACGGTGTTTGCCAGGGGCCCGCTGCGCTGGTCGCAAGACCGCTTCGAGCAGTTTCAGACCGGGCTCAAGCGCCAGGAAACCGACTTTAGCGAAACCCTGGCGCTGGATCCAAACGGCAAGATCCAGGCCCTGGACTGCACCTTCGTCGTCAATGGCGGCGGCCAAAAAAATCTCAACCCTTATGTGGCGTCCCTGGCAGCCCTGAGCTCAGCCAGTTGCTACGACATACCGCAGGCCATTGCCCGAGCCAGTGCCACCCAAACGCCCCAACTCAGTGGCGGCTCGCAGCGCGGCTTTGGCGGGCCGCAGGCCTATATCGCTATCGAAACCCTGCTCGATGAAGCTGCGTTCAGTCTGGGCATCGATCCCTTCACGCTCAGGCGTACCAATCTATTGGTCCAGGGCCGGGGCAAGACTGTCAGTGGCGCGCCGATTTTGCAGGACCTGCAGTTGGCAGAGATGCTGCGGCGCTTGGAAGAGAGTCCCCTGTGGGCCAAGCGCAAGCAGCGCAAAGAGGAACTGGAGGCCCAGGGCACGCTGCTCTACGGTGTGGGCTTTGCCATGTCCAACCAGGCCTACGGGACTTCGGGCGACGGCATGGTCGGCGCGGTGCAATTGATGCGCGATGGTTCGCTGCTGGCGCACACGCCCTATATTGACATGGGCAACGGTGCCGCCACTGCGCTGGGTCTGGCACCGGCCGCCTGGCTGGGGCGCAATGCCAGCCATATCAATATGGGTGAGACGGCGATGTTCGATGCGCTGCAACTGAGCAACGCCCCCTTGGCGATCGCCACGCCGCGCTATGTGCTGCGCAACACCGGCTCTTCCAGCGCCTGCCTGGGCGCCTTTCACCAGTTCCATGTCGTCGAAGGTGCGGCCCATGCGCTGCTCTTGCAAACGGTGCTGCCGGCCTTGAACCTGATCTGGAACACCCATCTGCCCGCCAGCGCCATTCGCTGGAACAACGGCGCCGCACAGGCCCAGGGTCTGCCCAGCATTGCATGGGCTCGCGTGGTGGAAATGGTGTTTGCCAAAAAGCTGCAGACGGTCGCGGCGGTGCATGCCAGCGTGGTGGGCAGCTTTGCCAGCGCCAACTTTGCCTTCCCCGGCGGGGGCGTCAGGCTCGACCTCGACTATGTCGCCGTGGGAACCGACCCCTCAGCGCTCACCAGCGTCAACCGGGGAGTCGTCACCAACCCGCCAGCGCTCAACTCCCTGTTTCAGCGCTATGCCTATTCCCCCTGCGCCGCGCTGGTGGCCCTGACGGTTGAGCGCGCCACGGGCGTGGTCAAGGTGGAGCAGGTGGTGAGTGCCCTCAGCGCCGGCGTTTTGCATTGCCTGCCGGTGGTGCAGGGGCAATCCCAGGGCGGCATTGCGATGGCCATGGGCGATGTGCTGCTCGGTGGCTGCCCCAACGATGACAGCGGCCCCGGCAATGGCACCTGGAACTTCCACAACTATGCGATCACCAAGTTCAGCGATATTGCGCAACAAGAGCTGATCATCCTGCCCGCGGCCGACGGCGAGACCACTGCGCGCGGGATTGCCGAATCGGTGATGTGCCCGATCGCCCCTGCGATCTTGAATGCGCTGGCGATGGCCACAAAGGGCAAACGCTTTACCCACCTGCCGGTGACCCCGGCGATTATTTTGGAAGCCTTGGCATGAGCACCACTACGGACCCCAAGGTCCAGTTCCAGATCAACCACAGGGCCGTGCAAGCCAGCGCCGACGACAGCGACATGCGCCTGGTGGACTTCTTGCATGAGCGCCTGAACCTGACTGGCACCAAGCTGTGCTGCGGCATCGGTATTTGCCGTGCCTGTACCGTGGCGGTGCAAGGCAAGCCCGGCACCCCGCTGGAAAAAATGCAGGCCTGTTTGACACCGATTGCCGCGCTGCAGGATATGCATGTTTTTACGGTCGAAGGCCTGGGCAGCGAACAGGCGCTGGCTCCCTTGCAACAGGCCTTTCTGGAAAATTTTGCCTTCCAATGCGGCTACTGCGCGCCCGGGTTTTTGATGGGTGCTACGGTGCTGATCGACCGCCTGAAGGCGACCCCGACCAGCAGTGCTGAGCTCGACGGGCTGATGGACAGTTTGCTGGGCGATAACCTGTGCCGCTGCACCGGTTATGTGCGCTACAAGGAGGCGATCCGCAAGGTCGCACTCACCTACACGAAGCCAGCGTGAGGTCCTGGCGGATCAGCGTGAGCGCCGCTTCAAAATCGAAACCCTGAATGGCTTGCTCCAGCTCCTGCGCGTGGGGGATGAGGGAATAAAACTCCCGCGCATGGCGCTCCCACAGGGTTTGCGCTTCGGCGTTGTCTTGCTCCAGCAATTGGCACAGCGACTGCAAAAGGGCCTGCGCTTCGCGCTGCTGCGTAGGCGTCAAGGCCACCGGCTGCGCGGCCTGTTTGGTCAGTACACCGGGGGTGGAGCACAAATGGGCAATCAGTGTTTTCAATGGGGTGCTTGCGGACTCCAGCAAACGCGCAATTTGCGCCGGGTCTTGGCCCTGGTTCAGCGCCTGCTCGATGTCTGCCATCTGCTGGCGCAGGGGCTCGGCACCTATGCTGGCGCACAGGCCCTTGAGGGTGTGCGCTAGGCGTTCTGCAGTGGCGCTATCGGCCTCGGTCAAGGCCTGACGGATGCGCTCCAGACAATTTTCCTGTGACTTCGCAAACTTGCCCAGCAGGGCCACATACAGCGCGCCTTGGTGGTTGCTCAGGCTCAGCCCCTGGGTGACATCCAGGCCCGGTATGTCGCGCAGGGCGTTCAACACCGCATCGCGTTGCGGCGATGCCGGATTTTTCGTCTGCGCCGCTTGGCCCAGCCCGTTGCGGGGTTTGATCCAGTCCAGCAGCGTGCGCCAGAGCGCATCCGGGTCAATCGGTTTGCTGACAAACCCGTTCATGCCGGCCGCCAGGCAGCGCTCCTTGTCTGCTTGCATGGCGTTGGCGGTCATGGCCACGATGGGCAGCGCCTGTGCGCCATAGCGCTCGCGAATCAGGCGCGCGGCCGTCACGCCGTCCATCACCGGCATTTGCATGTCCATCAGGACGATGTCGTAGGGCTGCCCCTGTGCATGGCGCTCATGCACCTGCTGCACGCCAATTTGCCCGTTGTCCGCCACATCCACCACAAAGCCCGCGTCACGCAGCAGTTCGCAGGCCACCAGTTGGTTGATCTCGTTGTCCTCCACCAGCAAGATGCGCGCACCCGCCAGCGGTGCCAGCGCGGCCTCAGCCTTGCTGGAAGGCTGGACCTGTTGCGGCCGCGGCGAACCGACCGGCGCATGGCCGGCCAGTTGCATCAGGCTGTGGACCAACAAGCTGGCGCGTATGGGCTTGGCCAGCACCTGTTCAATGCCCAGCAGTTGCGCCTCTTTGAGCAGCTCTTGGCGCCGGTGGGCCGCGACCATCAACAGGCAAGCCGGCTTGTGGGCGTGCAAGCTGCGCAGGCGGCCTATGGTTTGCGGGCCGTCCATGGCGGGCATGTGCCAGTCCACCAACACATAGTCGAAGGCCTTGCCTTGTCTGTCGGCCTGCGCCACGGCTTGCAGTGCGGCGGCGCCGCAGTGGACGCTTTGCGCCACAAGGGCCAGGTCGCGCAGCAGCTCGCACAGCAGCAGGGCAGTGGCGTCGTTGTCATCGACCACCAGCACCCGTCGCCCTTGCAGTTCGGCGCTGGGTGGGGGGATGATTTTTTCGGCCGAGGCGCCTTTGAAACGGGCGCTAAACCAGAAGGTAGAGCCCTTGCCATGGGTGCTGTTTACGCCCACTTCGCCGCCCATGGCCTGGGCCAGGCTCTTGCTGATGGCCAGCCCCAGGCCGGTACCGCCGTACTGGCGCGTGGTGGAGCTGTCGGCCTGCTCGAAGCTCTGGAAGAGCCGCCCCATTTGCTGGGGCGTCAGACCAATGCCGGTGTCACTGACCGCAAAGTGCAGCAGCACTTCGGATGGCGTCTCTTCCTGCACCCTTATGTGGATGCGCAACTCGCCGTGGTCGGTGAACTTGACGGCGTTGTTGGTGTAGTTGATCAGGATCTGGCCAATGCGCAGTGGGTCACCCACCAGGCTCTTGGGGACAGCGCGGTCATAGCTGCACAGCAACTCCAGATTTTTGGCATCAGCCTTTTCGCTCAAGAGGTTGACCACGTTGTCGATCACGGCTTCGAGTTCAAATGTCACCGACTCCATCTCGAGTTTGCCGGACTCGATTTTGGAGAAGTCCAGGATGTCGTTGATGATGCGCAGCAGGCTCTCGCCGCTTTGCCTGATTTTGCTCAGGTAGTCGTGGAGGCGTGGCTGCATCTCGTTCTTGAGCGCCAGACTCGATAGGCCGATGATGGCATTCATGGGGGTGCGGATTTCGTGGCTCATATTGGCCAAGAAGGCGGACTTTGCATCCACCGCCGCATTGGCTGCCTTGATGGCGATGGTGAGCTGGACTTGCTTCGCCAGCATGGCATTGTGGTGGCGCAACTGTATCTTCAGGTAGCGGCTCACCAGCAAATAGCCACCGAACAACACCGCCACAATGGCCAGCGCCAGCGCCAGTCGAAAGCCCTGGTCGGTCGCATCCATAGCCGGCTCCAACAGCACGCAGCGCCATGCACCCGCAAAGGTGGCCCAGCTAATTTTGGCGGCCGCAAGGTTGAAGCGCTCGTAGCTGTGCGGTCCCTCTCCATCCAGTGCCGCCAGCAGCCCAGGTGGCAGCCGCAAGGTTCCGTAGCCCGCAGCGCTGTCTTTCGCGCTGTGCCCAAAGGACAGGGCCTCCAGCACATCAGACTCCTTCAAATTGCCGACGTAGACCAGGCCATCGGGCGACACCAGCAGTGCCATCCTGGGACGGTAACCGATCAGCGCCGTCTCGATTTCGGAGACGCCCGCTTCCAGGTAGTAGGCGCCAATCACGCGCGAATAGGTTGAGCGCTTCTCGTAAATGGGCGCCAGGATGTGCAGGGAGCGGGTTTTTCGGTTCGCTGGAACATCCAAAAAAGCCACCTTGCGTCCGGCCAGTGCAAGGTCGATAAAGGGCATTCTTGGCAGATCGGCATCCCGCTCAACAACCGTGCCGTTAAAGTCCAGCGAGATCACTTCCATGCCATCGCCATCCAGCACAGCAGCCCGGCGGGCCTGCAAAATTTGCACCGAGGTGATAAGGTCTTCCAGTGCACCGATGTCCGATGTGAGTCGGGGGTTCAGCGCCAATTCTTTGGCGCGGTTGTCCAAGATCCCCAGCATCTGGGCGCCTGTCATTAGCGCGCCATTGCTGCTGGCGGCCTCGACCAGGGCCGCCATGTTTTTCGCTTCAACGTCCAGGCGTTGAATCCTTTGTTCCTTCACCCAGTCGTCGCGCACCAGCACCGCTGCAAGGGCCACAGCGGTCGCCAGGCAAAGCGCCAAGGCAGACACCAACCAGTCGCGCCATGTGCCGAGCTTGGCAAAGCCTTGCCCCATGAAATGACCCGGCCGGAGTCGTTTACTTTTTGCAGTCGAGGTAAGTGCTTTCAAATTGGGACACCAGTGTTCGGGTGAGGTCTTGCATGGCGTCCACATAGCGGTCCACCCTGCGCGCGTCCACATAGACCGAGCCCGAATCGATCAGGCGCTTGGTGCTGGCGTTTGATTTCCAGGGTGCATGGATTTTGACCTTGCAGCCATGGCGCAGGCGGTCCAGTGCATAGGCGCCGATATAGGCTTGGCCATAGGGGTTTTGCAACATGCTGCCGCTCACAAAGCCGTCCTTGATGGCCTTGAGCACCACTTCGTCGTGGTCAATGGCCACCATTTTGATGCGCTTGTCACCGATGCGGCGCAGCTGATTAGCAGCCTCTACAGCAGGCACCCAGGCGGTGGTGATGATGCCGTCTATGTCCTTGGCGTGCGCGCCCAAATAAGCGCCCATTCTTTCGGCTGCAATGACGGGCTCGTCGATGTCGGTGATGACCTGCACCACCTCGGCCCCTGCCTCCTTGGCGGCGCGCTGCACTTCACTGATGCGTGTTTGGGTGTTGGGGTCGGTGGTCCAGCCGGTGAAATGGGCAATGCGTTTTCTGCCCGGCATCGCTCGGATCAACTCCCGAGCCCCGGTGTAGGCGGAGATGCTGGAATCCGTTGCCAGGCAAAATTGCGCAGGTGAGGGGTCCTTCATGCAACCCGCAGCCGCAACGATGGCTGCACCGTTGGCGGCCAAATCAGCAATGGCTTTGATGGTCTCTGGGGTGTCGTAGGGGAACAGTACATAGGCGTTAAAGCCCTGGCGCTGCAAGGACTCCAACAGGGCGATTTGCTCGCCGGGGTCCAGGCGCGGGGGCATCTTGTAGCCCGCGCTGCCGAGCTGGAAATCACGCGCCGCGTCATTGGCGGCCCGGGTCCATGAGGCGGTGTAGGGATGGGGCCCACCTGACACCATGGCCACCTTGGTGTCGGGGTCTGCGCGCAGTGGCTGCTGTGACAGCAGCGCGATGAGCAGCCCACACCATGCGAACCGCAAGCCGCCCCGCGAAACATGCATGAGGCCGGGCAGCAACCTGCATACCTTGGCCAAGGATATCGAAGCTTGATGCATGGTGAGCCCCTGTGCTGCCTGTGTGCGAACCAGTGTACTTTGGTGCAATGCCTTGTCAATCGCTGCCCCGTTGTCAAGGCATGTAGCCGCCCCTATCCGAGCACCGCCTGGGCGACATGGCTGTACAGCGGGATGCCGAACAGGATGTTCAATGGGAAGGTGATGCCCAGTGACAAGCCGAAGTACAGCGAGGGGTTGGCCTCGGGCACGGCGTAACGCATCACCGCAGGCACGGCGATGTAAGAGGCGCTCGCCGCCAGCACCATGAGCAAAATGGCGTCGCCCGTCGGAACGTTGAGCAGGACGCACAGGCCCAGTGCCAGGCTCGCGTGCAGCAACGGGCCGGCCACCGCATAGGCCAGCAGCCAGGGCGATGTACCCCGGAGTTGGGGCAGGCTGCGCGCGCTCAACAGGCCCATGTCCAGCAGGAAGAAGGCCAGCATGCCCTTGAAAATGTCGCCCGAAAAAGGCTGCATCGCTGCCTTGCCGGCGTCACCGCTGAGGAAGCCGATCAGCATGGCCCCGAGCAACAACAGTTGCGCGCCATCGGTAAAGGACTCGTGCAGGATCTTGCCAAACGACACACCCGCCCGTTGGGGTGCAATGCCCATAGACAAAACGGCAGCTCCGCCGCTGCTCCCGCAAACGGCGCTTGCCTGTTTCTGCCGCAAGGCGTTGGCAAACACAATCGCCAAAATGATGGCCGGCGACTCCATCAGGGCCATGGCCGCTGCCATGTAGCCGCCAAACGCCAGCTGCTGGTTCTCCAGGGTCTGCACGGCGGTGACAAAGGTCACCGCGCTGACCGACCCATAGGTGGCGGCCACGGCTGCGGCATCAAAGCCCGACAAGACCCGGCGCAGCAAGTAGTAGCCCAGCAGCGGCACCACTATCGCCAGCAACACGGCGCAGCCCAGGCTGGTGGCCACCTGCGCGCTAAAGCCGGACTGGGCCAGCGCAAACCCGCCCTTCAGGCCCAGCGCCATCAACAGGTACAGCGCCAAGAAGCGCGAGATCGGCTGGGGGATCTCTAGGTTCGATTTGATGGCGCCGGCGAGCACCCCGAAGAGGAAGAAGAGAATGGCCGGGTCGAGTAATTTGTGCATGGGTGTTTTCCTTTTCACCCATGCTAGGCAATGGAGAGCCTCTTGTAAAATCGATTATTGAAGGCTTTTGCATAGAGAAAAATCGATGAACATATCCTTTCGCCAATTGCGCCTGGTGCTGGCACTGGCCGAGACCGGCAGTGTGAGCGGGGCCGCACGCATGGTGCATGTGACCCAGCCCACGGCCTCCATGCAGTTGAAGGATGTGGCCGACGCCATCGGTCTGCCGATTTTTGAAGTGGTGGGCCGCAGGGTCTACCTGACCGAGGTGGGCAACGAGCTGGCCCGCACGGCGCGCACCATCGCGGCGGAATGGGATGGCTTTGCACAGCGGGTCGATGCCCACAAGGGCTACACCAGAGGCAAGCTGCGCGTGGCGCTGGTGAGCACCGCCAAATACTTTGTGCCCCGGCTGCTGGGCAGCTTTTGCAAGCGCTATCCGGAGATCGATGTGTCGCTGGAAGTGTTGAACCGTGACGGGGTTGTGGCCCGCTTGCGCCACAACCTGGACGACCTTTATGTGATGTCGGTCCCGCCCACGGATTTGGACCTGGTCGATGAGGTGTTTATGGCCAACCCCCTGGTCGTCATCTGCGCCAGCGCCAACCCCTTGGCCAAACAGAAGTCGCTGACCCTGGCCGATCTCGCGGGGCAGCGCTTTATTTTGCGGGAAGAGGGCTCAGGCACCCGCATGGCGGTGGACCACTGCTTCAAGAAGCTGAAGTTCCGCCCCGACCTGCGGCTGGAGCTTGGCAGCAACGAGGCCATCAAGGAGTCGGTGGCCGGAGGTCTGGGCCTCTCGGTGATCTCCAGCCACGCCCTGCGCGGCAATGCCAGGGAGCATGGGGTGTCGGTGCTCAATGTTGTGGGGTTTCCGGTGGAGTCCCATTGGCATGTGGTGCACCCCAAGGGCAAGAAACTCTCACCCATCGCGTCGATTTTCAAGGCGCACCTGTTGGTCAGTGCCTGAAGGTGCGCTGCCATCGACCCTGGGCGACTGCACCGCAAGGCCGCCATGTGGAGATTTTCATAGCGCAGGTAAAAACCATGCGCAGGCTGCTACAACACCGCCAAAATTCTCTGTAGCGCTTGCGCTGGCGTCAATATCGGCATTCTCTCAAGCATGCGGTGTGCCGCCCCACAGCAAGGCCGACAACCTATCCATAACCGCCCGCATGGTGTTCAGTTCAACGGCCCATGCGCAGCGCGCGCAGCGGGCACAAAGGCGACCTGTTGCTGGCCCAAGTGGCGCAACGCCTGCAAGGAGGTGTTCGCAAAGAAGACAAGGATCGGTGGGGGTGCGCTTCTCTTTGGACGATTTCAGCACCGGCTGTTGTGCCCTTGGGTCACCGCCCGGGTCTGTCCGTCATTGCGCAGGGGGTAGAGACACAGGATCAGCGCCATTGCCTGGCCCAGATGCGTTGCTACGCCTACCAAGGGTATTTGTTCAGCAGGCCCTTGCCGGTGCAGGCGTTTGATGCGTTTACGGATAAAGGGGGAGGGCAAGCTCCCCCTTCGACACAACAGCCGTCATTCGCTGCCAGTTGGCGCTTGGTGTGGTGATTTCAGGCGTATTCTTCGGGGCTGCCAAAGCCCCTTCATGATCCCCTTCAAGCGCGTTCCCTGCGGTGAAGATCTGGTTGTTTTATCGTTCGCTGACAAATAAATGCCGCTGGAGCTGCCATGACCGCCCGTGATGACGCCAATTTCTTTTACAAGCTTTGGAGATCTGCGCGAGCCAAGGGTGCGTATTTTTTTGAGAGCTTGGAGATTCGCTCCAAACTGATCATTATTTTTGTTGCCATCAAGGTCGTGCCGCTGGTGCTGCTGGCCTGGTTTGCCTGGCAAGCGGCGCAGGACCTGGGCCTTGCTGTGTCCAACCGCGCGATGCAAATGATAGACAGCATGCGCTTGACGCAGGAGCAGACCGGCAAGACCGCCAACCAAGACGCCGTGCAGGCGCTGGATGTGGGCGCGCGCGAAGCCATCGAATCCTTGACCACGGACCTGGCCCGCCAGGTGGCCGACTTTCTTTACGATCGCGACAAGGATGTGCTGCAGGCGGCGACTCTGGAGCCCTCGGCGCAGGTGTACCGCCGCTTTCTTGCGCACAAAACGCGCGAGCTCTACGTTCACGGCCAATACCAGCCAAGCGCCGATGGCAAGGAATGGGTGCTGCCCACAAGCCCGCCGGCACAGAGCCTGGTGCGCACACCCCTGGCGGACAACGCCAATAATTTTCACGCCCGTAGCGCAGAAAACTACGGCAGCAAAATCCTGCGGCCGCTGTTCTTCGAAATGAGCTTCATCGACACCCATGGCATGGAGCAGGTGAAGATACAGCAGGGTGACCTGCTCAAGCCGGGTTTGCGCAATGTGAGCCTGCGCGAGAACACCTTCGTCAAGGCCGAAACCTATTGGCCGGCGCTTACCCGCCTCAAGGCCGGCGAGGTCTATGTCTCCGAAGTGATAGGTCCCTATGTGCGTGCCCAGTGGATAGGCCCCTACACCCCGGCCCGTGCCCTGGAGTTGAGTAAACCCTTCAAGCCCGAAGAGTCCGGTTATGCAGGGCTGGAGAATCCGGTGGGCAAGCATTTCAGGGGCATCGTGCGCTGGGCCACACCGGTGCTCAGCGGCGGCCGGATCGTGGGCTATGTGACGCTGGCGCTCGACCATGCGCACCTGATGGCCTTTAGCAACGGGGTGCGCCCAACGCCTGAGCGGTTTGCCCCCATCGCCGACCCGGCCTCGGGCAACTACGCGTTCATCTGGGATCAAAAGAGCCGCGCGATTTCGCACCCGCGCGACTATTTCATCGTGGGCGTGGACCCCGATACCGGCCAAGCCGCAGCACCCTGGATGGACACCGAGTTATGGGACGATTGGAGGGCCAGCGGCAAGTCCTGGAGCGACTACCAGCCCACGGTCGCGCTCTTTAGAGACCAGTCGCTCAAGCGCAAGCCCGCGCCCCAATCCAGCCAGTCTGGCAGTGTCGCCCTGGACTGCCGCTACCTCAACTTCTCGCCCCAGTGCCACGGCTGGGACGCGCTGACCGAGCATGGTGGCTCGGGCTCTTTCACAATCTTTTTCTCGGGCCTGTGGAAGCTCACCACCGCCGCGACGATTCCCTACTTTACCGGCCAATACGGCGCCAGTGAACGCGGCTTTGGCTACGTCACGATAGGCGCCAATGTGGATGACTTCCACAAGGCGGCCACCGCATCGGGTAGGCGCATTGACGCGCAAATCGCCCATGCCGACACCGTCATGACACTGGAGCGCTCCAGCCTGCAAAGCGCCATCGGCGAGAGCCTCAAGCGCACTGCCATCGGCCTTGCTTCATCGACCCTCATCATGGTCGTGCTGGTTATTTGGGTGGCCTTTTTGATGGCGGGCTTCCTCACCCGTCGCATCACCGGCCTGAGCCGGGGCATTCGCCGCTTTCAGCGGGGGGAGATGGCACACCGCCTGACGGTCCAGGGTAAAGACGAAATGGCCGACCTGGCGCGCTCCTTTAACCACATGGCAGACGACGTTCAGCAGTCTTTTTGCCGCATCGAGGAGTCGCATATTTCGATGATGGAGGCGTTGGGGCGGGCCATTGCCAAACGCGATTCCGATACCGGCGTGCACAACTACCGAGTCGCCTGGATTGCCGCGCGCATTGCCGAGCGCATGGGCTTTACCGGAATCACCATGCAGGCGCTGATTGCGGGCAGCTTCTTGCACGACGTGGGAAAAATTGGCATTCCAGATGCCATTTTGCTCAAGCCCGGCAAGCTCAATGAAGCCGAGTGGATCACCATGCGCTCCCATGTGACCCAGGGCGAAGAAATCGTCAGCGGCATGGGCTGGCTAGACGGGGCCAGCGCCATCGTTGCCGGACACCACGAAAAGTGGGATGGCAGCGGCTATCCCCGGGGTCTTCAAGGCGAGCAGATCCCGCTGGAGGCGCGCATCTTTTGCGTCGCCGATGTGTTCGATGCGCTGTGCTCAAAACGGCCCTACAAAGAGGCCATGGGCTTCGACGCGGCAATGCAGATTTTGGAGCGCGATACCGGCAGCCATTTCGACCCGGAAGTGATGGACCTGTTTCGCACGATGGCGCTGGAGATCTACAACCGCCTGGCCCATATCACAGAAGAGGACGCCCGCCAGCTCCTGAAAGAGCGTATCCAAAAGCACTTTGTGTTGTGAGGGGGTGCCGTCGGTTTCAAAAGCCTGTCAGCAGCCCTTGTGCCGCCACTTCAGCTTGGCTCTTATTCGGTTCGCTGCCGTCGCGCCTGCCACTATGTGAAGGCGATGTTGCTGGATTTCCCCTACCGTGGAAAGGGATTTTTGGACAAGCCGTTGCTGCAGATGATCTAGCCTACTTTTCGCGTGCGGCCTGCCAAAGGCCCTTGATTCTGCCTTTTGCTACCGGTTTATAGGTAGTCGCACTACCTACTAATGGGTACTGTTTTTTGCATCCGGGGCTTGGGGAGAGGCTATGCTGGATGATTGTGTGTTCATTTTTAGAAATGATTTTTAACGGGGATAGGAAGCAGACCTGCCTAGCGTGAGCGCGCAAGGGATTGCGTGAAAATGAAGGAGGAAATGTAAGAGCCATGGTAAATAAATCGACAATCAAAACGGCATTTGCGGCTGAGGCCGCTTGTGGCGGTTCGGCAACCCTGTGGACCACAGCCGCTGTTGTACAGGCAGGCGGAACCTTGGCAGGGGCACTTTGCGCGGTCCGCACAGCAAGAAGCCGCGTATGAAAAAGATTTTTTTATTCCTCCTCGTTTTGCTGCTTCCCATTTTTTGTCTGGCCGGATCTCAGCTCGATGGCAAGTACGAAAACATTGAAACGCCCGGGTCTATGGGACGCATGGCGCTCACCTTCCACCCTGACAAAACGGCAACGCTGAAGCACCTGAAAACTGGCGTATACGAATTTACCAATGCGCGCTATAAGGTGACAGATAAAACGATTCAGGTACAAGGATTTCCCTGGCTATTGAATATCCTTGACGATAGATCCCTTGACGGACTCATTGCGCTCGGGATCTTCAATAAGATATGAAATAGACAGAGTGGGGATGGTTGCCCCCCTATTGTTCTGTCTGGCTCGCTCACCCCGCTGCCGATTCAATGCCTGTGGCGGTGGTGGATATCGGGGTAATGCGGGGGGCTGTGCGTGGTGGGTGCATGGCGGTGCAGATGGCTGTGTTTGGCGCTTGCGTCGCCTTGCAGGCTGTGCGCGTGCTGGTGGTGTGCGTCATGGACATGCCCATGTTCGTGCTCCAGCGCTTCATGCAGGTGCGCATGGGCATGGTGCTCCGTGAGGTGCAGCCACACACCGATGGCCATCAGCAGCGCCGCCATCCAGAAGGCCGGTGACGCGGTTTCTGAGAAAACCAACAAGGCCACTGCCGCCCCTACAAACGGCGCGGTCGAAAAATAAGCGCCGGTTCGGGCCGTGCCCAAGCCGCGCAGTGCCAGCACAAACAGCACCAGACTCAGTCCATAGCCCAGAAAGCCGATCAGCATCGCCGTGGACAGCAGTGGCAAGCCTGGCCAGGCAGCGCCCAGCGCAATGGCCAGGCTGGTGTTGACGCAACCTGCCACCAGCCCCTTGCTGCCCGCGACAAACAGGGCATCCGAGGCCGACACCTTGCGCGTGAGGTTGTTGTCTATGGCCCAGGCCAGGCAGGCCCCGGCCAATGCCACAGGGCCCATCCCCGAGGCAGAAGCCTCTCCCGTAGGCCAGGCCAGCACGGCGCCGCCCGCCACAATCAGCACCATGCCCAGCACGATGCGCCTATCGGTGCCTTCCTTGAACACCAGCCAGGCCAGCAGCGCCGTCAGCACGGCCTCCAGATTCAGAAACAGGGAGGCCGTGGCGGCGCTGCTGTGCGACAGACCGATCATCAAGAGCAGCGGCCCCAGCACCCCGCCAAACGCAATCGCGCCCAGCAGCCAGGGCCATTCGTGGGCCGGCATGCCCACGGCCTTCTAGCCGCGGTCGCGCAGCAGGCGCACCAGCGCCAGGCCCAAGCCGCTGCCCAGGCGGCACGGTGCAGGCCGGTCATGGGGTCACCTTTCGAATCGGTTGAGGGGACATTGGCGCTTGCGGCTGCAAGCAACTTTCGGGCTGCAGTACTAGCCCGGTTGCAGCGCCACGCCGTATTCCTGCGCCGCATCGAGCAGCGTGCCCAACTGGTCGAAGGCGTAGGTGCTGAACACATAAAGGTCAAACGCCTCTGCGCCCAGGCGGTGCAGCATGGAAGGCACATGGTGGGTGCCGGTGAGGGCGATGTCACCGATGCCAAAGGACTGCTCCCGCAGGTCCAGTGCAAACAGCTTGTTCAGCACCGTGCGGCACTGCGGGCCTTCGATATGGAGGCGACAGCGCGCGTGGCTGAGGTCGGTCACGGCGCCTATGTCTGCAACGATGCTGGCGCGCAGCAGGCTGCAGCGGTCGGTGTGGTCATCGCCCACCAACACAAATTCCTCCGGGCCGGTGCGCGCCAACAGGCCGAATTCGGTCTGTGCGGTCTGGCCTATGCGCTGGGGCAGGGTGGCGCCAAACACCTCGGCAAGTGCTGCCAGCAGGCCGTCTTGGCCGCTGATCCAGGTGCTGATCAAGGTGAAGCTGGGCAGCATGGCGGCCGTCACCTGTATGCCGAGTTGACCTGCCGCGTTGGGGCGACTGCCAATGGCATGGCCCTCGAAGGGGCTACGCATGGGCGCGTTGGCTGCTGAATTAAGCACGGTAACGTTTCCCTTCGGTGTCGAGGAAGCAGGGCTCTACGACCTTGAGTTGGTATTGTCGGCCATGCACCGGCGAGGCCGCCACGATGGTCTGGCCGATGCGGCTGCTGCCCCCTTGCAGCAGGCCCAGCGCAATCGCCTTGCCCATCGCTTTGCTATAGGTGGTGCTGGTGATGTGGCCACGGCCATGGCCCTGGATCGCATCATCGGCAAAAAACAGGATGGCGCCGTTATTGGGCGGCTCCTTGGCGTCCACCGCCTCCAGCCCTACCAGGGTGGGCCGGTCATCGCGCTGCAGGTGTTCGCTGCGGCGCAGGGCGTCGCCCCAGAAGGGCTTGAGCTGGCTGGCCATTTTGCCGGCGCCCACATCGTCTAGCGTGGTGCGCCCATCCATCTCGGAGCCCACCACATGGCCTTTTTCGATGCGCAGCGAGCCCAGGGCTTCCAGGCCGTAAGGGCGCAGCTTGCAGGGCTTGCCACATTCGAGCAAATGCTCCCACACCACGCGGCCATGGTGGGTGGGCGTGTAGACCTCAAAGGCCATTTCGCCCGAGAAGGTCAGCCGGATGATGCGCACCTTGACGCCGGCCAGCGCACCGTCGAGCGTGGCATCCAGCACACCCATAAAGGGGAAGGCCTCGTTGTCAAAGGCGATGGTGGGGAAGGCCGCGCGCAGCACCTCGCGCACCTTGGGGCCCGCCACGCTCATGGCGGCCCATTGGTCAGAGACCGAGGCCACCGTCACGCGCAGCTCGGGCCACACCACCTGCAGCAAAAATTCCAGATGGCTCATCACACGCGCGGCCTGCGCGGTGGTGGTGGTCATGAAAAATTCGGTTTCGCTCAGACGGCTGGTGGTGCCGTCGTCCATCACGATGCCGTCTTCGCGCAGCATGAAGCCGTAGCGCGCTTTGCCGATGCCCAGCTTGGCAAAGCCGTTGACATAGACGCGGTTCAAAAACTCGGCCGCATCCGGACCCTGCACGTCGATCTTGCCCAGCGTGCTCACATCGGCCATGCCGACCTGCTCACGCACGATCTCCATCTCGGCCTTGTAGGCCTCCGACAGGTTCGCGCCATGGGTCTGGTACCAGAGCGGGCGCATCCAGTAACCGGCCTCCATCATCTGGGCGCCGTTGGCCACATGCCAGCCATGCATGGCCGTGCGGCGCACCGGTGCCAAGTGAGAGCGCACGCTGCGTCCGGCCAGGGTGCCAATGGTGGCAGGCGTGTAGGGCGCGCGAAAGGTGGTGGTGCCCACATCGGCCAGGGCCATACCGCGCTTGGCAGCCATGATGGACAGGGCATTGAGGTTGGACGTCTTGCCCTGGTCCGTGCCCATGCCCTGGGTGGTGTAGCGCTTGAGGTGCTCCACCGACTGGTAGCCCTCCAGATGGGCCAGCTCCACATCGCTGGTGGCCACATCGTTTTGGAAATCGACAAAGCTCTTGTCCACCGGGTGTGCGCTGACGATGGGCCCCACGCTGGTGAAGGCCATATAGGCATCGCGCGAATCGGGTGCGCGGGGTGCGTCGCCGCTCAAGGTCTTGCCGCATTCAAGGGCCGCTTGGCGCGCTGCTTCCCAACCGCTTTGGATGGCGGCCGTCAGGGTCTGGCTGCCCACCATGCTGCCCGCACCGAAGTGCGCGCGGTCGAAGCCGCCGGGCACAAAGCTCGATAGCTCGGGTTTGTAGACCGGGCGCATGCCACGGTGCGAGGTGAGGTGCACCGAGGGCGTCCAGCCGCCGGACATGGCGATCAGGTCGGCGTTGTGCAGGCTCAGGCTGCTACCCACAGCGCCGGTTGCGAAATCATAGGAAGCGGTGGCGCATTGCTTGACGCGGGCCTTGCCCTGCGCCTGCACCAGGGCGGTGGCCATCAGCACCTCCACGCCGGCCGCCCTGGCCGATTCGATCAGGGCGTTGTTGGTCTGCTTGCGCAAATCGGCCAGCTTCACTTGGGCGCCGGCCCGGGCCAGCGCGATGGCATCGGCATAGGCGGCGTCGTTGTTGGTGCAAAACACCGCCTGCTTGCCCGCCACCACGCCGTAGCGGTTGGCATAGGTGCCCACCGCGTTGCTCAGCATCACGCCGGGTCTGTCATTGCCGGCAAACAGCAGAGGGCGCTCCAGCGCGCCACAGGCCATGACAATGCTCTTGGCGCGCAGGATGTGCAGGCGCTGGCGCGGCACACCGCGCGCCGCATCGGCCACGCCAGGCGCGCTGCGCTCCACCACGCCCACGGTGTTGCCGTCAAACAGGCCAAAGCCGGTGGCGCGGTTCAATAGCGTCACGTTGGGCATGCTTTGCAGCGCGCTCAACTGGGTCTGCACCCAGGCCGCTTCCGGGCTGTCAATGGCGTGGTTGAGCAGCGAGCCGCCGAATGCAAAATCCTGTTCCACCAGGGTCACGTCCAATCCGGCGCGGGCCGCGCCCAGGGCCGCGCTCAAGCCGGCCGGGCCCGAGCCAATCACCAACACATCGGCAAAGCCATGGTGCCAGTCGTAGCGATCCGGGTCGGGCAGCTCGGTGGATCTTCCAAGACCGGCCGCCTTGCGAATGAAGTGCTCAAAAAACATCCAGCCCTTGAGCGAGGGCATAAAGGTCTTGTAATAGAAACCCGCCACCAGGATATTGGATAGCTTGTTGTTCACCGCCATCAGGTCGAACGCGACCGAGGGCCAGGCGTTTTGCGTGCGAGCGATCAGGCCCTGGTGCGACTCGATCACGGTGGCCGCGATATTCGGTTCGGTCTGCGCGCCAGTACCCAAGGTCAGCAGGGCATTGGGCTCTTCCACACCGGCGGCCATGATGCCGCGCGGGCGGTGGTATTTGAAGCTGCGCGCCACCAAATGCTTGCCGTGGGCGAGCAATGTGGCAGCGACGGTGTCGCCCGCGTAGCCGGTGAGCGGTTTGCCGTCGAAGGAAATTTCTACCGTCTGGCTGCGGTCTATGCGCCCGCCCTGAGTGGTGCGCAAGGCTCCGGTGTTGCTCATGTGTTCGCTCCTTTGGCCGGGCCGTTGTAGGGGGCGGCTTGGGTGGCGTTCAAGGGGCGATCGCGGGCCGGCATCACGTCCAAGATGTCGTGGTTGATGGTGCTGCGCTTGACCACCAGCCAGCGCCGGCAGGCCAGGGTGTGTTGCCAAAATTCAAAGTGTTCGCCCTTGGGGTTGTTGCGGGTGTAGACAGCTTCTACCCAGCCTGCGTGGTTTTCTTTTTCCAAACCCGGATAGGTCTTGGTGGCGTCGCCGAAGTAGGAGAACTCTTCGTGGTCGCGCACGCCGCAATAGGGACAATTTATTCGTAGCATGTTTGGCCTTACTGCAAGTGGTTGTAAGGCCCATAGCCGGCCTCATCGATGTAGCGCCCCTTCTCAAACCTATCCATCGTGAACCCCGCACTCAAGGGATGGGCCGCATCATTGGCTATCGTGTGCGCAAAACACCAGCCCGAAGCCGGCGTCGCCTTGAAGCCGCCATAACACCAGCCGCCATTTAGATAGAGCCCAGGCACAGGCGTCGTTGAAATGATAGGGCTGCCATCCGGCGTCATATCCATAATGCCGCCCCAGTTGCGCAACAGGCGCAGACGCGAAGCAAAGGGCACCATGCTCACCAGACCCTGCATGGTCTCGCCCCAGTTGGCCAGGTTGCCGCGCTGGGCATAGGAGTTGTAGCGGTCTATATGGCCGCCAAACACCAGGCCGCCCTTGTCGGATTGCGATACATAAAAATAGGTCGCGCTCCACACCACCACATGGTTGACCACCGGCTTGATGGATTCGCTGACAAAGGCCTGCAGCACATGGCTCTCGATCGGTAGCGAAAGGCCCGCCTTTTGCGCCAGCACCGAGGTGTGGCCGGCCACCGCAATGCCGACCTTGCCCGCAGCAATGTTGCCGCGCGTGGTCTTCACGCCCACTATCTTTTCACCGGCCCAAATATAGTCCAGCACCTCGCAGTTCTGGATGATGTCCACGCCCATCTGGTCGGCCGCGCGGGCATAGCCCCAGGCCACGGCGTCGTGGCGTGCGGTGCCGGCGTCGGGCTGCAGCATGCCGCCATAAATGGGAAAACGCGCCTGGTCCGAATAGTCCAGGTAGGGCGCTTCCTTCATCATCTCTTCGCGCGTCAAAATTTCGGCCTTGATGCCGTTCAGTCGCATGGTGTTGGCGCGGCGCACCACGCCGTCCAGGGCGGCCTGCGAGCAGGCGGTGAACAGGTAGCCGCGCGGCGAGAACATGACGTTGTAGTTCAGGTCTTCGGACATGCCGCGCCACAGCTCCATGCTGTGCTCGTAGAAGCCGGTGTTCTCCTGCATCATGTAGTTGGAGCGCACTATGGTTGTGTTGCGCCCCACATTGCCGCCGCCCACATAGCCTTTTTCCACGATGGCAATGTTCTTGATGCCATGGTTCTTGGCCAGGTAGTAGGCGGTGGCCAGGCCGTGGCCGCCACCACCCACGATGATGACGTCGTAGCTCTTCTTGGGCTCGGCATCGCGCCAGGCCCGCTCCCAGCCCTTGTGGCCACCCATCGCGTGCTTGAGCAGCGACCAGATGGAATACTTCTCGCCGCTTCTCTCAATCACTGCCATTGGTTTACATCCTCATGCGTTTGGCTTCTGGGTCAAAGGGCGGGTCCATCTGCAGGCGTGCCTTGCGGCGCTCGCCCAGGATTTCGATTTCCAGTTCCATGCCTTCTTTGACCAGCTCGGTCGGGATATAGCCCTGTGCCAGCGACAGGTCCACATAGTGCCCATAGCCGCCGGAAGTGACCCAGCCTACCACCTTACCGTCCACCCAAATCGGCTCGTCGCCCATCACGTCGCAATCGAGCGCGTCCACCACCATAAAGATGCGGGTCTTCTTGGGACCATCCGCCTTTTCCTGAAGGGCGGCTGCTTTGCCGATAAAGTCGTGCTTGTCGAGTTTGACGAAGCGGTCCAGGCCGGCTTCAAACGGGCCGTAGATCGGGCGGAACTCGCGAAACCAGGTGCCGAAGTTCTTTTCCAGGCGCAGGCACAGCAGGGCGCGCATGCCGAAATTGGTGATGCCTAAATCGGCACCGGCTTCCATGATGCTCTCATACAGGCGGCGCTGGTACTCGGGCGCGACCCATATCTCATAGCCCAGGTCCCCCGTGTAGGTGACCCGGTTGACCTTGGCCTGCACGGTGGCCACCTGCATCTCGCGGTAGTCCATGAACTTGAAGGCCTCACCCGACACATCGTCATCGGTCAGGCGTTGCAGCAGTTCGCGCGACTTGGGGCCGGCAATCGACAGGCCAATGAGCTGCATGCCATAGGGCGTGATAGTGACCGAGCCATCGGTGGGCAGGGTCTGCTCAAACCAGCGCATGTGGTAGACCTGCGCTTGGCTAGATCCCCACATCATGAAGCGGGAGTCGTCGGCCCTGGCAATGGTGAAGTCGCCAATGATCTTGCCCTTGTGGTTGAGCATGGGGCAGAGTTGCAGCCGGCCCTTTTTGGGCAGGGTGTTGGTCATCTGCGTTTGCAGCCAGGCCTCGGCACCGGGGCCTTTGATTTCGTATTTGGCGAAGTTGGCCACTTCGGTCACGCCCACGCCATTGCGCACGGCCTTGCATTCGGCCTTGATCGGTTCGAAGTCGTTGGAGCGGTGGAAGGACACGATGTCCTTGGCCTCGGTGCCCTTGGGCGCAAACCACAGCGGCGTCTCCATGCCCCAGGAGTCGCCCATCACCGCGCCCTGTTCGATCAATTTGTCATACAGCGGCGTGGTCTGCAGGGGGCGACCTGCGGGCAGCTCCTCGTTGGGGAAGCGGATGCGAAAACGCCGCGAATAGTTTTCGCGCACCTTGGCATTGGTGTAGTTGCGCGTAGCCCAGTTGCCGTAGCGCGCCACGTCCATGCCCCAGATGTCAAATCCGGGGTCGCCGTCCACCATCCAGTTGGACAGCGCCAGGCCCACGCCGCCGCCCTGGCTAAAGCCGGCCATCACGCCACAGGCGCTCCAGAAATTGGTGCGACCCTGCACCGGGCCGACCAGCGGGTTGCCGTCGGGCGCGAAGGTGAAGGGGCCGTTGATGACGCGCTTGATGCCGGCGTTTTCCAGCGTGGGGAAATGCTTGAAGGCGATTTCCAGCGAGGGCGCAATGCGGTCCAGGTCCGGTTGCAGCAACTCCTGGCCAAAGCTCCAGGGGGTGGTGCGTGGCGACCAGGGCTTGCCGGCCTGCTCGTACACGCCCAGCACCATGCCCTTGCCCTCTTGGCGCAAATAGCTCTCGGCACCGAAGTCGATGACATGGCCGATTTCCTTGCCCGCCGACTTGTTGAAGGCCACCACTTCGGGGATGTCGTCTGTGACCAAATACATATGTTCCATGGCCAGCACCGGCAGCTCTATGCCCACCATGCGGCCCACCTCGCGCGCCCACAGGCCGCCTGCGTTGACCACATGCTCGCACTCGATCACACCCTTGTTGGTGATGACGCGCCAGTGGCCGTCGGGCTTTTGCTCCAAAGACTCCACCTTGGTCTGCACCTCAATCGTGGCACCGCCCAGACGCGCGGCCTTGGCGTAGGCATAGGTGGTGCCACTCGGGTCCAGATGGCCTTCGTTGGGGTCTAGCAGGGCGCCCAGAAAGTATTTTTCTTCGATAAAGGGAAAGTAGTTCAGGGCCTCTTTGACCGAGATAATTTCGGTCTCCATGCCCAGATAGCGGCCACGCGCCACCGTCATCTTCAAGAACTCCATGCGCTCGGGCGTGTCGGCCAGCATGATGCCGGGCGACTTGTGCAGGCCGCACGACTGTCCGGAAATGCGCTCCAACTCCTCGTACAGGGCCACGGTGTAGCTTTGCAGCATCGCCACATTGGGGTCGCCGTTGAGCGTATGGAAACCGCCGGCTGCATGCCAGGTGGAGCCGCTGGTGAGCTGGTCGCGCTCCAGCAGCATCACGTCACTCCAACCCTTTTTGGTCAGGTGGTAGAGCACCGAGCATCCCACCACGCCGCCACCAATCACCACCACTCTTGCTGTTGTCTTCACGGTAAATCCTTGTTGTCAGTTTTGTTGTCAGGCTATCGAATACCAGGCTATTGGATAGCGGGGCATTCCATAGCGGCGTATCCAATAGCGAAAATTAAAAGTCTGTAGGGGCGCCGCCCTCGGCCTTGCGCCTGGCGACAAAGGCATCGAGCTCTTCCTCGATGGCAGGGTCCATGGCCGGGCGCTCGTAGGCCGCCAGTTCCTTTTGCCAGACCGCGTTGGCCTTCTGGTAGGCGGTAGGGCTGCCGCCCTCGCTCCAGGTCTCAAAGTTGCGCCAGTCGGAAATGAGGGGCGAGTAAAAGGCCGTCTCAAAGCGCTCCAGCGTGTGCGCCGTGCCAAAGTAATGGCCACCGGGCTCCACGCTGCGGATGGCGTCCAGGCCCAAGGCGGCTTCGCTCATGTCCAAGGGCGTCAAGAACTCGGCCACCATTTGCAGCAGGTCGCAGTCCAGCACAAACTTCTCGAAGGAGGCGGTGAGTCCCCCCTCTAACCAGCCCGCGCTGTGCATGATGAAGTTGCCGCCACCTTGCGTGAGCGCCCACAGCGAGAACACCGATTCATAGGCCGCCTGCGCGTCCACCGTGTTGGCGGCGTTCACATTGCTGGTGCGATAGGGCACGCCGTACTTGCGGCAGAGTTGCCCACCGGCCAGCACGGCCTTCATGTACTCGGGCGTGCCAAAGGCGGGGGCGCCGGTCTTCATGTCCACATTGCTGGTGAAGCCGCCATAGACCACCGGTGCTCCGGGGCGTACCAGTTGCGTGAAGGCAATGCCGGCCAGGGCCTCGGCGTTTTGCTGCACCAAGGCACCGGCAATGGTGACCGGCGCCATGGCACCGGCCAGGGTGAAGGGGGTCAGCATCACGATCTGGTTGCGCGCCGACATTTCCATAATGCCTTGGAGCATGGGCGTGTCGAGGCGGCGCGGCGAGTTGCTGTTGATGATGGTGAACAGCGAAGGCTCGGCCTCAAACTGCTCGTGGCTGATGCCACGCGCAATGCGGGCAATCTCCATGCCATCGCGGTTGCGCTCCTTGCCCAGGGAATAGGCATGAAAGGGCTTGTCGGTCAGCTTGGCAATGTCGGACAGGCAGTCCAGATGGCGGATGCTGGCATGCAGGTCCACTGGTTCGACGGGGTAGCCGCCGGTGCAGCTGATGATGTCATAGCGCTGGGCCAGCTTGACCAGGTTGCGAAAGTCCTGCTGGTTGCCCGCGCGCCTGCCGCCCTGCATGTCCGAGCAGTTGGGCGGGCTCGCCACCTGCGCAAAGGCCAGGTTCTTGCCGCCTATGCGGATGTTGCGCTCGGGGTTGCGCGCATGCAGGGTGAATTCACTGGGGCAGGTCCGAATAGTCTCCATCACCATGGCGCGATCGAAACGCACCCGCTCGACACCGTCTTTTACATCGGCACCGGCCTTCTTGAGGATGGCGCGCGCCCCTTCATGCATGAAGTCGATGCCCATTTCTTCGAGCACGGTGAGCGACGCGTTGTGGATGGATTCGAGCTCGTCCTCGGACACCACCGGGGTGGGCGGAAAGCGGTGCTTAAGCGACCGGTATTGGGTGGTAGAGAGGGGGGCGCGAACGGTGCCGCTGCCGCGCCCGCCCCGTCTGCGTGGAGCGGTGCTGCGTGCGCTAACTTCTTCTGACATGGGGTTTGTCTCCAGAGGCGTTTGGATAGGTCTGAAAACATTATGTGTTTAAAGGTGTGCACGGTTCGCATGATGTTTTTGTCGCAAGCGGATGAGTTTTGCTAATGCGAAGCAGGTTGAACGCCACGCCACCATCGTCATTTCCGCATCCCCTCCCGCCAGGGCAATCAACTCCGCGCGAGCAAAGTGACATGATGGGGGTCTATGTTGAATAGCAGTAGGACAAACCATGGGATTAGATGAGCGCGATGCGCAGCGCGAGCTAGAGAAAGAGCGCCAGTTGGAAGCCACGCGCGCGAAGTTTGCAGGGTTCTCGCGCCAGCACTTGGGCGCCCGGGCGGTGTCGCCCATCAAGACCGGGCTGATCCCTATGTTGATTTTTTGGTGTGCCGTCATGGGCCTGCTGTTTGCGGTGATGACGCATTACCTCAAGCCCCGCCAGGCACAGGTGCTGGCCAATGGGGACCTGGTGATTGAGCGCGCAAGTGATGGGCACTTTTACGCGCTGGGGTCGGTCAATGGCAGGGAGGCCAAATTTTTGTTCGATACCGGCGCTTCGCTGGTGACGGTGAGCGAGGCGTTTGCCCAAAAAGCGGCGTTGACGGGCGGTGCAAGCACCACCTTCCAGACCGCCAATGGCGCCATGCGCGGACGCATTGTGCAAGGTGTCAGTGTGGCGGTGGGCCCGCTCAGCGTGAGCCCTATCCAAGTGGCTGTGGGTTTGGATAGCGGCGGCGATTTCGATGCGCTGCTGGGCCAGTCCTTCCTGTCCAAGTTCGATATCACCCTGCGTGAAAAGCAGATGGTGTTGCGGGCGCGCTGACCCGTCGCTGGTCAACGCGCCGCAGCCTTCGCTCTGGAATTATTCGACCTCGGCGATCAGCTCGATCTCTACGCAGCAGCCCATGGGGATTTGCGCTACGCCAAAGGCGCTGCGGGCATGCGCGCCCACGGTTGTGCCAAACACCTGGCCAATCAGCTCGCTGCAGCCGTTGGTGACCAGGTGCTGTTCGGTGAAGTCGCCCGTGGAGTTGACCAGGGACATCAGCTTGACGATGCGCGTGACGCGGTTCAGATCGCCCACGGCCGCGTGCAGCGTGCCCAGCAGGTCGATGGCGATGGCGCGCGCGGCCAGTTTGCCTTCTTCGGTGTCTATGTTCTTGCCGAACTGGCCGACCCAGGGCTTGCCGTCCTTCTTGGCCACATGGCCGCTCAGGAAGACCAGCTTGCCGGTCTGCACAAAGGGCACATAGGCCGCAGCGGGAATGGCCACGGGGGGCAGGGTGATGCCCAGTTCGGTCAGCTTGTCGTAAACGCTCATGGTGTTTCCTTAGAAATTAGTTTTGGGATTGGGATTGGCTTTGGGATGGCGCGCCGCCCTGGCTCTGCGTCTGGGTTTGCGAGCGGCCCTGTGTGGCTGGCAGCTCTTGCGCCGGTGCCACCGTCACGCCCACCGTCAGCGTGTGGCTGGCGCCGCCGTGGATCACGCCGCGCAACGGCGAGACATCGCCGAAGTCGCGACCAAAGGCCACGCTCACATAGTCCTGGCCCGGCGCATGCCATCCCCAGCGGTTGTTGGTCGGGTCAAAGTCCACCCAGCGCGATCCTTCTGGCAGCTCGGGCAGGTAGACGCTGACCCAGGCGTGCGAGGCATCGCTGCCGACCAGGCGCGGCTGGCCCTCGCTCGGGTGGGTCAGCATGTAGCCGCTGACATAGCGCGCGGGCAGGCCCAGGGTGCGCAGGCAGGCAATCATGATGTGCGAGAAGTCTTGGCACACGCCACGGCGCTCGGCCAGCGCCTGCAGTGCCGGGGTATTGATCTGGGTGCTTTGGCTCTCGTAGCTGAACTCGTTGTGGATGCGCCGGGTCAGGTCTATGCAGGCGTCTAGCAGTGCGGCGCCAGCTCTGAAGCTGGGCCTGGCAAAGGCCGCAAACTCGCCATGGCGCGGCACAAAGGGTGAGGGATAGACAAACTCCGAGGCGGCGTCGAAACGGTTGCCGGCCTGGTAGCGAAACCGCTCGCGCACCTTCTCCCAGGGCTGCGAGTTGCTGACCAGCGGGCTGGCCTGGGTGGCCACCAGGCTGTAGGCCACCACCTCCAGCACGGCGTGGGGAACCTGCAGCGAAAAAAAGCAGCGCTGGTTGCCAAACACATCGGGCGAGTTGCGCATCTGGGCCGGCGCCGGGCTGACCTGCAGCGTATGCGTCAGCAGTTGCTGCGCGGCGTGCTCGCGCGGCGCCATATAGGCCATGTGTTGCGCGGTCTCCACGGCGGGCATGTAGCGGTAGCGGGTTTCGTGGGTGACTTGCAGCAGCATCAGGAGCCCAGGCTTTGCTTGGTTTCACCGGAGTGGGTGAAGTAGGTGGTGCTGATTTCTTCGGACACCAAGAAGGCGCTGGCGCGCAGCGTGCGCAGCAGCTCCAGCAGGCTGATGGGCTCCAGCAGTTCACTGCGGTCTTCCCAGTCGCTGGAAAAATCCCAGTCCTCGGGCGCGGGCACCTTGAGCGAGAGCGGTGAGAGGACACCGGCCGGGCTACCGGCCAACTTGGCCAGGCGACCGCGCAGGGTGTGCGCCACCCAGGCCAGCGAGCGCGGGTTGTCCAGGTCCAGTACCAGCAGGTCGGTCAGCGCCGCGATGTCGCGGCTTTGTTGGTACTGGGCGCGAAAGGTGATGGTGCTGTCAAACAGCTCCAGCATGGCCTCAAAGCCGCCGTCGGTGTCGAGTGTGCCGAGTTCGAGGGCGCGCTCCAGGGCACTGGCCAAAAAGGCCAGGCGCTCCACATGGCGCCCAATGCTGAGCAGGCGCCAGCCGTCGTCGCGCGTCATGCGGTCGGTCTGCGCGCCGGTGATGGCGGCCAGGTAGTCGCTGCTGTCTTTGAGTACGCGCAGCGCAGCGGCGGCCGAAAAGTCGCCCTTGTCGGTGTGCGCGCGGCAGCGGGAAAACAGCTCATCCTCGCAGCGCACGATCATGCTCCAGTGCTCTTGTGACAGGCGCTCGCGCACGGTGGAGGCGGCCAACTTCAGGGCGCGCAGGCTGTAGCCCACGCTGGTGGCGCCGTCGGTGGCGCCCAGGCTGGCAATCAGCGAGCGCTCGAACACGCGCCTGGCCTGTACCGCCGAGGGTACGCCGGGCAGCACCAGGGTGTTGCCTATGGCCATCTGCGTCAGCCATTGCTGCAGCGGCACCGAGGTCTGGTGCTCACCACCCAGGCAGTCCAGCGTCAGGCGCGCCAGGCGCACCGAGTTTTCGGCCCGCTCGGTGTAGCGGCCTAGCCAGTACAGGTGCTCGGCGGCGCGGCTGGTGACCAGGCGCCGGCGTCGGCTTGGCTGGCCTGCCTGGTGCGGCTGGTGGGATTGGTGCGACGGTTGGGCCACCGTTTGCAGTGCGCTGGTGTCCACCGCCTCATCGGTCAGGGCCCAGACATCGGCGCTGCTGCCGCCGCTTTGCATGGAGGCAATGTCCACGCTGTTGCCTGCCACGCGGGCCAGGCCACCGGGCAGTACGCGCCAGCGCGGCTTGCCGTCCGGCCCCAGACCGTCGGAGACGGCAAACACGCGCAGCAGGACCGAGCGCGGCGCCATGTGGCCAGGTTGGGCCGTGTTGCCGGGCTGCCAGGTGGGCATTTGCGAAAGCGGCAAATAGGCCTGCACGGTGTGCTCCTCGCCCTGGCGCAGAATGCGCCCGGCCCAGGCGTCGAGCTCCATGCGGCTGAGGTGGCGCGCAATCACCGAGCCAAAGGAGGTGTGGATGCTGGAGCCCGGATAGGTGGGCTTGATGGTGTGCTGTGCCATCGAGGGCAGCATCTCCTCCATGGCGCTGTGCTCGCCGCACCACCAAGTGGCCAGGGCCGGCAGCATCAGCTCCTCGCCCAGCACATGGCGCGCCAGCGCCGGCAAAAAGCCCAGCAGGGCGGGCGACTCGACAAAGGCCGAACCCGGCGCATTGGCCACCAGCACATTGCCAGCGCGTATCACCTGCAGCAGCCCGGGCACGCCCAGGGTGGAGTCGGCGCGCAGTTCCAGCGGGTCCATGTACTGGTCGTCCACCCGCTTGAGCAGGCCGTGGATGGGCACCAGGCCCTGCAGGGTCTTGAGGAACAGGTGCTCGTCGCGCACGATCAGGTCGCTGCCCTCGACCAGGGTCAGGCCCAGGTAGCGCGCCAGATAGGCATGCTCAAAATAGGTTTCGTTGTAGGGGCCGGGCGTCATCAGCGCGATGTGGGCGTCCGCTCCGGCCGGGCTCAGGGCCTTGAGGCTGTCCACCAGGGCGCGGTAGGTGGCGGCCAGGCGCTGCACCGGCATGGCCTGGAAGGCCTGTGGAAACTGGCGCGACACGGTGAGCCGGTTCTCCAGCAGGTAGCCCAGGCCCGAGGGCGCCTGGGTGCGCTGGCCCACCAGCCACCAGCTGCCGTCGGGCCCGCGCGACATGTCAAAGGCCGCCACATGCAGGTGCACGCCGCCGGCCGGCACCACGCCGTGCATGCTGCGCAGGTAGCCCGGGTGGCCATGCACCAGGGCGCCGGGCAACAGGCCCTGCTTCAAAAATTCCTGCGGACCATAGACGTCGGCCAGCACGGCCTCCAGCAGGCGCACCCGCTGCAGCACGCCGGCCTCGATATGGGCCCAGTTGGCCGCATCCACAATCAGGGGGAACAGGTCCAGCGACCAGGGCCGCTGCGGGCCCTCCTGGTCGGCGTAGACGTTGTAGGTGACGCCGTTGTCGCGGATCTGGCGCTGCAGGCTGGCATAGCGCTGGTCCATGTCGGCAGGGGTCTGCGCTTCGGACTGGCCGAAGAACTGCTGCCAGTGCTTGCACAGCGCAGTGGCGGCCTCGGCTGGCGCGAGTTGGCCGCGCAGCTCGTCAAAATGTCCGGCGTCGGCCGTGCAGTCCAGCGCCCGCGTGGGCATGTCCCAGGGGGCGCCAGCCGGTGGTTTGGAGGTGGGTTCAGTCAAGGCGTTCAAGCCTTAGAGTATGCCAGCGGACCTGCTGTGTTTTGGCTATTCCAGGGGCAAAGTGTCGAACAGGGTGTAGGTGCCCTTGAGCCAGCTCTTGACGCGTTGGCGCTCCAGCATGCCCAGCGCATCTTCGCCCTCGCGGCGGTTGATGGCGGACCAGAAGCTGGCGTTTTGCCGGTCCATTTTGCGCATGCTGGCCTCGTGCAGCTGGGCCAAGGTGATCACCCTGGCTCCCATTGCCCGGGCTTTTTTAAGGGCGCCAGACTCTTCGAGCTGCGAGAAGTCGCTGCCGCGCCCGAGGTTTTTGACGACGATGTAATTGGGGCCGACGCCATAGGTGCTGAGCAGGCGCTCCAGCAGGTCCACCGTGTCTTTGCCGGCATCGGCCAGGTGCCAGAAGTTGACGGTGATACCCATCTCGGCCATCAGGGGAATCAGCTCGGATTCGCGGATCCAGCGCGACAGCGGTGCGGCGGTTTGTGCCGCCAGATCGACGATGACGCTGGGCGTGCGGCCGTCCGCGCGCTGGGTTTCAAATTCGGTGGCAATCAGGTCCAGGCCCTCAAAGCTGTCCACCACCACGGGCGAGGCGTAGTCGGCATAGAAGCGCTTGAAGGATGTGTGCGAGCGGTCGGTGTCAAAGCCGGTAAAGGGCTGTCCCTTGTCAATAAAGTACTGGGCCAGCAGGCGCGAGGCCACCGATTTGCCGACGCCACCTTTTTCGCCGCCGATGAAATTAAGAGAAGGCATATGTGATCCTGAAGGAAATGTGCGGGTTTGCCTGAAGAGTCCAAGCAAGGACCATGCAAGGTTAACCGCTATTGATAGCCTCCAGCGCGGCCCTGTGGGTCATCCGCATGGCCTCGGACCTGCGGTTTTGCTACGATGCACTTGGTCTTGCCACGCCTAGCGCGGCCTTCCAGACCGCAACCGCAGGAAACAGCCCCCATGGAAACCCAGCAGGCCTACGCAGAATTGGGCTTGGACCCGAGCTCTAGCAATGCACAGATCAAGGCCAGTTGGCGCCGCCTAGTAGCCGCCTGGCACCCGGATCGCAACGCGGCGGCGGACGCGGGCCGCCGCATGCAGCGCATCAACAAGGCCTACCAGCACATTCGCCAACTGCGCGATGGTGGCGAAGAAGGCGCCGCGGACGCTGAGCGCGAGGCCGAGCAGCCGGCTGCCGCGTCGCAGCCGCAGGCCACCGAAAAAATGTACCTGCGCCAAGTGCGCCTGACGCTGGAAGAGGCGATTCTGGGTTGCACACGCACCCTGAGCGGGCACTTCAGCCACAGCTGCGAGGCCTGTGTTGGCAAGGGCCAGCGGGTGTTGGCCAAGGCCTGCAGCAGTTGCCGTGGCAGCGGCGCGGTGCGCAAGCCGGCGCTGTTTGGTTGGTTGTGGAGCGAGGAGGCCTGTGGAGTCTGCGGTGGCGACGGGCGCCACCGATCGCCCTGCGAGCCCTGTGCGGGCAGCGGCGAGCGCTCGCAGGCTTACCGGCGCCAGGTCCGTTTTCCGGCCGGTGTGCGCACCGGCCATGTGCTCAGCGTGCCGCCCTCGCCCCAGGGGGACACCGAGATGGGCCTGGAGCTGCAAGTGGAGATTGAGCCGCATGCGCTTTTTACGCTCGATGACGAGGGTGTGTTGCGCTGTGAAATGCCGGTGAATGGTTACGCCTGGATGGCCGGGCGCTGGGTCGATGTGCCCACCCCGGGTGGGCTGCAGCAAATGCGCCTGAGCCGCGATGCCCTGGTTTACCGCCTGCGTGGCCAGGGTTTTCCTGGCGCCTTGCGCGGCCCGCGCGGCGACTACTTGGTGAAGGTGGTGCCGGTGTTTGCGTCCCAGCCCGATGCGCAACAAGAGGCCCTGCTGGACCAGTTGATTGAAAGCACCAACCAGGCTGCCGCATCCGACCACAAGCAGCCGCTGGGCCAATGGCAGCGCAACATGAAGCGCTGGAGCAGTACCAAGCCGACACGCTCCTGAACCAAGCGCGGCGGCACACCGCCTCAGTCGGCGAGCCGGTACATGCCGCGATTGCCCTTTTGCACCTTGCCCGCTGCCAATAACCGCCGCATGGAAACGCCCACGGAGCCGCTTGGCAGGCCCGAACCGCGCACCACGGTTTGGCCGTTCAACCGGGTCCACTCGCCTTTTTGAAGTGACGCTTCCAGGTAGTGCATCAGCTTGCGGTCGTTGTCGGACAGCGCAGACAAGGGGTCTGCGCCCGGCTCGCTGGTCTTGGGAAAGCTCTTCTTGGCGGGTTGACCGGAGCTCGGCGGCCCTTGACTCGCCTGCGCCGTCAACGCGCTTGGCGCGCCGGCAAGCTCGGTGGCGGCCGTATAAATCCGCCTGAGCTCCTGCTCCATGGCAATCAGGTCCTGACCCAGTCGGGCCACCCGTCTGAACTCTTCAAGGGCTTGCGTGGAGGCCGAGCCGAAGGGGCTGAGCGTCACCTGTGACAGCATGTCCTCGGCTGCGGCGCGCATGTTTTCTGAGAGGGCTGCCGATGCGCTGTCAATAGCCTGACCGGCGCTTTGGATGAAGGCGACCGTCCTTTTGGTGATCAACATAGGGCTCCAATCATGTGGGCTTGGTACGCATTGCCTGAGGGCGAAAGGGCACTGAGCAGTTTAGCGGGCCCTGAAAATAATTCCAGTTTTGGCCGTCTTGCGCGGCTGTGCCGAAGTGGGGCGTTTGGTGCACAGGGCGCATGCTTATGCATCTGTCCCATGGGTGGCATGCCCATTCATGTGGCCATTGCCAGCGGCAAGCAGCGCATAGACCGTGACATGCAGCGCTGTGGCGATCGCGGTCAATACCTGCAGGCTGGGGTTGGCGGTGCCGCTTTCTATGCGTGACAGATAGGGCCTGAACAGGCCGCAATACTGCGCCAACCGTTCCTGCGTCAGACCGGCCTGCTTGCGCAGCGCCCGTACACGCTGTCCCAAGAGGGCCCGTACCAGCTTGGTATTGTTGTTGTCGTCTTGCATGTCCTACGCTCCATCGCAAAGGGCCAAGGTCTTGCCGCTAGGGTCGGCGCAACTTCTTGAAATGCATTGTCTGGTGTCGCGCCGATTTACGCTACTTTCGCCAGAACGCAGCGCTGGCTTGGATAGATATCGGGCGCTATCTCACCTATCGAACGGCGGCTTTGTGATGGGCGGCGCGGCAGATCACGCTATCGCTTGCAGCGTGCGCCGCCAATTCCAGCAGACCCAGCAAGGCCAGGTGAACGCGCCTTGTTTCACTGCGTGCTGGCTTCTGCGCTTGGGCGGCGCGCCAGAATTCGGCGCTGCTCGCCGGTGAACAGGAGCAGGGCGCCGTCGCTATCAAAGGCAAAGCGCTGCGCTTGGGTCAGGGCCGTGGTGAAGCGTTGCTCCTGCTGCATCAGGCTCGCAGCACAGGCCATGCGGGTGCCGGCCAGTTGCGACACGCTGATCCCGTCGCCCGTGACCTGGTAGTGGCCACTGTAGTTGTTGCAGGAGGAGCGGCCATACAGGCGTCCGTCTGGCGCAAAGTTCAGCGTGGCGCGGGAGCTGTCGATCACGCCGGCGCCGTCAATGTCTTCCACCACCCACTCGGCACCGGTGAGCGTGGCGCGTGGTGCGGTGGCCGGGGCGGGCAATGCGCTGGAAGCAGCAGCTCCCCCAGCGGGGCTGGTGCGTGGCAGGGTGCAGGCGCTGAGCAGGGCGATGCCTATCAGCGCGGTGAGGGTGGGTAGATGGCTCATGGTTCATGGGTCCTCGGTATGGGCTTGCACGCGACCAAGGCGCACGGCTTGCAGCAGTGCCTTATGGTCGCGTTCGTTTTGCGCGCCATAGCGTACCGCAAAGTTGGCAATGGCCTTGGTAAAGGCCGCGCTGCGTCCGATGTAGCCGGCCATCAGGGCCGCATCGCCCGAGCGGGCATGGGCGCGCGCCAAGGCCCAGCCCGTGCTGCGGGCGTAGTCGCGCATGGCTTGCGGCGTAAAAGTCTCAATAAGCGGTTTGACCTTGACGTCGCGCAGTTGGCGCACATAAAAGTGCATGCCCTGGGCGCTCACCGTGTGGCCCAGAAACACATCCGACGCGGCCTGCATCAGGCGCTGACCGTACACCACGCGCGCGCCGTGGGTGGCAAAAGCCTGCGCCTTGACGTAGGGCGCCAGCACCGAGTCGCGCGCCTCTTTGACCTGCAGAAACAGAGGGTCGTCTTCCGATGCAAACAGCAGGGCCACGGCGCACAGCAGGCCCACGCTGCCCACGCCCACCACCTTGATGGCCAGGTCGGCCAGGGTGTAGCGGTCCAGCAGCACGCGGCGCTCGGGGGCCAGCGACTCGCGGTAGCGCGCCAGGTTGTGGGTCACCACCTCGGCAAAGCTCGGGTCGTGCCAGGCATCCGGGTGGAAGATCAGGGGCGGCACATCCTTGATGCGCGCTGTGCTGCCGTCGGTCAGCTTCACCAGACAGGCCATGGCGTCGTGGGCCAGCGCCTTTTGCAGCACCCGCTTGCGACGCTGTCTGAGCGCCGTGTCGTCGGTCATGGCAATCAGCTTTTCATAGTCTAGGAAGGAATGCCAGGCCTCCAGCGTGGGCTGTTGGGCCAGCTCCTGCAGCTTTTCCCGGTAGTGATGCGCCACCGCAGTCGCAGCAGCCCTGCAGTCTGGCGCGCGGTGGCCGTTGTGTTGGCTGGCGATGACAAAGCTGGTGGCCAGGCGCTTGAGGTCCCATTCCCAAGGGGCGGGGTGGGTCTCGTCAAAGTCATTGATGTCAAAAACAAGGCGCCGCTCGGGTGTGGCAAAGACGCCGAAGTTCAGCAGGTGGCAGTCGCCACAGGCCTGCACGGTGATGCCGGAGTCGGGCGTGTGGGACAGGTCCGACGCCATGATGGAGGCCGCGCCGCGAAAAAATGCAAAGGGCGAGGCCAGCATGCGCCCATAGCGCAGGGGCAGCAATTCTTCAATGCGCCCTGCGCTGGAGGCGATCAACAGGTCCACCGGATCGGGCCTGTTGGGCGCCAAGTCCAGCCTCGCCTGCGACTCGCGCGGGCAGGCTGCGCGCAAGGCCTTGCCGGCCTGGTAACGCTCCAGGCGGCTGCGCAGCTGCGCCGGCTTTTGCGGGTGTTCTAGCGGTTTTGCCATGGGGAGACCTTTGCTTAAGCGAGTGCGCCACAGTGGAAAATACAAGCGCGGTGCGCAACAAACACCGCCATCAGGCCAGGATGCGGTTTCAAGATCGCACAATATACATAAACACCAAGCCTTCCTTTTCATGCAAATCAAGCTCAATCTCAAACGTTCCAGCCGACGCTTCCTGACCATACTGGCGCTGCTGCCCGTCATCGTGCTGCTGCTCGCCCTGCTCTACATGCTGGGCATGGACCATCTGGAAGGGCGCTCGCGCACCTATTTGCAAAGCCTGCTCTGGGCCAGCGAGACCATCACCACCACCGGCTATGGGGCCGACAGCAGCTGGACCCATCCGCTGATGGCCCTCTATGTGATGGTGGTGCAGTTTGCCGGGCAGTTCCTGATCTTCCTGGCCTTTCCGATGGTCATCCTGCCCTACTTTGAGGAGCAGTTCGAGGTGCGGCTGCAGCACCAGTTGCCGCCCATGAATGGGAAGGTACTTTTTTACCGCTACGGCCCGGCCCTGGACTCGCTGCTGGTGGAGTTCAAGAGCAAGGGCACGCCCTTTGTCATTCTGGAGGAAGACATGCAGTTGGCGCGCAACCTGCGCGACCGTGGTTACAACGTGGTGTTTGGCAAGATGGCCGACGACCCCGGCGTGCTGGCTAACGTGGCGCAGGCGCAGGCGGTGGTGGCCAATGGCAACGACCATGACAACGCTACCTTCACCATGGTCGTGCGCGAAGGCGGCTACACCGGCCCCATCTATGCGCTGGCCGATGACCCGCTGTACCGCTACCCCATGATTCAGATCGGCGCCACCGAGGTGTTTACCCCGGCGCATGTGCTGGGCGCGGCGCTGGCCTCGCAGGCCAGCATTCGCATCAGCCCGCCGGCCGAGGGCATGCATTTGCTGGGCACCAAGATCGGCATGGCCGAGTTCCGGGTGCGGGCAGAAAGCTCTCTGGCCGGCAAGACCTTGGGCGAGTTGCGCCTGCGCGAGCGCCATGGCGTGTCGCTGATAGGGCAGTGGCTGGGTGGCGTGTTCACCACCACCAAGGGGCCGCAGACAAGGGTGGAGGCGGGTGCGATTTTGGTGGCGGTGGGCGCGCATGCCAACCTCGAACGGGTCGAGCGCATGGCCATGCCGATACGCCGGGCCGGCCCGATTGTGCTGGCCGGTTTTGGCGCTGTGGGACAGAAGGTGGTGGAGATGCTGCAGGACGCCGGTGAAACCTGCATCGTGATTGACCGGGTGGCAGCCCCCGGGGTGGACCTGGTGGGCAGTGTGCTGGAGCCCAGCATGCTCGAACGCGCCAAGCTGCGCGAGGCCAGCGCCGTGGTGCTGGCGCTGAGCGATGACAGCGAGTCGGTGTTTGCCACCGCCGTGGTGCGCGCCTATGCGCCCGAGGTGCCACTGGTGGTGCGCGTGCAGCGCACTCGCAATACCGCACGCCTGTACCGCTCGGGCGCCGACTTTGCGATATCGGTAGGGCAGGTGGCCGGGCAAATTCTAGCCTTCCAATTGCTGGGGGAGCAAATGGTGCAGGTGGAGAACCGCATCAAATTCATACGCCAGTCCAGTGGCACCCTGGTGGGCGCGCACCCCTGGCGCAGCGAGGAAATGGACCGCACCGGCGCCAAGGTGGTGGCGGTGGAGCGCGCCGGCGACATCCTCGTGGAGTTTGACGATGCTTTCACTATCGCCGGCGACGACATCCTGTTTGTCTGCGGCTCCTTCAATAGCCTGGAGCGCTTCCAGCGCAGCTTCAAAACAATGGCGGTGTGAGGGGTCTGAAAGGAAAAAGGCGATGGCCTCAAAGACAAACCACAAGGGGTAAATAAATGGCACTGACCAGAGATTTCAAAGAGACGGTCCTTCAGCGCGTACAGAGCGATTCCTCTTTTGCGCAGGCTCATCCTAGATGAGGCCGCCACTCTGTTTCTCAACGGCGAACCCGGGACCGCCCGTCTGATCCTGCGTGACTTGGTCAACGCTACCATCGGCTTCGAGCAACTTGCGGCACTTACCGCCAAGCCCCGCAAAAGCCTGCATAGGATGTTGTCGCCCACTGGTAACCCCAGCATGGACAACCTCGCTGCCATTTTTCTGGCAGTGCGGCAAAGGCTTCACGTCAGCCTGTCGGCGCATTCGGTGGCAGCCTGAGGCGAGTTGCCCATCAGGCTAGGTGGCGGTGGAGCGCGCCGGCGACAGCATCGTGGAGTTTGATGCTGCCTTCGCTATCGCCGGTGACGACATCCTGTTTGTCCGCGGCAATAGCCTGGAGCGTTTTCAGCGCAGCTTCAAAACCAAGGCGGTTTGAGGGGTGGGGCAGCCCGGACAAGGCGAGTTGCGCGACGGGCGCATCGAGAGACGCTAGGGGTCGGTCCGCAGGCGTGAATTGCTGGGTACGGTTCTTGATGCAGTTCCAAATGCGCGTTGGAACTGAGCTTCTGTATCAGTTGCGCCTCGGACTGTCTTTGATAACGCACAGAAGCAGCATGACTATCCAATAGTGTCTGCATCTACTGTAGGTTGCGTTGTTTTTGGATAGCTATTTTTCTTCCGGGCAACGCGATTCCTCAAAAAAAGGAGGCCTACTTTAACACAGTGAAAAAATATAAAAATATGTTTTTTATATTTTTATAGGTACTTGCATCGGACGTAAGATCCAAGCATCGGCAACCGAGGAGGAATCCTTGCACGCAAAGCTTCAAACCCCATCCCTCGCAAGAGGAAGGGTGGTTGGGCTGCTCTCTATCCGCAACAGATGAGATGTTCTTGGACGCCGATATATAAATTGGCTTGTTCATGACTGCGTACTGAATCTGTGAGCCGAACACTTGCTTTTCCAATAGCCGACCGATAGATGTGCGTATGACCCTGCGCCATTTGTATGGGTGGGACAAATATTTGGGTGTGACACTTCCCGCCAAGCGATGCGGCCAAGTGATTTCGAATGGCTGGAGTGTTTTTTGTTGCCCTCAGTCTTGTCGCTAGGCCTTGCTGTCACGGATTTGGGTGCATATTTTTGGGAGTAGAAATTGCCGACATTGATCATTAACTCACTTTCGCCAGCGCAAATTGCGGCTTTGACCCTCGATCAGCTCGCCGCATTGGTGCCTGCCCAAATGGCGGCGTTCAAGGCCACCCAGATCGCGGCCCTTACCGACGCCCAGATTGCCGCATTGGACAGCACACAATTTTCGGCGATCAGCGCTGCTGCTGTGGTGGGCCTGACTGCGGCCCAGATTACCGGACTCGGCGTTGACAAAACAGCGGCTTTGACGCCCAAACAAGTCGGCGCATTGAAGCCTGCACAATTGGCGCTGCTGACTGAGACCCAGCTCCAGTCGATTTCCGACGCTGCGATCAGCGGGTTGACTGCCGCGCAGATGCCTGGTTTGGCTGCAAGCCAGATCACCGTACTCACCAACTCCCAGATTGGCGCCCTCAGCCCAGCGGCCCTGGGTGCCTTGAGTGCCCTGCAGGTGCAGGCGATTGACGCGACCTACTTGGCAGAGCTGTCGCCTGCCCAAATGGCGGCGTTCAAGGCCACCCAGATCGCGGCCCTTAGCGCCAGCCAGATCGCCGCATTGGACCCCACACAATTTTCGGCGATCAGTGCTGCTGCTGTGGTGGGCCTGACTGCGGCCCAGATTGCGGGACTCGGCGCTGACAAAATCGCGGCTTTGAAGCCCAAGCAAGTCGGCGCATTGAGTCCTGCACAATTTGCGGCGCTGACTGACCCTCAGCTCCGGTTGATTTCTGAAACTGCGATCAGCGGGTTGACTGCCGCGCAGATGCCTGGTTTGGGCGCAAGCCGGATCACCGCACTTACCAATACCCAGATTGGCGCTCTCAGCACAGCGGCCCTGGGTGCCTTGAGTTCCCTGCAGGTGCAGGCGATTGACGCGGCCGATTTGGCAGAGCTGTCGCCTGCCCAAATGGCGGCTTTCAAGGCCAACCAGATCGCGGCCCTTAGCGACGCCCAGATTGCCGCATTGGACAGCACACAATTTTCGGCGATCAGTGCTGCTGCTGTGGTGGGCCTGACTGCGGCCCAGATTACCGGACTCGACGTTGACAAAACAGCGGCTTTGACGCCCAAGCAAGTCAGCGCATTGAGGCCCGCACAATTGGCGGTGCTGACTGACATTCAGCTCCAGTCGATTTCTGAAACTGCGATCAGCGGGTTGACTGCAGCGCAGATGCCTGGTTTGGCTGCAAGCCAGATCACCGCACTCACCAACACCCAGATTGGCGCTCTCAGCACAGCGGCCCTGGGTGCCTTGAGTTCCTTGCAGCTGAAGGCAATTGACGCGGCCGATTTGGCAGAGCTGTCGCCTGCCCAAATGGCGGCGTTCAAGTCCACCCAGATCGCGGCCCTCAGCGCCGGCCAGATCGCCGCATTGGACCCCACACAATTTTCGGCGATCAGTGCTGCTGCTATGGTGGGCCTGACCGAGGCCCATATTACCGGACTCGGCGCTGACAAAATCGCGGCTTTGAAGCCCAAACAAGTCGGCGCATTGAGGCCCGCACAATTGGCGCTGCTGACTGACCCTCAGCTCCGGTTGATTTCCGACGCTGCGATCAGCGGGTTGACTGCCGCGCAGATGCCTGGTTTGGGCGCAAGCCGGATCACCGCACTTACCAATACCCAGATTGGCGCTCTCAGCACAGCAGCCCTGGGTGCCTTGAGTTCCCTGCAGGTGCAGGCGATTGACGTGGCCGATTTGGCAGAGCTGTCGCCTACCCAAATGGCGGCGTTCAAGTCCACCCAGATCGCGGCCCTTACCGACGCCCAGATCGCCGGGCTGGACAGCGCACAATTTTCGGCGATCAGTGCTGCGGCTGTGGTGGGCCTGACTGCGGCCCAGATTGGAGGACTCGGCGCTGACAAAATCGCGGCTTTGACGCCCAAGCAAGTCGGCGCATTGAGGCCCGCACAATTTGCGGCGCTGACTGACCCTCAGCTCCAGTTGATTTCTGACGCTGCGATCAGCGGGTTGACTGCCGCGCAGATGCCTGGTTTGGCTGCAAGCCGGATCACCGCACTCACCAATACCCAGATTGGCGCTCTCAGCCCAGCGGCCCTGGGTGCCTTGAGTTCCCCGCAGGTGCAGGCGATTGACGTGGCCGATTTGGCAGAGCTGTCGCCTGCCCAAATGGCAGCGTTCAAGTCCACCCAGATCGCAGCCCTTACCGACGCCCAGATTGCCGCATTGGATAGCACACATTTATCGGAGATCAATGCTGCTGCTGTGGCGGGCCTGACCACCGCCCGGATTGCCGCACTCAGCGTTGACAAAATCGCGGCTCTGACGCCCAAGCAAGTCGCCGCATTGAAGCCCGCACAAATTGGGGCGCTGACCGGTGAGCAGCTCCAGTCGCTAGTCCCTGCACAAGTCAAAGCATTGACGCCCCAGCAGTTGGCCAGTGTCGCGCCATCGCTCATTCCCAAACTAAGCATGGTGACTCCCATCGTCCTTGATCTGAATGGCGACGGGGTGAAAACCCTGAGCATTGCCGACGGTGTGAAGTTTGACTTATTGGCTGACGGGAAGAACATCAACACCGGCTGGGTGAGCCACGATGATGGTTTGCTTGTGCTGGATCGCAACAGTGATGGCGTGGTCAATGACGGCTCCGAGTTGTTTGGTTCTGCAACCAAATTGGCCAACGGCCAGGCTGCCCACGATGGCTACACGGTGCTACGGACATATGACACCAACCAAGACAATGTGGTGGACAAATCGGATGCGATTTGGGACACACTGAAAGTGTGGGTGGACGGCAACTCGGATGGTCTCACCGGTGTGGGTGAACTGCGTACGCTCGACTCGCTTGGTATAAAAAAACTCAATCTCAATGCGGCAGTGGGTACCGACAAAGACAATGGAAACCTGTTGGGCTTGGTGGCGAGTTATGAAACAACCGCCGGTGCCACCCATGCAGCGGCGGACGTTTGGTTTGCGGCCGACAAGGGTGGGGCCCAGGCCCAGGCCGGAACGCTTGACGCCGCCATTGCGGCATTGAATGGCAACATGGCGCCAGAGCTGCAGATGGCAGCCGAGAGCGCTCCCACCCTGCAAACCATTTCTCTGCCCGTATTGACGCAAGGTACCACTCTCACTTCAGCGGACGCCAAAAATAATTTGACCGACCGTGTAAGCAGCATGGCGCAAGCCATGACTGCTTTTAACTACCCAAGCGACACGTCCAATGCCATGGCCATTCCGACCATAAACGCCGCGACCAATCCAGTGCAACCAACTATTCCAACACTTGCGGCAGTAGCCGCAATGGTCGATGTGATGAAACAGTTTGACAGCCACGGCAGTCAGACGGCGGTGTCTATGGCCGTGGCACCGTCAACGAATCAATCACTCACGCTACCGGGCCTAAAGAATCCCGACATCGGAGGGACCCTGTTTAGTCGCTGATGCATGGAAGCGCGCGGGCATGGGTTCTCAAAGGACTCCGTACAGCTTATAAAAAAAGACACCCCCTGCGCTCAATCGCATCGAAAGCTGTGCGGTTTATTTGAACTTGCTCGCCCCATTGTTGCTCGCAATTGCCTGAACGCACAGGCAGGTCGGCGTCTCTGGCGTCTGGTGCAGCAAGCACCATTTTTCCGATATTTTTTGCTATCAAGACAGGAGAGGTTGACAAAAGTCAGTTCGACCAGTGACTGCCGATCGAAAGAAATTCGAATATGGTTTCTGGGTCGCTTATGTCACTAGACTTCACCTGATTCGAAAAAGAATACGCCATTCATCCTTGGCATGAGCCTATCTTTCATGCGGCCTGGGTACGGAATCAATAATCAAGATACCACCAAGACGGGGAATTTCTATTTCCTGAAGTCTAGTAGCGAACAGGTTGTTCCTATGAAAACCGTGATGCTGGGTTTTGCCCTATCGACGCTGTTTTTGCTCAGTCCAACGGGCGCGACGGCGCCCCTTCCATCCGACCTTGTCTATCCCAGCGACATCATCGAGCGCGCTGCAAAACTTCCGATAAGGGATATGTCGCAAAGCCCCTTGTACGGGCCATTGCAGGGCTGGGAGAAAGCGGTATTGGCCAAGATGGTGGAAGCCTCGGCCTCTATGGACGCCGCTTTTTGGCGCCAGGTAGATCCACAGGGCAAGCTGCTGTGGCAAAGCCTGGCCGGCTCTAACAAGGCGGCAGACAGGGCTGCGTACAGCTTGCTCGATGCCAACTACGGTCGCTGGGACCGGTTCCTGAATTTCGCGCCTATCGTGGGGCTGACGCCCCGCCCCCCAGGCGGCTATGTGTACCCGCCCGACCTGAGCAAGGCGGAACTTGAGGCCTATCTGGCGGCCCACCCCGAGCAGGCCAAGGCCCTGCTCGATCCTTTCACGGTGATCAAACGCAGTGGCACTGCATTGGTCGCGGTTCCCTACCATCTGGAATACGCTGAATTTGTGCGGCCTGCAGCCAGGGTGCTGCGCGAGGCGGCGGCACTCTCGCAAAGCCCTGCGCTGAGCCATTACCTGGAGTTGCAGGCCCAGGCCCTGCTGACGGACGACTACTACGCCGCCAATATCGCCTGGATCGATCTGAGCGGAAATTTGGACCTGAGCATAGGACCCCACGAAACCTATGACGACCAGCTCATGGGGCAAAAAGCGTTTTATAAATCCAATGTCCTGATCGTGGACCAAGCGGCGGCAGCGCAGTTGGCCAAGTACAAATCCACCGGACCGGCCTTGCAGGCCAACTTGCCTGTGGAGGCCCAATACAAGCCCGTCTACAAGGCCGACACCATGATGCCGCTGCTGCTGGCAGACGATATACGCCGTGCGGGCCAGGGGCGCGCCATCATGGAGGCGGTGGCTTTTAGCCTGCCCAACGACCCCAAGGTCTGGGATGCCAAGGGTTCCAAAAAGGTCATGCTGGGCAACTACCTCAACACAAGGCGCACCGTGGTGCTAGAGCCCTTGGCGCAAGCCATCCTGACGCCGGAGGTGGCAGGTCTGATACGGCACGAGGCCTATTTCACCTGGGTGCTGATGCACGAGGTATGCCACACCCTGGGGCCACGCGAGGTGCTCAAGGACGGCCGCAGCATCAGCCCGCGCGAAGCCCTGGGCGAAACCTATTCCCCCATTGAAGAGGGCAAGGCCGACATAGGTGGCCTCTACAACCTGCCCTACCTGATCGACAAGGGCCTGGTGACGCTGCCGCTGGAGCAGCATTACGCCGGCTTCATGGCCGAGTCGCTGCGCTCGATCCGCTTTGGCATGGGCTCGGCCTATGGCGTGATCCGCTCTGCTGCCTGGAATGTATTTCTGGACGAAGGCGCCCTGTCCTTTGATGCAGCCAGCCAGCGCTTCACCATGGACACGCCCAAGATGACCGAGGCCGTGCGCAAGCTTCTGATCACCTTGATCAAGCTCGAAGGCGATGGCGACAAGCAGGCTGCGGCGCAATTTATTGCCAAGTACGCCCACATTCGCCCCGAGCTGCAAAGGCTGCTCGACACCGCAGAGCACAGCGTGCCATTGGAGTTTGTTCCCGCCAACCAGCAGTAAGCGAGGTGTACCGTGAAGCGACCTATATTTTTCGGCAGTTGCGCCATGTTGCTGCTGCTGGGCCTTGCAGCAGGTCTGAGCGGATGCAGTGGCAAGACCAACTCCGTGCAGTCCTTTGTGTTGGCCGAGGGTGTGACGCTGGACATGGTGGAGATTCCCGCAGGCGTTTTCCAGATGGGCTCTGCCATGGGCGAGCCAGAGCGCTCGACCGACGAAGGTCCGCAGCATCAGGTGACCATCAGCCAGGCCTTCCTCATGGGCAAGTATGAAGTCACGCAGGCGCAGTGGCAGGCCGTGATGGGCAGCAATCCCAGTTTCTTTACCGGCAACCTTTCCCTGCCGGTTGAGACGGTGAGCTGGGACCAGATCAACCAGAGCGGCAGCGGCTTTCTGGACAAGCTCAATGCCATCACGGCGGCCCATCGTCCCAACGGAAAAGTCTTTCGCCTGCCCACCGAAGCGCAGTGGGAATATGCAGCCCGCGCCGGCAGCCGCACGCGCTTTTACTGGGGCGACGACCTGAGCGCCCTGGCCATAGGCAACTACGCCTGGTACGCAGGCAACTCGGATACCGGCAGCGCACGCGCCAGCCATCCGGTCGGCCTGAAGCTGCCCAATGCCTGGGGACTGTATGACATGGCCGGCAATGTGATCGAGTGGTGCCAGGACCGCTATGGCATCTTTGAGGCGGCGGCCCAGACCGACCCGACCGGGCCAGCCACAGGTGCCTACAAGGTGCTCAAGGGTGGCGGCTGGGACTACGACAGCTACGCCAGCCGCTCGGCCTATAGGGACGCCATAGCTCCGGACAGTCGCGTCAACATCCTGGGCTTGCGCGTGGTGTTGGCGTCGGCCCAATGAGCTAAGCCCCGACCTTGGTGCAAGCAACTTTGGAGAGAATGTCATGAAATTGCGGACTGAACTATTGCTGCTTTTGGGGATTTTTTTATGCGTCCCTGGCGCTTTCGCATACGACACAGACGGCCATTTCTACACCGTTTACGTGATCGCCATGGACAGTGGATTTAGCCGAGCGGAGGCGCTGGAAATTGCAACGATGGTCGAATACACCGACTGGGATACGCGCACCGACGCCATCCGGTGGCCCTCAGGCGACGAGCAGCGGCGCCTCTACCACTTCCCCTGCGACTCGGCATATAGCGCAGCCTGGACCGAGCGCCACAGTGCCTGGGCCAAGCACAACGTCAACATGGCGCTCAAGGCCAACAACCGGACCAAGCTGGGTATCGCCATCCATGTGTACCAGGACAGCTACTCCCACGAGGCCTATGGCCCGGTCGTTGGCCATTTGTTTGCATCTCCCTCGGTCCACCACCCCGACTATCCGTTCCGTTGGCCCGACACATACATGGGCATGACCAATCTGGTCTACACCATCCTAGAGCAGTACCGCGCGAACAACGGACTGCTGCCCGTTACGCGCCAATTGCTAGCGGACTTCTACCTCAGTGCCACCAAGTTCGAGCCGCCCCGGTGGAGGGAGCATACCGGGGTCTGGCCAAGCAGCACGAAGGACTACAACGAGAACAACCTGCAGCCCAGGCTTGACTGGTGGAAGGCGCAAATCGCCATTAAGTTTGCAGGCGTTGCACTGCCGGTCTACCAGAAGCCCGCACAGCCGATTCTCGATGAGTTCACCAAAGTGGTTGGCGCCTACGCGTTGCCCGACAATGAGGCGGACTTGGACAAAAGCCAATGGGCCAAGAGCAACGACAGCCAGTTTGTGCCGCTGACCGCTGCGCTCATAGACGCCACCCTGCCCGTTACCAACGCGGCCGAGCTTGCAAGAATAATGGAGATGCCGATCAAGTGGGGCGCACGTCGCCTGGCCACCCGGGCCGCGCAACTCGGCTCTGACGCAAGCATACAGGCGCGCCTCACGAACGAGACCGCACTCGGCGCTCTGCTCGACAGCGCCGAGCTGGCGGAGAATCCGGCGCTCATTGCCTATATCGTCAACTATTGGAACTGGACGCAAATCGACGTCGCATCGCAATTGGAACTGCGCCTGGGGTCGGAGAGTTTCAAGACCCGCATGCTCAGTGCCGCCTTGCTTAGCACCGCTTCCACGCTCTCTGATCCCGCGTTGATCAAGCTTCGCGCAGCCTACCAGGCAGCAGCCGACAGCCCGCTCTCTGCGGCAGACCGCGCCTATCTTGTGGACCTGATTCCCACCGATCCCGAACAGATCGCCCTGCGCGCCCCGGCCGCTGTTGGCATCCTACGGGGCATGCTGCAGTACCCCGATAGCGCCACCGGAGCGGCAGCAAAGCTCTATCTGACCAGCGTGGACACCAGTCGTTTGCCGCAGGACGGTCCCTACGACAGCGTCCGGCTGGACGCCTTCAATGCCTTGAACGGCCAGGGCGCTCAAAGCGCTGCCAAGGGCGCGCGCTACTGGATCATCCGCAGCTACGAAGACTTTGACGGCGAGGTCCCCCATTCCGCCAAAGATGCGAGCCGGCTTGCGGCCCTCGGCGCGATCTGGACCTGGGCCGATCTGGCCGGCGATATAGAGGCGCTTCGGGCCGCTGCCGTTGCGCTGTCTAGCTACGACACCCATGATGCGGTGCCCACGCCCCTGGTGGACGCCATGAAGGCCAGTCTGGCCAGAGCCGATCTGGCCGACCTGGGGCTGGACATCCGCAATGCCCTGCAGGCCGTCACCGGACAAACCTTTCTCCCGTAGTGCTCCGCAGCATCGAAAAATTATTTGTTGGCTGGCTATTCAATAGGGTGTGAGGATGGCAATCATGAAAAATCTCACTGGCTTTTTCCATGCGGTGCTGATGCTGCTGACTTCTGTGCTGATCGCATGCGGGGGCGGCGGTGCAGCACCACCCAACCCCAACCCCATACCGCGCTACAACTGGTCCTGGCAGAACCCCTTGCCCCAGGGCGAGACCCTGAACGCCGTGTGGGTCAGTAGCCCCACTTCGGTGTATGCCGTGGGGGTGGCGTCCCAAGTGCTGCACTGGGATGGCTTGGTGTGGAAAAACATGGACATTGCTGCTACCCAATGGAGCGCCAACTCGCAACTCGACTTCATCTGGGGCAGTGCCGAAAACAACATCTACGCCGGTGGCAATGGGGGGCTATTCAATTGGAATGGCAGCGCTTGGCGCAAGGTGGACATAGGTGCCGCCGAGGGGGACAGGCTCTTTGCCATGCACGCCAAGAGCGCCTCTGACATATACATCTCAGGCGAGCGGGGCAAGATCTACCATTTCGATGGCAGCAGTTGGAGCCGCATGTCGCTCGGGCTGGAGGACAACCTGACCGCCGTGTTTGCCGTCTCGGCCACCAACATCTACGCGGGAACCTACGGCGAGCTGTTCCACTTTGACGGCACCTCGTGGTCCAGGGTTTGCACCGACCTGGAAGCGCGGGTTGAAATCAAGGCCATCTGGGCATCGTCTGCAAGCGACGTGTACGCGGTGGGCGTCAACCGTGCCATAAAAGAAAACGAACCCGCCGCCCAAAGCGCCTGGCACTTCGATGGCGCTGTCTGGACGGCCATTGACGACTCTCTTCCAGAGTACCAAGGCGCGGCGCAGATGTGGGGCACAGCCGCCAATAACGTCTACATGGTGGGCGCCAGTCTCAGAATCTACCGCTATGACGGCAGCACTTGGACCGCAGAGAACAACGTCAATGCAGCGGCCTGGGTCTATGGGGTCTCGGGCAGCGCAGACGGCAACAGTGTCTGGGTGGTGGGCGAACTCGGCCTGATTTATGTGCGTGACAGCGCGGGTGAATGGACGCTGCTCAGCGATCAACCGCGGCCCACCATTACCAGCGCCTGGGCCGTCAGCAACGACAAGCTCTACATCGCCGGCTCGGGGCTGGGCTACTTTGAGGAGGGGCAGTTCACCGACATTGCAGGTGACCCCGATTACATGCTGTCGAAATTCAAGTTCGTCTCTGAAAAGGCCATCTATGCGTTGGCCTATCAATACGATGGCGAAAAAATGACGGCGACATCGGTTGCGGTCTTGAAATACGACGGCTCTTCCTGGTCCACACTGGCGAAACAAGCGGTGGACGACATGTCCAGCCCCAAGGCCTTCTGGGTGGTCAGCGATACCGAGTTCCATATTGCCATTGAAGAAACCCGCGCGGCAGTCGATCAGAACGGCATACCCATCCGCCAGCAAGTGCGCATGCTGATGTTGCACATCAAGGACGGCCAGATGAGCACCGACACCATGGACTTCGCTTGGAATGGCGCAAGCACAAACGCAACGACCCTGCTGGGCTTTGCGCCCGACAAGCTATGGGCCATCGCCAACAACAACAGCAGCAGGGAAGGAATCCTCCTTTATTTTGATGGCACACGCTGGCAACGCGACACCACAGCAGGCACCCTGAAACCGCTGCGGGCACTCTATGGCGTGGCCTCCAATGACTTCTATATTGGCGGTGATGACGTGCTGCTCAAGTACAACGGCACCGGCTTCACCCGCTTCGAGTTGCCACCCACGCAGTACATCTCGGGCATCTGGTACCAGCCATCGGGCTATGTGTATCTGATAGGTACCAACGGTCTATTCTCGGATGTGCAGTTGCTCTACACCTTTGATGGCAACAAGATCACCTCGACCACGCCCGTCAGTGTCAACCGGGTGCTGGCCATCAGCGGCTATGGCGACTCCGGCCTGTTTTTGGCGGGCGACAGCGGCATGATCCTCAAAGGTGTCAGGCTGTTGCCTGGATCGGCTGCTTCCAACGCGCCGACTGTGCAGACATCGCGTGGAGCGGCTTTGCATGCTGCCACGGGTTGGCTCTCGTCAAGCGCACCGTCTTACCTCCTGCGCAAACCCCGTTAAAGGAAACACCATGACCTTATTGACTTCTCGGAAGCTGTGGGCCTTGATGCTGACGCTGCTTGGCGCATCCTATGCGGCGCAGGCAGCGCCATGCGCCATTGAGTCGTCCACGCAGGCGGTGGAGCAGGGCAGCATCCCCTATCGATCGGCTGGCTCGGGCTCCGAGGTGCTGTTGCTGCACGGCCTGTTTGCCCAAAAGGAACAATGGGACGAGGTGCTTTGTGCGCTGGCGCAGGCGGGCTACCATGCCAGCGCCCCGGATCTGCCAGGCTATGGACAGAGCCAGGGCTACGGACTGGCGGCATACGCTTTGGAAGAGCAGGTGGCGCTGCTTGAAAAATTCATGCAGGCGCGCGGCGTTGCGCACTTGCATATTGCGGGCAGTTCCATGGGCGGCGCGATCGCCGCAATGTATGCCCATCAATATCCCAAAAAAGTCCTGTCCCTGGCCTTTGTCGGTGGAACCCTGGGTATGGGTGACTGGGCTGCCCCCGTCAAACAGGCGATATTGCAAGGCATCAACCCCTTCATTCCGGTGCACGAATCAGAGTTCGAGCTGGAGTTGGCGCTGCTGCTGAACCAGCCCCCGCAGTTGCCAGACGCCAGCAAGAGCGCGGCAGTGCGTCCGTACATTGACAACAACCCCCACTATCAACAGGTGTGGAATATCGTAAGCCTCTACGGCAATGTGCTAAAGACCATGCACCCCAGCCCCGTGCGTACGCTGATCCTGTGGGGCGAACGCGACCAGGTGTTTGATGTGGCAGGTGCCCGTGCATTGGCGAAAAAATATCCCAATAGCCGCAGGCACTTGATGCCCAATGTGGGCCACTTGCCCATGCTCGATGCACCTTCAACGGTAGCCCAGCAATACAGCGCGTTTTTATTCCAAGCAGAGCACCGCACCACCCTGCTGCCCACCGCGAAGCGGTAGCGACCGCAAGCATCGCCAATCGCCAGGCAAAAAGCCGGCTGCGCCAAGAGGTGACTTGCGCAGAGTTGGATAGATCGGATAGCCCACATCGCGATTGGATAGTTCGGATAGCTCACACAACAGATGTCGCAGGATAGTTGCGCCGCAGGCGGGGGCTGCGCAGAATTGGGTGAAACCATGAAAACCCTGAACCCTTTGAGCGCGGGCAAACCGGCGCGCACCATGACTTCTCCTGCGGCCTTGGTCGAGGCACACAGCCTGGGCGTGGAGGCTGTTGCCGCCGCCATGGAGGTCGGTATCGAAGGTGGGCTCAGCCGTTCGCAGGCGCTCGAACGGCTTGCCCGCCATGGCCGCAATCGCTTGTTAGCTGCGCCGCAGCGCTCGCCCTGGCTGGTGTTGCTGGGGCAGTTCAAGAGCATCCTGATCCTGACCCTTTTGGGGGCTGCGGTATTGGCTGCGCTGGCCGGCAGCGCCAAGGACGCCGTGGTGATTGTGACGGTGGTGGTGATCAATGCGCTGGTGGGCTTCTACCAAGAATACCGGGCCGAACGCAGCCTCGATGCCTTGAAGGCGATGCTGCCCCTGCAGGCGCGGGTGCGCCGCGATGGCCTCCCTCGCCTGATTGGCGCAGACGAACTGGTCCCGGGCGATGTCTTGCTGCTCGAAGCCGGTGACCGCGTCGGCGCCGATGGGCGCCTTTGCCTTGCCGTGGGGCTGGAGATCGACGAGTCCGCTTTGACCGGTGAGTCGCAGCCTGTGGGCAAGCAAACCGCGCTGCTGGAACCGGTCGCCGTGCTGGGCGAGCGCAGCAACATGGCCTATATGAACACGCTGCTCACCCGCGGTCGTGCCGAGCTGGTGGTCACGGCAACCGGTCTGCAAACCGAGATGGGCCGTCTGTCGCTGGAGCTGGCGAACACCGAAGAAGTTGCCACGCCCTTGCAGGTCCAGCTCGATCGCCTGGGCAAGCGCCTGGGCGTGATTGCGTTGACGCTGGTGGGCCTGCTGTCCTTGCTGCAGTACCTGCGTGGCGTTGGTCTGGTGCACATCATGCTTGAGGCGATTGCGCTGTCGGTGGCTGCCATTCCCGAGGGTCTGCCGGTCGTCGTCACGGTCACATTGGCACTGGGCATGCACCGAATGGCAGGCCAGCACGCGATTCTCAAACGCCTGGCCAGCGTGGAGACCCTGGGCTGTACGACGGTGATCTGCTCGGACAAGACCGGCACCTTGACGCTCAACCAGATGACGGCACGCAGTTTCTTTTATTCGGGCGCACGCTTCCAGGTGAGCGGCGAGGGCTATGGGACGCAGGGGCGCATCACCGCAGCGGATGGCGCCGCGCCGCCGGATTTTGCGGCCCTGATGCGGCCCCTGGTCGCCTGCAACGACAGCCATGTCGGCGCTGGCAAGGTGGTTGGCGACCCGATGGAGGCGGCCCTGTTGGTGCTTGCCGCCAAGGCCGGCATCTTGCGCGAACAGGTCGAACCGGGCTTGCCGCGCTTGGCCGAACTGCCTTTCGACTCGGCGCACAAATTCATGGCGACCTTCCACCGCGCGGACGATGGGGTCCAGCTGTTTGTCAAAGGTGCGCCTGAGCTGCTGCTGGGGCGCTGTACGCAGTGGTATTCGGCAGGTTCGCGATTGCCACTCGACGCCCTGCGAATAGAGGCCATAGACGCCGAGTACCAGTGGCTGGCAGAGCGCGGTTTGCGCGGGCTGCTGATTGCGTCGCGCACCCTGCCAGCGAACGCCCTGGAGGGCAAGGGCGAACTCTCTGACTGGGTTTGCGAGCTGACCTTTGTGGGGCTGATCGGTTTGATGGACCCGCCCCGCGCACAGGCCCGGCAAGCCATTGCCGAGTGCAAGAGGGCCGGCATTGCGGTCAAGATGCTCACGGGCGACCACCCAGGCACCGCAGCCGCGATTGCGTCGGAGTTGGGTTTTCAGGGGCGCACGGTTTCAGGCAACGATCTCGATGGCATGGATGGCGCGCAGTTGGCAGCGGCCATCGACACCATTGCGGTGTTCGCGCGGGTGACGCCGGCGCACAAGGTGAAGATCGTGCGGGCACTGCAGGCCAAGGGCCATGTGGTGGCGATGACCGGCGACGGCGTCAACGATGCCCCCGCGCTCAAGCAGGCCGACATCGGCGTGGCCATGGGCATCAGCGGGACGGCGGTGGCCAAGGAGGCTGCCAGCATGGTGCTTGCCGATGACAACTTCGCCACCATCGTCAGCGCCGTGCGCGAAGGGCGCACGCTGTACGACAACATTCTCAAGTTTGTGCGCTTCCAGCTCTCCACCACCCTGGGCGCGATCTTGACGGTATTTTGTGCGCCGCTTGTGGGCCTGCCAGAGCCGTTTACGGCACTGCAGATTCTGTGGGTGGCGATCATCATGGATGGGCCCTTGGCGGTGTCGCTGGCGCTGGACGGCGCACGCCCGGGCATCATGGGCGAGGCGCCACGCCCACGCACCGAGTCGGTGTTGCCGCTGCTGCGCCTGCTGCGCATTGGCGCCTATGGCCTCACGATGATGGTGGGCACGCTGGCGGTGTTGCACTACGCGCTGCAGACCGGCGCCCAAGACCGTGCCTTGACGCTGGCCTTCACCACCTTCGTGCTGTTCCAGTTCTTCAATGTATTCAATGCGCGCAGCGAATCGGGCTCTGCCTTTTTGGCCGACTTTTTTGGCAACCGCATGTTGTGGACCGCGCTGATCGGCACGCTGGCCTTGCAGGCGGTGGCCGTGCATTGGGCACCGGCCTGCGCGCTCTTTGGCACCACCGGTATGGCCTGGTCCGATTGGGGCCTGGCGCTTGGCGTGGCGTCCTCGGTCTTGCTGCTCGAAGAAGCGCGCAAATGGGGCTGGCGCGCGGGGTGCTGGTTGCGCCTACAAAGTGCACGCTGGAGGTAGAGGGGCGCTCAGGACCACTCGACCGTGGCCGACAGCATATAGCCCGATCCGTAGACGGTCTTGATGATTTTGGGTTGCTGCGGGTCGGGCTCTAGCTTTCGCCGCAGGCGCGAAATACGCACATCAATGCTGCGGTCCAGCGGCGAGATGTCGCGCTGGCCGAACAGCTGTTCGCGCGTCAGGATCTGATTGGGCCGCTCCAGAAAGGCGCGCAGGACCTGGGCCTCGGCGGCACCGAGCAGGTGGTCTTCTCCGTCTGGCGCGCGCAACTGGTTGCCACCGCAATCCAAGGTCCAGCCCAGAAAGTGGGCCAGGCGATGCTGCTTGGCCGCGCCGCCCCCGCCCGTTGCAGCCCGGCGTCGCAAAATGCTGCGCACACGGGCCACCAATTCGCGCGGATCGAAGGGCTTGACGACATAGTCATCTGCACCGAGTTCCAGGCCCATGATGCGGTCTATGGTGTGGCCGCGCCCGGTCACCACCAACAAGCCGCAACTGCTCAGGCGTCCGATGTGCGACATCAGCTCGATGCCATCCATATCGGGCAGCCCCAGATCGACGATGCACAAGTCCGGTCGCTCGCTTTGCAGGCGCCGGATGATGGCCGCCGCCGTGCTGAAAACCTCCACATGGAAGTCGAACTCGTGGAGCGTGCGCCGCAGTATCTGCGCGACACCGACATCGTCTTCTACGACATAGATCAGCGGTTTTTGCGCGCTGCGTGCGCAGCAAGAGCCCGCCATCAGCCCTGCTCCGGCGGCTGCAATGCGGCGGTCAGTTCGGCCTTGGTAAAGGGCTTGGCCAGCAGGGGGACGGGCAGCTGCACGCCGGCTTCCGGTGCCAAGCCACTCATCAAAACGATTTGCGGTATGTCGCCGCGCTGCAGGGCCTGGCGTGCCACTTCGCTGCCATCGACGCCGCCTGGCATGGCCAGGTCGGACACCAGGGCGCTCAGGTCGGGCACCCGTTGCAGCAGGTCCAGTGCCTCCACACCGTTTTCGGCCTCGATCACCGAATAGCCCAGTTCCAGCAGGTGGCGGCGCACCAGTTGGCGCACGCCCGCGTCGTCCTCCACCAGCAGGCACAGGCCCCGGTTGGCCGGTGCCCGGTTGGCCAGACTTTCGGCTGTGGGCAGCTGCAGCGCAAGCGTGTCGAGGGCGGGCAGCAGCATGCTAAAGCAGCTGCCCTGCAAAGGGGCACTGTCGATGTCGATGGCGCCGCCCGACTGGCGCACAAAGCCATACACCATGGACAGCCCCAGGCCGCTGCCCTGACCCACGGGCTTGGTGGTGAAGAACGGCTCGAAGGCGCGCAAGCGTGTGGTCTCGTCCATGCCACTGCCGAAATCGCGCACCTGCACCCGCACATAGTTGCCGCCCGGCAAATGCCAAGGCATTGCCTCGGCCAGGGTCAAGGCCTGCGCCTTGCAGTCCACCACAATGCGGCCCTTGGCATGGCTGGCATCGCGCGCATTGAGGATGAGGTTGAGCATCGCGTTCTGGAACTGGTTGGGGTTCATGCGCACCATCAGCGGCGTCGCCACGGTCTGAAGCTCCAGGCTCAGCGTGCTGGGCAAGGTTCTGCACACCAGCCGCTGCACATGCTGGAGCTGGGTGTTGACGTCCACCACCTGCGGCTCGATTGGCTGCTTGCGGGAAAAGCCCAGCAGGCCGTTGATGAGCTCGGAGCCGCGTCGGGCCGCGTCCATGGCGGGCGCAATGTATTCGTCAAACAGGGGCAGAACGCTGGCCTGCTCGGACAGCGCCGTCAGATTGCCCAGGATGACGGTGAGAATATTGTTGAAGTCGTGGGCCAGTCCGCTGGTGAGCTGACCCACCGCTTCCATCTTCTGGGCTTGGGCCAGCAACTGGTGCGAGCGGCGCTCGTCGCTGATATCAAAGGTGAGCTCAAAGCAGCCCATGACCTGGCCATCGGGGTGCAACTCCGGGATGAGTGTGGTGCGGGCGACCTTGGTGCTGCCGTCGATGGCGCGCACATCGTATTCAAAGGTCACTGCATTGCCGGCCAGTGCCTTGCCAATATTGGGTTTGATCTGCGCATAGGTGGCGCTGCCGAGAAACTCCTTGGCGCTGATGCACTCGGGCTGGCGGGTGTCCAGGCCGAACCAGTCGTGGTAGCCCCGGTTGACGTAGTGGTAGTTGCGGTCTATGTCGAAGTAGGCGATCAGTGCGGGAATAGAGTCGGAGATCAGGCGCATGCGGGCGTCGCTCTGGAGCAGCGAACGGGCCATGGATTCCTTGTCCTTCAGGGTTTGGCGCAGCTCCAGGTTGCTAGCGCTCAAGGCCAGGGTGCGCTCGTGCACGCGCGCCTCCAGCATCAGGGTCTGGTCGTGCAGCAGGCCCTGTTGGCGGCGCAGCTCGGTGGTGTCCGAGTACAGCGTCACAAAGCCATGGCCGGGAACCGGCACGCCGTACACGCGCAACACCCTGCCATTGGGGCGGGTGCGCTCGAAGTCATGCGGTGTGAAGGCGCGCGCCATGGCCATGCGTTCGCGGATCAGGTCATCGACCTCGCCCTCGCCGTATTCACCACGCTCGGCATTAAAGCGCATGAAGTTCTCAAACGGTGCTCCCACATAAGCCATGGCCGCGGGAAATTCCAGCAGGTCCAAAAAGGGCTGGTTCCAGGCCATGATGTGCAGCTTCTCGTCGATCAGGGTGAAGCCCTGGTCGATCAGGTCCAGCCCCGCATGTAGCGAATCCAGGCGTTTGTTCAATGACGCTGCGCTGTTGTCGGATGCAAGTGTCATGAGAGGGTCGCAGAGGCTGGTGTGGAGGTCATTCTAGGTTCCTTCTGGGGGTGCACGGCGCATAGCTCACCTAGAGCCGAGGCCGCCATGGCACTCAGCGCCGCAAGGACACAGGCCCCCGCCACTCGCACAAGTGACAGGGGCCCGAAGCAAGGCAAGGACTTAGTGGTCGCTGGCTTGCGCTGCGCCCAGACCGGTTTGGGAACGCACAAACTGGGCGTCGAACTTGGCGCGCTCGGCGTTGCCACGCGCACTGTTGTCGAGCTTCGAAAAGATGAAGGCAAACAAGAAGGCGCAGGGCATGGAGAACAGGGCAGGGTGGTCATACGGGAAGATGGCCACCGGGTTGCCCAGCACCATTTTCCAGACCGCTGGCGACAAGATCACCAGGCCCACCGACGACACCAGACCGGCCAAGCCGCCGGTGAGGGCGCCACGGGTGGTCAGGCCGCGCCAGTACATGGACAGCAGCAGGATGGGGAAGTTGGACGAGGCGGCAATGCCAAAGGCCAGCGCCACCAGGAAGGCTATGTTCTGGCCCTTGAACAAAATGCCCAGGCCTATGGCCACGGCACCAATGCACAGGGTGGCAATTTTGGAGACGCGCATTTCGGACTTCTCCGTGGTGCGGCCCTTGCGCCAGACATTGGCATACAGGTCATGCGAGACGGCTGCAGCACCGGCCAGCGCCAGACCCGACACCACCGCCAAAATGGTGGCAAAGGCGACCGCCGACAAAAAGCCCAGCAGCAAATTGCCGCCCGTGGCCTTGGCCAGGTGCAGGGCCACCATGTTGTTGCCGCCAATGAGCTTGCCGCCCAATTGGCCGTCCACAAAGTACTGGGGATCGGTGCCGAGCAGGGCAACGCCACCCAGACCCAGGATGCAGATCAGCAGGAAGAAGTAGCCGACAAAGCCACTCGCCACAAACACGCTGGTGCGGGCTGCCTTGGCATTGGGCACGGTGAAGAAGCGCATCAGGATGTGGGGCAGACCGAGCAGGCCGAACACGGCGCCCAGCGACAGCGACAGCGTGGAGATGGGATCGGCGAACAGCGTGCCAGGGCCCATGATTTTGGCGCCCGACTTGTGCACCGCCACGGCCGAAGCCGCCAGCGTGCCAAAGTTGAAGTCAAAGTGCGACAGGGTCAGAAAGGCCACGATGGTGCCGCCCAGCAAGAGCAGCGAGGCCTTGATGATCTGCACCCAGGTGGTGGCAATCATGCCGCCGAAGGTGACATACACCATCATCAACACGCCCACCACCACCACGGCCACGTTGTATTCCAGACCGAACAGCAACTGGATCAGCTCGCCGGCACCCACCATTTGCACGATCAGGTAGAAGAACACCACCATCAGGCCCCCCACGGCGGCCATGCTGCGCATCAGCGTCGGGTCCAGGCGGTAGGAAATGATGTCGGCAAAGGTGAAGCGCCCCAGGTTGCGCAGGCGCTCGGCCATCAGGAACAGCAAGATAGGCCAGCCCAGGAAGAAGCTGATGGCGTACAGAAAGCCGTCGTAGCCGCGCACATACACCAGACTCGTAATGCCCAGCAGGGTGGCGGCGGACATGTAGTCACCGGCCACGGCCAGACCATTTTGGAAACCGGTGATGCCGCCACCGGCGGTGTAGAAGGAACTGGCCGAACGCGAACGGCGTGCCGCCCAGTAGGTGATGACCAGCGTGCTCACGACGAACACAAAAAACATGGCGATGGCCGTCATGTTGAGGGGCTGTTTGGTGCCAGCCTCCATCGCGGGTGTGGCCTGTGCGCACAGGGGCAGCGCCAGCATTGCCAGCATTGCCACACGAGCTGGGGAAAGGGTTGCGTGCTTCATTACTTCAGGTCTTTCAGGACAGCTTCATTCAAGGGTTCGAGTTCGGTGTTGGCCTTGTGGATATAGAGGCCCGTGAGCAGCCAGGAAATGACGATCACGGCAGCGCCCAGGGGCCAGCCTATGGTCACCACGGAGTCTTCGCTGATGCGGGTGCGCAAGGCTTCAGGAAAGAAGGCCACCGTGCCCATCAACAGGTAGTAGAGGGTGACGACGATAAAGAACATGCTCCAGGAAATGCGGCTGCGCGTGCGCACCAGTTGCTGGAATTTCGGGTGGGCGACGATGCGCTCAACGACCTCGTTGCTGGACATGAAAGGCTCTCCTCTGGGGTGGTCTTGGTAATGGAAGATGCGGATTCTGGGTGTTCGTGGGACGCTGCGATAGAGATGCAATCATTCGATACATTTGCTTCGATAACTTCGAACAATCCGCTGCTATCGTTACCTATACAAATGTGCTGTACAGGTATTTCAGGCCTGTTAAAAGCTAAAAAAGGAGACATTGCCATGAATGAAATGAACGGCTACGACATCGAAGACCTGCGCGTGGACATGAGCGCCACTTTTTCCAAGACCATTACCGAGGCAGATATCGTGCTGTTTGCCGGTGTGTCGGGCGACACCAACGCGATCCATATCAACGAGGAATATGCCGCCACCACGGCCTTCAAGGGCCGCATTGCGCATGGCTTTTTGTCGGCCAGCGTGATCTCGGCCGCAGTGGCCACGCGCCTGCCCGGACCGGGCTCTATTTATATGGACCAGCACCTGAAGTTTCTGGCGCCCGTGCGCCCAGGCGACACCGTGCATGCCACCGTGACGGTGCGTGAATTGGTGGCCGAGCGGGGCCGCGTGGTGCTGCAGACCAGCTGCACGGTGCGCGGTGTGACGGTGATTGACGGCGAAGCCCTGATCAAGGTGGATTCTTCGGTGCGCCGCGCCGCCAAAGCGGCCGCTGCTTCCCTGCAGGCCGCAGCCTGAAACCCAATCCCTTCGAAAGTAAAGCATGAGCTACCAAGCCCCCCTCAAAGACATGTTGTTTGCCATGCAGGAGCTGGCCGGTCTGAACACCGTTACCGCTCTGGCGGGTATGGAAGATTACGGACTCGACACCGCGCATGCGGTGCTGCAAGAGTCGGCCAAATTTTGCGAAGGCGTGGTCGCACCGCTGAACTGGGAGGGCGACAAAAACCCCAGCAGCTGGAAGGACGGTGTCGTCACCACCACGCCCGGCTTCAAGCAGGCATTTGCCCAGTTTGCGCAAGGCGGCTGGCAGGGCGTGATCCACCCCACCGCATTCGGCGGCCAGGGTTTTCCCAAACTGGTGGCCACCCCCTGTGCCGAAATGCTGCACGCCGCCAGCCTGTCGTTTGCCCTGTGCCCCATGCTGACCGACGGTGCGATTGAAGCGCTGCTGGTGGCCGGTAGCGATGCACTCAAGGCCAAGTTTGCCGCCAAGCTCATCAGCGGCGAGTGGACCGGCACCATGAACCTGACCGAGCCGCAGGCCGGCTCCGATCTGGCCGCGGTGCGCACGCGCGCCGAGCCGCAAATGGATGGCACGTACAAGGTGTTTGGCACCAAGATTTTTATCACCTATGGTGAGCACGACATGACCGAGAACATCGTGCACCTGGTGCTGGCAAGGGTGCCGGGCGCGCCCGAAGGCGTCAAGGGCATCAGCCTGTTTGTGGTGCCCAAATTCATGGTGAATGACGACGCCAGTCTGGGTGCGCGCAATGACGCCTGGTGTGTGTCGATCGAACACAAGCTGGGCATCAAGGCCAGCCCCACGGCGGTGCTGCAGTTTGGCGACGGCATGGCGGGCACCATTGCCGACAGCGCTGGACCCGGCGCAGTGGGCTATTTGGTGGGCGAGGAAAACCGCGGCCTGGAGTACATGTTCATCATGATGAACGCCGCGCGTTTTGCCGTGGGCATGCAGGGCATTGCGGTGGCCGACCGCGCCTATCAAAAGGCCGTGCGTTTTGCGCGCGACCGTCTGCAAAGCCGCGACCTGGCCGGCTCCTGCGGCCCTGTGGCCATCATCCACCACCCGGATGTCAAGCGCATGCTCTTGACCATGCGCTGCCATGTGGAGGGCGCCCGCGCCCTGGCCTATGTGGCCGCCGGCATCAGCGATGTGGCACACCACAGTGCGCACGCCGCCGAGCGCGCCCACAGCCAGGCGCTGTATGAATTTATGGTGCCGGTGATCAAGGGCTTTTCGACCGAGATGTCGGTCGAGATGGCCAGCCTGGGCGTGCAGATCCATGGCGGCATGGGCTTTATTGAAGAGACCGGTGCGGCCCAGCATTACCGCGACGCCCGCATCCTCACCATTTACGAAGGCACCACCGCCATCCAGGCCAATGACCTGGTCGGGCGCAAGACCCTGCGCGACAAGGGCGCCGTGGCCAAGGCCCTGTGCGCCCGCATCGCCTTGACCGAGCAGGACCTGAGCGCACACCTTGATGCGGATTGCAGCGCCATGCGCGAAGCGCTGAGCCAGGGCCGCACCGCGCTGCAGGACGCGATTGAATTCATTCTGGTCCATGGCAAGAGCGACACCAAGGCGGTATATGCCGGCGCGGTGAACTACCTCCAGCTCGCCGGTGTGGTGCTGTGCGGCTGGCAAATGGCCCGCGCCATGATGGTGGCCCACGAGCAGATGGAAAGCGATCCGGTGTTCTACAAGGCCAAGCTGATCACCGCGCGCTTTTACGCCGACGCCGTGCTGCCGCAGGCTGCGGCACTTGCCCAAACCATTCGCCAAGCCGGCGCCAGCACCGAGCGCATGCCGGTTGAGTTGTTCTGATCGATAGCACTTACAAGCAGGAGCCTTGAGCCATGAAAATTATTGTCGCAGTCAAGCGGGTGGTGGACTACAACGTCAAGGTCCGAGTCAAGTCGGACCACAGCGGCGTGGAGACCGCCAACATCAAAATGAGCATGAACCCCTTTGATGAAATTGCCATCGAAGAGGCTGTGCGGCTCAAAGAAAAAGGCGTGGCCAGCGAGATCATTGCGGTGTCTTGCGGCGTGGCCCAATGCCAGGAAACCCTGCGCACCGCCCTGGCCATTGGCGCCGATCGCGCCATCCTGGTCGAATGCAGCGAATTGCTGCAACCCCTCGCAGTGGCCAAGCTGCTCAAGGCCTTGGTGGCGCGCGAGCAACCCGGCTTGATCATCCTGGGCAAGCAGGCCATTGATGACGACTGCAACCAGACCGGCCAGATGCTCGCCGCCCTGGCGAATCTGCCCCAGGTCACCTTTGCCAGCAAGCTCGACATTGCCGACGGCATGGCCACGGTGTCGCGCGAGGTGGACGGCGGCAGCGAAACCCTGCAGGTCACGCTGCCCGCCGTGGTGACAGCCGACCTGCGCCTGAACGAGCCGCGCTATGTGACCCTGCCCAACATCATGAAGGCCAAGAAAAAGCCGCTTGAAATCCTCAAGCCAGCCGATCTGGGCGTGGATGTGACACCGCGCTTGAAGACCCTGCGGGTCAGCGAGCCACCGGTGCGCAGCGCCGGCATGTTGGTGCCCGATGTCGCCACCCTGGTGGCCAAGTTGCGCACGCAAGCCAAAGTCATCTAAGAACAAGCACAGGAGACACACACCATGACCATTCTTGTCATTGCGGAACACGACAACGCCAGCCTCAAGCCGGCAACCCTGAACACCGTTACCGCCGCCCTTCAATGCGGTGCCGATATCCATGTGCTGGTGGCCGGTCACAACGCCGCGCCCGCAGCCGCAGCGGCCGCCGTGGTTGCCGGTGTGGCGAGGGTGCTGCTGCTCGATTCCGACACCCTGGCCCACGGCATTGCGGAGAACCTGAGCGTCCAGATCGTGGCCATCGCCGCTCGCTACAGCCATATCTTGTTTGCCGCAACCGCCACGGGCAAGAATGTCGCCCCCCGCCTTGCCGCCCTGCTCGATGTGGCGCAGGTATCGGACGTCACCAAAGTGCTCAGTGCCGATACCTTTGAGCGCCCCATCTACGCGGGCAACGCCATTGCCACGGTGCAAAGCAGCGACCCCATCAAGGTGCTCACCGTGCGCAGCACGGGCTTTGATGCGCCGGCCCTGCAAGCGCCGGTCGCCATTGAAGCCGTGGAGGTTTTGCCCGTGCCGGGTACCACCCGCTATATCGGCAGCGAGATCGCACGCAACGACAGGCCCGAACTCACCGCCGCCAAAATCATCGTCAGCGGTGGCCGCGCCCTGGGTTCGCAAGAGAAGTTCACCGAGTTGCTGACGCCGCTGGCCGACAAGCTCGGTGCGGCCATAGGTGCCAGCCGTGCGGCGGTGGATGCGGGCTATGCCGCCAATGACCTGCAGGTGGGACAGACCGGCAAGATCGTGGCGCCCCAGCTCTATATCGCGGCCGGCATCAGTGGAGCCATCCAGCATCTGGCGGGCATGAAGGACTCCAAGGTCATTGTGGCGATCAACAAGGATGCCGAAGCGCCGATTTTCAGCGTGGCCGATTACGGCCTGGTGGCCGACCTGTTCACCGCCGTGCCGGAGTTGGTGGCGGCGCTTTAAGGGCTGGCTGGCTTGCGTACACTCGACGCCTTTGCACTGCCGCTTGCCCATGTCTTTTTTTAACCTTCCCGAACTTTTAGAGCTGCTCATTCTGGGGGCCGGTCTGGGGTTTTTGGGTGGGCTGTTTGGCATTGGGGGTGGCATCATCGCCATCCCTTTGCTGGTCCTGGGTTTCAGTCTGGACCAGGCCGTGGCCCAAGGAACGGCCCTGGTCATGATGGTGCCCAATTTGCTGATCGCCTGGTGGCGCTACAACCAACGCCATCCGGTGGGCTGGAAGACCGCGCTGCAGATTGGCGCACTGGCCTGCAGCACGACCTGGCTGGTGGCGCAGGTGGCCACGCGGCTGGCCCCTGACCTGATGCGCATGCTGTTTAGCCTCTTCCTGTTGGTCTTGTCGCTTCGCATGCTGGTGCACAGACCGGGCGACAGCTCCGCACGCAAGCCAATGGACCTGCGCTGTATGCCGCTGGTCGGCGTGCTGGGCGGTGCCAGCATGGGTCTGCTGGGCGTGGGCGGTGGACTGGTGGCCACGCCGCTCTTTGGCGCCTGGTTCGGACAACGCCAGACCGTGGCGCAAAGTCTTTCGCTGGCGCTGGTGGCGCCGAGTTCCATCATCGCCTTGATGACCTACAGCAGTGCGCAACGGGTCGATTGGAGCCTGGGACTTCCCATGGCCTTGGGTGGCCTGTTGACGGTGTCCGCTGGCGTTGCCCTTGCCCATCGCCTGCCGGAAAAGCGCATGCGCGTTGCGTTTGCGTGGATGGTTCTTTGTACGGCCCTATGGATGCTCTTGAAGCCGCTGCTCTTGAAATAGGGCGGCATGCTCGGGGCGCAGATGACAGTCCGGTATCTGGGGGGTCCGTTCAACTTCAGCCAAAAGTAGTTTGTGGAAAAATCAAATGACGATTGGATGGTGCCTCTGGCAAAAGCGACAAAAGACTTGGCCGTTCCGGACCTCTTTGAGGCTGCCGTTCTCTAAACGCGGTGCGGTCGTTGTGATGCGTCGATAGTGATATCCCCTGGCTTCGTCTCGGGTCGCAAGCAGTATCTTGAGCGTCAGTAGCGCGTCGAGTGACAAGGCCGCTTCTGGATGCTGAATGCCTAAGTAGCCGACCAAGGTTTGAAGGCCCCATGTCAGCTCACCAGGAAATATAAACTGCGCAATCCCTGAGACGTTTATCCATTGCATGGAACTTGCGATACTGCAATCCATCAATGCTTCTTCGACGAAGGTGAGATGCTGGGGCTCGTTGTAGATGAATGCAGTGCTTTCACCCGCAAATGCCAGGATCGCTTCCAACGCCTGCTTCAAATCCAAGGAGCGTTCCCTGAAGGCCGCTTGGCTCAGTTTGTATTTGTCTAACAGCCACTGTGGAGCAAGGGTAGCGGATGTTACGAGCGCCTCGAATTTTTCGATCACCTGTCCGACCCCATTGACCGACAGCGCGGTGATAGCCAGTATCTGCGCGTTTGGATCGAGACCGTCGGTGACATCCACGTGTACGACGGTGAAGCCGCCACTCATCGCTGCCCAGTCCTTTGCGCAAAGTAAAAAGCAATCTATTTCAACGTGGTCATCAAAGAAAATTAATTCAGGCATTTCAACGCCATCCTCGTCCAACTCCAGCACTTCACTCACAAAAGGTATGCTTGGATAGAAGGCATGCAGCGTTTGGCAGATCGGGCATAGGGCCGGTGTGAACCGGGGTGCATTCCATTTGGCTTTGGCTTGGTCGCTGAGCGCCGACTCTATACGTTGTGCATGGCGGGTTTGTGCCAATTGGCGCACGGTCAGCAAAATATCCAAACTTGCCTTTACGTCATCCGCCGTTCCCTGGTATTGGCCTTCGCGGCTGAGTTCGAGGTAGTCCCCCAGTATTCTTTGGGCGTAAAGTTGGCCGGGCCAGGTCATTTGGGCCATGGGCCGTATATCGAACACGCGGTTGGAAAATTTCAATTTGAATCGCGTTGCAATCTGCTCTATGAATGGCATATCACGTGAGGCGTTGTGGATGAAGACATCGCGGTCTCCCAGGAATACCCTTAGTCGGAGCAGTGCCAGCGCAACCCAGACGGGCTTTTGGGCTTGAACCGGCGCGTCAGTGCGCTCCTCCTGCTCTGGCCATGGCGGTGGGGACCTCCTGGTCCTTACCAGGATATCGAGTTGCGCCACGATGTCGCCATCGGGTGTGACTTGCAAGGCGTGCACGGCCGTGATTTCATCTTGGTCATCAAACCGATCTGTCACTTCCAGATCCAGTACCGCATAGGGTTTATCCATAGCGGACCACTCTGCCTGAAAGCGCAGGAAGAGATCGCTCTCAGAGGCGCTGTTTGATGGCGCGGCTATCCAATTGTTGTCCATGTCGCTTGTTCCTATCGGTGTGTTTGCCAGGCCGGATCCGCGGTGTGGATGATCTCGAACAACGAGACATACGCCTCCCGAATGCACCGCTCTTTGTCTGTTGGCGACTTGCAATGGAAGAGGTCAGGTCTAAAGGTATTGAGTGTGCTTTGCACGCCTTCGCGTTTCTTCTTGTCTACCTGGTCCAAGCCTGCAAAGGCAGCATTCAACTGCTGTTCCAGCCGCACCAAGTTGGGCTGTTGGCAGATGTAATGCAGGGTATCCAGACGGTCGTGGTTGAGTTCGAAAAGGCGCATGCCCTTCCAATCTGACTGAACCTTGTTGCAATTCAGCACCTCGCCCATGACATCTTGGCGTATCAGTTTGGCAGAAGGGTAGGTGGGATCGTCGGCATACCAGAATTGAACCAGCATAGACCAGACTACGACCACCACAAGCCAAACAATCGACCCGACAATGGCAAGGCCCAAGAACTGGGTGAAGCGTTGTGCCAGAACATAGCCGAGCAGCAGGCCGGCGACAAGGCCCAGCACGCCAAAAATGACGCCACCCCGAGAGCCCATGAGGTCTGAACCCCACAGAGCCGAGAAGATCGTAACGAAGGGGGTCAGGATGACCATGGAGACCAGCCGACCACTCGCGGTATCCAGTGTGAACAACGCTGCCAAGGCATCGGCGTTGGGATTTCCACTGCCGCCACGGTAGTAGGTGGTGCGACCTGTCCACATATTTTTAAAGCGGGTGTAGCCTTCAATATCCGGGCGCATGGGTTGCCTTCCTTTTTTGGTGATTGGGGCATGTTCTGACTTGCTTTCGCCTATCTTGACCTGCGCAAGCGATAAAACCGGTGTTCAGAGCATTCGCCTTGGTAGAAGCTTGTATCTATTGCTGTGTGCGCCAGCTTGGTTCTCCAAAAGCTATTGAATACAAGAGTAAGATGCCCCGGAATCCTCACAGACTGGCCGCTGGCTTGCAGCAATGGGGCAAGGCTCTCCAGCTAAGGATCGGTTTTGTCGCTTGATGTCTAGACACTCTTTGGATAGTTGAATAACGCGTCGATTGCGTAGCCGATGACGCTGCAATGGGGTGTGAATGCCCCTATTCCTATAAATTTGTAAACCGCCATAGCCCATGCGCAGTGAATGCTGCGGCACCCTGGGTCGGCATTCGTTTGAGAACAAGTTCTGGGGGTTTGGCTATGGGGTATGCGTTTTTGCCAGTGGATGGCTTGGATTGGCTTTGCCGCGTTGCCGGCAACGCGGTGGTGGCGCTTGCGCTGGCACCAGGGGCGAGTCACGCCAGGCGGTGGTTTTCCACGGATGGCAGTGAATTTGCGGTGTTGGACCAACAAGGCAAGCGAATCGGGCATTACCGTCTGCTTCCCGACGCGCCCTGGTTCGAACCTGCAAGACCACCTGCGACCTTGCCCAAAGGCTGTATGGCACATGCCGTGCTGGTACACCGAGGCATGCTGTTGGCCGGCGGTCATAGTGAACATGGGGAGGCGCTTTGGTTGCGGCAACCGGGCCGCCAACCGGACTGGCTTCCTGTGGCGCTACCGCCAGGTTTGGGGCGGCGGGGCAAAGCGATTGATGCCCTGTATGTGCGCGGTCGCGAACTCGTGGCGATTGACAACATCTTGCAGCCCAAGTGGATTTTGGTCTATCCGCTGGAGCCTGCTTTGGATGCGGCCGGCGTACAAAAGTTCCCGCTAGCAAGCCACACCACCTACGAAACCATACGGCGCGCAGCTGAGGGCCCGGGGGTCTATGCGCTACTTTCCCAGGGATACAACCACGACATCACGTCGTGCTTTCTATCCCTCGTCGGTAAAGACGATTTGCGAGAGATCGGCTGCTGGGGTGGCATTCGGGAGCCGAGCACACAGGATTTGGTGGACGATGTGTATTGCCATCTCATGTTGGGCGATGACTTTCTCGTCAGCGATGTAGAAGGTGAATCCGGCGAACCCAGCGAACTGCAACTGGTGACTGCCACACTCCAAGAGTGGTCCAAGCGGCAGCGCCGCAACCCAAACAAGCATGGGAAGGTATTGGCGGCCATCACCGGCATGGTGTTTTGCGACAGCTTTTTGGTATTGGCACTGGGCACCAAGGGCATGGCTGTGAGCGCCCCTATCCCTGCCAAGGCGCGCTCTAGCGAAGGAGCTGATCCATATTCCGATCCCTTTCGCCAGGTGGCTCTGCAATCCCTGACAGCGGTCAATGCCTTGTATTGCGTAGGCGGTGAAGTTTCGGGCCTATACGCCATCGGTACCGACTGCAATGGGCGCAGCGCCTACGAATGGATTGCTGCCGACAGGCTGCGTGACGCACAGGCCGGGATGCCGCTGCGCCGTGAATGACGGCACCTATGCAGCAGGGACAGACAGAACGTAGAACAAGTTATCCAACAAAAGGGACGCCATATGAAAGTCGATACGCTGATCAAGATGATCAAGATTCTTCCAAAGTCGATGGATCAAGCCCTTGCAAGCACCAAGATCCGCGACAAATACTATTTGGATCCATCGAACCATGTTGCGCTGGGTGACGCTTCGAAAAACAAGCACATTCGTAAACAGATTGAGGATTTGCAGGAACTGGGAATTTTGGGAACCGTATACTACAAAACGCCCCAAGCGGTTGCCGGTAAGGAGGCGACGGACCCCTCTCCACGCTACGACAAATATTATTTGCTGGAAAACCAGCTGCTGAAGTATTTCATGGACAGCAAGATCGCTTTGAACCTGCTTTGGTCCAAGAACGTCATGCAGGGTTTGGGACAGGCCTATGACGCAAATAACGTGGACGATGCCGCACTCCATGCGCTTTTGAACAAGGGTGAAGAAGCTTTGAAGTCGTGCGTACGGATTGTTCCCGATGGCATCGCCCGCAAACACGCGACCATCGATTCCAATGTGCTGGCTGCTGTTCTCTCGGCTATTGAAAGCGGGCACAAGGTGGCGCTGACCTACAAAACCCGACAAGGAGTGCCCGTTGCTGACGGTCCGGCTGGCACCGAGCGGGCCGTGCTGGGTTTGGTGGCCAAAGACGGGACCCTTTATATGATCAACTGCAAGGGCTTCAGCGATGTGCCGACCCACATTCCCTTGCACCGCGTGAAGTCGGCGACTGAAGTTGGATTGCGAACCTTCGCGCGCCCCGATATCCAGCTCGACCAGTACATTGAGAGCCAGCACCAGTTGGCGCACGTCAAGCAAGAAGAGGAAAGCCCGATAGAGATGGTGCTCAAAGTCAGCAAGGAAGCCTTGTTTCACTTTAACGAGCGGCCAATTTGCGGCGTGAACGGTTCCGTTCAGGTAATTTCTGAAGAGCCGGATGGCGACGGACGCCATACCCTGAAGGTAACCGTTCCGTACACTGTGCAGTTGCCTCCGTTTCTTTGGAGCCATGCCGGTTGGGTCGAGGTCGTCAGCCCGCCCAGCCTGCGCAAGTTCGTTGGCGAGCATCTGCTGGCCGCCGCTGCACACTATCGAAAAGACATTTCACCTGCCACGGCCGCAAGTACCTGATCGGTCGCTGGGAACGCGGATCGGGGCGGCGGCTGAGCGAAGGGCGCTGGGCTCAATCTGCTCGCAAAGCTGCATCCAATAGATCGCAATGGATTTATTCCTAGCGATACCTATTGTCGCTACGCGTGCTTACGCTCGCATCATTCAGAACTTACCCATCGAGGCCATAGTGAACGAGTCAGAACAACTTCTATCCCACTTTGCCCAGTCAAAAATAGTGAGCATTGCGGCTCTGCGTCTGGCGATTCGCGCTTGCCTTAGCTCCGATTTCATTTTGGGACAGGTCATCAAGGAAGACCACAGGATCTTTTGCTTGATTACCTGTGGGATATTCTGGCCAGCGGTGATGCGCAATGCAATCTGGGCAGAGATTTACCGCTGTTACCCCGGGGACCCTGTGCCCCCACGCTGCGACTTGCCGACTCTGTTGGACCTGTGTGCCCAGGGGCATGGAGCAGCGCAGAACGTCTGCCGCGACCAGGCCCTCATGCATTGGTATCAGCAGCCCGCAATCATGCGGCGCGTGTTGGAGCTGTCCCTTGCCGCGCTAGAGCTGCCAGAGCTCGCTACAAAGGGGCAGCCGGAGAACCTGGAATATGTCCGCAAGCTCTATGCGCTGGACCGCACAGAGCTGAGGATTCTGGAGGTGGCAGCCCTGTCGGGCACCCGGTTGGACTTCAATTACTTTCTCCGGCACTTATCCAGTCCTAGTTCGCAGGCAATGTGGGACATACTGGCCGCCATGACCTGCAGCACCATTAGAGAACTTCAAGCGGCGCTGGCTCCTGGTGCGACGCTGGTCAAGAGCGGCCTGGTGCAGCTGAAGCTATTGCCCAGCAGCCAGGATGAGCTGGTTCAGCTCGGAGCGGTTGGAAACCAATTTTTCCATTCGAAGGCTGACTCCCTAGAGGAACTGCGCGAACGCATGCTGGTCCCGCTGGCTGGCGCAACGCTCGACCCAGGTGATTTTTCGCAGCTGCAACAGGAGATCGCTTGGACGGTTCATTGCCTTGGAAAGGCGCATGAAGCGTCAGAAGGCGGGGTTCACATTCTGATTCACGGCCCCAGTGGTTCTGGGAAAACAGAGCTGGCCAAACTATTGCTCCAAGAGGCGGGGCTGAAGGGCTTCCAAGTCCAGAACCTCGTACGCTCAGGTCTAGCCACTATTGATTTCGACGAGCGCATCAGAAACATCTACAGGGCCGAGGCACTGCTCAAGACCCACGGCCCATCCGCATTGGTTGTTGAGCACCTTGAGGAAGTTGCCTTAGATGACCTGCAATTGCTGATCGAGGCGCTAGAACGGGTGCGAATCCCCACTATTTGGATAGGCAACACCACGCAAGGTTTGAGTGCGTCGGTATTGAACCGCTTTGTATACCACCTCGAACTGAAGGCACCACGGGCCCATGCACGGATGCGGATGGTTGAGAAGCTGCTGGAGCCGGTAGGCCCGGACGCGGGACTTCTATACAGCATCGCCAACGGTACATCCAACTCGCCAGCACAAATTCGCATGGCGGCAAAATTTGCCAAGCTCTGCTGTGATGGCGCCACCGATTCCCCCGAAGGCCCACTCCATTCGGCCCTGCGTGCCAGACAGCGCGCCATGGGCGAGTTCCGTGTTCCAAGTTACGAGGAATCTGTGGGCTGGGATATCAATGCCCTTTGCCTCGAAGCCAGTGCGCCCTTGCCAAAAATATTGCTTGCGCTACAGCATACGCAGGGCGCAACGCTGGCTTTTCACGGTGTCCCCGGCACGGGAAAGACATCACTGGCCAGGCATATTTCGCAAACCCTGAATCGTCCCTTGCTGGCCAAGCGGGTCAGTGAACTGAGTTCGAAATGGATAGGCGAGACGGAAAAAGCCATCGCGGCCATGTTTCGCCAGGGCGAGGACGAAAACGCGGTGCTTTTGCTGGACGAAGGTGACAGCTTCTTGCGGGACAGAAGGCTGGCAAGGGCTTCCTGGGAAGTCACCCAGGTCAATGAAATGCTGCAGCAAATGGAGTCCTACAAGGGCGTTTTCATCTGCGCGACCAATTTGATGGAAGACATTGATGCGGCCGCTTTGCGGCGCTTTACCTTCAAGATCCGGTTTTTGCCCCTGGACTTCCCGAAGCGCACCCGAATGTTTGCCCGCTTCGCCATGGGCAATCCCATTGCAGAAGTTCAAACAGACATTGCACAGCGACTCGCAAAGCTGGATCAACTCGCGCCGGGTGACTTCGCAACCATTCGCCGGCAAGAGTCGGTTTTGAACGAGCACTTCGACGTGAGCACCTGGATCAGCGAACTCGAACGCGAACACGCCATGCGGGAACCCCATGCCAAGCAACGCGCTGGGTTCCTTTGATAACAGCCCACTAAACCCATGATCCTGCCTCTCTCTCTCTCTCTCTCTCTCTCTCTCTCTCTCTCTCTCTCAATTATTTTTAGCCATGACCAATAAATCCCCATTGACAGGCACCAGATCGCCTGGATTCCTACACTGCAAGTCGGCGTACCTGATGGCACTGCTATCCATCCTGAGCAGCGCCTCACTTGCCGCAGCACCCATCAGCGGTATCCATAAAATACCGCGCCCGGCACAGATTCACCGAACCCGCGCGTTGGAGGTGACGCTTGCGGCCTTGGACCGCGAGCAAAAGGTGGAGGCTCGGCAATGCGATAAATTCATGGCTGAGGCCCGTGAGGTGCCCTATTTCAAGGGACTCTATGACATCCACTACAAGGTCTTGCTGGATACGCCAACGATCTTTTCTGTAAAAGTGGATTCCACTATCTACTGTGGCGGACCCTACCCGAGTGACTCGCACAGTGGCCTGATGTTCGATCCCCGGTCCGGGCAGCGATTGAATCCGTTCCAAATGTTCGCAATCGCAACAAAGCTCGAACATGGCTATGTGCTCAATCCCGCCGCGCAGGACATGCTGAAGCACGCAATGCTGGCAAATAAAAAATCCCGGATTGCACAGGACTGCAGAGCGATACTGACCGAAGCGGGGAGCTCTGTACTGGGCGAAACCAATGTGGTTCTTGGCAAGGATGGACTGCACATCATGTACCCGCTTCCACATGTCGTTGCGGCTTGCTATACAGAGGTGGTTTTTACGCACAAGCAGCTGAAGACTTTTTAGAAGAAGACCTGGTAGTGCGGAGCTATCGCAGCCAGCTATTTCAGAAAAATAGTATTCAAAAGCTCACAATTGAGGAGCATGATAGCTCTCTTGTCTGAGTGCAGTTGGGGCCAAACAGGCCACCTCTGTCCGAAAATTAAAAGTATTCAAATCCATGTGACGGAGAAGCAGACATGCAGACAGTAGGGGGAAATACACTTTATTCCGCATCCGATCTGGTGGCGTTCTTGGGCTGCAGGCATCGCACGACACTCGATCTGAAAAAACTGAGTGGCTGGGATGAGCCGCGCGCAGCAATGGATGCTGCTGCACAACTGGTGCAAGACTACGGCAACCGCCACGAGCTTGCCTATCTGGCAGAACTCAAAGCGTCCGGGCTGAAGGTTGTAGAAATCGACAAGGAAAAGCAGGACTTGCCTTCTCAAATCAAGGCCACCCAAGCGGCGATGCAAGCCGGTGCAGAAGTTATTTTTCAGGCCGCCTTGCTGCACAAGCCGTTTCTTGGATATGCAGACTTTTTGCTGCGCGTACCAGGGCAATCGAAGCTTGGCGACTATCACTATGAGGTGGCGGATACCAAGCTTGCCCAATCCAACCGGGCCAAGTTCATGGTTCAGTTGTGTCTTTACGCCGATCTGGTGGCGGCCGAACAGGGCGTTTTGCCTGAGCACCTGCATGTGGTGTTGGGCGCACTCGACGAACGGGGTCGGCAAAAGCATGGGCTTGCACCAGGCGCGCCGAACGTGGCAAGGCTCAGAACGCAGGACTACATCCACTATGTGCGTTTGGCCAAGGCAAACTTTCTGGGCTTTGTGTCTGCCCCTGCGGCAACAGCCCCGTTGCCAGTCGGCAGCTGCGCGCTGTGCGGCTGGAAAGATCACTGCAGCGCGCACTGGGAGCAGGTCGATCATCTCTCTCAGGTGGCCAATATCCGTGGCAACCAGGTTGCCAAGCTGGAGGCCGCTGGCATCACGACCATGGCGGCATTGGCTGGTAGCACAAAGGCGGTTGAAGGAATGGGCAGCTTTGCCAAGCTCCAGCAGCAGGCCCAACTTCAACGGCATCCTACCGACGCCCAAGGGCAGCTGCGCATTGCCTATTTGTCGCCCATTCCACGCGCCGGCGCCATACCAAAGCCAACCGGCTTTGCGCTACTGCCCGAGCCCGACCCCGGCGATATGTACTTCGATATGGAAGGCTTCCCGCATGTGGTAGGCGGACTGGAATATCTGTTTGGCCTTGGCTATCTGGAAGGTGGCGACCCCACCAAATTCAAATTTCAGGCTTTCTGGGCACACAACCGGGACGAAGAGAAGATTGCGTTTGAAGCCTTCATGGACTTTGTAGAGGCCAGGCTTGTCACCTATCCAGCGGCCCATATCTATCACTACGCCCCCTATGAAAAGACGGCCATCCAGAAGCTGTCTGGCGTTCACAACACGCGCACCGAGCAGCGCGACAGGCTGTTGCGCGAAGGGCGTCTGGTTGATCTCTACCGCGTGGTAGTGAGCGGCTTGCAGTTGGCTCTGCCTAGCTATTCAATTAAGAAAGTGGAGGCTTACTACCGGGGAAAGCGCGAGGGCGAAGTAGCCAATGCAGGCGACAGCATCGTTCAGTATGAGGCCTACCGCGTGGCGGAGGATGACGCTACCAAAAGCAAGTTACTAGACGATATCGAGCGATATAACTTTGATGATGTGGAGTCAACCCGGCTATTGCACCTGTGGCTCGAAAACATACGTCCGCCGCAGGCGAAGCGCTTTGTGGCCGCGCGACCTGATGCTGAAGAAGAGGCCCAGCGCAGTGTAAACCGTGCCGAGCGCGAGGCCAGAGAGGCACTTGCGCGGCAGGCACTGAGTCAGTGGGTTGAGGTGCCGTCACTGGCGAAGAAGGCATCTAGCTTGGCAGTGGCAGATTTGCTGGGTCACTTGCTTGGCTTCTATTGGCGTTGCGACCTGCCCAAACTGTGGCTCAAATACCAGCGGGAACAGGCTGACGAGGCGGACCTGCTCGACGACCAGGACTGCCTGGCGCTGCTTGAATTCACAGGACACGCAGAGCCGGTGAACAGAAGTGTCCGTTACCAATACCTTGTGCCGGACCAGGAGACAAAGCTGTATAGCAAGGCCAGCGTCGCCTGCCTGACCGATGAGTTGCCTGCATCCAACTTTCAATATGATGCAGACGCCGGTCTGGTCACCTTTACGCGAGCTGCCAATCGGCCTGCACCCCCGCCAGTAATCACGCTGTGTGCGTCCGAGAAAATTGAACACGCACCAAAGCTGGAAGCCATCTATCGCTTCATCCACCAATTGACAAAGGGGGATGCCAGTACGGCGGCGCTGTTGGATTTGTTGTTCCGCACTTCCCCGCGTTTACTGCAAATGCCAGCCGGCTCTGACCTTGTCAGCGAGGTCACACCGGAGGCGGTGACTGCGGCGGTCCGCCAAATGGACAGCAGCTATCTCGTCATTCAGGGGCCTCCGGGCACCGGCAAGACAACCCTGGCCGCCCAAGTGATCGCTGCCTTGCTGGCAGACGGCAAATCCGTCGGCATCACATCCAATAGCCATGCCGTCATCAATCATCTGCTGGTGGCAGCGCACAGAGTCGCATTGGCTTGCGGTACCCAAGTTCAAGCGACAGTCGTTCAACCTGCAGACGGTCTGCCCGAAGGCGTTCAAGTTATCGATAGCAGAGACGTGGACTCTGCCCACCACAAACTTGTGGGTGGCACGGCTTGGCTGTTCTGTAGATATGAGCAGGAGAAAAAATGGGACTATCTATTTGTCGATGAGGCCAGCCAGGTCTCACTGGCCGATGTGGTCGCTGCGGGCTGCGGCGCGCGCAACATCGTTTTGCTGGGTGACCAGATGCAACTCCCGCAACCCACCCAGGGCGTTCATCCCGGCGACAGCGGCTTGTCGGTGCTGGACTACCTGATGCAAGGTCATGCGACCGTACCGCCCAACAAAGGCATCTTTTTGGGCCTCACCTACCGCATGCATCCAGAGGTTTGTGGGCCGGTCTCGGACGGA
>CAISLN010000062.1 GCA_903886275.1 uncultured beta proteobacterium | reverse complement strand
TTGCTCTGCCCATAAAAATGGCGAAGGGGGATACGCGCATTTGATGGTTTGAGGGTTTTGAAGCATCACGGCGCAGAGAATTTGGAGTGGAATGGGGTTTCAACGAGAAAATCAGCCAGATATTGGGAGAGCAAACGGTCGGCTCACGGATTCAGGATACCTACCCACGGTCAGGCCGAGGCCGACATTGCATCCTTGAAGAAGGCAAGCAAGACATTGGATCGCTTGCTTGCAGCCAGGTGCGTTGATGTCGATGCCGTAGTTGCTGAGTTCAAAACAGCCCGCAATAGACCAAGCAAATCCAGGTAATCCGCGCCTGTGGTGGCATGAATACCAGGGCCATTGTTCTGGACGCCAACATCCTGATTGGAGCGGCGTGGGGCACGCTGGAATCCCTAGCCCAAGAAGAAAAAAGGCTTATGTGAAGAATACTCAGCAGGCCCTCAAAGGACCTCGATGCAGAAGGTGGTCGGCGAGACGATTCGTGTGCGTCCAGCACTACCGCGTTGCAGTAGACCGGCGCGACGATCTCCGGTGACCAAATAATCTGCTTCACTGGCCAATGCCATGGAAAGCAGAAAAACATCATTTGGGTCGTTCAGATCCATGCCATCCGGGGGAGGAGGCAAAGTGTCCAGCACAATGGCCCGTTGCATGTTATTCACCATGGTGCCGACGCGGTGGGCTGGCAAGATGGTCTTGAGCTTGGGGTAGCGACTCACACGCCGTAGCTCGTCAAGCTGAGCGGTAGAGGTAACCAGCTCGAATCTGGCGGAGCGCCACGCGCGATAAATGATGTCAGGCGGACCCTGCGGCGAGATCAGTGCGCCAAGCAGCACGTTGGTGTCCAGAATGACGCGCATTAATGCTCGCGTGCCCATTGAACCGCCTCGTCGATCAGGTCGGTCAACTCGGTCTCGCCCATTCCGGTCGCAGCAGCCTTGGCTTGTTCTACGGCCTTTTCCAGAAGGTAGGAGCGCACTGCCTCCTCGATGAAGCGAGACAAGTCGCCCTTGCGCCCGCCTCCCTGCGCGGCAATGAACATGCGCACGGATTGATCTGTGTCCGGCGACACAGCGATGTTCCAGCGGACCGAGTCCATAATTTCTCCAGTGTTTGGGTGTGTAAGTGTTTATACACCGAATCGCAAGGGTAATGTTCCTTGACCCTGTTTGCCGGAGGATGCAATCTGGTCTCGCGACGGCACAGTGCCCATTGCAGTCACTCATCCTTCCGATCATCCAGCGTCAGGTCTCTGAGCACAGCAGTCGCTTGAACAGTCAGACCACTGATTGCTCCTCGGCCTACGCTTCCGCCCAGACTCGTCGATATGGTCAGCACCTTCACAAAACAGAGCTGTATCCTGATCAACATCGTGGGAACACACTGGTAGACACTGTAAAGTGCGGTACATTCACAGAGGTTTTTGCAAGGGCTACGGTCACAGTCAAGACTGCCACGCTCACACTTCGTATTGATCCCAGCGAGATAGAAGCACTTCGCATTGCGGCGGGTCAGGAGCATCGCTCCATCGTAAACATGGTCGAAATTCTGATTTTGAGCAATTGCGAGCGGCATGTCATTGCGATTCCGCCCTTTGAGGAAACCAAGAGCAACAACGGAGCATATTCATGATTAAGATAGTCAAGCAAGCCTGCCGGTTCCACCCCGTAATTCTCAGCTGACCAAATGCAAGCGGATTTTCTGGATGCACATGAACGTCATTGGTCCGATGCCGATAGGCTTTTTTCGGCAGGGCGCTATGCTAACGCGGATCACCTATTCGGCATGGCGGCAGAGTGCGGGCTGAAACGACTGATGATGAAATTTGGGATGATGGTCAGTCCGGAGGGAACGCCGAAGGAAAGGTATGACCGGGAGCATGTCGACAAGATATGGGCTCGCTTTGAGAGCTACCGCAGCGGCAGTGTGGAAGGCCGTGACTACGGATTACCTACACCAAATCCATTCGATAAATGGCATGCCTCCGACCGCTACGCGCACCAATCCAATTTTGACCAAACGGGTGTGCAACTTCACCAAGCCGGTGCAGCAGTCATCGTCGAACTCATAAAAAAAGCACAACGGGAGGGGCTGCTGGTATGAGAAAAAAACTCTTCGAACTATATCCAGAGCCTATCCCAACCTTTGATCTGATTTTGCCGGCGGTTCGGGATTGGCTGGATGCTTATCGCGGCTCGTTGAATGATTTTCTGAGTAATGAAGATGATTGGCTGCTTGTCAATCGCGATCTCAACGGGCGCGCGCGTCTGATCTTGCCCGAGCGGATCAAAGAGAGTGAACAGCGCAAGCTGTGGGATTCTCTAGCGTCGAACTTGATGCAGCGTCTGGGTAAGCACGCCTATCCGCAAAATGACGAGATTCTTTTCGAAACAAACCGAGAGCAGGCGCTTCAAGGGGCAACCAGTTATTTGGTAGATGGATTCACCAATGTTTGGATAGTGGATCGGCTGGCAACAGAGGCCAACTGGGCCCGCATTGCACCAGAAACTGAGAGCGTGCCACGTATTGTGTTTTTCTCTATCAAGGGTGGCGTCGGTCGCTCGACTGCTTTGGCAGCCACTGCCTGGAGTCTTGCACAGGAGGGCAAGCGTGTCTTGGTGCTTGATCTCGATCTCGAATCTCCCGGTTTGTCGTCTGCGTTGCTGCCGCCAGAACGTCAACCTATGTACGGAATCACCGATTGGCTGGTTGAAGACCTTGTTGATAACGGGGATGTCGTTTTCGAAAGCATGGTCGCTACCAGTAATCTTTCCCATGACGGAGAAATCCATGTCGTGCCAGCACATGGAGCTGATCACGGCGAGTACATTGCCAAACTGGGTCGTGTTTGGATGCCCAAGTTGCGGGCAGATGGAACTCGTGAGGCGTGGTCGTCTCGGCTTCATCGCTTGCTTCGTCATTTGGAGGACCGAATTCAGCCTGACGTGGTGCTGATTGACTCCCGTTCAGGGATCGATGAGATTGCTTCTGCGTGTATTACTGAATTGGGTGCCAAACTGATTCTGTTGTTCTCACTGGAAGGCGAACAGACATGGAACGGCTACCGGATGTTGTTCGAGCAATGGCAGAGTGCGGGTGTCGCGCAACAAATACGTGAGCGGTTGCAGGTAGTCGGGGCCATAGTCCCCGAGCTTGATCGAGTCGGGTACCTTGCGGGCTTGCGCGAGCATTCATATGAAATTTTCGTCGACACGCTTTACGATGAAATTGCGCCAATCAAAAAAGGCGAGGTTGGCCCCGGACCTGATGGTGCATGGCAGGTTGGCGATTTAAGTGAAGGCTGGAGCTTCGACGAGGCTGATGACACTGCTCCGCACCATCCGTGGGGGGTGAACTGGCATCGCAGTTTTGCGGGCCTGCGCTCCTTGCGAGGGAGGCTTGCCGCTATCGACGCCCAAGAGGTTGATTCTGTTTTTGGGGCATTAATCCAGGGTGTAAGCAACGCCGTAGATTGGAGGGAAACGTCATGACGCAAACCCAGCAACTACGAGAAGCCATCTTGGCTGCGCCATTGGAGACCAGCAACTTCGGCGAAACACCGCAATCCGGAACTTTGTATTTACCACCCTCACATCTAAAGGCATTGAAATTAGATGCGCACATCATTGTTGGTGGCCGAGGAGTTGGTAAATCGTTCTGGACAGCTGCGCTGCAATCCGAACCGCTTCGCGCTCAACTTGGCGCGGTTTCGTCCGAACTGCAGGGCATCGAAGTGTTTGCTGGCTTCAGCAGCGTGGAAGCCATAGACAGTTATCCAAATGCAGACGTATTTTCTGCCTTTTTTGAACAGAACGGTGATCCCTACGATTTGTGGCGTGCAGTGATCCTGCGTTGGGTCGCTCGGCGGACAGGCGAAGAAATACCCACAGAAAGCTGGCAAAGCACCATAGGATGGTTGAAATCCAGTCCGGAGGCTGCTGCACGCCTGATGCAACGTGAGCGGGATTGGCTGGGACTGATTCTCTTCGATGCGCTGGATCGCACGAGCTCAGATTGGCATCGAATGGATGAGATCGTGCGGGGGTTGTTGCGCACGATTCTTTGGTTGAAGTCCTTCCCCGGCCTGTACTCCAAGGTATTCCTGCGTGACGATCAGGCAGAGCGCACTGTGTTCAACTTCCCGGATGCATCCAAGCTGACTGCGACCAAGGCTGAATTAACATGGGCCAGACATGACCTGCATGGCTTGCTCTGGCAAAGACTTATCAACGCGCCGGATATTTATGGCGAGCGTTTGCGCCAAATCTGCCAGAGCGACGCGTTGGGTGATGTGTGGCGCGTTGCGCCAGCCATGAAATCGGAGTCCGAAGCGCAGAAGGAAGCTTTTGAAATGTTGGCAGGCCCATGGATGGGGCGCGACAAACGTCGTGGCGTGCCATACTCGTGGTCAGTCGGGCATTTGGCTGATGGGCGTGGTCAAACGTCACCACGATCTTTCCTCGCTGCAATTCGACAGGCGGCGCAAGACTCCAGTGAGCGTTATTCGTCGTACGACTATGCTTTGCACTTCGAGAGCATTAAGCGCGGAATTCAGAAGGCTTCCGAGATTCGCGTTCAGGAAATGGCAGAAGATTACCCATGGGTGCCTGACATTCTGTCTGCCTTGAGCGGCATGAACGTGCCCGTTGAATTCGAATCCGTGAAGAAAAAATGGGATGAACAATTTCCCTATGGCGCGCAAAGCATCAGCTCTACGCGCCTCCCAGCACAGCACGTTGATCGTGGCTGGGACGGGGTGTGTGAGGATTTGCGGCGTCTTGGCTTGCTGGAAACTAAAAAGGACGGGCGTATCGACATGCCCGACCTTTATCGCGTCGGTTTCGGACTCGGCCGTAAAGGTGGTGTCAAGCCTAGGAATTGAACTGATGGCGGCCGTTCAATACGCCTACTGCTGAACGGCAGGAATTTCTAATAGAGTAGTAGTTATTCCAGTGACAGCGAACTGGCATATACGAATTACCGCTCCTGGCTCGGACCCGACTTAACGGAGTCTGGCTGCTGCTGATGCCGTCGAACATTTTCGGCAGTCCACCATCAATCTCTATGGCTGCTTTGGAAATGTCCCGTGGTATCTGGCAATGACTGCAATAGAGCGGCGACCAGTGCGGGGTTGATTTTGTGAAAGTCGGCAAACGTTTAGGTTTGTAGGATGCCCGACCGCAGCGGCGTACCAACCCCGTCCCGATGATTCACAAGGTTGGGCGTCGTATAAACCTCGAGGGAGGAAACCGCGGGGACCGAGACGGCCCGAGTTCAGATCGTGCGGCTATGGGGATTTGAGATCGCCAGGCGCGACCACGAAGTCAGCATGCGCCGTGCCGTGGGTTTGTTCTGTGTAGAAACTTGCGCAGGCTCGCTTCCAACGATGCAGATGCCCGTTCCATGGGGGACCACATTTGCAGGCCAAACGCGATACGGACAAGCCTTCCCCGCCTGACACGCTGCACAGCAGCGGCAGTTTGATATGCATCCAATGTGGCGAGCATGAGTTCATGGCGCCCCCGGCATAGTAGGTGGCGCACGAATCGACTGACCGCGCACAAACGACTCAAGAACGATCATCTGTGCGCCGCAGTGCGCGCAAACAAATGCCGGGCGTACCGGCTCATCCATTACTTCGTTACCGTTGGCCTCGGTGACTGCGACAGCAGGCGCCACGTTCAAGAGTTCGCGCACAAGCGCAAGCTTCTCTTTGCGTCCGTTATTGGCAATCAGACCGAAGTGACGGATGCGGTGGAAACCGCCTGGCAACACATGCAGCAGGAAGCGGCGCATGAACTCTTCAGTAAGCACCTGGGCAACACACGTTGACTGCGTGGTTGCCTTGGTGGCAGGAAGTCTGCGTTAAGTTTTCGCTGGCTGCCAGCGATGTGGCAGCAGTTCTTCGATCTGGCTGTTCTTGTGTGTTGGCAGACGAGTCAGTAC
>CAISLN010000061.1 GCA_903886275.1 uncultured beta proteobacterium | reverse complement strand
CGGTTGGCCCGCGCTTTGGCCGCGTGAGGTAAGCGTGATGTCCAGGAGACGCGCCGCCTTCTCGGCGTCGCCGTAAAACATCTCGTAAAAGTCCCCCATGCGGTAGAACAGCAGCGTGTCGGGAAAGTCCGCCTTCAGGGACAGGTACTGGGCCATCATCGGCGTGTGAGCGGCCAACGCAGCGCCTTCAGAGGGCGATGGGATTTTGTCTTTTGAGGTCAATGGGGTTGCTACCATGAATGAGGCATACAGCAGGTGATGCAAGGCCGCTATTGTCCGGTATGCAGCCGGCCCTCACGCGTCTGGCGCTGCCTTGGCAGGAATCCTTGTGCCGACCTGTGCTTGGAAGGTTTATTTGGCAGCGAGCGCGCGCGACAGGTGCTCCGTGAAGCGGCGAACGCGCGCCGGGATGTGCCGTGAAGTCGTCAATGCCTGCACCTGCACCTCGGCGGGTCGCCATTCGGGCAGCACGCGCAGCAGTTGACCGGCACCGACATACACATTCGCAAGGTCCTCATCCAGCAGCCCCACACCACCGCCTTGCAGGGCCAACTGGCAGGCTAGGTGCGGCCCTCCTGCGACAAAGCGTCCCTTGACGCCGACCTTTTGCCTGGCCGCATCGGATGAACCGGCCGGCCGCATGGACCAGGTGGAACCCGATTCGCTGGAGCTGAGCCGAATGCAGTCCACCGAGGACAGGTCTTGCGGCGTCCTGATGCCCATGTCCAAGGTTTTCAAATAGTCCGGACTGGCATAGATCCCCTGCTTCAACGCGCCCAGCGGCCTTGCCACCAGGTTGGAATCGCGCAGGGGCCCCATTCGAATGGCCAGGTCCAGATGGTTGGTCAACAGATCTTCCACTTTGGAGCTGAGCGAAAGCTCGACGCTGACGGCCGGGTTTTCCTTGGAAAACCGGGTCAAAACCGGTGCCAGATACAAATTGGCAAAGTCCGGCGTGCAGGCCAATCGCAGGACCCCGCTTGCGACATGGATCGCGTCGGAAATTTCCTCATGTGCAAGCGTTGCTTCCTCCACCAGATGCTTGCAGCGCTGGAAGTAGGCGGCACCTTCTTCGGTGGCCTCTACCTTTCGGGTGGTCCGGTTTAACAGGCGAAATCCTATCGTAGCCTCCAGTGCCGAGACGCGACGCGAAAGCGTGGACGCGGGCATTTCCAGGCGCTGGGCCGCCCTGGTGAAGCTCATGGAATTGACGACTTCAATGAAGAGCGCAATGTCGCTCAGTAGGTGCTTTGTCATATTCTTATTATTTCAAATTTGGAATGGTGTTATCCAGTATGCATATTTATTTAACGGGAAAATGTAAATAGCATTCGCCTGCTTGAATAAAAATAGCCCAAGCATCAACCTTAACGCCTCATCCAAAAGAGCAACCATGCAAGCATCCAAGTTCCGCACCTTCACCGTAGAAAATACGGCCCTCGTTCTCGTCGATCACCAGGTCGGCACCATTGGTTGGGCCGGCGAACTGGCCAATCAAGACGAGCAGGAGCAACTCAAGATGTGGACCCGCGTGATGGCCCGCTTTGCCAAGAGCGCGGGCATGCCCGTGGTTCTGACCAGCAGCATGGAGACGCAGGCCCAAGGCCCTTTGCTGCCGGATTTCAAGGAAATTTTGCCGACCGAATACGAGGCCCGCATTCAGCGCACCGGGGTGATCAACGCATGGGATGACCCCGAGTTTGTGGCCGCGGTGCGTGCCACCGGCAAGAAGAACATTCTGATGGGTGGCCTGACTACGGATGTGTGCCTCGTGCCACCCGCACTATCGGCGCAGGCCGATGGTTTCAACGTGGTGGCCCTGTTCGACATCTCGGCCGCCTGCACCAAGACTGCTGCCCAAAATTCACGCGACTTGTTGCAAAGCGCAGGGATAGAGATCATGACCGTCACGCCCATGATCACCAGCATGCTGGGCAACTACACCAACCCGGTGTCGGGCGGCTTCTTTGCTGCTTTTGAGAAGGAAGGCGTTTATGGCGCCTTCGCCAAGGGCAACCTGCGCTGAGCGCAACACCCCTGGTGTGGTATGGGTTCATTGGCGGCGGCCACCGGCTGCGTGTCGTGCTTTTTTGTCTGCAGCTAAAAACGAAACTTTTGCAATTTGACGGCTTTGGTTCGAATATCGACAGGGCATGCCGGGCCTAGGTGGTGGTATTGCCGGTCACTATTGGATTGGAGCCAAGAACATGAAACACCAAATTACCCTTGCGAACTTCGGCCAGAACGTCCGGCGCCTGCGTCTTGCGGCAGGGTTAAGTGAGGAAGATTTAGCACAGAAATGCAAGAACTTGAAGTACGGAGTCCCGCAACTGGAAGCTGGAGCCGTCAACCCCACGCTGTCCATGGTGGTGGCCATCGCGCAGGCCCTGGGTGTGGACCCCGGTGCTTTGGTGGACGGTAGTCCACAGGCCGCGTTTTCTGGTGAAAGGCCGCGTGGAACCCAATGGCGTGGGCAAGCCGCTGGTTTGGATGGCGCCAGGGCGGACGCGGACAAGTAGCTTGTCGCATCGCGCCCGTTTCGCTATTTTTTCTAGCAGCAGCCGCCCGAGCGCCCCGAGCCGTAGCGGGCCTCCTGGCGGTTGCGGATGAACTCCACCTCCGACAGGATGGGCAGCTCGCAGTGGACCAACTGGCGGTGGCGCACATAGGTGGCGTAGTCGGGTACCCCCACCATCATCTTCGCGGCCTGCCCCAGGTACTTGCCCACCGTGGCGAGGTCACCCTGCAGCAGGTTTTTGAACAACATGTCAGGCAGCCGTTGCAGGCAGGGCCTGGTAGGGTGTTTCGCAGGTGGTGACCTGGTCGCTGCGCAGCGCCTTGAGGCAGGCAATCACCGTGTAGTACAGCATGCTCAGCACCACAAAGATAAAGAACACGGCCAGACCGGCATCGAGGTAGTTGTTGGATACGATCTGCTGCATTTGCTCCACGGTCTTGGCCGGGGCCAGCAGCGTGCCGCTGTCCAGGGCGGTCTGGAACTTGTGGGCCAGTGCCAGGAAGCCAATTTTCGGGCTCGGATCAAACACCTTCTCATAGCCGGCCACCAGGGTGCAAATCAACAGCCAGCTGGTGGGCAGGATGGTGACCCAGGCATAGCGTTGGCGCTTCATTTTGAACAGCACCACGGTGCACAGCATCAGCGCCACACCGGCGAGCATCTGGTTGGAGATGCCAAACAGCGGCCACAGGCTGTTGATGCCGCCCAGCGGATCGACCACGCCTTGGTACAGGATGTAACCCCAGGCGGCCACGCACAGGCCGGTGGCAATCAGGCTGGCGGCCCAGGAGTCGGTCTTCTTCATGGCTGGCACAAAGGCGCCCAGCAGGTCTTGCAGCATGAAGCGTCCGGCGCGCGTTCCCGCATCGCAGGCGGTCAGGATGAACAGGGCTTCAAACAATATGGCGAAGTGGTACCAGAAGGCCATCATGGCCTGGCCGCCTATCACCTGCGAGAAGATCTGCGCCATGCCCACGGCCAGGGTGGGTGCACCACCGGCGCGCGACAGGATGCTGTTCTCGCCCACGTCCTTGGCGGTTTGCAGCAGCACATCGGGTGTGATGACAAAGCCCCAGGCCGAGATGATTTGGGCCGCACCTTCGACCGTGGTGCCGATGATGGCAGCCGGGCTGTTCATGGCGAAGTACACACCCGGATCAATGACAGAGGCGGTGACGATGGCCATGATGGCCACAAAGCTTTCCATCAACATGCCGCCGTAGCCGATCATGCGGGCGTTCTTTTCGTTGTCCAGTAACTTAGGGGTAGTGCCTGACGCGATCAGTGCATGAAAGCCCGACACCGCGCCGCAGGCAATGGTGATGAAGATGAAGGGGAACAGGCTGCCCGACCAGGCCGGACCGGTGCCATCGACAAACTGCGTGACAGCGGGCATGCGCAGATGCGGCGCCACAAACACCATGGCCAGGGCCAGGCCGACGATGGTGCCGATCTTGAGGAAGGTAGACAGGTAGTCGCGCGGCGCCAGCAGCAGCCACACCGGCAGCACCGAAGCGACAAAACCGTAGCCTATCAGCATCCAGGTCAGCTGCTTGGCGTTATAGGTAAACAGCGGTGCCCAGTCCGGGCTGGCTGCCACCTGGCCACCCAGCACGATGGAGCCGATCAAGAGCACCAGGCCGATGACCGAGACCTCGCCCACCTGGCCGGGGCGCAGGTAGCGGTTGTACACACCCATGAACAGGGCAATAACAATAGTGGCCGCCACGGTGAAGGTGCCCCAAGGGCTACCGGCCAGGGCCTTGACGACGATGAGCGCCAGCACGGCCAAGATGATCACCATGATGACAAAGGTGCCCACCAGCGCAATGATGCCGGGCACCAGGCCCAGCTCGGCCTTGACCAGTTCACCCAGCGAGCGGCCGTCGCGACGCGTGGAAACAAACAGCACCATAAAGTCCTGCACGGCACCGGCCAGCACCACGCCGACGATGATCCACAGCGTGCCCGGCAAATAGCCCATCTGCGCGGCCAGCACCGGGCCCACCAGCGGACCGGCACCGGCAATCGCCGCAAAGTGGTGACCGAACAGGATGTATTTGTTGGTCGGCACAAAGTCCAGGCCGTCGTTCTTGCGCACGGCCGGTGTGGCGCGCGTAGGGTCCAGCTGCATCACCTTGTCTGCGATGTACAGGCTGTAGTAGCGGTAGGCCACCAGGTAGACGGAAATGGCTGCGGTGATGATCCACAGGGCGTTGATGCTTTCGCCTCGGGACAGTGCCACCGTACCGAGCGAGAACGCCCCGATCACGGTGAGTAGCCACCACAGGGCATGTTTGGATACGAAGTTCATAGGGATTCCTTGCGTTGTGCGCGTGGAATGTAGCTTTGTTGTGCGTCTTGGTGTGCGCAATCTGGCCAGCGGTTGGCTGGGGCTTTAAGCGGTGTTTGTGGGGAGCCGAGCGGTGCGCTTATAGATGCTTGAATTGCTCGGCTATTGATCTTTTTTCAACACGGAGTCAAGTCACAGAGGGGCGCATGAACCTGCACATCGCTTGCTTTGCTTGCAATTACCGCAGGTAGAGCGGCATCAAGGTAAAGCTGCCCTCCACCCGGTCAGGAACATCTCGCAACGTTTGCGTCTTCCAGATTGACTCGCTCCAGATGAAGGGCTTGCCGCCTATCTTGGGGGTTCCATACAGCATCCAAAAGCCGGTGCTCGGGGCCTTGGTGTCTAGCTTGTCCGACAGCCCCATAAAGGCGCGAGCCATGCTGCTCGATGCGACCTTGGAGTCTATAGATCCGTCCGGGATGGTCTTGGGGGAGGGTGTCTCGCCATAACCCAGATCCCAACGACCGAACAAGGACAGAGGATTGACCGGATCGGTATAGGTAATGACGGCCTTGGCGCTGTCTACATCGGTAACGCTTGGCAGCAGTTGCTTGAACTGCCGCCGCCTAGCGGGACGGTTGTCGGTAGATTGCAGATCGCTAGCTACCTGCGTGGACGCCGGATAGTTGATGCCCATCAGATAGTCGGGCGTGACCATTTCGGTATCGTAATCGGTTGAGCAAAGGCCGCCATCCATCGATTTGCTGGTGACTGTGTAGGCGCCGCCGTTTGAGCGGTAGTAAATAAAGCAGCGGTAAGACATCTCCACCAGGCCTGTTTCGTTGTTCTTTGCATCCACCAGCATGTAGCCGTTCAGGTAGGTGCCAGAATTGTCCAGGGATATGGCGTTGAAGAAATCGGTGATGGACGTTGAGAACTGTTCTGCCAGAGCAGCCCGCCAAAATAGCCACAGGCCGTCCGTCTTGGTTTTGATGACAGACGCGCGGTGGGTGGTCTCATTGAACATTACGCCATTGCTGTTGTAGCCGAAATCGGTGGCGGAGCCGATCAGACCCGGATTCGATGCATTCACGGTCAGGCGCTCGCCATTGACGGCGATGGTCTGCGTCATGGTCTGTGAAAGAAATCCCTGCCAGGTATTGTGAGCAAGGATCACTTCGCTGCCGCTGCGTTTCAGAAAGGCCGAGCATTTTTCCGGATGGTAGCTTCCCCCGGTTGTGGTCGATTCTGTCGCTGCGGAGATGACATCCATTAAGTCGTTGTATGCATTGAGGAAGTAAATATCCATGAAGGTGAGGCGACTCGTCTGGTATCCCAAGGTAAGCTCAAGGTCGCTGAAGTAGCGGCCATCGGGCAGCCAGTCGCCGGAAAAGTCAAGGTGCACTGCTTGCTCGCGTACTGCGCCGTGGTAAGTGCCCAGCATCCGAAACAGCAGTCGCTTGAGACGGTGGGCCGTTATGGCATCGGTGGCTGGATTTTTGAGGTAGCGCAGAAATGCGGTGTAGTTGGAATTCAATAGCCCTGCAGCTGTATCCAATTCCGCTTGTGTAGGGCCCAGTTGCTTGGGAAACAGGTGGTCTGGATCGAGCAAGTAGGTGTGGTCCCAGGAGTTGTCGCGTGCGGAGTGGATGGTCTTTGCCTGGAGTTTTCCCTGAACAAAACCGGCTTTGTACTCGGCCGTCAAATCGTTGGCATCCTTGGATACCACGGTCATATTGGTGATGTTGTTGAGCGTCTCTATCAGGCCGGAGGCGTTGGCATCTAGAGTGTAGAGCGTGCGGTTCGACGGTTCTGCAGAGGCGGAGCTGCTCCCCAAAAAAATTGCCAATACAGGGATAGACGCTACGGATGCCAAGTACTTGAAAGCATTTTTCATTGGGAGTCCCCTTGAACGTAAGTCGCATGATGCGGTTTGCTTTCCTATTGAATATTGACTTGTCGCAACCCTTGCACATTCGCTCTCTTTGTATGCAAGAAGACCATAGAGACAGGCAAGTGGCGTGTGATAGCTCCTGCGGGGTTTTGAAAATTTATAAATAATTGCGGCTTGAACAAGGCGACAATGTTGGGCATGCGGGGTTGCTCAGACTTCGCCAAGAGAGCCTGGAATGAACCTGGATTCGTATCCCTTTGAAACGAACTTTTCCCGCCGTTCGGTTCTTCAAGTGGGTTTGCTTGGTGTGGCTGGATTCCGTTTGAGCGCTGCACAGGCTGCGGCCGAATTCCAGATGGCCGAAGCCACGCACCTGGTTTCCGGAAAGACCGTAGAGTGGGTACGCGCCGCCATCAAGCTGATGTGGCAGGACCGCAGCATGGCCGGAGTGACCCCCTTGGTGCGGCTACAGGTGCCATTCAATTCTGGAATTTCTATCTACCTGAAGAACGAGGCCAAGTCCCCCTCAGGCAGCCTCAAGCACCGGGTGGCATGGGCGCTGATCATGGCTGCGTTGGTAGACGGCAAGATCGGCCCGCAGACGCATCTGTACGAGGCATCTAGCGGCAACACAGCGATCGGTGAAGCATACTTCGCCCGCTTGCTTGGTCTGCCATTCACCGCGGTGATGCGGCCTGGCATCAGCGAGGGAAAAATTCAGGCCATTCAAAGTTACGGCGGGCGCACAGAGACGGTTGCAGAAGGCGTAACGCCATCGAACTTTATTGCAAACGCTCTGGGACGAGATCCGCTTGCCTACAACCTGGACCAGTTCGCCAACACCCAAAGAGCCCTCGATTATTTCGACGCAGCCCCCTCGGCCAGTATGAATATGGCAAGCGAGATCATGCATCAACTCGAAGCGCAGGATCAGCCCTGTCCGACGTGGTTTGTAGCAGGGGCCGGATCCGGTGGCACTGCCACCAGCATCGGCCGCTACCTGCGTAAATGGGCGGACTACAACCGGCGCAATTGTCCGGCCCAGTTGGTGCTTGTCGATCCGCAAGACTCGGCCCTGTTTGAATGGTTCAAGTCTGGAGACAATACCTTGACCGTGCCAAACGGGTCGCGTATCGAAGGCATAGGTACCCGCGGTCCCGTCGTGTTTGGCTCCACTTTCAGCCTGCTGCGCGAAGGTATCTCCCGCATGATGCGGGTTCCGGATGTGGACTCCGTAGCGGCCATGCACCTCACTGCAAAGCTCACTGGACAGGAAGCCGGTCCTTCGACCGGAACCAATGTATTTGGAGCCCTCCAACTGGTTGACGAGATGCACCGCCAAGGACGCACTGGCAGCGTTGTTGCGATCATCTGCGATGACGGTTCGCGTTACCGCAGCAACTACTACGACCCGCAGTGGATCAAGGCTTCCAAGCTCGACTACGATGACCGGCTGCGCAGGCTTGAGAAATTTTGGGAGAGTGGACGCTGGAGCTAAAGCAAGCAAGGGCTTCACTGTGTCTTCAAACCTTCTGAAGATCCGCTGCCTATGAAACGTCAGCGCAAGGCGCATCCATGGATGCAGGGCGCCGCTTCAACAGGCGTCCGCATGAGGCTAGCAACAACGAGCGTTTAACTAAAATGCATCGACCGACCGGTCCACGAATAAGAAGACCTCCATGTCCAATACATCGTACATTCGCAATCGCCTGAGCAGATGGATGTTGTTGAGCTTGCTGGCTTGTGTGCTCGCTGCATGCGGCGGTGGTGGTGGTGGGACTTCTGAGCCGGTCAACCTTCAGGAGCAATATGCCAACGCAGTTGCTGATGCACGTATCGCTTCGTCGGAAAAAATGGTACGCACGCTGACGCCCATCAATGGCCAGAATGCAGCATTGGTTTGGGAAAACAATGTGGTGGGTTCGCGCTTGCTGGTGGCAACTTGGATAGACGGTGCTGGAAAGTATTACATCTGCAGCAGTCCCTCGGGTTGTATAGGCAACACCAGTTGCCTTGAGGGCGGCGAATGCCCCGCGTACAAGTACGACACCTGGGTCTCTGTAGTTCCTGAGCTCCAGGTTTTTTTTCACACCGTACCGGCTACACCGTTGCGCGTTGCCCAACTGCTGGGCTTGCCGCCAGAAGCTGCCGTGGCAGGCGGTCCAAAGGAGTACCAATACATACTTGAGCTGTGGGTGTCGCCCATCGATATTTTTCGTCCCTGTCCTGATACCGAAGTGTCCGACACGGTCTGCGAATTGGACTTTCCTATGGATACTTTTCGAACGGACAATCTCACCAACATGGTACGGGTGACGTCGGGTCCGGACTATGGCAAGTTCATGGCGTACAAGGACTGGTTTACTTATCAAAAAAGCTATGACTACACCATGGGCTCCAACCCCTATCCATGGACTCGACTCGGCTATACGTATGACTGGGGCAGCAACAACCATGTGGGTTTGAGCGAGTTTGTTCTCCATGGTCGAAAAGTAGATGGCTCCACCATTTCGGTAGGCATCAAGTCAGTCAAGACGACTGCTGCGTATTTTGCAAAATGACGCACACAGTCCAGCTGCAGCGAGAATTTCGCAGCGCTCAGCCAATCAGCAAGCGGTCCTTCATTTCACGCAGATAGCGCCGGCTGACCGGCACGCGCTTGCCGCTGCGGGTGAGGATTTCGGCGGCGCCGTTGTCCAGCAGTTCGATCTCGGCAATCTGGTCGGTGTTGACCAGGTACTGCCGGTGGCAGCGCAACAAGGGCGTGCGCTCCTGCAAGATTTTGAGCGTGAGATCGGTCGTGCCCTGGCGCTCGGCGCTCACCACCTGCACGCCAGACAGGTCGGTGTAGGCGTATTCGACCTCGGTCAGGCCGAGCAGAAAAATCCGGGCGCGGCCTATGCAGGGAATTTGCCGCAGCATGCTACTCGCCACCAGCGGCAGTTGGCTGGGCGGACAGGCTCCCGTGCGCAGCCAGTTCAGGGTCTTGGCCAGGCGTTGCGGATCAATCGGTTTGAGCAGGTAGTCGGTGGCATGCTCTTCAAAGGCCTTCAAGGCATGCTCGTCATGGGCGGTGACAAACACGATGTGCGGCATGGCCACCGGGTCTATCAGGCCGGCCATCTCCAGGCCGCTGAGCCTGGGCATCTGGATGTCCAGAAACACCACTTGCGGGCGCAGGCGGTGGATGGCGGCCAGGCCTTCAATGGCGTTGGCGCATTCGCCCACTACCTCGATATCCGGCTCGGCCGCCAGCAGGGCGCGCAGCTCGTCGCGCGAGGGTGCCTCGTCGTCAATGATCAGGGCGCTCAGCATGGAATTGCCTCTGGCTCCAGCGGCAGCGCCAGCGACACGCGGGTAAAGCGCTCTTGCTCGAAGGTGACGTTGACGCCATAGGCCTCGCCATAGCGCAGCTTGAGGCGCCGGTCCACCAGGTTCATGCCCAGGCCGTCGCCACCGGGCTTGGGTTGATAAAGGCCGGCGCTGTCTTGCACCGTGACTGTCAGCAGGTCTTCGCTGCGCTGTGCGCTGATGGTGATGCATCCCGGCTCCAGCATCTGCGAGATGCCGTGCTTGATGGCGTTCTCCACAATCGGCTGCAGCGAGAAGGCCGGCAGTCGCAGGCCCAGCAGCTCGGGCGCAATGTCGATGTGCACCTGCAGGCGCTCGGCAAAGCGGGCCAGCTCGATGTGCAGGTAGGCGTTGACATGCTCCACCTCATCGGCCAGGGTCACATCGCTGCCGGTGCGCTTGAGGCTTTTGCGGAAAAAGGTGGACAGGTACTGCACCAACTGGCGCGCTGCTTCAGGCTTGCTGCGTATCACGGCGGCCAGGGTGTTGAGGGCGTTGAATAAAAAGTGCGGATCAATCTGCGCCTGCAAAAGTTTGATTTCGGACTGCACCAGCAGGCGCTTTTGCTCCTCGATCTTGCCGGCCAGCACCTGGTTGGAGATCAGCCTGGCAATGCCCTCGCCCAGGGTGCGGTTGAGCGTGGAGAAGAACTTCGACTTGGGCTCATACAGCTTGATGGTGCCAAACACCACATTGCCCTCGCCGCGCAGCGGGATCACCAGGCAAGAGCCTAATCTGCAGTCTTTGTGCACCGAGCAGCGGTAGGGCAGGCTCACGCCATCGGCATAGACCACTGCGTTGTCGGCAATCGCCCGCAAGGTGTGGGGCGAAGAAATCGCCCTGCCGCTCAGGTGGTGGTCTGCGCCCACGCCGACAAAGCCCAGCAGCCTCTCACAATCGGTAATGGCCACTGCGCCCACGCCGGTTTCCTCTTGGATGATGCGGGCCAGGCTGGCGCAGTTCTGCGTGTTAAAGCCCTGCACCATCACGCCCACCGAGCGCTCTGCAATGCGCAGGGCCTTGGCCGAGAAGGCAATCGAATATTTCTCCAGCGTCTCGCGCCGGTCCAGGATCAGGCGCATAAACAGGGCCGCGCCAAACGAGTTGGTCAGCAGCATGGGCAGGGTGATCTGGGCCACCAGGCGTGTTGCCTGTTCGCTGGGCTTGGCCAGCAGCAAGATGATGAGCATCTGCGCGATCTCTGCCACCAGCGTGGTGCCAAAGGCAATCGCCGGACTGAGTAGTCGCTGGGCCTGGTGGCGGCGCATCAGCACCAAATGCAGGGCGCCGCCTATCAGCCCCTCGGTCACGGTGGAGACGGCGCAGGCCGTGGCCGAAAAGCCACCCAGCGAGTAGCGGTGCAGGCCGCCCGTCAGCCCCACCGCCAGGCCCACCACCGGGCCACCCAACAGGCCACCGAGCACGGCGCCAATGGCCCGCGTGTTGGCAATGGCGCCTTCGATGTTGAAGCCCAGGTAGCTGCCCATGATGCAAAAGCCGGAGAACACGACATAGCAGACCAGCTTGTCGGGCAGGCGCACGGTGACCTGCATCAGCGGCGCAAACAGCGGCGTCTTGCTCAGCAAATAGGCCACCACCAGGTAGACGCACATCTGCTGCATCAGGTCGCCGACCAGCGCGAGGTGGTTGATGGATTCCAGCATGGTTCAGTCGCGCCTGGGCGTGGACAGGCCGCCGCAGCGGGCCGTCTTGTCAATCAAAATGTCGTTTTGCACGGCAGCGATTTTCTCCAGGGAAGCCGCAGAGCATAGCGGGCCGCAGCAGCGGATCGTGGGGGGTAGCGCCGGCCTGTGCCCGCACTGCGATACTAGGGCCATGCAACTGCAGGAAATTCTCTACTCCCAAGGCTTTGGTACGCGACGTGTTTGCGCCGGGCTCATTCAACAAGGCCATGTCCAGGTCTATGGCGCGGGCGGCGAAGCCCTGACCTGTACGGACGCCAGTGCCGAATTCGATACCCAGGCGCTGCGCTTTCGGGTGCAGGGTTCTGACTGGCCCTATGCTGAGCGGGCCTACCTGGTGCTCAACAAGCCCACGGCCACCGAATGCTCGCAAAAGCCCTCCACCTATCCCAGCATCTACACCCTGCTGCCGTCTCCGCTGCGCACCAGGCCGCAAAAGGCGGCGGTGCAGGGCGTGCAGGCGGTGGGCCGGTTGGACCAAGATACCACCGGCATGCTCTTGCTCACCGATGACGGCAAGTTCATCCACCGCATGAGTTCGCCGCGCCACCATGTGCCCAAGGTCTACGAGGTGCGCGTCAAGCATGCGCTCGACGAGCGCCAGGTGCAGAAACTGCTGGAAGGCGTGGTGCTCGACGATGACCCCAAGCCGGTGCGCGCAGCCGCCTGCGAGGCCGTGGGCGAATTTGATTTGCGCCTGACGCTGACCGAAGGCAAGTACCACCAGGTCAAGCGCATGCTGGCGGCCGTCAGCAACCGGGTCGAGGGCCTGCACCGCTCGCAAATTGGCGGACTGGCCCTGCCCGCCGACCTGGCCCCCGGCCAGTGGCGCTGGCTCTCGGTGGCCGACCTGGCCCTCATCGCCGGCAAGTGAGCGGCCCGGCCCCCAAAGGGCTGGACCGCTTTACACGCCGGGTGAACCCGTGGCAAGCACCGCCGCAGGTTCATACGCCCACGGTATGCTTGGCGCATGAACCTGTTTTTGGACTCCTTTTGGCGCGCCGTCGTGTACTGCGTGCGACCCCGTGTGATTTTGCTTTCGCTGTTGCCGCTGTTGTTGATGGTGGTTTTTGCGATGGGCCTGGGCTACTTTTTTTGGGATGCGGCGCTGGACCAGGTGCGCCTCTGGCTGGACGCCTTCACCTACATCAACATGGTCTGGCAGTGGCTGGAGAGCGTGGGTGTGGGCAATCTCAAGGCGGTGTTGGTGCCGCTGCTGGTGGTGTTTGCGGTGACGCCGCTGATCGTCGTGGTGTCGCTGTTGGCGGTGGCCCTGTTGATGACGCCTGCGCTGGTCAAGCTGGTGGCGCGCAATCGTTTTGCCGATCTGCAGGCCAAGAACGGCGCGGGCCTGGGGGCCAGCCTGCTGTGGGCGCTGGTTTCCACCTTGTTGGCGACGCTCGCCATGCTGGTCTCGGTGCCGCTGTGGTTGGTGCCGCCCCTGGTGCTGTTGTTGCCGCCCCTGATCTGGGGCTGGTTGACCTACCGCGTCATGGCCTTTGATGCGCTGGCCCAACATGCCAGCAAAGAAGAGCGCCAGATTGTGTTCCAACGCCACGGCAGCTGGCTGCTGCTGATGGGGGTGATCTCGGGCTATCTGGGCGCCTCGCCCAGCGTGGTCTGGGCCATGGGGGCTGGCTTTGCACCGGCCTTCATCATTCTGGTGCCGCTGGCGATCTGGATCTACACCCTGGTGTTTGCCTTTGCCTCGCTCTGGTTTACCCATTACTGCCTGGGCGCCCTGCAGGCCCTGCGTGCCGAGACAGCCGCGAGCGCCGCCGCCGCGTCCATGCAGCGCCCGAGCAGCGTGGCGGTTTTGCAGGACGCGTCCCCGCCATCACCGAAAGAAGCGCTATGAACTTTGGCATCCTCATCATCGGCGACGAGATCCTCTCTGGCCGGCGCGCCGACAAGCACCTGGCCAAGACCATCGAGCTCTTTGGCGCGCGCGGTCTGCAACTGGCCTATGCCGACTATGTGGGCGATGACCCCGCACGCATCACCGCCACCTTGGAGCGCGCCTTTGCCTCGGGCGATGTGGTGTTTTCCTTTGGCGGCATTGGCGCCACGCCCGACGACCACACCCGCCACTGCGCCGGCGCCGCCCTGCAGCGAGCCTTGGTGCTGCACCCGCAGGCCAAGCTGCTGATCCAGGAGCGCATGCAGGACATGGCGCGCGAGAAGGGCCTGGCCTACGAGCCCGAAAGAGACGACAACCTGCACCGCCTGAACATGGGCATGTTCCCGCAAGGCGCGCACATCATCCCCAACCCCTACAACAAGATCCCCGGTTTCAGTTGTGAGGGCAGTGGTGATGGTGGCGTCTATTTCCTCCCCGGTTTCCCCGTCATGGCCTGGCCCATGCTGGAGTGGGTACTAGACACAAAGTACCCGGCGTATTTCCGCCAAGACGCCTGGCAGGAAAATTCCATCATCGTTTTTGCTGCCATGGAGGCCTCTCTCACGCCCCTGATGGTGCGCATAGAAGCCGAGCATGCGGTCAAGGTGTTTAGCCTGCCTAGCGTGGACCATCCGCAATACGGTCGCCATATCGAGCTGGGCGTCAAGGGCGCGCCTGGCGTGGTGGAGGCCGCCTATGCCGACTTGGTGGCGGCCCTCAAGGCCATGCAACTCTCGCTAGGCCCTGAAATGGTGCGCAAATAGGGCTGCACCAGCATGAGGCAGAGGGTGTGGGCGTTGTTTTGGTGCGCTGTGTGAACTTCCCTGACCGCAGGTCCTGAAACCCCGAAAACTCAGGGCAGAATAGGGCGCTTTCTCAAAACGGTGGGCCGGACACTTCTGGCACAAATACTGCATTGAGAAATCGGCAAACCTTTTTAACCGTGCAACAGGAGTATTTGATGGCCAAGACCGTCGCAGACGTGATGAAGATGGTGAAAGACAACGAGGTCAAGTTTGTTGATTTCCGTTTCACCGATACCCGCGGCAAGCAGCAGCACACCACCGTGCCTGTTTCCCATTTCGACGAAGACAAGTTCACCTCCGGTCACGCGTTTGACGGTTCCTCTATCGCTGGTTGGAAGGGCATTGAAGCCTCCGACATGCTGTTGATGCCCGATCCCAACACCGCCAACATCGACCCCTTCTTTGAAGAAACCACCATCATCATGACCTGTGATGTGGTGGAGCCTGCCGACGGCAAGGCCTATGACCGCGACCCCCGTTCCATCGCCAAACGCGCCGAAGCCTACCTCAAGGCCTCTGGCAACGGCGACACGGCTTTCTTCGGTCCCGAGCCAGAATTCTTCATCTTCGACGGCGTGCGTTGGAGCACAGAGCCCAACAACACCTTCTACGAAATCGACGAGTACGAAGCTCCCTGGAACAGCGGCGCCAAGCTCGAAGGCGGCAACCGCGGCCACCGTCCCACGGTCAAGGGCGGCTACTTCCCCGTGCCTCCCGTGGACAGCACGCAAGACATGCGCGCTGAAATGTCCCTGATCCTCGAATCCGTGGGCATCCCGGTCGAAGTGTTCCACCACGAAGTGGCTGGCGCCGGTCAAAACGAAATCGGCACCCGCTTCTCCACATTGGTGGAGCGTGCTGACTGGACCCAACTGCAAAAGTACGTGATCCACAACGTGGCCAATGCCTATGGCAAGACCGCCACCTTCATGCCCAAGCCCTACCATGGCGACAACGGTTCCGGCATGCACGTGCACCAGTCGGTCTGGAAAGACGGCAAGAACCTGTTTGCCGGTGACGGCTATGCAGGCCTGAGCGACTTCGCGCTGTACTACATCGGCGGCATCATCAAGCACGCCCGTGCCCTCAACGCCATCACCAACCCCGGCACCAACAGCTACAAGCGCCTGGTTCCGCATTTCGAAGCTCCGGTGAAGCTGGCCTACTCGGCCAAGAACCGTTCCGCTTCGATCCGCATTCCGTTCGTGTCCAACCCCAAGGGCCGTCGCGTGGAAGCTCGCTTCCCCGATCCGCTGATGAACCCCTATCTGGGCTTTGCGGCCCTGTTGATGGCGGGTCTGGACGGCGTGGAAAACAAGATCCATCCCGGCGAAGCAGCCACCAAGGACCTGTACCATCTGCCTCCCGAGGAAGATGCACTGGTGCCAACCGTCTGCCACAGCCTGGACCAAGCGCTTGAGCACCTGGACAAGGACCGTGCCTTCCTGACCAAGGGCGGCGTGTTCACCGACTCCATGATCGATGCCTACATCGAGCTGAAGATGCAGGAAGTGACCCGCTACCGCATGTCGGTGCACCCGGTCGAATTCGACATGTACTTCTCGCTGTAATCCGGCCTGGGTACTGCACATCCCTTGCCGGATGTGCCAGAAAAAGGACTGCTTGCGCAGTCCTTTTTCGTTGGGGCAGAGGCCTGACCCCACCGGTTGGTGGCGCGCGTTTTCGGCTTATTCTGCAGCTTGACAGTTTTGGCGCATACTGCTGGCCTGACCCGGCATTCGCAATGGGTGGACGCACTATGAAATTTGTTTTTTTTCTGTTTTGTATGGCTTGTGGCCTTGTCTCAGCACAGGCTGCCGATGAGCGCATTTACCGCTGTGGCAACGAATACACCAACAATGTGAGCGATGCCCAGGCCAAGACCTGCAAGCTCATCTCCGGCGCCAATGTGACGGTGATACAGGCGGTCAAGGCGCCGCCCGCCAAAGCGGCTGCATCGGCCCAGCGCACCGACTCCGCAGACCAGCGCTCCAAGGACTCCGACGCGCGCCTGATCTTGGAGTCCGAAGTCAAGAAGGCCGACGCCAAGCGGGCCGAGTTGCTCAAGGAATACAACGAGGGCGCGCCCGAGCGCCTGGCCACCGAGGCCCGCAACAACCAAAAATACCAGGACCGGGTGGACGCGCTCAAGGCGGCCATCGCCCGCAACGACAGTGACATCGCCGGCATCAAGCGCGAGCTCTCGCGCCTGCCGCCGTCAACCGGCGCCACTACCGCCTCCAGCGGAAAATAAGCGGCTTGTCCAAGCCCCTTACCCCAGCGCCTGGCGGGCGAGAACCTGCCCTTTCCGGCTTTCATCCCTTTGACCTGCTGGCTACCCTCGTGACAGTGGTGGACCGCAGGGGTCTGGTGCTGTTTGCCAATGCCGCGCTCGAAGATATGCTGGGCATCTCACGGCGCAGCATCGTCGGCTCGGCCTTTGCGCAGGCCTTTACCGATCCCAGCCAATTGCAAAACGCACTGGAAGGCGTGGTTGAAAACGAATATGGCGCCCTGCGTTACGACGCCTGGCTCAAGCGCGTGGGCCATGAGCCGCTGCCAGTGCACGTCATCATCACCCGCACCGATCCGGCAGAAGACATCATCGTCGAGCTGGTGCCGCTGGAACAGCAGACGCGCCAGGACCGCGAGGAGCGCATTCTGGAGCAGGCGCAAAGCAACAAGGAGCTGATCCGCAACCTGGCCCATGAAATCAAAAATCCGCTGGGCGGCATACGGGGTGCGGCCCAGTTGCTGGAGCTGGAGATGGACTCGCCCGAGCTGACCGAATACACCCAGGTCATCATCCACGAGGCCGACCGTTTGCAAAGCCTGGTGGACCGATTGCTGGCACCGCACCGCAGACCCCACCTGGTGGGCGACGTCAACATCCACGAGGTCTGTGAGCGGGTGCGCTCGCTGATCGTGGCCGAGTTTCCCAAGGGGCTGCTGGTGGTGCGCGACTACGACACCTCCATCCCCGAATTTCGCGGTGACCGCGAGCAGCTGATTCAGACCGTGCTCAACATCGCCCACAATGCCGCGCAGGCGCTGAGCGAGCGCATTGCTGAGGGCGACGCCGAACTCATTTTTCGCACCCGTGTGATGCGCCAAATTACCTTTGGCAAACAGCGCTACCGGTTGGCATTGGAATTGCATGTCATTGACAACGGACCTGGCGTGCCAGATTCGATCAAGGACCGCATTTTCTACCCGCTGGTGTCGGGCCGGGATGGCGGCTCGGGCCTGGGGCTGACGTTGGCGCAAACCTTTGTCCAGCAGCACCAGGGAATGATCGAAGTTGACAGTGTGCCCGGCCGTACGGATTTCAAAATTCTGATTCCGTTACCGTAATGCCAGACACAAGAGACAAGAAAACCATGAAGCCCATTTGGATCGTAGACGATGACCAGTCCATACGCTTCGTACTGGAAAAAGCCTTGTTGCGCGAACACCTGCCCACGCGCAGCTTTTCGAATTCACGCGATGTGCTGGCCGCGCTTTCCACCGCTGCCGACGACGAGGGCCCGCAAATTTTGGTGAGCGACATCCGCATGCCCGGAGGCTCCGGCTTGGAGCTGCTGGAAAAGGTCAAGGCCAAGTACCCCGGCCTGCCGGTGATCATCATGACCGCCTTCTCCGACCTCGACAGCGCGGTGAGCGCCTTTCAGGGCGGCGCCTTTGAGTACCTGCCCAAGCCCTTTGATGTGCCCAAGGCGGTGGAGCTGATCCGCCGTGCTGTCGAAGAAAGCCAGCGCGAAGAGGTGAGCGAAGAGCGCATGACCGAGGCGCCCGAGATGCTGGGCCAAGCCCCGGCCATGCAGGACGTGTTTCGCGCCATCGGGCGCCTGTCGCAAAGCAATGTCACGGTGCTCATCACCGGCGAATCGGGTTCCGGCAAGGAACTCGTCGCCCGTGCCCTGCACAAGCATTCGCCGCGTGCCAACGGGCCCTTTGTGGCCATCAACACCGCCGCCATCCCCAAGGACCTGCTCGAGAGCGAGCTGTTTGGCCACGAGCGCGGTGCCTTTACCGGGGCGCAAACCATGCGCCGTGGACGCTTCGAGCAGGCCGATGGCGGCACGCTTTTTCTGGATGAAATTGGTGACATGCCGTTTGAGCTGCAGACGCGCCTCTTGCGCGTTTTGTCGGACGGCCACTTCTACCGCGTGGGCGGCCACAGCGCCGTTAAGACCCATGTGCGCGTGATTGCCGCGACCCACCAGGACCTGGAGAACCGCGTCAAGGAGGGCGTGTTCCGCGAAGACCTGTTCCACCGTTTGAATGTGATCCGCCTGCGCCTGCCGGCCCTGCGCGAGCGCCGCGAGGACGTAGCCCCACTGACGCGCCACTTCCTGCAGCAAAGCGCCTTGCAGCTCGGCGTGGAGCCCAAGCGCATATCGGACGCCGCCCTGGTCTGGCTGGAGGGCTTTGCCTTCCCCGGCAATGTGCGCCAGTTAGAGAACCTGTGCCACTGGCTCACCGTCATGGCACCGGCGCAATTGATAGAGCCCAAGGACTTGCCGCCCGAAATCGGCGTGTCGCGCCAGGACGTTCAAGCGCCCAAGCCCGAAGCTGCAGCGCCGGCCACCGAAGGAGCGCCCGCGCAGCTTGCGCCTTCCATGCCCGCGCCTCTGGCCACTGCGGTGCCAACCGACCATCCACTGCCATGGGAGCAGGGCCTCGAAGCCGATGCCATCACCTTGCTCGCCGCCGGCAATCTGGACGTGTGGGAGGTGCTGACCAAGCGCTTCGAGTCGCGCCTGATTCTGGCGGCCCTGTCCACCACCAAGGGCCGGCGCATCGAGGCCGCCCACAAGCTCGGCATTGGCCGCAACACCATCACGCGCAAGATTCAGGAGCTGGGGCTGGAGTGAGTTTGGTTGGCGATTTCCACGACCACGGGGGCGTGGTCGCTGGGGCGCTCGTTCTTGCGCGGGGTCTTGTCGATCACGCAGGATTTGACTAAGGGCTTGAGCGCGTTGCTGACCAGGATGTGGTCGATGCGCATGCCGCGGTTGCGCCTGAAGCCCGCGTCGCGGTAGTCCCACCAGCTGTAACTCTTGGGTGGCTGCGCAAACAGGCGGTAGCTGTCGCTCAGGCCTAGCGCAATCAAGGCGTTGAGGTGGTAGCGCTCCTCGTCGGTGCAGTGGATTTGGTCGCGCATGCCCTCTGGGTCCCACACATCGAGGTCATCGAAGGTGATGTTGTAGTCGCCCATCAAGAGCAGGCGCGGGTGCGCCACCAGCTCGTCTTTGATCCAACTGCGCAGGCCCTTGAGCCATTCCATCTTGTATTCAAACTTGTCGCTGCCGGGCTCTTGGCCGTTGGGGAAATAGGCACCCACCACGCGCACGCTGTTATCTCCTTCCCCCACCGTGCCGCTGATGACGCGCGCCATCTCGTCATCGAAGCCGGGGATGTTTTTGACGATGTCGGTGGCGGCGGTGCGGCTCAACAGGGCCACGCCGTTGTAGGTCTTTTGGCCAAAGCTGTGCGACAGATAGCCGGCCTGCGCCAGCGCCTCGGCGGGGAACTTGTCGTCGCTGAGCTTGAGCTCTTGCAGCACCAGCACATCGACCGGATTGGCGGCGAGCCAGTCCAGCACTTGGGGCAGGCGCACGCTTAAAGAGTTCACGTTCCAGGTGGCAAATTTCATGGTGTAGGGGATTCGAGTGTCAGGCAGATGCTGCGGCACTATAGTCCATGTCTGCCCACCTGACCGAGGAGCCGACCATGCCCTGCTGTTTTTTGCATCCCTGTTTTTCAAGCCCCACGCGCCGGCTGTTGGCACTGTGCCTCATGACGTGTCTGTTGCTCGCAAGTGCCGCGGTGCAGGCGGCAGGGCCGGTGCATGTTTCGCTGATCGCCATCAACGACTTCCACGGCAACATCCAGCCCCCTGCTGGCAGTCTGCTGATGCCCGATGCAGACCATGCCGAAGGCACCCGGGTGGCGGCCGGTGGCGCGGCCTATCTGGCCAGCCTGGTGCTTGAACTCAAAAGCCGCAACCCGGGGCACACGCTGGTGGTGGGGGCGGGCGATCTGGTGGGTGCCACGCCCCTGGCCTCTGGGCTGTTCCACGACGAGCCCACCATCGAGGTGCTCAATCAGATCGGTCTGGATGTCTCTAGCGTGGGCAACCACGAGTTCGACAAGGGCCGCACCGAGCTGCTGCGCCTGCAAAACGGCGGCTGCTATCCGCTTGCGCCCGATGGTTCCAGCGGCGTGGTGGGCGTGGACACCTGCATGAACGCAGGGCAATTTGCCGGGGCGAAGTTCCAGTACCTGGCGGCCAATGTGCTCGATACCCGCAGCGGCAACACCTTGCTTGCCGCAACCGCCCTGCGTGAGGTGGGAGGTGTGAAGATTGGCTTTATCGGCCTGACCCTGCGCGCCACACCCTTGGTGGTGACCCCGGCCGGCGTGGTGGGTCTGCAATTTTTAAGCGAGGTGGCCACCGTGAACCGCTTGGCGCCCGCGCTCAAGGCCCAGGGTGCTGCGGCCGTGGTGGTGCTGATTCACCAGGGCGGCCAAACCAGCGCGCGCATGGTGCAAGACAAGAGCTGCCCGGACTTCAGCGGCCCCATCCTGGACCTGGCCGATCACTTTGACAGCGCTGTCGATGTGGTGGTCAGCGGCCACACGCACCAAGAATATGTCTGCCGCAGGCCCAATGGACTGCTGGTCACGCAAACCGGTTTTTATGGCCGCCTGCTGACGCTGATCGATTTGCAAATAGACCCGCAGGCGCGCCGGGTGCTGGCCAAGGATGCCAATAATTTTGTCGTGCTCAACGGCGCCACGGTGAAGGATATCAATGGCAATGCGCTGCCCCTGCCGCAGGGTGCGTTGCTGCCCGACCCGGCGGTAGAGGCCATCGTGCGCCGCTATGGCGACCTGACGACGCCGCTCTCCGACATGGAGGTGGGGCGTCTGGCCGCACCGCTGGAGCGGCGCACCAACGCCGCCGGTGAAAGCAGCCTGGGCGCGGTGATTGCCGATGCCTATCTGGCGGGCACCTCGGACAGCAGCTATGGCGAGCAGGCGGCGCAAATTGCCTTTACCAACCCGGGCGGTTTGCGCAGCGATTTGAACAGCAGCCTGGCAGTGACCTTTGGCCAACTCTTTAGCGTGCTGCCCTTTAACAACACGCTGGTCACCATGGACCTGACCGGTGCGCAACTGCTGCGCCTGTTGGAGCAGCAATGGGAGCGGCCACAACCTGCGGGCGGGCGCATCCTGCCGGTATCGAACGGCTTTGGCTATACATGGGACGCCAGCCAGCCCGAAGGTGCCGCACCCGGCAAGGGGCAGCGCGTGGTGCCGGGCTCCATGCGCCTGAACGGCCTGCCTATCGCCATGGAGCAGAGCTACCGGGTTACGGTGAACAGCTTCATGGCCTCGGGCGGCGATGCCCTGAGCGTCTTCAAGCAGGGACGCAATGTGCAGGAGGGCGAGACCGACCTGGTGGTGGCCAAGCTTTATTTGCGCCTCAAGGGCATATTGCCGCCGCCGCAGCTGGGCCGTATTCAGAGGCTGAATTAAAAATTCTACAGATGCAGGGCGGCAAATCCGCCCACCACCACACCCACTCCACCGGCGCCAAACATGGCGTATTCCAGCCATTTCTTTTTGGTCAGCAGGGCGATCGCCGCCAGCGCAATCGCCACCTGCAGCACCGTGGTGGACTGGGCCCAGCGGTGGTGCTGGTGCATCTGCTCATCGCTTTGGTGTTCCCATTCGGTGGCATCGTTTTCCAGCTTTTCGGCAACCAGCTTGATGTCGCCCTTTTCCTTTTCGTAGCGATCCACCTTGGCCGCGTAGGAGGCTTGCAAGGCAGTGGGTGCCAGGTCGCGCGCCAGTTCGGCCAGGGCCTGCTTGGTGCTTTTGGCCTGGTAGAAGTTCCACTGGTTGGAGGCCTCGGTCTTCTTGATGGCAGCGTTGTTTTTATACAGGCCGGCATTGGCCTGGGTGGCGCCGCCCATGTACGAGAAGACGGCGCCCACGGTGGCGATGATGGCGGTAAACATGGCGATCTGGTTGATCATCCCGCCGCTTGCGTGGCCACCTTTTTGCGCATGTTCTATCTCGTGGTCATGCGGGCCGTGTACGTGAAAGCCATGTTCAGACATTGTTCAAACTCCAATTCGGGTCAAGGTTATAAAGCGGTAGTGCAGCCCGTTTGCGGCTGTGTGTTCTTCGCGGGCGGTTTCTTGCCACGCATGGCCAAAGGCGGGTGCGAAAGCATCCCCCTGCAGCACAGTATCTATCTCGGTGATGACAGCCGTATGTGCCAGTGGCTCTGCCAGGGCATAGAGCTGCGCACCGCCTATCACCCAGACGTCTTTCGCATCACAGCACAGCGCCATGGCGCTTGGCAGCGAGTCGGCGCGCAGCGCACCTGCGTCCTGCCAGTCTGGCTGGCGCGTGACCACCACATTGGCGCGTCCGGGCAGCGGGCGGAATTTGGGCGGCAGTGAATCCCAGGTCTTGCGCCCCATGATCACCGGGCAGCCCAGGGTCAGGCGCTTGAAATGCGCCAGGTCTTCTGGCAGATGCCAGGGCAGGGCGCCGTCACGGCCGATCACGCCGTTCTGGCTGCGCGCAAAGATCAGGTGCAGTTGCATCACACCGCCACCGGTGCCTTGATGGCAGCGTGGCATCGGTAGTCCAGCACCTCGAAGTCTTCCAACTGGTAGTCGAACAGGGATTCGGGTTTGCGTTTGATGTTCAAGGTCGGGTAGGGGTAGGGCGCTCGGCTGAGCTGCTCTTGCACCTGGGCGTGGTGGTTGCTATAGATATGGCAGTCGCCACCGGTCCAGATGAAGTCGCCCAAGTCCAGGTCACATTGCTGGGCCAGCATGTGGGTCAGCAGGGCGTAGGACGCGATGTTGAAGGGCACGCCCAGAAAAATATCGGCGCTGCGCTGGTAGAGCTGGCAGCTCAAACGCCCCCGGCCACCGGGTTCGGTGGCGGGCGCCACATAAAACTGGAAGAAGGCATGGCAGGGCATGAGTGCCATCTTGGGCAGGTCGGCCACGTTCCAGGCGCTAACGATCATGCGCCGCGAATCGGGGTTGGTCTTGAGCGTGTTGACCAGTTCGCTGATCTGGTCGATATGGCCGCCGTCCGGTGTGGGCCAACTGCGCCACTGCACGCCATAGACCGGGCCGAGCTCGCCGTCGGGTCTGGCCCATTCGTCCCAGATGCTCACATTGCGTTCTTTGAGCCATAGGTTGCTGCTCGATCCGGTAAGAAACCACAGCAGCTCCTGGATGATGGAGCGCAGGTGCACCTTCTTGGTCGTCACCAGGGGGAAGCCTTCGTTGAGGTCAAAGCGCATCTGGTAGCCAAAGGCGCTGCGCGTACCGGTGCCGGTGCGGTCGGCCTTGTTCACGCCGGTGGCGTACACATGGCGCATAAAGTCTTCGTACTGGGAACGAACGGGGTGTGTTGCTGGCGAGCTGGTCATGGCTGGAAACGGGTGAATGGTTGGGGCGGTGGGCCTTCAGGCGCCCGGGATCTTGGATGGTAGCGGCTCAAGGGCCAGTACCCGTCCGGGGTTCATGTGGTTGTGCGGGTCCAAGGCCAGTTTGATGGCACGCATGAGCCCTAAGGCCACGGGAGATTTGTGCTCGGCCAGCTTCTCGCGCTTCAGGCTGCCAATGCCATGCTCGGCCGAGATGGAGCCATTAAAGCGATCCACTTGCGCATAGACCAGCGCGTTCAGGGGTTTCTCTTGTTCGCGCAAAAAGGCTTCGGCATCCGCGCCCTCGGGGGCTTGCACGTTGTAGTGCAGATTGCCGTCGCCCAGATGGCCGTAGTTCACCATGCGTGCGCCGGGGAACGCGCCCTGTATGGCGGCATCGGTCTCGCGCACAAAGTCGGGGATGCGGGATACGGCAATCGAGATGTCGTGCTTGATGTTCAGGCCCTCCTGGGCCTGGGCCAGGGGAATGCTTTCGCGGATATGCCACAGCGCCTGCGCTTGGGCCTGTGTTTGCGCCACCACCGCATCGACCACGCAGCCACTCTGCAGGGCGGCCTCCAACAAGGACTCCAGCAGGGCGCGGCCATGGGCTTCGCAGTCGTGGTCCGAGAGTTCCAGCACCACGCAAAAAGCATCGTCCCCGGCAAAGGGCACATGCTGCTGCGGGAAATGCTTGCGCACCAGACTCAGGGCAAAGGAGCCCATCACCTCAAAGCCTGTCAGGCCTGAACTCAGGTGCTGGTGCGCCAGGCCCAGCAACTGCACCGCAGCATCGAGCGAGGGCAGCGAGGCATAGGCCGTCACCATGGCCTTTGGCATGGGAAAGAGCTTCAGGGTCGCTGCGGTGATCACACCCAAGGTGCCCTCCGAGCCGATAAACAAATGGCGCAGGTCGTAGCCGGTGTTGTCCTTGCGCAGGCCCGAGAGGCCGTTCCAGACCTCGCCGGTGGCCGTCACCACCTCCAGGCCCAGACACAGCTCGCGCGTGTTGCCGTAACGCAGCACCTGGGTGCCACCGGCGTTGGTGCCTAGGTTTCCGCCCACGGTGCAACTGCCTTCTGATGCCATGCTAAGCGGGTACAAAAAGCCCGCCGCTGCGCAGGCCTCTTGCAGGGTTTGTAGCAGGCAGCCGGCCTCTACCGTGACGGTCAGGTTGGCGGCGTCGAGCTGGCGTATGCGCTTCATGCGGCTCAGGCTCAGCACCACCTGGGTGCCGCTGGCGTCCGGTGTCGATCCCACCACCATGCCGGTGTTGCCGCCCTGGGGCACGATGCTCACATCGGCGCTGGCACAGGCCTGCACCACCAGCGCCACCTCTTCGGTGTTGGCCGGTCGCACCACGGCCAGGGCCTGTCCGCGTTCGCGCTTGCGCCAGTCCAGCTCCCAGGCGCTCAGATCGCCCTCGGTGAGCACCTGGTCCGCACCGACGATGGCGCGCAGGGCCTGCAGCAAGCCTTGTTTTTTGGAGGGGTTCATGGCGACGCCCGGCTCAGACGGGTGCCGGTGCTGCTGCAGCGGCACTGCGCTGGCGCGTGCGAATGTGCAGCAGGCAGGCAGCAAACAGAACCAGGCATAGCAGAACCTCGGCCAGCGCCAGGTAGTTGCCAGGCGCGCGGTCGCCCCAGGCGCGCACCACGCCCTCGATAAAGTACAGCCACACCACCAGGCTGACCCAGCGGTAGGTGTACATCCGGTTTTTCAGCAGGCCGGCAAGGGGCAGGCACAGGGGCAAGACCTTGAGCGACAACCAGGAGCCGCCCGGGCGCAGCGGACTGAGCCACAGTTCCCAGGCCAGGCCCAACAGGATCAGGGCGGTGAGGCTGCCCACGGCCAGCCAGCGGCTGAGTTGCACTTGGGCGGACGCGGTAGCGGGGGTAGGGGCGGGGGAAGCGATGTACATAGTCAGTGGCATCATAGCGGGATGCGATCGATTGAACGTTTCCGAATTTGGTTGGCCGATGCCGCCAGCGTGCGCTGGCTGGACGCCGCCCTCACCCTGCGCGAGCGCTTTCGCGAGGACCACCTGGGCCTGACCGCCAGCAGCCTGACCTTTACCACCACCATTGCCCTGGTGCCCTTTATCACAGTGGCGCTGGCGGTGTTTACCGCCTTCCCCATCTTTGCCAAGTTCCAGGACGTGCTGCAAAAGTGGTTGGTCGAAAGCCTGGTGCCCGACAACATTGCGCGCCAGGTGCTGGGCTACCTGAACCAGTTTGCCGGCAAGGCCAGCAAGCTCGGGGTGGTGGGCCTGGCGGCCCTGCTGGGCAGTGCGCTGGCGCTGATATTAACCATAGACCGTACGCTCAACAGCATCTGGCGGGTGCGTACACGCCGCCCCTTTGGCCAGCGCATCCTGGTCTATTGGACCGCCATCACGCTGGGGCCGGTGTTGCTGGGTGCCTCTCTGAGCATGACCTCCTATGCGCTGTCGGCCTCCAAGGGGTTGGTGGGTGCCATGCCGGGCGGCGTCAGCCTGCTGCTGGAGCTGCTGCAGTTTTTGCTGGTGGCCGGCGGCATGGCGGCCCTGTTCCATTACGTGCCCAACACCTTTGTGCGTTGGGGCCATGCCTGGATGGGCGGGCTGTTTGTGTCCGCCGGCATGGAGCTGGCCAAAAGGCTGCTGTCGCTGTACCTGAGCAATGTGCCCAGCTATGCGGCGGTCTATGGCGCCTTTGCCACCCTGCCCATTTTGCTGGTCTGGATTTACATGGCCTGGGTCATCGTGCTGCTGGGCGCCGCACTCACCGCCTATGTGCCCAGCCTGGTAGGCGGCATTGCGCGCCGACGCAGCGGCATCGGCTGGCAGTTTGGGCTGGCGCTGGAGTTGCTGCGCGAACTCGACCTGGCTGCGGCCCTGCCCGACAAGGGCCGCACCATGGCCCAGCTGTGCGGTCGCCTTGCAGTGGACGCCCAGCGGGTGGAGACCGTGGTGGAGGCACTCATCGCGCTGGACTGGATAGGCCAGCTCAACGAGGCAGATGTATATGGCGCCGAGGCCCGCTTTGTGCTGCTGGTCCGACCCGAGCAGGTGACGCTGGAGCCCCTGATGCAAAGCCTGCTGCTGCCGCGCAGCGCGGCCACCGAAAAGCTCTGGAGCCAGATGCAGTGGCCTACCTTGCCTTTGCGTGCGGTGCTGTGAGGAATCGGTTGTCAGGGAAAAATGCGGGGGGCCGGGCTTTAAAGTGATTTCAACGCACAGTCTTCGTCAGACGAACGGGCACTTTGTAAAACTACGTCTTGGCCGGTGGCCAGAGTCTAGCCGTGTGAATCAGCGTCAGCAGGTACACCGTGTCATCGCTGATTTCGTATACCAGTCGGTAGTGCTCGTGCACGACGAGTTCACGGGTGCCGACAATTTTGCCCGGACGATCCAGCTTGGGATGTTCGGCGAGTCTGGTGGCTGAATCACTGAAAAGGTCGTCCATGCGCGCGGCCGCTGCCGGGTTGTCGGTAGCGATGAAGTCCCAGATGTCCATGCGGTCCTGCAACGCTTCAGGTGCCCAGACAAGCTTCACAGCAACCCAGCCACCTTGGCACGGCGTGCTGAAAATTGCACTTCAACCTCTTCATTCGGAGTGCCCAAGCCAGCTTGTATAGATGTGCGCGCTGCCTGAACCTTTTGCTCCAAGAAGTCGTACTCCCGTGCCTGGCGTTGGCGCTGTACGAATTCGCGCATCAATTCACGCAGAACTTGCGAGGCGGGGCGATGTGCCGCTTGTGCCTCGCTCATGAAAGCCTCGCGCAAAGCAGGCTCAAGTTTCATCGTAAAAACGGCTTCCTTTGGCATGGCTGGTGCTCCTAATGGTACTTGGCAAGTATAGATGTTGTCTGTTTTTTGGAGCGATTCCAAATTCAACGGCGCGCCCACAGATGGGCGTTGGTGGGGCGCAAACCGGCGAGCTTGCCCACATGGCTGGCGATGGCGCTTGACCAGGGTGGCCAGCGCTCCATCAATGAAAGCGCGGGATGACTGCGACCGGGCTCAGTGCAAAATTCAGCACCCATCAACCGGAGCGTCGCTTATGCCTGCAGCTAAAAAATATCCAATCTATTTCCTGCCTCATGAGCCAGGCGGCCCAAATTTCTGAAACGCTGGAACTGAACGGAAAACCTTTTTTCATCACTCAGAATGGTGAGTCCACCATGGTGCTCGAAGGCGTCAAGCAGTACCAGGAAAAGGTGGAACTTATTGCGCTGCTCAAGGTCATCGCTTTGGGCGAAAAGGACCGGTTGGCAGGCAAGGGTTTGTCTATTAAAGAATCGCGTGCGATGCTGCGGTCCGCACGCAGCAGTCGTCTCACGGTTCCAAAAAATCCACCAGCGCCTTGAGCATTGGCTCCGGCGTCTCGGTCATCTGGTGGTGGCCGCCGGGCAGCATCACCACCCGGGCATTTTTGGCCTTGGCGATCAGACCTTTGGCGGCCTTGGGCGGCGTCATCTGGTCCACCTCGCCCAGCACAAATAATGTGGGGCAGGTGAGCTGTTCGATAGCAGCCTCGCCATTGCGGTAGCTGTCACAGGCGACAAAGCCGGTGTGGAAAAGATTGATGTCCTTGTTGCTGGCCAGCACATGCTTGCCCAGCGCCATCGAGGCACCAAAAATCCAGCTGCCCGGGCCCAGGGCCGAGGGGGGTGGTGCCAGGGTCGAGCGTGAAAACACATTCACCATCTCCAGCGCCTTCATGGGGCTGTTGAGTGACGCTTCAATCAAGGCAGGTGAAACCTGCATGGGGTAGGCGCAACCGACCAGCACCAGTTGGCTCACACGCGCCGGCGCACGCGCGGCAGTCTCCAGCGCCACCAGCGATCCCAAGCTGTGGCCCACCAATGCGGCCTTTGCCACACCGGCTGCGTCCAGCAGGGCAATCACCCAGTGGGCTGCTTCTTCTACGCTGGTGGCCGGTGCACCGCCGCTGCGGCAGTGGCCCGGCAGGTCCAGCGCCAGTACATTCCAGCCATGGTGGGCCAGGTAGCGGCTTTGCAAGATCCAGACACTGTGGTCATTGAGAACGCCATGGATCATCACGACCGTGGGCTTGCTGGCGTCAAAGGCCCGTCCACCGGTGTAGCAGTAGAGGCTCGCGTTGTTGACTTCGAATTGCATATCAGGCCCCTGCCTTTTCGGCGACGCGCAGCGCCCGCTTCAAATCGTCGAGCAGGTCGTCGGGCTCTTCCAGGCCTATCGATAAACGAATCGTGCCCTGGCCTATGCCGCCCCGGGCCAGGGCCTCATCGTCCATGCGGAAGTGGGTGGTGCTGGCCGGGTGGATCACCAGGCTGCGGCAGTCGCCCACATTGGCCAGGTGGCTAAAGACCTTGAGCGCCTCCACAAAGGCCTGGCCCTGCTTGCGGCTGCCTTGGATGTCAAAGGTGAAGACCGAGCCGGCCCCGCGTGGCAGCAGACGCTGCGCCAGCGCATGGTCGGGGTGGCTCTCCAGCAAGGGGTGGCCCACGCGCGCGACCAGCGGGTGCTTGGCCAAAAACTCCACCACCCGCTCGGTGTTGCGCATGTGGCGCTCCATGCGCAGCGACAGGGTCTCTATGCCCTGCAAAATCAGCCAAGCCGAATGCGGGCTCAGACAGGCGCCAAAGTCGCGCAGGCCCTCGCGCCTTGCCCGCAGCAAAAAGGCGCCCACCGAGGCCTCTTCGGTGAACACCATGTTGTGAAAGCCCTCGTAAGGCTCTGACAGCTCGGGGAACTTGCCGGAGGCATCCCAGTCAAAGCTGCCGCCGTCCACCACCAGGCCGCCCATCACCGTGCCGTGGCCGCTCAAAAATTTGGTCGCCGAGTGGTAGACCAGATCGGCCCCTTGCGTGAAGGGCTTGACCAGCCAGGGCGAGGTCAGCGTCGAGTCCACCAGCAGCGGCACGCCGTTCGCATGGGCAATCGCGGCCACCTCGGGCGTGTTGAGCACATCGAGGCCCGGGTTGCCCACGGTCTCGCCAAAAAACAGCTTGGTGTTGGGGCGCACGGCCGCGCGCCAGCCCTCCAGATCGCCCGGTTTCACAAAGGTGGTCTCAATGCCAAAGCGGCGCAGCGTGTAGTGCAACAGGTTGTGCGAGCCGCCATAGAGCGCAGAGGAGGCCACGATATGGCTGCCCGCGCCCATCAAGGTGGCAATGCTCAGGTGCAGCGCGGCCTGGCCGCTTGCCACGCTGATGGCGCCGACTCCGCCCTCGAGCGCGCTGATGCGCTGCTCCAGCACCGCAGTGGTGGGGTTGCTGATGCGCGAATAGACATGGCCGGCGCGCTCCAGGTTGAAGAGGGAGGCGGCGTGCTCACTCGACTCAAAGACAAAGGAAGTCGTGAGGTGAATCGGCACGGCGCGCGCTCCGGTGGCGTCGGGCGTGGCGCCGGCATGCAGTGCGAGGGTATCGAATCCGGGGTCGGCGTAGCCTGCCATGTGTGTCTGTGCCTTGAAGTGGGGGCGAATGGGTTGTCAGCTGCACATTGTGGGCTATATTCAAGCGCTCAATTCCAACCCTGTGCCGTAAGGAGTGCCCATGAAAGTCAACGATATCCTGCGCGTCAAAGGCGGCACCCTGTTTACCGCCCATCCGGACGAACCCCTGTCGCGTGCCCTGGACCTGATGGCCGAAAAGGACATTGGTTCCCTGGTGGTGATGGAGCACGGCGATCTGGTGGGCATGCTGACCTTTCGCGAGGTGATACAGACCCTGGTCAAAAACGGCGGCAGCATTGGCAACACCAGCGTGCGCGCCTCCATGGATGACGCGCCGCTGACCTGCACCTTAGAGACCGATATGGACGAGGTGCGCCGCATGATGCTGGAGCGCCACGCCCGCTACATGCCGGTGATGGACGCGCACATGCTCATGGGTGTGATCAGCTTTTATGACGTGGCCAAAGCAGTGGTGGACAGCCAAAATTTTGAGAACCAGATGCTCAAGGCCTATATCCGCGACTGGCCCGAGGGCGAGGCGCCAGCGCCAGACTGAGTCAGCGCCGGGTGCCTCCAAGCGCAATGGCTGACCTCTTGCGCTTGGGCTATATCCGCACGCGCTCGGGCAGGCCGTCCGCTCGGAGATAATGCGCGCCATGAGCGGCAATACCTTTGGACTTTTATTCGCAGTCACCAACTTTGGTGAATCCCACGGCCCGGCCATTGGCTGTGTGATTGACGGCTGCCCCCCCGGCATGGACCTTTGCGAGGCGGATATCCAGATCGATCTGGACCGCAGGCGCCCCGGCACCAGCCGCCATGTCACCCAGCGCAACGAGCCCGATGCGGTGCAAATCTTGAGCGGCGTCTACCAGGGCAAGACCACCGGCACGCCGATTGCGCTTCTGATCCAGAACACCGACCAGCGCAGCAAGGATTACGGCAACATCCTCGACACCTTCCGCCCCGGCCACGCCGACTACAGCTACTTCCAAAAATACGGCATCCGCGACCCGCGTGGTGGTGGACGCAGCAGTGCGCGCCTGACCGCGCCCATGGTGGCTGCCGGTGCGGTGGCCAAGAAGTGGCTGAAAGAAAAATACGGCACCGAGTTTCGTGGCTGCATGACGCAGGTGGGCGAGGTGGCTATTGGCTTTGAGTCCTGGGAGCATGTGCCCCACAACCCCTTCTTTGCGCCGGTGGCCGATGTGGCCGCTTTGGAGGACTATATGGACGCCCTGCGCAAGGCCGGCGACTCCTGCGGTGCGCGCATCCGCGTTTGCGCATCCAATGTGCCCGTGGGTTTGGGCGAACCGCTGTTTGACAAGATGGACGCCGATATCGCTTACGCCATGATGGGCATCAACGCCGTCAAGGGTGTGGAGATTGGTGCCGGTTTTGCCAGCGTGGCGCAGCGCGGCACCACGCACGGCGATTCGCTCACGCCCGCCGGCTTTGCCAGCAACAACGCGGGTGGCACGCTGGGCGGCATCACGACCGGGCAGGACCTGGAGGTGGGCATTGCCATCAAGCCCACCAGCTCCATCATCACGCCGCGCGACTCCATCGATTCCGCCGGCAACCCGACCCAGGTGGTCACCAAGGGCCGCCATGACCCCTGCGTGGGCATACGCGCCACCCCCATTGCCGAGGCCATGTTGGCCCTGGTGGTGATGGACCATGTGCTGCGCCACCGCGCCCAGTGCGGCGATGTGCCGGTGAGCCTGGCGCCGATTCCAGCCAGCCTCTGATCGTTTAGCTACGCGCTAGCGGGAAGGGCGTAGCGGCGAGTCGGTCACTATGCCCCAGTCGAACTTGTTGTCGCCCTTGCTCAGTCCAGGGGGCTGATTGCGCGTTTGCACCTGGTCTACATACCAGAGCGCCAGGCCCGTGCCGCCTATCACCACCACGGCAATCAGCACCAGTTTGAGCACCGTCACCCACAACGGGGGCTCGTCATCATTTTTTTTCATTGCGCTTAACAGTCCGGTGTTTTGGTTCGCGCCATTCTCGGTCATGCGCTAGCTATTGCATTGTGGCGACTGGTTTTCCCTACAAACGCATACGCAGTTGGTGCCAGTAGGTATAAATCCTAGGTATGTAGTGCAAATTCGTACCGCAAGCTAGCCGGGGAGTATCGTTTTTTGCATCAGCGAATCGGTATCTTCGAACTGTCAGTGCTGGCTGCACAAAAGCATTGAACAAGTCACCCCATCTAAACACTCTGGAGACATAAACATGAACATCAAAACCCGCGTTGCAATGGCTGCAACCTTGGTCGCATCCCTGTGCGGCCTCTCGGCATCGGCCACCGAATTGGTGATTGCCACCGTGAACAATGGCCACATGATCGAGATGCAAAAGCTCAGCTCGAACTTTGAGCAAGCCAACCCCGGCATCACGCTCAAGTGGGTGACACTGGAAGAAGGCGTGCTGCGCCAGCGCGTCACCACCGACATCGCCACCAAGGGCGGACAGTTCGACGTCATGACCATCGGCATGTACGAAACCCCGATCTGGGGCAAAAAGGGCTGGCTCAAGGAATTGAAGACCGACGCCGCCTACGACGCCGATGACATCCTGCCCGCCATGAAGAACGGTCTGTCGGTGGACGGCAAGATGTTTGCAGCCCCCTTCTACGGCGAAAGCTCCATGCTGATGTACCGCAAGGACCTGACCGACAAGGCCGGCATCAAGTTCGAAGGCCGCCCCACCTGGGACCAGGTGCGCGACGCTGCCGCCAAGATCCATGACCCCAAGAATGGCGTGTACGGCATCTGCCTGCGCGGCAAGCCGGGCTGGGGCGACAACATGGCCTTCCTGTCCACCATGGCCAACAGCTATGGCGCGCAGTGGTTTGACATGCAGTGGAAGCCGCAGCTCGAATCCAAGCCTTGGAAAGATGCGGTCACCATGTACGTGGAACTGCTGACCAAGTACGGCCCTCCCGGCTCTTCGGCCAACAGCTTCAATGAAATCCTGGCTCTCTACAACGAAGGCAAGTGCGGCATGTGGATTGACGCCACCATTGCAGCCTCTTTCATCACCGACCCCAAGCAGTCCAAGGTGGCTGACAAGGTGGCCTTTGCGCAAGGCCCTTACGCCGTGACGCAAAAGGGTGCCAACTGGCTGTGGGCCTGGGCATTGGCAGTACCTGCCGGCACCAAGAACGCAGACGCCGCACAGAAGTTTGTGACCTGGGCCACCAGCAAGGAATACATCGCTCTGGTCGCCAAGACCAATGGCTGGGCCCATGTGCCAACCGGTACGCGCAAGTCCACCTACGCCAATGCAGAGTTCCAAAAGGCGGCCGTTTTTGCCGCTGCTGAAAAGGCTGCGATCGACTCTGCCAACCCCAACGACAGCACCCTGCCTAAGTCTCCGTACGTAGGCGTGCAGTTCGCTGCCATCCCCGAGTTCCAGGCCATCGGTCTGGCAGTGGGTCAGCAAATGAGCGCCATGTTGGCTGGCAAGACCACGATTGACAAGGCGCTGAAGGCCTCGCAAACGGCTGCCGAGCGCGAGATGAAAAAGGGCGGCTACTACAAATAGCATCCGTCTGGCTACTGCGCGGCCCGATCTGAGGCCCGTGGTGCGCGCCGTACGAGAGTACGGCTGTGCGCCTCGGACCGCACCTCGGGGCGCTCGCTACGCCACCCGGACGCTATTTGAGGACCTTTATTCATTTCCCTAAATTAACCTCTCCCCATCCCCATGAGAAAACTCCTACCGCGGCTATTGCTCGCACCGGCGGTGCTGAGCCTGCTGATGTGGATGATCGTCCCGCTGGTGATGACGATTTATTTTTCCGTCATCCGCTACAACCTGATGCAGCCCGAAGAAACCGGTTTTGCCGGGCTGGAAAATTTTGAATACTTTTTGACCGACCCCTCCTTCTCGGTGGCGGTGGTCAACACGCTCCTGCTCTTGGGCAGCGTGATCCTCATCACGGTGCTGTTTGGCATTGGCATTGCGCTGTTGATCGACAGCCCCTTCCCCGGGCGCGGCGTCGTGCGCCTGCTGCTGATCTCGCCCTTTTTCGTCATGCCCACGGTCAATGCCCTGCTGTGGAAGCACATGATGATGAACCCGATCTACGGCGTGCTGGCGCAGGTCTGGCTCTTCTTTGGCGCCACGCCCATCGACTGGCTCACCGACTTCCCGCTGGGTTCGGTGGTCATCATGGTGGCCTGGCAGTGGCTGCCCTTTGCCACGCTGATTTTTATGACCGCGCTGCAAAGCATGAACCGCGAACAGCTAGAGGCCGCACGCATGGACGGCGCCACCTATTTGCAGCAACTGCGCTACCTCTACATTCCGCACCTGGGCCGCTCGGTGGCCGTGGTGGTGATGATAGAGATGATCTTTTTGCTCAGCGTGTTTGCCGAGATCTACACCACCACCGGTGGTGGACCAGGAGACGCCAGCACCAACGTGGCCTTCCTGATTTTCAAGCAGGCGCTGCTCAACTTCGACGCCGGTGTGGCCTCTGCCGGTGCGCTGTTTGCGGTGGTGCTGGCCAATATTGCAGCGGCCTTTCTGATTCGCATGGTCGGCAAGAACCTGGACAAATAACACCATGGCAAACCTTAGATCCAAGCGTTCCAAATACCCTCCCGCGCTCATCGCGCGCACGGCTGCTGCCTGGTTGGTGACCCTGCTGCTGTTCTTCCCGCTGGGCTGGCTGATGCTCACCGCCTTCAAGACCGAGCTCCAAGCCATCTCGGTGCCGCCGCTGCTGATCTTCACACCGACGATGGAGAATTTTTCTATCGTGCAGGAGCGCAGCGACTACCTGCTGTACGCGCAAAACTCCTTCATCACCAGCGTGGTCTCCACCATTCTCGGCCTGATGATGGCCTACCCGGCGGCCTACGCCATGGCCTTCTTCAAGGGCAAACACACCAAGGACATTTTGATGTGGATGCTGTCCACCAAGATGATGCCGGCCGTGGGTGCGCTGGTGCCTGTGTATGTGATGGCACAGAGCACGGGGCTACTCGATTCGCGCACCGCGCTGATCGTCGTCTTCACCCTGTCGAACCTGCCCATCATGGTGTGGATGCTGTACTCCTACCTGAAGGAAGTGCCGCATGAGATTCTGGAAGCTTCGCGCATGGATGGCGCCACCCTGTGGCAGGAGTTCCGCCTGGTGCTGTTGCCACTGACCCTGGGCGGCCTGGCCTCCACCGGTCTCTTGTGCCTGGTGCTGTCCTGGAACGAGGCCTTCTGGTCGCTCAACCTGAGTGCGGCCAAGTCGGGGACGCTCGCCACGTTGATTGCCAGCTACTCCAGCCCCGAGGGCCTCTTTTGGGCCAAGCTGTCGGCCGCCTCCCTGATGGCGATTGCGCCCATCGTGGTGTTCGGTTGGTTCAGCCAAAAACAACTCGTCCAAGGCCTGACCTTCGGCGCCGTCAAGTAAATAACAAATCAAGAGACACCCCATGGCATATCTAGAACTGCAAGGCATCGAGAAGGAGTTCGGCAATGTGCGCGTGATTCGCGGCATTGACCTGGAAATCAAGCAGGGCGAATTCATCGTCTTTGTCGGCCCCTCGGGCTGTGGCAAGTCCACGCTGTTGCGGCTGATTGCCGGACTCGAACAGACCGATGCCGGCAAACTGCTGCTCGACGGGCGCGACATCACCGACCAGCCTTCGAGCAAGCGCGACCTGGCCATGGTGTTCCAAAGCTATGCGCTCTATCCGCACATGAGCGTGTTCGAGAACATGAGCTTTGCGCTCAAATTGGCCAAGGTGGACGAGGCGGTGATCCAGGAGAAAGTAGGGCGCGCCGCCAAGATCCTGAACCTGACCGACTACCTGCAGCGCACCCCCAAGGAGCTGTCCGGCGGCCAGCGCCAGCGGGTCGCGATTGGGCGCGCCATCGTGCGCGCACCCAAGGTGTTTTTGTTTGACGAGCCGCTCTCCAATCTGGACGCAGCGCTGCGCGGACAGACCCGCATCGAGATTGCCAAGCTGCACCGCGAGCTCGGTGCCACCACCATTTATGTGACGCATGACCAGGTGGAGGCCATGACCCTGGCCGACCGCGTGGTGGTTTTGCGCGACGGCAAAATCGAGCAGGTCGGAACTCCCTTGGAACTCTATGACCGCCCGGCCAACCAGTTTGTGGCGCAGTTCATAGGCACACCGCAAATGAACATCGTGCCCGCCAAGGACCTGCAGGAGCTGGTCAACAGCACGGCTTTGCCGGTACCAATCGATGGCTTTATCGGCATGCGTCCGGAAAACATCATCCTGTGTGCCGCAGGCCAGGGCCAGTTGAAGGGCAAGGTCGAACTGGTCGAAGCGCTGGGTGCCGAGACCCTGATTTATGTGTGCACCGACAACGGCGTGCACCTGGTAGCCCGCCAGATCGAGCGCACCGATTTGGCAGTGGGCAGTGCGGTGGGCCTGCATGTCGATGTGGACGCTGCCCATCTGTTCGATGCCGCAGGCCATATCACCCGTACGGGCGCCGCCCGTGAAACCCTGGTCCATTAACCATGACACACACCACCAAACCATTTTTGATGCTCCACCTGGGGCTGGGCTCTTTTCACCGCGCGCACCAGGCGCTGTACCTGCACCAGCTGCAGCAAAGCGGCGACACCCGCTGGGCCCTGGCCGGTGGCAATATACGCCCCGACATGGCCGAGACGATTGACGCGCTGATTGCGCAGCATGGCGCCTACACCTTGGAGACGGTCACGCCTCAAGGCGAGCGAGCCTACACCCGCATCACCTCCATCCAGACCGTGGTGCGCTTTGATCCCATGCTGTCTGGGCTGATACGCCTGGGGGCCGATGCATTCACCCGCATCCTCTCGTTTACCGTGACCGAGGCCGGCTATTACCTCGATGCCAAGGACCGGCTCGATCTGAATTTTGCCGACCTGCAATCCGACTTGGAGGCGGTGAAAGATGGCCGGGCGGGAAGCACGATTTATGGCGCGCTCACGGCCATTTTGCGCGCCCGCATGCAGGCCCACGCCGGTGCGGTGACGCTGCTGAACTGCGACAACCTGCGCCACAACGGCGAGCGCTCGCGCAGCGGTCTGCTGCAATTTTTGGAGCTGGTGGGTGATGCCGAGCTTCTGGCCTGGGTGAGCGCAAACACCAGCAGTCCCAATGCCATGGTGGACCGCATCACGCCGCGCCCCACGCCGGCCGTGCGCGAACGCGTGCTGGCAGCCACCGGCGTTGACGACGCCGCAGCCCTGATGGCCGAGAGCTTTATCCAGTGGGTGGTTGAAGACCACTTCATTGCCGGGCGACCCGCTTGGGAAGCGGTGGGCGTGGAGATGGTGGAGTCGGTGCAGGCTTTCGAGGAGGCCAAGATCCGCCTGTTGAACGCCACCCACAGTTGCATCGCCTGGGCCGGCACCTTGGTCGGTTACACCTATATCCACGAAGGTACACAGGATGCGCAGATCCGCCAGTTTGCGTTTGATTACGTCACCGACGATGTGATCCCGGTGCTCGACACGCCCGAGCATCCCTGCCCGATCAACCTGGCCCATTACCGCGATGTGGTGCTGGACCGCTTTGGCAATCCGGCCATTGCCGACACCAACCAACGCGTGGCCATGGATGGTTTTTCCAAGATCCCCGGCTTTATCGCGCCCACGGTACGCGAGCGCTTGGCACGCGGTGAGTCCATCAAGAGCGTGGCCCTGTTGCCCGCGCTGTTCCTGGCCTATTTGCAGCGCTGGCACGCCGGAGCCATTGGCTACACCTACCAGGACCAGGCCATGGACCCGGCAGTGGCACACGCCATCTGCGCCGCAGCCGACCCGGTAGCGGCCTTTTGCGCCGACCTGCCGCTGTGGGGCAATCTGGCCGGTGATGCGCGACTGGTAGCTGCCCTGCGCGCAGCCACTGCCCGCGTCGAACAATTTATCCAAAGGAAGACTGTATGACCCGCTTGAATGGAAAACACGCCCTGCTGACCGGCGCTGCCGGTGGTATCGGACTGGCGGTGGCCACGGCCTATTTGCGCGAGGGCGCCAACTGCACCGTGGCCGATATAGGCGCTGTGCCCACGCCCGAGTTGGCCGCGCTGATGGCCGCCAACCCGGACCGCCTGGCCTATGTGCCCACCGATGTGACCAAGCTGGCGCAGATCGACGCGCTGATCACGGCAGCCGCTGCACGCTTTGGCGCCATCACCACGCTCTACAACAACGCCGCCATTTTTGACATGGCGCCGCTGCTCGAAAGCGACGAGGCCATGTACGACAAGATTTTTGCGGTCAATGTGAAGGGCGCCTTCTTCGTGATGCAAAAGGTGCTCTCGCATATGGTGGCGCAGCAGGTGCAGGGCGGCGCGGTCATCAATATGGCGTCACAGGCTGGGCGGCGCGGCGAGGCCTTGGTATCGCATTACTGCGCCAGCAAGGCCGCCATCATCAGCTACACGCAAAGCGCAGCGCTGGCCATGGCGCCGCACAAGATCCGCGTCAACGGCATTGCCCCCGGCGTGATCGCCACACCGATGTGGGCCAACGTGGACGCGCTGTTTGCCAAGTACGAGCATTTGCCCATTGGCGAGAAGAAGCGCCAGGTCGGCTTGGCCGTGCCACTGGGCTATATGGGCGACCCCACCGACATCTGCGGTGCGGCCGTCTTCCTGGCCAGCTTTGAATCCTCTTACATCACGGCGCAGACGCTCAATGTCGATGGCGGCAGCGTCATGTCTTAAACTGCGCCGCACCCAAGAGTCCATAGGCCGCATGTCCACCAAACCCCGTCAGCTCAAGCCCGAGCTTGAGCATGACTACATCCGCTCACCCGAACTGGGCTATGAGCGCCCCGATGCGGTGGGCATCATCCGTTGCCTGTCGCATGGTTTTCCCACGCCGCTGGCGCGTTGGCATTACCACGACGAGTACGAGCTGCATCTGATCACCTCCACCTCCGGCAAGGCCTTTGTCGGCGACTGGATTGGCCAGTTCCAGCCCGGCCACCTGGTGCTGACCGGGCCGCGCCTGCCGCACAACTGGGTCAGCATGGACCTGCCCGAAGGCGGTGTGCCCGAGCGCGATCTGGTGATCCAGTTTCCGCATGCGCCCATGGAGGAGGCCAGCCGCCACATTCCCGAGATGCGCGGCTTGCTGCCGCTGTTGGAGCGGGCCAGGCATGGCATCGAGTTCTTTGACATGTTTGCGCAGGCGACGCTGCATTGGCAACAGGTGAAGTCGCGCCAGGGCCTGGCACGCTTTGGCGCCTTTTGTGAATTCATGGGGGAGCTGGCGCAGTGCAAGGATTACCGCTTGCTGTCGAATGCGCAGATTCAGAGCGTGGACAACGATGCGCAGTTGGAGCAGATCAATTCCATCCTGAGCCGCATCACCGACAACCTGACCGAGCCCCTGTCGGCCGCCGAGCTGGCCCAGGATCTGGGCATGACCGAGAGCCGCTTCTCGCGTTTTTTCAGGCGCGCCACGGGCAACACCTTTACCGACTTTGTGAACCATGTGCGCATCAACCGCGCCTGCCAGTTTCTGATGGAGTCAGACCGGCAGATCACCAGCATTGCCTACGACGTGGGCTTTAACAACATCGCCAACTTCAATCGCCGCTTTCTGGACATCAAGGGCATGACCCCGCGCGAGTTTCGCCGCCAAGAAGCCAGCCGCTTTGGAATCACCAAAGGCTAAAGCGACGGCCCAGTTGCAGGAACACATTGTGGTTGCCGCCGCTGCCGCTGGCGGCGCCAAAGAAGACATCGCCGATCTTGCTGTCCACACCGATAAAGGCGGTGCCGCTGTATTTCTCGGCATAGGGCTGGCTGCTGAGCCAAGCGTCTCCCGCTTCAGCGACAAAGCCGACAAAGGTGGGCTGGTGCAGGATGCCGCCATCGGTCAGGCGGTACATATAGGTGGCCTGCAGATGGACCAAGCGGTCGCCGTTGAGCTGGCCCATTTGGTAGGCACCCATGGACTGGAAGCCACCCAAATAAAGCGGCGCCAGTGAGGTCGGCAAAATGCAGCCCGCGCAGTCAAAAATATGGTCCGCCCCCAGATTCAGACCGAGGTTGATGACATGCGAGCCCAGGCTTTTTGCCAATAGCGCGTTGGCGCGGTAGCTGGTGTATTGGTTGCTGCCGGTGACGCCCTGCGCGCCTTCCACGTTCAGGTAATAGCCGCGCGTGGGGAAGGAGGGCGAGTCCAGCAGGTCGGCCGCGAAGCGCGCGTTGATGCCGGTGAATTGCGATTCGCCGTCATGCAGCACATAGGCCCGTTGCTGCCCGTCCTGCGCGTAGCCCACGGTCTTTGCGGTGTCTATGGTGACATGGGTTTGGTTGGTCACCAGGCCCAGCCGGGCGGTGGCCTTCTGGCTGATGTCGTAGGACAGGTTCAGGCCCAGTTCCTCGCGGCGCAAGGTGCTGGAGGCCATCTTTTGCGCAGCGCTCACATCGGGCCGGTAGATTGGCAGCTCGCTGCTGTTGTAAGAGGCGTAGGCGTTCATGCCCCAGCGCTCGCCCAGGGGTTGGAAGACCTTGAGCGCCACCTCGCTTTGCGAGCCCGCACGCAGGTCGGCCTGCAGCTCCAGCCCGTCAGGCGTGAGCCAAGGCCTGCGAAAACCCACGCCAAAAGAGAACAGATTGGTGCCGCTGGCCTCGCTGTAAAAACCCAGGCTGGTCTTTAGAAAGTTGGGCCCATAGGTTTTTTCGTTCACGTCCACCACCAGCTCGTACTGCGCGTCTTGCAGCTGCATGAGCTGGTAGTTGACCCGTTCGAAATTGCCACTCGCATAGAGCTCGTCCACCAACTGGCCCACCGCGTGGGCCTGGTAGACCTGGCCCAGCAGGGACTTGAGTTCGTTCTCGATAAAGGCCGAGGACACATGCTTGTTGCCGGTGACACGCAACTGCTTGATGGTGATGTCGCGCTGCGCGAAGTTGGGTGTGGGCAGGGCCATGTCCTCCACATCCACCCCCGTCAAATGGGCCAGTTGCCTAAAGCGTTCGTCTTGCGCCTGCACCGCGTCTTGCCCGGCCTGGATAATTTGGGCCGGCTGGTCAAAGCTGCCAAAGCCGAAGTCCTGCAACTGCGGGCGCACCAAAATGTCCTGGGGGCGCAGCAGGGCGATATTGCGGCGTTCGTTCTGGCGCATCAGGATGTCGAGCATGCGGTTGGCCACGCTCAGGGCGTTGCCGGTGTTCAGGTTCTCGCCCTGCTTGTCGGTGTCGCCCAGATAAGAGGCTACGATGATGTCGGCGCCCTCGCGCAGCGCCACCTCTACTGGCAAATTGGCCACCAGGCCGCCATCCACATAGGTCTCGCCCTCGATTTCCACCGGCGCAAACACGCCCGGTGCGGCCATGCTGGCACGCACCACCAGGGCCAGGCTGCCGTGCTTGAAGGCCACCAATTCGCCATCGCGGTAGCGCGTGGCCACGGCCCTAAAGGGAATCTTCAGTTGGTCGAAGTCGCTGTTGGGCGCCACGTTGGCGGTGAGCTCCTGCATCAGCGCGAGAAAGCGCTGGCCGTCGCTGACGCCGCGGGCAAAGGTGAGCGCGCCGTCTTGCACGCCCAGCTCCATGTCCACCGGATAGCGCTGCTGGTATTCGCGGCTGCGGTGCGACAACTCGCCGCGGCTCACCTGGTCCAGCGCCACCCGCCCGGGGTCCAGGCTGCCAATGACCTTCTCAATGTGTTGGGTGCTCATGCCGCTGGCATACAGGCTGCCAATGACCGCACCCATGCTGGTGCCAATGATCTTGGCTATTTTGATGTGGTCCTGCTCCAGCCGGCGCAGCAGGGCCAGATGGGCAAAGCCCTTGGCACCGCCACCGGCCAGCACCACGGTCACGCGCGGTATCGGGTTGAGGGTCACCTCTTGCGCCAGGGCTTGTGGCAGCACGCTGCCCAAGAGCAGCGTGCCAAGGGCGAAGGAAAGAAGGGTGTGGGTCAGGCGGTTCAAGCGCCCAACTCTATCAGGCGCCAGCGTAGTCCGACAGCGGCACGCAACTGCAAAACAAATTGCGGTCGCCATACACGTTGTCCACCCGGCCCACCGTGGGCCAGTACTTCACGGCCTTCAATGCAGCCAGCGGGAAGGCACCGAGTTCGCGCGGATAGGGGCGCTCCCACACCGCATCGATCACGCAGGCCGCAGTGTGCGGTGCGTGCTTGAGCGGGTTGTTATCCTGCGGCCAGACGCCGCTTTCCACCTGTGCAATTTCCGCGCGTATGGCCAGCATGGCGTGGACAAAGCGGTCGAGCTCGGCCAGGGTCTCGCTCTCGGTGGGCTCCACCATCAAGGTATTGGGCACCGGGAAAGACAGCGTGGGCGCGTGGAAACCATAGTCCATCAATCGCTTGGCCACGTCCTCGGCCATCACGCCGCAGGTCTCCTTGAAGGGACGCAGGTCCAGGATGCACTCGTGCGCCACATGGCCGGGTTTGCCGTCCACGCCGGCGCTGGCGTAGAGCGTGGGATAGGCATCCGAGAGGCGCGCGCTGATGTAGTTGGCAGCCAGAATGGCGGCCTCGGTGGCGTGCTTGAGGCCATCGGCGCCCATCATGCGGATGTACATCCAGCTGATCGGCAGCACGGCCGCGTTGCCCAAGGGTGCCGCCGAGATGGCGCCCACACCCTTGCTGGTGATGCCGCTGGCACCATGGCCCGGCAGGAAGGGCACCAGGTCTTCGACCACGCACACCGGGCCGACACCGGGGCCGCCACCGCCGTGGGGAATGCAAAAGGTCTTGTGCAAATTCAGGTGGCTGACATCGCCGCCGAATTCGCCAGGGGCAGCGGTGCCGACCAGCGCGTTCATATTGGCGCCGTCCACATAGACGCGTCCGCCATGCTGGTGCACCAGGGCGCAGAGTTCCTTCACCTGGGTCTCGAAGACGCCGTGGGTGCTGGGGTAGGTGATCATCACCGCCGCCAGATTCGCGCTGTGCTGCTCGCACTTGGCTTGCAGGTCGGCCATGTCCACATTGCCATTGGCATCGCAGGCGGTGACCACCACCGTCATACCGGCCATGGTGGCGCTGGCGGGGTTGGTGCCGTGGGCACTGCTGGGGATCAGGCATATGTTGCGCTTGCTGTCACCGCGCGAGGCATGCCAGGCGCGAATGACGAGCAGGCCGGCGTATTCGCCCTGGCTGCCGGCATTGGGTTGCAGACTGATACCGGCATAGCCCGTGGCGGCGCACAGCCAGGCGCGCAGTTGCGCGTCGAGTTCGGCATAACCCGCACGCTGCTCGGGTGGGCAAAAGGGGTGGATGTTGGCGAACTCGGGCCAGGTGATGGGGATCATCTCGCTGGTGGCGTTGAGCTTCATGGTGCAGCTGCCCAGCGGAATCATGCTGCGGTCCAGCGCCAGGTCCTTGTCGGAGAGCATGCGGATGTAGCGCAGCATGCCGGTCTCGGAGTGGTAGCGGTTGAAGACAGGGTGCGTGAGGAAACTGCTGGTGCGCAGCAAGCCTGCGGGAATCAGCGGTGCGGCCTCAGCTGCCAGCGCTTCAACGGTCGGCAGGGCCTGGCCTTCGGCGGCAAACAGCGACCAGAGCAGGGCGATGTCTTCGCGCGTGGTGGTCTCGTCCAGCGAGACGCTGATGTACTGGGCCCAAGACAGGCGCAGGTTCACGCTGTGTGCCTCTGCGATAGCGACCAGATCCAAGGCGTCCAGGCTTGTGCGGCAGCGCACCGTCAGCGTGTCAAAGGCGGTGCTGGCGGTTGGGGTGTAACCCAGTTGCTGCAGGCCCTTGTAAAGAATGGCGGTGTAGCTGGCCACGCGCTGGGCAATGCGCTTGAGGCCTGCGGGGCCGTGGTAGACCGCGTACATGCTAGACACCACGGCCGGCAGCACCTGCGCTGTGCAGATGTTGGAGGTGGCCTTTTCGCGGCGAATATGCTGCTCGCGGGTTTGCAGCGCCAGGCGGTAGGCCGGGTTGCCATGCACATCCACGCTCACGCCCACCAGACGCCCGGGCATGGAGCGCTTGTATTCGTCGCGGCAGGCCATGTAGGCGGCGTGCGGGCCACCGTTGCACAGCGGCATGCCAAAGCGCTGCGTGGTGCCGATCACAATGTCGGCGTTCCCTGGCGCGCCCGGTGCGCCGCCCCATTCGCCGGGAGGCGTCAGCAGGGTGAGCGCCAGCAGATCGGCCGCCACGATAAAGGCCGCCTGCTTGGCATGCACCTTGTCCACGTCGGCGCGCAGGTCGTCTATGCGTCCGCTGGTGCCGGGGTATTGCGCCAGCACGGCAAAGTAATCGCCTTCGAGCAGGGCGGCCCATTCATCGGCCGAATTGGCAATGCGGATTTCCAGGCCCAGGGGTGCGGCGCGGGTCTGCAGCACCTCAATGGTCTGTGCATGGCAGTCGTTTGCCACCACCATCACAGGGCTCTTGCTTTTGACGCTGCGCTTGGCCAGCGTCATGGCCTCGGCCGCAGCCGTGGCCTCATCCAACATGGAGGCATTGGCCATGGGCATGCCGGTGAGGTCGCAGACCATGGTCTGAAAGTTCACCAGCGCCTCCATGCGCCCCTGCGAGATCTCGGCCTGGTAGGGCGTGTAAGCGGTGTACCAGGCCGGGTTCTCCAGGATGTTGCGCAGAATCACGCCCGGCGTGTGGGTGCCGTAATAGCCCTGGCCAATAAAGTTTTTGAACAGCTGGTTCTTGCCCGCCATGGCCTTGAGTTCGGCCAGTGCCGCCGCTTCCGTCACCGCATCGGGTATTGCCATGCGCGTGCTGCGCGCAATGCTGCGCGGCACGATGCTGTCAATCAGCGCGGCGCGGTTGGGCTCACCAATCACAGACAGCATCAGCTGCTCGTCGGCATCGGTGATGCCGATGTGGCGGGCAATGAACTCGCTGCTGTTTTCGAGTTCGGCCAGGCTGGGATGGGGGACGGAATGGGTCATGGCAATAAGGGGGTGAGCGCTAAAGGGACAAAGGGCAGGGTGGCCCTTCGGAAAAAACTAGGCGGCGTCGGAGAATTTTGTGTAGGCCACGTCGTCCATCAGTTCATCGAACTGGGCACGGTTGGCCACGGTGGTCTTGAAGAACCAACCCGCGCCCTGAGGGTCGCTGTTGGCCAGGGCCGGGTCGGCGCGCAGGGCTTCGTTCACCTCGGTCACGGTGCCATCGATGGGCATGTACACGTCGGCTGCGGCCTTGACCGACTCGACCACGCCGGCCACTTCGCCTTTTGCATAGGTCTTGCCGACTTCGGGCAGGTCTACAAAAACCACATCGCCCAGCGCATCTTGGGCGTGGACGGTGATGCCAACAATTGCGTTGCCGCTGTCTTCAAGCTGCAGCCATTCGTGGTCGGGAGTGAATTTGAGGGTCATGGGGAAAGTCCTTTGGGTGGGTTGAGAGGCGTTCATTACAGCCGATTGCGTTTGCAATCAGCCGCGGAAATAGTGGGTGGGGTTAAAGGGCATGGGCGCCACTTCCATGGGCACGGTCTTGCCGCGCACGATGGCGTGGATGCGCGTGCCTAAAGCGGCACACTCGGCCTTCACATAGGCCATGGCCACCGGCTTGTCCACCGTGGGGCCGAGCAGGCCGCTGGTGACTTCGCCAACGGCGTTGCCGTCCAGGTCTTGCAGAACAGTGTGTTCGCGCACCGGAATGCGCTCCAGCGCCACCAGTCCCACGCGCTTGCGGCTGCCTGCAACTGGGTGGTCTAGGGTCGCCAAAATTTTGTCAGCGCCGGGAAAACCACCGGCCCTGGCACCACCGGTGCGCCGCACCTTTTGCATGGCCCACAGCAGATTGGCTTCTACCGGTGTGGTGCCGGCGTCAATGTCGTTGCCATGCAGGCACAGGCCGGCTTCCAGACGCAGCGAGTTGCGCGCGCCAAGTCCTATGGGTTTCACCTCGACTTGTGCCAGCAGGGCGCGCGCCAAGGCGTCGGCTTGGCTGCTGTGCACCGAGATCTCGAAACCGTCCTCGCCGGTATAGCCGCTGCGCGTCAGAAAAACCGGGATGCTTTGCGATCCGGTGTTCACCACAAAGTGGCCACCGCTCATAAAGACCAGCTTCTCCACGCCGGGTGCCAGGCGCGACAACGCGGTCACGGCCTGCGGGCCTTGCAGCGCCAGCAGCGCCATCTCCGGCATGGGGATGACTTCGCAGCGCGTGCCAATAGAAGCCTGGATGTGGGCGATGTCGGCCACCTTGCAGGCGCCGTTGACCACCACAAAGATATCGGCCTCGCGGCGGACAAACATCAGGTCGTCCATGATGCCGCCTTCCTCGTTGAGCAACAGGCCGTAGCGCTGTTTGCCCAATGGCAGGTCGATCACATCGACCGGCATCAGGCTCTCAAAGGCGGCTGCGGCGTCTGCGCCCACCAGGCGCAGTTGGCCCATGTGCGACACATCAAAGAGGCCTGCAGCGCTGCGGGTGTGGTGGTGTTCGGCCATCAGGCCGGCGGGATACTGCACCGGCATCGAGTAGCCGGCAAAGGGCACCATGCGGGCGCCCAGCTCGATGTGCAGGGCGTTCAGGGGCGTGGTTTGCAGGGTAGCAGTGGGGGCGTTGGACAAGGGCAGTCTCCATCAGGGGCAATTGGGTTCCCATGGCTTGTTCAAAAACATGCCATGGTTCTGCCCCCGCTGTCCTCTTTACCTGAGAGATTGGCCGTTGCGCAGCTTGGGCTGGCAGCGATTTGCTCCTTCGGTGGACTGCATCGCATGCAGCCTCTCTCCAGTGGGGTGTCGTCTTGTGGTGTGCACCACATTACGCTTGTCAGTCCTTTTGCCTGAGCGTTCAAACTGCTGCAATCAGCGGCCCTGCGCCTTCGGCGGCCTTCTCAAAGAAAGGCTCTCTCCTGAACGGGTGGATTCTACATGCGACAAATGCGACTTCTTCGGATTTGATAGCGTCAGGACCACAGTCCATGCAAAAAAAAGCCCATCGGGTGATGGGCTTGATGAGGCTGCAGAATTACATGTCCGCGTAATTCGGTCCGCCACCACCCTCTGGCGTGACCCACACAATGTTTTGCGTCGGGTCCTTGATGTCGCAGGTCTTGCAGTGCACACAATTTTGCGCATTGATCTGCAGGCGGTCCTGGCCCTCATCGCTCTTCACATATTCGTAGACACCGGCCGGGCAGTAGCGCGCCTCAAGGCCTGCGTACTTGGCCAGGTTGATGCTTACGGGCACCGAGGCGTCTTTGAGCGTCAGATGGGCCGGCTGGTTCTCCTCGTGGTTCACATTGGCCAAGAAGATGCTGGAGTTGCGGTCAAAGGTCAGCTTTCCATCGGGCTTGGGATAGACGATGGGTTGGCATTGGGCCGCTGGCTTGATGTAGGCGTGGTCGGGCTTGTCGCGGCGCAGGGTCCAGGGGAAGTGGCCGCGCAGGGCGAACTGCTCAATGCCATTCATCACCGAGGCCACGGTCAGGCCCTTCTTGAACCAGGTCTTGAAGTTGCGCGCCTTGTTGAGCTCGGTAAACAACCAGCTCTTCTCAAACGCCTCGGGGAAGGCGCTGAGTTCGTCGTGCTGGCGTCCGGCCTGAATCGCCTCGAAGGCGGCCTCTGCGGCCAAGGCGCCGGTCTTGATGGCGGCGTGGCTGCCCTTGATGCGGCTGGTGTTCAAAAAGCCAGCGTCGCAGCCGACCAGCGCGCCGCCGGGGAACACGGTCTTGGGCAGGGACATCAGGCCACCGGCCGTGATGGCGCGCGCACCATAGGCCAGGCGCTTGCCGGTCACTTCGCCCTTGTCGTTTTCGAGGTAGTAGCGCACGTTGGGATGGGTCTTCCAGCGCTGGAATTCTTCAAACGGGCTCAGGTAGGGGTTGCTGTAATTGAGGCCAGTGACAAAGCCCATGGCGATCTTGTTGTCGGCCATGTGGTACATGAAGGCGCCGCCGTAGGTGGCGTCGTCCATGGGCCAGCCGGCGGTATGCAGTGCAAAGCCGGGCTGGTGGCGCTCCGGGTCGATCTCCCACACCTCTTTGATACCCAGACCATAGGTCTGTGGGTCGGAGTCCGCGTCGAGCTTGAATTTTTCAATCAGCTGCCGGCCCAGGTGGCCGCGTGCGCCCTCGGCAAAGATGGTGTACTTGCCCAGGAGCTCCATGCCGATCTGGAAGTTGTCGCCGGGCTTGCCGTCCTTGCCTAGCCCCAAGTTGCCAGTGGCCACGCCCCGGACCGAAGGTACGCCGCCGTTTTTAGAGCCGTCTTCGTTGTAGAGCACTTCGGCTGCGGTGAAGCCGGGGAAAATTTCCACCCCCAAGCCTTCGGCCTGGGTGGCCAACCAGCGCGTGAGCTCGGCCAGGCTGATGATGTAGCAGCCATGGTTTTGCACGCAGGGCGGCAGCAGGAAGTTGGGCGTGCGAAAGGCCGACTTCTCACCCAAGAAGATAACGGCGTCGTCTGTGACCAGTTGCGTCAGCGGTGCGCCCAAGGCCTTCCAGTCGGGGATCAGCTCGTCCAGCGCAATGGGGTCCATGATGGCGCCCGACAAAATATGGGCGCCGGGCTCGGAGCCTTTTTCAAGCACCACCACAGACACTTCTTTGCCGGCTTTGGCCGCCAATTGTTTGAGGCGGATGGCACTGGCCAGGCCGGCTGGCCCGCCGCCCACGACCACCACGTCGTATTCCATCGCTTCGCGGGGGCCGAATTGGGCCAGAATTTCCTGATTGGTCATGAAGGATCTCGTTTGATGCTGGATATAGGATTGCGAGGGAATTTTATTCGCTCAATGGTGCCCAAGCCGCAGCGTTTAGCGCGGAGCCAAGCGGATGGCGCCGTCCAGACGAATCACTTCGCCATTGAGCATGTCGTTCTCGAAAATATGGCGTGCCAGTTTGGCGTAATCCTGCGGCGTACCCAGGCGCGAAGGGAAGGGCACCGCCGCAGCCAGCGAGTCCTGCACTTCCTGGGGCATGCCAAACACCATGGGCGTGCCGAAGATGCCGGGCGCAATCGTCATATTGCGAATGCCGTTGCGCGCCAGGTCGCGTGCAATGGGCAGTGTCATGCCGACGATGCCACCCTTGGAAGCCGCATAAGCAGCCTGGCCCATCTGCCCGTCATAGGCCGCCACCGAGGCAGTAGAGATCAGCACACCGCGCTCTCCCGTGGACTCGGGCTCGTTCTTGGCCATGGCGTCTGCGGCCAGGCGAATCATATTGAAGCTGCCCACCAGATTGACAGTGATGCACTTGCTAAAGGTGGACAGGGCGTGGGCGCCGTTCTTGCCAATGGTCTTTTCACCCGGCGCAATGCCTGCGCAGTTCACCAGGCCCATGAGCTTGCCCATGGAAACCGCCTGTGCCACCACGGCCTGGCCATCGGCCTCGCTTGCTACATCGCAACGCACAAAGGCGCCGCCTATCTCCTTGGCAACGGCCTCGCCCTTTTCAACCTGCATGTCGGCAATCACCACCTTTGCGCCCAGACCGGACAGCATGCGTGCCGTTCCCTCGCCCAGACCCGATGCGCCGCCCGTCACAATAAAAACCTTGCCTGCGATATCCATGATGAATTCCCTTGTCTGTGTGACGTTTACGTAAACGTCAATTATGGGGCAACGCAAGAAGCTTTTGCGGGTTGTTCGGGTTTGGTCGTTTTTTGACGCTATAATTCGAGGCTACGATCCAGGCGCATAGCTCAGCTGGTTAGAGCACCACCTTGACATGGTGGGGGTCGTTGGTTCGAGTCCAATTGCGCCTACCAAACACGAAGCCCCGTGAACTGTTGATTTTCAATAGTTCACGGGGCTTTTCTGTTTCTGGATGCGTGGAATTTTTCTGGTGTGGGGCTTTGGTGCTGCGCAATGCAAGTGGTGCGCTTCCAGCGCGCAAGTGGTTTTTTTATAAGTGCTCCGTGAACCCCAGACTTGTCGCTCGAAGCTGAAACCGACAAGCTCAATCCATCGAAACAAGATGGAGCGATGAAAAGTCCCCACGAACAGGGCACAAGTCGCGTAGCACTTCGCCAAAGCGATGGACGCGCCCTTCATCCATCACGCGAATACGGTCACTATCGTTTTTCTTAAGAAGAGTCCTATCGGCATATCCCGCTATGCGCGGCTTTTCAAGGAATGCTTCAAGGCGACGGGCCGATGGTTCTGCAGCTACACGGTCTGCGATTGTGTCTATCGTCGCCATGTTACTTTTCCTTGGTCGGCATGAGTGCATTCGGAATAAATGATAAAAATGATGCCGATTCATTGGATCACCGTTCTATATAACCGCGTTGCTTGGACGCGTAATTATCTGGAAGTTGGCATTGCCGCTGCGAGCAAAGGATCTCGTCCTTCGCGGAGCGGCTTACGGAAAAATTAAGACTTTTAAAAAAATAGTCCGGTTTCACTACCGGTAACTAGGTAGGTTAAATCGCAAATGAGTCCGAAATTGCAATGGCCAGCGAATAGCATTGGGGTGGTTACGTGAAGATACGTAAATCATGCTGTTTTCATGGGCAGGAAAAGTTGTGAACCAGCATGTGCGGTCTTTCATCACGCAATGGGTTGGATAGCTACCGTCTCATGCTTCTGTATAGACGTCAGATTGGCTATCCATGTTCATGGAAGCTGGATGAAATTTGGTCGCTGTAGACAAGCCTGACTCTGATTTTCACAAGGGAACCAGTTGAATTTAATAACGCAGACAGATAAAAAAGCTATGCGTATGAGAAGCCGCGCCGTGCATTGTTCGGTAGTTCACGCAGGTTTGCGAAGCTTCCTTCCTTGCAAAGTGTGAGCGCAGATGCCATGTTGATCGCCTCATCAGCTTGCGTTGTTCGCGCCCGCGCTCCAGCCGTGGCCATTCGCGAAGCGCCTCAAAAGTCGCGTATCCGAGTCATGCTGGTGAACAACCAGCCCATCGTCATGTGGGGTCTGGAAAGACTCCTGGAGCAAGAGAAATCAGAAGTCGATGTCGTGGCCATGCTGCAAAATTATGCGGAGGCAAAAAGTGCACTGACTGAACTCAAGCCCGACATCTTGCTGGTGGATGTAGGCATTCGCGCAGGCGTTGTATCGGCAGGCGAGCTTGTGGCACATGCGGTTGCCACGGGTCAAACCCGGGTTTTGATATTCAGCAGTGAAGCCATGAACAGGGAGGATTTGGCCCATTCTGTAATCAGCGGTGCGGTAGGCTTGGTTTACAAGGAGGAGGCCACTCAGTCGCTGATCACGGCCATTCAACAGGTGTACGCAGGGGGACTTTGGTTTGATGGAAAGGTGCTAAAAAATGGGTTTATTCAAAGAAAGGGCAATGGCGAACTCCAATCCATTGCTGCGGCCATCGCCCTTTTATCCCCCAAGGAGCGGCTCATAGCGCTCACCTTTGCAGACATGCCAGGAGCCCAAAATAAAGTAATTTCCGCGAAGCTATGCATGGGAGATCATACCTTGCGAAATTACCTGACATCCATTTTTGCAAAGCTGGACATCACCAACCGCTTTGACCTCTTCACTTTTTCCACGCGACATCGTCATCAGATAGAACAGCATTCGTAGGCGGTAAAAAATGGCGCTTCTACTCTAGAGAAGATGTGGCGTACTTTTCGCTACGCGGTCTCGCTCGGCCTGACGGGCTCGCATTCCCATAGTGGAATCGCAACGATAGAGCAAGAAAGGGACACATGTCCCATTACAAATTCCCTTTCCAGGCGGTAACCTTCTTCTATAAATTTGGAAAAGCGTTTTTTGCAACCGGGGGTTAGCAAAAAATGCTTTTTTCAAATGTGGAAAAGTAGATCGACTGCTTGTCGGCGCGAACATTTTGTTGAATTTTTTGATCAGGGAATAGGCACATGAAAAAAGCAAACACGAGTCTGGTAGGGCGCAACGCACATATGATTGGCAAGATCAGGGCGCTGTTGAGCCCCCGTGGTGTGCCATCAAGCCTGGGTCTGATTTTCATCTTTTCAATGGTCCAAGAGCTGTCCCATGCGGACGAGCTCGACGAAGCCCATGCTCTTTTGGACCTGGCTACCCTCGATCAAATAGTGGAGACCCTTCAGGAATCTCACCCCGAGATCGCGCAGCAACTATTTTCCGACCTTCCGATGGATGCGGAATTTGACGTCCAGAGCGTCGCTGCTCAGCTTGCAGACCTGGAGGCCTCTGGATACCTTAGCGAAGCTGAGGCGCAGTTGCTGGCCAACACGCTCAAGGAAATGGAGTCCTACGCTGACTCCAGCTGGGCTGAAGATGCTTCGCAAGACATTCAACTGGCGCAAGCAGAGACCGGTGCGGCAGCGGCGGTCGGTTCTGAGGTTGCAGTAGCAGCCCAGCCTTCCGCTGGTCTGTTTGCGGCTGGCATGGCGTCGAACGTGGCTATTGGTGCTATTTCAGTGGTTGGTCTAGGTATTGTCACTTCCGGTACAGCATCTGGGTCCAGTTCGGGTACTGCGCCTGTGAATTCTGCAGCCGGTGAATCGCCGGTTGTTGTGTCACCGGTTGTTGTGCCACCGGTTACAGGGGTATCCCTTTCGGGCAAACTGGCCGACGGCTACATACAGGGTGCGCAGATCTATATCGATGCCAACGGCGACGGCATTCCTCAAGAGAGTGAAAAGCTGGTCGGTGTGTTCACTGACAAGTTCGGCAACTTTGTGCTGCCAGCCGGAATCAGCGGCTCGGTTATTGCGGTGGGCGGGTTCAATACCGATACCGGTGTTGCCAACACCATGATCATGCGTGCCCCTGCGGGCGCAACCATGGTTTCGCCATTGACCACGCTGGTGGCGGGCTATATGCAAGCCCACCCAGGAGCGTCCGCATCCGATGCAAATGGCGCAATTTTGACGGCCTTGGGTTTGCCTCCGGGCACTGACCTGTCGAACTACGATCCAATTGCCGCGCTTGCCGCCAACCCGAACGATCTGATGGCGCTAGCCACTCAAAAGTTGGCAGCCATGGTGGCCACCATGGTCCAATTGGGTGGTGCTGACGTGATGGGTAAATTGCTGGACGCAATAGCAAAAGGCCCGATCGACTTGACCAGCCCAGCCATGATTGCTGCCGCGCTAGGTGTTACGTCAGGTCCGTTGTACGACAGCGTGCTCGCTTCGATGAACGCCATCCATTCGGCGACCAGCTTCGGTAACATTTCATCCGCACAATCGGGCGCACTGGATCACACGCCCCCTGCTGCGCCGACGCTCACCTTGCAAGCAGATTCCGATAGTGGCCATTCGGCAATTGATGGCATCACCAATGCAACTACACCTACGGTGCGCATTGGTTTCAATGTGACAGCCGTTGACGGCACTGCCGCAGTGGTTGGCAACACGATACAGATTTTTGCCGGGAAAACTCTGTTGGTCAGCGTTGTCCTGACTGCAGCAGATATCGCCAAGGGCTATGTGGATGTAACGCTGACGGGCCTCACCGCCAACGCCACTACGGCTTTGACCGCCAATATGGTCGATGCTGGGAACAACACCTCTAGCCCCTCCCTTGAGCTGAGTCTGACGATTGACACCAACGCACCAGATGCGCCTGTTATCGCCACACTCGCAGCGGATAACAGCAGCAATGCTCTGGGTGTCACGGTGAGTGGTACGGCAGAAGCGGGTGCCACCGTTGCCGTGACCTGGGGAGGCGCAGTCCATGTCGCTACCGCAGGTGCAGACGGTGCTTGGACAACTGGATTTGCTGGCACAGAGATTCCAGCCGCTGGCAGCATTAGCGCCACGGCGACCGATGCGGCCGGCAATACAAGCAGCGCGGGAACGTTTGCGTTGGGTGCGGATGCCCATCCCACTGGTGTGCTTGCAGCGGATGTGTTGACGGTCGGCGGTGCTGCTGGTGTGACTGGCATGACCCTGGCTGCAGGCCAGTCCTTGCAATTCACGGCGGACCAATACCTCGCAAACGCAGTCATTTTTGGCAAGATTGACAATCCTTTTGCTGACTACGCACTGCATGTAAGCGGCGCCACTTCGGCCGATGCAATCAGCATCGCCCACAACGCCAACGTGGATACGGTTACTCTGGCTGAAGGTCAGACATTCCACCTGAGCACCGTAGACTTCAACGCGGCACAGTCTGACTTCGCCAAGTTCACCAACGACACGGCCGACTATTCGGTAACGCTGGATGTGGACGCTGCCAACCAGCGCACCGAAATCGACTCCGTGTTGGCCGGCGGCAATGCCCACGGTTATATCGACACGCTCGATCTTGCAAGCAACGCGGTCACGCTTCAGGCCCTAGAAGCTTCGGTCTTGATTGCTGAGGGCATTCATTTCGCAGCCGACGACATCGTCACGGTTGACCAGGCCCAGGGTACGCATTTACAAACCAGCCTGCACGACTTGCAAGCGCTGGGTGTGGACACGGTCAATGTGGGCGTCACCTCGGGTGCGTTTGCTATTGCTGCCGGTGCTGGCGCGATTGACTTTGCGCACCTGCCCACTGTG
>CAISLN010000060.1 GCA_903886275.1 uncultured beta proteobacterium | reverse complement strand
TTCGAGTCTTGTCACCAGTGTGCCCGCGCCTACTTACCCTGCTGGCAGCGAAGAACTCGCAGCGTTCAACCTTTTGAATGCGGAACGGGGTCGTTGCGGTTTCGGTTTGGTTGCGCAGAATGCTGCGATTGATAAGGCTGCCAAGGCGCATGCGGACTATCAGGCGATTAACTATTACTTCGATCACTTTGAAAACAAAACATTGGCTGGGTTCACGGGGGTCAGTCCTGCTGATCGAATGCTCGCTGCTGGATATCTGAATGCGGGTGCAGCTAATAGTGCGGACGACACGGTAAGGATTTTAAATCAAACGGACAAGACCAACTTGGGCGTTATCAGTGTTCGTAACCTTTTGAATGCGCCATATCACATGGATGGTATGTTGATGAATGCGCGTGACATTGGGATTTCTATGAGGTCCACATTGGATGTGAGCAAAAGTGTTTATCCAAGTGTGTACGCTCAATTTGACAACGCCACTACAATAACAGCAGGCCCACAATTGCAAGCAAGTTCCGTTGTTAGCACTTACCCTTGCGATGGGACTACTGGTACAGGCTATCAGTTAACACAGGAAACACCGAGTCCAGTACCTGGTCGTGACCTGACTGCAAATCCACTTGGATCATCGGTTCTGGTGGCTGTGCGTGAAGGCAATGCGTTGCTGATAACCAGTTACAGCATGACACAAGTGACGAATGGTACGAATGTCACACTCCGTTCCCCTGTGAATCATGGGCCAACTAATCGTTACTACATTACAGCCGATGCCCCCATGTTGCCCAGTACGGCCTACAAGGTCACGATTTCAGGTACTAACAACGGACAGGGTTTTACGACTACCTTCATTTTCACTACTGGTGTGGATAGCGGTGTCGTAGGGTTGTAAATAAAAACTAGATCAGAATTTTATTCTGAAAAAGAAAGTCCGGCTGCGTTTGTGCAGACCGGACTTTTTTTCGTGCAGAAATATTTGCTGCGCTTAGAAAGAAAATTTTGGAATTACAAGAATTATTGGCGAAGTACCTCAAACACCGGCTCGTTCGTCCAGCGACCGCCATCTGTTACCAGGACGCTTTGACCAACCTCACCCGCTTTGGGGCCTCCACTTCGACGCTGGTACTCAGACTAGAAGACCTCACCGTCAACACGTTGATTGAACACCAAAAAACACAGGCGCAGCTAAGCGTGCGGTGAAGGAGCTCAGGGTTGGAGTGCGAGTTCTTGCACATCAACCAGGAGTCGGTCGGCCCATAGAAGGCATGGAGCCTGAATACCGAGAGTGGATGATTACCTTTGGTGACAGCGGCTACATCGTTTTGTATCGCTACGCGCCCGGTGAGGTCGCCATCTTGGCCGTTCGGCACCAAGTTACTTACAAGGATGGGTAGTTTAGGGAACTTGTGGTGGTGCCACACCAAGGACGTATGGTGGCTGGCATAGTCCAGCTCACGAAGCCAGCGCGTCCAGCAGCTCGGTCTCGATCTCTATTTGCGCGCGGTTGTGCTGCAGCTGCGGGCCGTAGATCAAAAAGGTGTCTTCCACGCGCTCGCCCAGCGTGACGACCTTGGCCAGTTGCACCTCGACATGGTGGCGCGCCAGCACCAGGGCCACGGAATAGAGCAGGCCTTGGCGGTCGCTGGCCGAGATATTGAGCAGCCAAAGCTGGGCCCGCTCGTCGGGGCGCAGCGTGACGCGCGGGGCGATGGGAAAGCTCTTGACCCGGCGCGACACGCGGCCACGGCTCGGTGGCGACAGCGGCGTCTCCTTGGCAATGGCATTGGCCAGGCCGGACTCCAACATCGAGGTGAGTTCGCGAAAATGCTCGTCTATGCCGCCGGCCATGGTCACCTGAAAGGTGTCGAGCGCGTAATGGGTTTTGCTGGTGTGGATGCGCGCATCCACGATGCTAAAGCCGCCCTGGTCAAAGTAGCCGCAGATGCGGGCAAACAAATCGGGTTGGTCATGGGTGTAGACCAGCACCTGCAGGCCCTCGCCAATCGGTGAGCGGCGGGCCCGCACGATGGGCGTCTTGGTGTCCACATGGCGCGAGATCTGCTTGGTGTGCCAGGCAATGTCACCGGCCTCATGGCGCATGAAGTAGCCCACGTCCAGCGTGTCCCACAGCGGCTTGTGCGCCTCAAACGGCATGGCGTAGAGGGCCACCATCACCAGCGCCTCGCGCTTGCGGGCTTCGACCTCGGCGTCCGGGTCGGGCGCGCGTCCGCCCAGGGCGCGGGCGGTGTATTTGTACAGGTCTTCAAGCAGCTTGCCCTTCCAGGCATTCCAGACCTTGGGCGAGGTACCGCGTATGTCGGCCACCGTCAGCAGGTAGAGGGCGGTGAGGCGGCGCTCATTGCCCACGCGCTTGGCAAAGGCGGCGATTACGGCCGGGTCGCTCAGGTCAGTTTTTTGCGCAATCCGGCTCATGGTCAGGTGCTCGTGCACCAGGAACTCGACCAGATCAGTGTCTTCGGCGTCGATGCCGTGGTCCTTGCAAAAGCGCCTTGCCTCGGCCATGCCCAGCACCGAGTGGTCGCCACCGCGCCCCTTGGCAATATCGTGGAACAGGGCCGCCACCACCAGCAGCCAGGGCTTGTCCCAACCGGCGGCCAGTTGCGAGCAGAACGGGTATTCGTGCGCGTGCTCCACGATGAAAAAGCGCCGCACATTGCGCAGCACCATCAAGATGTGCTGGTCCACCGTGTAGACGTGGAACAGGTCATGCTGCATCTGCCCGACGATGCGCCTGAACACCCACAGGTAGCGCCCCAGCACCGAGGTCTGGTTCATCAGCCGCATGGCGTGGGTGATGCCGTCGTGCTGCATCAGGATCTGCATGAAGGTGGCGCGGTTGACCGGGTCCCTGCGAAAGCGGCTGTCCATCAAGTCGCGCGCGTTGTACAGGGCACGCAGCGTGCGCGCCGAAAGGCCCTTGACGCCCACCGTGGTCTGGTAGACCAGAAAGGTTTCCAAAATGGCGTGTGGATGGCGCTCGTACAGGTCGTCGCTTGCCACATCGAGCATGCCGGCTTTTTCGTTGAAGCGCGCATTGATGGGGTGCAGCGTGTGCGTGGAGGGGTTGAGCCGCTCCTCGATGTTCATCAGCAAAATCTGGCTCAGCTGGGTCACCGCCTTGGCCGCCCAGTAGTAGCGCTTCATCAGCAGTTCGCTGGAGCGCACCATGCCCTTGCCCTCTGCATCGCTATGGCTGTAGCCAAAGGCCTCGGCCACTGCGGTTTGCAGGTCAAAAATCAGCCGGTCTTCACGGCGCTTGGCCAGCAGGTGCAGGCGGGCGCGGATTTGCAGCAGCAATGCCTCGTTGCGCTGGATCTGGCGCACCTCAAAAGCGGTGGCCAGGCCGTTGTGCGCCAGGGCCTTCCAGTTGTCGCCCAGCTTGGCCGCCCTGGCGACCCACAAAATGACCTGCAGGTCGCGCAGACCGCCGGGCGACTCCTTGCAATTGGGCTCCAGCGCATAGGGCGTGTCTTCAAACTTGGTGTGGCGCTGGCCCAGTTCCAGGGTCTTGGCCACAAAAAAAGCCTGTGGGTCCAAGGCCTCGAAAAAGGCTTTCTGAAAGTCCGCAGCCAGTCGGGCATTGCCGGTGATCAGGCGGCTTTCCAGCAGGGCGGTCTGAACCGTCACGTCGCGCGCCGACTCGCTCAGGCATTCGCTCACGCTGCGCACGCTCGATCCTATCTCCAGCCCCAGGTCCCAGCAGTTGCTGATAAAGGCTTCGATGCGGCCCTTGAGGTCTGCGTCCTCTTCGGCCGAGGTGCCCTCGGGCAGCAAGACCAGCACGTCCACATCGGAATAGGGAAACAACTCGCGACGCCCGAAACCGCCCACGGCCAGCAGCGCATAGTGCTCTTGCATGCCGGCCATGTGCCAGAGTTCCACCAGCATGGCATCCACCAGCGTGGACATGCGGCGCAGGGCATTGCGCACGGTGCGGGTGGACGCAGCGCGTTCGCCCAGGGTTTCCAGCAGCGCCGCTTTTTTTGCGCGGTAGCTGTCGCGCAGCGCGGCGAGATCGGTCATGCAGCGGCGGGCGTCAGGCCTTGGCCGTGACAGAAGCCGCGCCAAAGGCCGCAACAAAGGCGGGTATGGGCGGGCTGCCAGCGGAGAGCGTCAGCACCTCGTAACCGGTGGCGGTGACCAGCACCGTGTGCTCCCACTGGGCGGAGAGCGAATGGTCCTTGGTGACAATGCTCCAGCTGTCTTTTTCGGGGCCGTCCTTGATGTCGCGTTTGCCGGCGTTGATCATGGGCTCGATGGTGAAGGTCATGCCTTCGACCAGTTTGTCCAGCGTGCCGGGGCGCCCGTAATGCAGTACCTGCGGCTCTTCATGGAAGCCGCGTCCAATGCCGTGGCCGCAAAACTCGCGCACCACGCTAAAACCATGGCCTTCGGCAAAGGTCTGTATGGCGTGGCCAATGTCGCCCAAATGGATGCCCGGGCGCACCAGCTTGATGCCGTGCCACAGGGCGTCGTAGGTCAGGCTGCACAGGCGCTTGGCGGCAATCGAGGCGTCGCCCACGATGTACATGCGGCTGCTGTCGCCATGCCAGCCGTCCTTGATGACGGTGGCATCCACATTGACGATGTCGCCTTTTTTCAGCTGCTTGTCATTGGGAATGCCGTGGCAGACCTGGTGGTTGATGGAGGTGCAGATCGACTTGGGGTAGGGCGTGTTGCCGCCACCGGTGTAGTTCAGCGGTGCGGGAATGGCCTGCTGCACATTGACGATGTAGTCGTGGGCCAGTTTGTCCAGCTCGTTGGTGGTGACACCGGGTTTGACGAAGGGGGCCAGGTAGTCCAACACTTCGGCGGTCAGTCGCCCGGCTATGCGCATGCCGGCAATGCCTTCGGCATCTTTGATGGTGATTGTCATGGCCCGAATTATCCCATCGCCTCCGGCAGCCGGTGGGGCACAGGTAAAATTGTCCGCGTTCGCGTATCTATTGCGCCCTCTCGCTCTCTTTTTTAGCCCCCGCTTTCCAGCCCCTCTTTCAGGCCCGCACAGTGACCCTGCATATCTCCCCCTTTGAAGGCGGCAACGCCCTGAGCAGCTTCCGAATCCAGCAACTTTTGCCCGCGCTCCAGGGCATTCACGAAAAGATCAGCGGCATTGCTGGCCGCTACATCCACCTGGTGGCCAGCGAATCCTTGCTGGACAGTGCTGTGTCTGCCCAATTGACGGCTCTGCTGACCTATGGCGACCCCTATACCGGCGCGACCGAGGGTCCGGCCATTGTGGTGAGCCCGCGTTTTGGCACCTTGTCACCCTGGGCCTCCAAGGCCACCGATATCGCCCACAACTGCGGCTTCGGTATCAAGCGGGTGGAGCGCTTGGTGGAATACCGACTCACTTTGAAAAACCCGCTCTTGGGCAAGACCACGTTGACGCCCGAGCAGTTGCAGGCCGTGGCCGCGCTCTTGCACGACCGCATGACCGAAAGCGCCATGTTGGACCGCGCCCAGGCCTTCGATCTGTTCCATGCGCTGGAACCCGCCGCCATGGACCATGTGGATGTGCTTAACGGTGGCAAGTCCGCGCTGCTGGAAGCCAATACCACCTTCGGCCTGGCCCTGGCCGCCGACGAAATCGACTACCTGGTGGAGGCCTTTACCAAGCTGGGCCGCAACCCCACCGATGTGGAGCTGATGATGTTCGCCCAGGCCAACAGCGAGCATTGCCGCCACAAGATCTTCAACGCCGATTTCACCATCGACGGCGTGGCCCAGAGCAGCAGCCTGTTTGGCATGATCCGCCACACCCACAAGCTCAACCCGCAGCACATGCTGGTGGCCTATTCGGACAATGCCTCCGTCATGGAGGGTGCCGTGGTGGAGCGCTTTGTGGCAACCGCTGCCGCCAGCGTGAGTGGCAGCAAGGCCATGGCCGGCTACGAAAAGCAGAGCGCCACCCAACACATTCTGATGAAGGTGGAAACCCACAACCACCCTACCGCCATCTCGCCCTTCCCTGGTGCCTCCACCGGCGCCGGTGGCGAGATCCGCGACGAGGGTGCCACGGGTCGGGGCTCCAAGCCCAAGGCCGGCCTGTCCGGCTTTACCGTCTCCAAGATCTGGGGCGGCATGTCAGACCGGTTGGATGGCAAGCCCGAGCACATTGCCAGCCCGCTGCAAATCATGCTGGAGGGTCCACTCGGAGGTGCGGCCTTCAACAACGAATTTGGCCGGCCCAATCTGCTGGGTTACTTCCGCGAATACGAGCAGACTGTCGTCACCGACTTTGATACCCTGCAGCGCGGCTACCACAAGCCCATCATGATTGCCGGTGGCCTGGGCGTGATCGACCAGACGCAGACGCACAAGATTGCCTTCCCCGCCGGCAGCCTCTTGATCCAGCTCGGTGGCCCCGGCATGCGCATCGGCATGGGCGGCAGTGCTGCCAGCTCCATGGCCACCGGCGCCAATGCGGCGCACCTGGACTTTGATTCGGTACAGCGCGGCAACCCCGAGATCGAGCGCCGGGCGCAGGAGGTGATCAACCAATGCTGGACGCTGGGGCAAACCGGTGGCCCGGCCGGCACCGGCAACCCGATTCTGGCCATCCACGATGTGGGCGCCGGTGGTTTGTCGAACGCCTTCCCCGAGCTGACCAATGACGCCGAACGCGGTGCCCGCTTTGATTTGCGCGCCGTGCCCCTAGAAGAAAGCGGCATGGCACCGAAGGAAATCTGGTGCAACGAAAGCCAGGAGCGCTATGTGCTGGCCATCGCGCCGGAGTCACTGGAACTCTTCAAGGCCCTGTGCGAGCGCGAGCGTTGCCCGTTCTCTGTGGTGGGCGTGGCTACCGAAGAGCGTGATCTGAATTTGGTGGACGAAGGCAAAGAGTCACCTGTCCAGATGCCGATGAATGTGCTGCTGGGCAAACCGCCCAAGATGCTGCGCGACGTGACAACGATCACCCGCGCCGCCAAGCCGCTGGACCTGAGCGGCGTGAGTCTGCAGCAGGCCGTCATTGACGTGCTGGCCCATCCCACGGTGGCCTCCAAGCGCTTCCTGATCACCATTGGCGACCGCACCGTGGGCGGCTTCACCCACCGTGACCAGATGGTCGGACCCTGGCAGGTGCCGGTGGCCGATTGCGCCGTGACTCTGGCCGATTACAAGGGCTTTGCCGGCGAAGCCATGTCCATGGGCGAGCGCACGCCGCTGGCCGCACTCAACGCCCCCGCGTCCGGGCGCATGGCCATTGCCGAGGCGATCACCAACCTGCTGGCCGCGCCGATTGAGCTGTCTCGCGTCAAGCTCTCTGCCAACTGGATGGCCGCTTGCGGCGAGCCCGGTGAAGATGCCGCGCTCTATGCCACGGTCAAGGCCGTGGGTCTGGAACTCTGCCCGGCCCTGGGCATCTCGATTCCCGTGGGCAAGGATTCGCTGTCCATGCGCACGCAGTGGGACACGGCAGCGGGCAAGCAAAAGGTGACCTCGCCGGTCTCGCTGATCATCACGGCCTTTGCCACGCTGGCCGATGTACGCGGCACGCTGACGCCCCAGCTCAACGCGCTGGAGGACACGACGCTGGTGCTGGTCGATCTGGGCCATGGCAAGAACCGCATGGCCGCCAGCATCCTGGCGCAAACGCTCAACCAGTCCGGCGACCTGGTGCCCGATTTGGACAGCGCGCAAGACCTGATCAACCTGGTGAATGCGGTGAACGCAATGCGCGCCAAGGGTCAGCTGCTGGCCTACCACGACAAGGGCGATGGCGGCCTGCTGGCGACCGTGGCCGAAATGGCCTTTGCCGGGCGCGTCGGCGTCACGCTCAATGTGGACATGCTGGTCACAGAAGGTGACGGCATCACGGACAGCCGCATGGACGTGGGCGACAGCAAAAACTGGGCAGGGCAGGTGGGTGCGCGACGCGAAGAGCTGACGCTCAAGGCCCTGTTCAACGAAGAGCCGGGCGTGGTGCTGCAGGTGCGCAGCTCCGAGCGCTCGGAGGTGATGGCGACCCTGCGTGCGCACGGCCTGTCGGCCTTTAGCCACTTCGTTGGCAAGACCCGTCCGGCTTCCAGCACAGTGGACAACGGCAAGAACATGCTGCAGATCTGGCGCGATGCCAAGTCGATCTTCAGCGCCCCCTTGGCCGACCTGCACCAGGTCTGGGACGCGGTGAGCTGGAAGATTTGCCAGCAGCGCGACAACCCGGCCTGCGCCGATGCCGAGCATGCAGCCGCTGGCGCAGTGGGCGACCCGGGCCTGCACACGCATATTCCGGAGTCCCTCAAGACCCTGATGGCCACGGCACCTGCGATCCTGAAGAGCCGCCCCAGGGTGGCCGTGCTGCGCGAGCAGGGCGTCAATTCCCATGTGGAAATGGCCTATGCCTTTACCGAGGCCGGCTTCGATGCCTTTGACGTGCACATGACCGATCTGCAAAGTGGCCGTGCGAAACTGGCCGACTTCCAGGGCGTGGTCGCCTGCGGCGGCTTTAGCTATGGCGACACCCTGGGGGCAGGCATTGGCTGGGCCCGGTCGATTACCTTTAACAGCGCACTTTCCGACCAGTTCCAGGCCTTCTTCGGCCGGGGCGATACCTTCGGCCTGGGCGTGTGCAATGGCTGCCAGATGTTTGCCGAACTGGCCGACATCATCCCCGGTGCGCAGGACTGGCCGCGCTTCACCACCAACCAAAGCGAGCGCTTCGAGGCGCGCCTGTCCTTGGTCGAAGTGCTGGACTCACCCAGCCTGTTTTTCAAAGGCATGAGTGGTGCACGCCTGCCGATTGCGGTGGCGCATGGCGAGGGCTATGCCAACTTCAAGTACCGTGGCAATGCGGCCCAGGCGATTGCGGCCATGCGCTTTGTGGACCACAGTGGTGCGGCCACTGAAGGCTATCCCTTCAACCCCAACGGCAGCCCGGCCGGCCTGACGGCAGTGACCACGGCGGATGGCCGTTTCACCGCCATGATGCCGCACCCCGAGCGCGTGTTTCGCAACATCCAGACCAGCTGGACCGATCTGGACGCCAACGGCCACAGCCCTTGGATGCAGCTCTGGCACAACGCCAGAAAGTGGGTTGGCTAGGCGCACAGCACCAGCGAATGGCCACCGCTTGCTGCACCGATGCTTTGCATCAACAATGTGAACCTATTCGCACAATGCGATGGCTGGTGATGCAGCGCTGAGCAGCAGCATGTGAGGGGTGGATGCGCTAGGGGGCTTGGCTGTTTGGGAGTTCCAAATATGAACGATCGGAAAATCTCGACGGGCAGCAGTCAGCGCAAGGCGGCCCAAGCCAATGGGCTGCAGCTGGCTCACCTCTGGCAGTGTCCATGAAATCAGAGCAAGCGACTCCCTTTCGGCTGCGATTTTTGGCCATTTTCGCGGTGTCCGTTTTGTTGGTGGCGCTGGTGTCCTCACGCATCAATGCCGTCGCGCAAAAGGTCCAACGGATGGAGGTCGAAACCCGCTTGCTGCACCTCGCCGACCTGTGGCAGTCGCATGTGCGCCAGGCCTCTGCCCGGTCTATCGCGGTGGGTTACTCCGAGGATAAAAGCATGCTCAACCTGTTCAGGGAGGGCATGCAAGAAAACACCCGAGAGGTCAATATCATTCAGAAAGAGTACCTGGCACTGGTGCAATCGGACAGCTCCAAAAAGAAGGTCGAAGCGGTGTTGGCGGTGCGCAAGGATTGGTTGGTCGCACGCAATGAAGTGAACCGGCTCAAGGAGGCGGGCCTGGACGCGCAAGCCAAAGAGCTGCTCAAGTCCAGCTTCTTGAAGGTCACCGATGACTACTTGGGTGTAACCCAGGACCTGGTGGACGAAGAGTTTTCCCAGCTTAGCGCACTGCGCCAACAGGTGCGCGAGGCTTTTGTGGGCCTCTACATTTTTGGCGCCGTCATGGCGCTGACCCTGTCCGCCATCATCTTCAGTCTGCATCGCAACCAACGCCTTTTGCGCTACAACGAGGCCCGGTTCAGAACCATGGCCGACCTGGCTTCGGACTGGTATTGGGAACAGGACGAGGCGTTTCGCTTTGTGAGACTGCTGGACGGCGCGGCTGGCAATTCGCAAGTGGCGGATGCCAATCTGGGTCTGTGTCGCTGGGAGATCGCCACGGCCATGCCGCTGAGCATGGGGTGGGAGCAGCACCGGTCAATATTGGAGCAGCATCAGCCCTTCAAAAACTTTGAGTATTCCATCGCCAACGCGGATGGGTCGCTGCGCTATTTGGCGGTGAGCGGTGCGCCCAAGTTCGACAGCAAGGGACGGTTTATGGGCTACCGCGGAACGGCCCGCGACACCACCAAAGAGCGCCAAGTCGAGCAGCAACTTTTGGAAGCCAAGCAGCAAGCTGAGGCGGCATCGCTTGCCAAGGGGCAGTTTTTGGCCAATATGAGCCACGAGATTCGCACGCCCATGAATGCCATCATTGGCCTGTCGGGTCTGGTCTTGGAGCACGATTTGGAGCCCAAGACCAGGGACTACCTCACCAAGATCAAGCGCAGCGGTGAGCACCTGCTGGGCATCTTGAATGATATTTTGGATTTTTCAAAAATCGAATCGGGCAAGTTGGTGACCGAACGCGCACCGTTTGAATTGGAGTCGGTGCTGGGCAATGTGGTGGACATCTTCCAGGAGAAGGCACAGGCCAAGCAATTGGAACTGCGCCGCACGGTAGATCCGGCGCTGCCCAAGGTGTTGATGGGCGATGCCTTGCGCTTGGGGCAGGTGCTGATCAACTACGTCGGCAACGCCATCAAATTCACCAACAGTGGCGGCATCACGCTGAGTGTGCAACTGCAAAGCGCCACCGCCAATGAGTTGGTGGCCCGCTTTAGTGTGACGGATACGGGAATAGGGCTGACGCAGGAGCAAATCAGTCGCCTGTTTCAAAGCTTCGAGCAGGGGGATACCGCGACCACACGCAAGTTTGGCGGAACCGGACTGGGCCTTGCGATTAGCAAAGGCTTGGTCAAGACCATGGGCGGTGAGGTGGGTGTGCAAAGCCTGCCTGGCAGTGGCAGTTGCTTTTGGTTCACCGCAATTCTGGGTCCGGCTCCCACGCACGATGGGGCCTTGGTCCAACACTCAGCGTCTGTGGGCGTGCGCTCCCTGCAGGGTGCACGTGTGCTGCTGGTGGAGGACAACGAAATCAACCAGGAGGTGGCGCTGGAAATGCTCAAGCGCGCCGGCATGGTGGTGGACCTGGCAGAAGACGGGCAAGTCGCCATCGACCTTGTGGCGGCCTCCTTTGCTGCGGGCACGCCCTACGATGTGGTCCTGATGGATATGCAAATGCCAGTGGTCGACGGCGTGACAGCGACGCGCCAGATTCGCCTGCACCATAAGGCCGAGCACTTGCCCATCATCGCCATGACCGCCAATGCCATGGGCTCTGACCGGGACCGCTGTCTGGCCTGTGGCATGAACGATTTTGTCAGCAAACCGATTGAACCCGAACGCCTATGGAAGACCCTGCAGACTTGGGTACATGCGCGCCCTGGCATCGGGGTACCGGCAGTTTCTCCCGACACGGTTGCACCGCCCGCAGCCACCCTAGCTGAGGCGCTCGACAGCGGCTTGGCAAATGCTTTGGCGCAAGTGCCCGAGCTCGATGCCAAGCGCGGACTCCTGCTCAGCAGTGGCAGCCAAACGCTGTATCTCAAACTCTTGCGCAGCTTTCTGCAACTCCATGCCCAGGATGACCAAACCCTGCAGTCAGCCGTGCGCAATGACAACTTTGCGCTCGCTGAACGTATCGCCCATACCCTCAAAGGGGTGAGCGGCAATCTGGGTGCACTGCACCTCGAACTGTGCGCGGCAGAGACCGAGGCCTTGCTTCGCAAGGCGCCCTATGACCTGCAGAAGCTGGCGACTGCTATGGACCAGACGGCGCAGGCCATGCAACAGTTGGTGGTCGATTTGCGCCGGATTCCAACACTCGAACAAGCCACCCCGTCAGCGCCAGCGGCTGTCTCAGACGCCTCTGCCAGTGCGCATGCGAATGAGGTCTTGCAACAAATCAAGCAGCTGATGCAGCGCGATGATCCCCTGGCAACAGACCTGTGGACGGAAAACGCAGCGCTGTTGACGGGCGTGGTGGCGCAGGCCGGTACCGTTGGCCTAGCCATTGCCGAGTTCGACTATGACAAGGCCTTGCAGCTCTTGGGCGAGCGCGTGGTGCAAGCGAAGGAAACACTTTAACCCTGCGGCGACTGGGCCCAGCCAGGCAAAAAAAACGCGGCCTGCGCCGCGTCTTTTTTTTAGTCAATAAACCGAATTATTCGATCTTGGCCTTGGCGCGCAGGTCTTCTTGGTACTTGGTCATTTTTTGCTGCAGCAATTGCTGGGCAATCTGTGGCTTGACGTCGTCGAACTTGGGCAACTGGGCCTCGCGCACATCGTCCAGACGGATGATGTGGTAGCCAAACTGGCTCTTCACCGGTGTCTCGGTCAGCTTGCCTTTTTGCAGGGCTGCCAGTGCTTCGGAGAATTCCTTCACATAGTTGCCGGGATTGGCCCAGTCCAGATCGCCGCCCTTGGCACCGGAGCCAGGGTCCTTGGACATCTTCTTGGCCAGGTCTTCAAACTTGGCGCCCTTTTTGATCTTGGCGATGATGTCGGTGGCTTCAGACTCTTTTTCCACTAGGATGTGGCGGGCCTTGTATTCCTTGCCGGCATTGGTGGCTGCAAACTTGTCGTACTCGGCCTTGACCTCGGCATCGCTCACCGGGTTGGCTTTTTGGTAGTCAGCGAAGAGCTCGCGAATAAGGATCGATTGCTTGGTCAGCTCGATCTGGTTCTTGTAGTCGTCGGTGGCGTCGAGTCCCTTTTTATGGGCTTCCTGGGCAAAAATTTCGCGGGCAATGACTTCGTCTTTCAACTGGCCTTGCATTTCAGGCGTCACCGGACGGCCGGAGCGCGCCACCTGCTCGGACAGCGCTTTCACGCGGTCTGTGGGAACGGCCACGCCATTGACGATGGCAATATTTTGGGCAAAAGCGGCGGGAGCCAAAGCACCCGCACATGCCACAACGGCCAGAGCCGACAAGATTTGCTTCTTCATTCGTTTGCTTTCCTTCTGATCAATCTAAAGTTTCTATGGCCAAGGCATGCACTCCTTGGGCCAAGAATTCCTGCAATGCATCATACACAAGGCGGTGACGGGCCACCCGACTCTTGCCTGTAAATAAGGGTGAAGCAATGCGCACCCGAAAATGGGTGCCAAAGCCGCTGTCATCGGCGCCTACATGCCCGGCATGCTGGGCACTCTCGTCGAGCACCTCCAGTGTGCCGGGCTGCAGCTTCTCGCGCAAGCAAGCGTCCATGCGCTGTGCCGTGCTGTCTGTGGCCCCGCTCATTGGGAGGCTCCGTCTTCGGGCGCCGTCTCATTGGCCTTGAGGTGGGGCGCGATATACAGGCCCTGAGCTATCAAGAAAGCCAGTGGAAATACATAACCCCACACCTTGAAGCTCACCCATTCGGCCGTGCTGTAGTTAACTACCACATAGGCGTTGATGGCGGCCATGAACAGGGTGTAGACCATCCAGGCCAGGTTCAACCGGTGCCACACGCCGTCGGGCAACTCCAGTTGGGCGCCCAGCAGCACCTTCAAAATATTTTTGCGCATGCCCCAAAGGGCCACCGCCAGCGCCAGCGCCATGGCGAGATACAGCACCGTGGGCTTCCACTTGATGAAGCGTTCGTCGTGCAAGAGCAGCGTGAGGCAACCAAACACCAGCACCAGCACCAGCGTGATTTTTTGCATCAACTGCAAGCGGCCGTCCATGCGGTACACCACCAGCATCTGCACCAGGGTGGCGGCCATCAGCACGGCTGTTCCCACATAAATGTCGAATAGTTTGAAGGCGCCGAAGAACAGCAGGAAGGGTAAAAAGTCGAGTAGTGTTTTCATTCAGGGATGAAGTGTAGCGAAGCCGAGTTCATGCAGTAGCGCAGGCCGGTGGGCGCGGGTCCGTCTTCGAACACATGGCCTAGGTGGGCGCCGCAGTCGGCGCAGTGCACCTCGGTGCGCTTCATCCACAGCAGGCCATCCACCTTGGTGCCCACCGCGTCAGCGGACAGGGGCTGAAAATAGCTGGGCCAGCCGCTGCCCGACTCGTATTTGCTGGCGGAAGAAAACAGGGGCTTGTCGCAGCAAATGCAACGGTAAACGCCTTGGGCCTTGTTGCCCTCCAGACGTCCGGTAAAGGCGCGCTCGGTGGCTTCGCGCCTGGTCACGTCAAAGGCCAGAGGCTCGGCATTCTTGGCCGCCAACAGGGCCTTCCACTCGTCTGGGGTCTTGTCGATTTTGTAAGTCATAGGGAAAGTCTCCGGGAATATATTTTTTAAGAACTGCAGCTGATTTCTATGCCGCCAGCCCAGTCGGGGGCGAAGTCGGCAAGGGCCTGGTGCTGCGGATGTTCATCAAACGGCGACTGCAAAACTTGTAGCAGATCGGCCACCGGGCCAAAGTCTTTTTGCTGGGCTGCGCGAATGGCGAGCTCCCCCAAGTGGTTGCGCAACACGTATTTGGGATTGCTGGCGAGCATGCGCTGCGCGGCCAGGTCGCGCTTGTCCGTAAGGTGCAGGTCAGAGAAGGCCAGCAGCCAGGCGTCTATGCCAGCGCGTTCCATGAATAAATCACGCACCGAGGCGTCCGCCGGGTCTTGCAACCTGGTCCAGTGGCTCAGGCGGCGCCAGAAGATGGTGAAGTCCACCGCCTCGCTGGCCAGCAAGGTGAGCAGGTCTTCGATGAGCGCTGCGGGCGCTTGGTCACCATCGTTCAGACCGAGTTTGGCGCCAAAGCGCTGTGCCATGGCCTGCGGAAAATGGGTCTTGAAGGTCTCCAGTGCGGCGATGGCGCTGTCCTGCTCCTCGATCAGGGGCAGCAGGGCTTGGCCCAGGCAGTACAGGTTCCAGTAGGCCACGTTGGGCTGCTTGTTGAAGGCATAGCGTCCCTGGTGGTCGGAGTGGTTGCAGACATGGCCGGGCTGGTAGCCGTCCAAAAACTGGAACGGGCCATAGTCCACCGTCAGGCCCAGGATGCTCATGTTGTCGGTGTTCATCACCCCATGGCAAAAGCCCACCGTCTGCCACTGCGCCACCATCTGTGCGGTGCGCTCGGTGACCGCAGCCAGCAGGGCGACATAGGGGTTGGCGCCCCAGTGCGCACTGCCGCGACAGTCTGGGTAAAGGCGCTCTATCACATGGTCGGCCAGCGTCTTTAACTGATCGTGCTGGTCGTTGTGGCTGAAGTGCTCGAAGTGCCCAAAGCGGATAAAGCTGGGTGCCACCCGGGTCACCACGGCCGCTGTCTCCAGCGTCTCGCGTCGCACCGCTGCGTCCGAACCGGTCACGCACAGGGCGCGGGTGGTGCGTATGCCCAGGCCCTGCATGGCCTCGCTGCACAAAAATTCGCGGATGCTGCTGCGTAGCACGGCACGGCCGTCGCCCCTGCGCGAAAAGGGCGTGGGCCCGGCGCCCTTGAGCTGCAACTCCAACCCATTGGCCTCGCCCAGCAAGATGGCACGGCCGTCGCCGAGCTGACCGGCCCAGACACCAAACTGGTGGCCGCTGTAGACGCTGGCCAGCGGCCGGCTGCCTTCGAGTGGGGTGTTGCCGGTCAGGGCCTGCAGCCAGTGGTCGGATTGCATCCAGTCAACCGGTAGGCCCATTTGTGCCCCGAGCTCGGCGTTGTGCCCGACCCAATAGGGCGCGGCCAGCGGCGTGGCTTGCAGTGGCACAGAGAAGCCCTCGCCCAGGTCGGCAAAGCTGTGCTGCCAGGAAATAGCAGGCGCAGTGGTGGCAATGTCGGTATCAAAAATAGGCATGGCGGCATTGTCACAGGCTTAGCTAACGCCTGCGCTTGTTGGGGCCATGCAGCGAGTACCATCCGCTCAGGATTGCACACGCACGCGGGCAAGCCCAGACAAAAAATCACAATGCAGGAGACACACCATGCTCGGATTGATGCAGAGTCAGCAGCTTCTCATTTCCACCCTGATCACGTTTGCGGATCGGCACCATGGCGAGGCCGAAATCGTGTCACGCCGGGTGGAAGGGGACATTCACCGGTCCAATTACCAACAGGTGGCAGCGCGCTCGCGCCAGGTCGGCAATGCGCTGGACCGCTGGAACCTGGGCTTTGGTGACCGCGTGGCCACCCTGGCCTGGAACGGTTACCGTCACCTGGAGCTGTACTTTGGCGTGAGCGGTTCGGGCCGGGTGATTCACACCTTGAACCCGCGCCTGCACCCGGACCAGATTGTTTGGATTGCCAACCACGCAGAAGACCAGGTGCTGTGCTTTGACCTGAGCTTTTTGCCCATTGTGCAGGCCGTACACAGCCGCTGCACCAGCGTGCGGCACTACATTGCCCTGTGCGACGAAAGCCGCCTGCCCGTGGATAGCGGCATCCCCGGCCTGATCAGCTACGAGGCCTGGATAGGCGCCGAATCCAGCCATTACGAGTGGCCGGACTTTGAAGAAAACTGCGCCTCCAGCCTGTGCTATACCAGCGGCACCACGGGCAACCCCAAGGGCGTTTTGTACAGCCACCGCTCCACGGTGCTGCACGCCTTTGCTGCGGCCTTGCCAGACAGCCTCAACGTCAGCGCAAGGGACGCCATTTTGCCGGTGGTGCCCATGTTCCACGTCAACGCCTGGGGCTTGCCCTATGCCGCAGCCATGACGGGGGCCAAGCTGGTGTTTCCAGGGCCGGCCATGGATGGCAAGTCCATTTACGAGCTGATCGAATTGGAAAAGGTGAACTTTGCCGCCGGTGTGCCCACCGTCTGGCAAATGCTGCTGTCGCATGTGCAGGTCAGCCGGCTGCAGTTCTCCAGCCTCAAGCGCACGGTGATAGGCGGCTCGGCCTGCCCGCCGGCCATGATTTCTGCCTTTAACGATGTCTATGGGGTCGAGGTCTTGCATGCCTGGGGCATGACCGAAATGTCGCCGCTGGGCACTGTCTGCACCTTGAAGAACAAGCACCTGGCGCTCAGCGCGCAAGAGAAGTTGCAGGTGAGGGTGAAGCAGGGGCGGGCCCTATACGGCGTGGACATGAAGATCGTCGATGGCGAAGGGTTGGAGCTGCCCTGGGACGGCAAGGCTTTTGGCGACCTGTTGGTCAAGGGTTCCTGGGTGGCCAGCGAATACTTCAAGGACGAGGGTTCCGAGCTGCTGGTGGACGGCTGGTTTCGCACCGGCGATGTGGCCACCATCGATGCCGAGGGCTTTATGCAGATCACCGACCGCAGCAAGGACGTGATCAAGTCGGGCGGTGAATGGATCAGCTCCATTGACGTGGAAAACATCGCCATGGCGCATCCGGCAGTGGCCATGGCCGCCTGCATAGGCGTGGCGCACCCCAAGTGGGGCGAGCGCCCCATCATCGCGGTGATGAAGAAGCAGGGCGCCGATGTGAGCCGCGAAGCGCTGCTGGCGTTTTACGAAGACCAGTCCGCCAAGTGGCAAATTCCAGACGACGTGGTGTTTGTGGACACCATGCCTCTGGGCGGCACCGGCAAGATGCAAAAGAGCAAGCTGCGTGAGCTGCTCAAGGATTACCGCCTGCCCGGTACCGACTCAGGCGATTGACCGCCGCGCTGCTTGCCGCATAGCGGTTATCGTCGGGCTTCTGAACATGTGAGGTTTTATGTCTTTCTTTGACAAGTACAACGGCACCTCCAATGCGCGCCTCTTGCGCATGGAGCGCGCCATCTGGCCGCTGGTCTATAGCGGCCTGCTGCTGCTGGTGCTGGGTTGGTTCACCGAAAAAACCCAGGGCGCGGACGCCAGCCTGCTGTATGGCCTGGGCGGGGTCGCCTTGGCCCTGGGCCTGCTGTTGTTTTTTCTGCGCGCACGCCAAAAGGAAGATTAGGGTGACCGCCATGCGCGCACGCACGGTGCAACAACTTTTCGACCTGAGCGGCAAGACCGCCCTGGTCACCGGTGGCTCACGCGGCCTGGGCCTGCAAATGGCCCATGCCCTGGGCGAGGCAGGAGCAAGGGTGATGATCAGCTCGCGCAAGGCCGAAGACCTGGAGCAGGCCGCAGCCGAGCTGCAGGACGCTGGCATCGACGCGCGCTGGATTGCCGCCGACTGTTCGCAAGAGGCCGACATCGAGCGCCTGGCCAATGAGACCTTGCACCGCATGGGCGATGTGGACATTCTGGTCAACAACGCCGGTGCGAGCTGGGGTGCACCGGCCGAGGACCATCCGCTGGAGGCCTGGGACAAGGTGATGAACCTCAATGTGCGGGGCTACTTTTTGCTCAGCCAGGCGATGGCCAAGAAAAGCATGATCGCCAGGCGCTCGGGTCGCATCATCAATGTGGCCTCGATTGCGGGCCTCAACGGCAACCCGGCCTTTATGAAGACGATTGCCTACAACACCTCCAAGGGCGCGGTGCTGAACTTCACCCGCGCCCTAGGCGCCGAATGGGGCGTGCACAACATCACGGTCAACGCCATCTGCCCGGGCTTCTTTCCCAGCAAGATGAGCGCCGGTTTGATTGCCACCGCAGGCGTTGAGCGCATGAAGTCGGGCGTGCCCTTGCAGCGCCTGGGCGATGACGAGGACCTCAAGGGCATCTGCCTGCTGTTTGCGTCTGACGCCGGCAAGCACATCACCGGGCAATGGCTGGCGGTGGATGGTGGCGTGAGCGCCGTGATTGGAGCCGGAGCATGAGCGATTCGCCGCTGAGCTTTGGGGTGGACATCCCCTTTGTCAACCTGCTGGGCTTTGAGCTGCTGCTGTTTGCGGCCGGCCGCTCCGAAGTCTGCCTGCCCGCCAAACCCGAACACCTCAACTCCTTTGCCGTGACCCATGGCGGCGTGCTGATGACGCTGCTCGATGTGACCATGGCCAGTGCGGCGCGCAGCGTCTGCCCCGAGATGGGCGTGGTCACCATCGAGATGAAGACCAGCTTTATGCGCCCGGCCATCCAAAGCGACCATGGCCCTCTGCTGGCCAAGGGCGAACTGATGCACCGCACCGCCACCATGGCCTTCACCCAGGCCAGCGTGTTTGACGGCCGGGGCCACCTCTGCGCCCATGCCACCGGCACCTTCAAATACCTCAAGCGGCTGGCCACTGGCGGCCGCAGTGTGCACGCCGTGCAGATCGCCACCGACTGAACCCCTTCAGGAACTTTCATGCCCAAAGCCAGCCACACCATCGTTCTTCACCATTACCCGCTGTCGCCCTTTGCAGAGAAGGTCCGCGCCGTGTTGGGTTTCAAGCAACTGGCCTGGAAATCGGTCATCGTGCCAGCCATTGCGCCCAAGCCCGATGTGCTCGCTCTGACCGGGGGCTACCGCAAGACGCCCATCCTGCAGATCGGGCGCGATGTCTATTGCGACACGGCGCTGGTCTGCGATGTGCTGGAGCACCTGCAGCCCACGCCCACGCTCTATCCGGCCCGCGACAAGGGCCTGGCAAGGATCGTGGCGCAATGGGCCGACACCACGCTGTTTGGGAGCGCCATGGCCTATAACTTCCAGCCCGAGGGCGCAGCGGCTGTGTTTGCGGCTGCGCCGCCGGATGCGGCGCAGGCCTTTGCCGCCGACCGTTCTGCCATGCGCGGTGGTGCGCCGCGCCAGTCGCCGGGCGATGCGGCTGCGGCCTACCAGTCGTATTTGCGCCGCTTGGCCGACATGCTTGAAGACCAGTATTTTCTGCTGGGCAACGCGCCCTGTGTGGCCGACTTTGCCGCCTACCATTCGCTGTGGTTTACCCGCACCCAGGTGCCGGTGCTGTCCAGCATCTTGGATGCCACACCGGCCGTGCTGGCCTGGATGGACCGCATCGCCGCGTTTGGCCATGGGCAGATCGAAAAGCTCGGTTCGGGCGAGGCGATTGCCCTTTGCGCCGCCGCTAGCGATGGCTTCCCTTTGCACGACTCGCGCTTTCAGGACGAGCATGGCATCGCGCTGGGCAGCCAGGTGACGATTGCTGCCGAGTCCTTCGGCACGGAAACCAGCCAGGGCGAGCTGATGGGCGCCAGCCGTACCCGCTACACCATCCAACGCCAGGACCCACGCGCCGGGACCGTGCGGGTGCACTTTCCGCGCATTGGCTATGTGCTGAAAAAAGCCGAGGCCTGAGCCACTGCGCTGGCGCTGTACCGGGCCTGCCAGCGCTGCCAGTACTCCAGCGCAATCCGGTAGGTAGCCTCTTGCACTTGGAGGGTGGTGCAGATGTCTGTGCCATAGCCTCCACCCATGGCAAACACGCAGGGCAGGGCACGTGTGTGGCACCAGTCAAACACGCGGCGGTCGCGTGCCTGCAGGCCGTCATAGCTGATTTTCAGGCGCCCCAGGCGGTCGCCCTCATGCGGGTCGGCACCGGCCAGGTACAGCACCAGGCCCGGTGTAAAGCGGGCCTCCAGGTCGAGCAGGGCGTTTTCCAGCGCCGCCAGGTAGTCGCCATCGGTGCAGCCGTCGGGCAGGGCGATGTCGATGTCGCTGTCTTCCTTGCGAAAGGGAAAGTTTTTTTCGCCGTGCAAGGAGAGCGTGAACACGCTGCGGTCATTGCGAAAGATGCTGGCCGTGCCATTGCCCTGGTGCACATCGAGGTCGATGATGGCTACTTGCAGCGGCTTGTGTTGGCTGCCATGGCGGCGGCTCCACTCGGCCTGCAGGGTGCGCGCCGTCACCGCCATGTCGTTGAAGACACAAAAGCCACCGCCCTTGTGTGCGTAGGCATGGTGCGTGCCGCCGGCCAGGTTGGCAGCGAGGCCATCGGTCATGGCAGCGCGCCCTGCGGCCAGCGTGCCTCCCACCGAACGCCGGGCCCTGGTGGCCATGGCCTCGCTCCATGGAAAGCCAATCTCACGCAAAATTTTTGCGTCCACCGAACCATCGGCAATGGCCTGGATGTAGGCCGGGTCGTGCACCAGCGCGAGCTCGCCATCGGTGGCTTGCGGGGCCTGCAGCATCTGCACTTCGGGCAGATGCAGGGTCAGCAGATCGCGCAGCATCTGGTACTTTTCCATGGGAAACCGGTGGCCTTGCGGCAGGGGTAAAACGAAGCGGTCGCTGTAAAAGGCTTGCATGCAAGGATTGTCGGGCAGGGCCCAGAAACGGTCCTTCGGGGGGACTCTCAAAAAATGTTCAAATAGGGGGGTCTTTACTTACTTCTCTTGGAACACCAAATGGGCAACAAAATCGTTACCGAAGCTGACCGCAAAGCTACTCCCCGTCCCGCAACCCTCGCCGGTTTCACGCTGCCCACCGGCGGCCGTGGACAGCGCGTCAGCCTGGAACGTGGCGTTTCTACCCGCAGCAAAAAGAATCCTGGCAAGCGTCCTAGCAAGGGCGGTTGATTCCAGCAGCCTTCTGGCTCCCACAAAAAAGCCCTCGCGAGAGGGCTTTTTTGTGGCCGGAGTGCAAACGCGCTTGAGGGCTAGCGGCCGCGGTCCTTCATGGCGCGTTCCACCTCGCGCTTGCCTTCGCGGTCCTTGATGGTGTCGCGCTTGTCATGCTCGGCCTTGCCCTTGGCCAGGGCGATTTCGCACTTGATCTTGCCGGCCTTCCAGTGCAGGTTGATGGGCACCAGCGTGTAGCCCTTTTGCTCGACCTTGCCAATCAGGCGCTTGATCTGCTCCTTGTGCAGCAGCAATTTTCTGGTGCGCACCTTGTCCGGGCTGATGTGGGTGGAGGCCGTGTGCAGCGGATGGATTTGCAGGCCGATGAGGAAGAGCTCGCCACCGCGCGCCACCACATAGCCATCGGTGAGCTGGACCTTGCCCTCGCGCAGGGACTTGACCTCCCAGCCTTCGAGCACGATGCCGGCCTCCAATCGCTCCTCGAAGAAGTAGTTGAAGGCGGCCTTTTTGTTGTCGGCAATACGGGTAGCGGTTTCGGGTTTTTTGGCCATGGAGCTGAAATGGGGACGTTGAATCGAAAAGAAAGCCGCGTCCGGTTAAGGGCACTGTCACGGCTTGTCTACAATCCCGCGCATACCCCTATTCTATGAAAACTGTTCACAAGTCCGTTCTGATCTGGTACAGCCCGCAGGAAATGTATGCGCTGGTGATTGATGTTGCCAACTATCCGCAGTTTCTGCCCTGGTGCGACCGTGGCGCCGTACTCGAATTGCACGAGGGCGGCATGCTGGCCGAAATCGGCATTTCGTTTAGCGGAATCAAGCAAAACTTTCAGACGCGCAACGTCCATGTGGAGGGCAGCCGCGTCGAGCTCAAGCTGGTCAAAGGGCCGTTCTCCAATCTGGATGGTGCCTGGGACTTTGTGCCCATAGGCGACGGCAGCCAACGCGCCTGTCGCATCGAATTCACACTGAACTACGGCTTTGAGAACGCCACCCTGGGCAAGCTGGTGGGCCCTGTTTTTGACAAGATCGCCTCCAGTCTGGTGGATGCTTTTGTCAAACGTGCCCAGCAGGTCTATGGCGAATGAGCCGACAATGGCGGTCACCGTTTGCTTCAGCGCAGCGCAGCGCAGCTGTGTGGAGCGGGTCGTGCAAGTCCCGCTAGGCAGCACGATCGCAGATGCGGTGCGCGCCAGTGGCCTGTTAGCAGACCTGTCCGATGCGGCAGTGGACGCCTTGCAGCCCGGCATCTGGGGCCGCAAACTGCCTGCGGATCAATTGCTGCGCGCGGGCGATCGGGTGGAGTTGTACCGTGCGCTCAAGGTAGACCCCAAGGTGGCGCGGCGCGAGCGCTTTATCCGCCAGGGGGCGGGCACCACAGGACTTTTTTCCAAGCGCCGGGCCGGCGCCAAGTCGGGATACTAGATCAGACTCAACGGCATTCGCTGTCGATGATGGACTGGATGTGTGCGCGCTCTTTGGCAAGGGCGGCCTCATCGAGCACCTCGATCTGGCCGGCGGCGTTGGCGCGCGAGATGCGCATGCCGGAATCTACGGTGGCCTTGGCCTGCTTGGCGCGTGCGCAATTTTCAATCTTGGCCTTGGCGTTGCGTTCTTCATCCGCACGGCGTTTGGCGGCTTCTTCATCGGCCGACTGCTTTTTCTTGGCCAGCAGCTCTTTTTCCAAAGCGCCCATGGGTGCACTGGCGGGAGTGGCCGGAATTTTTTCTTTGGCGATGGGCTCGGCGGCAGCCGGAGCTTTGGCGTTGGGGCGTTTGAGGATGTTCGCTTCCGACACCTCGGGTGGGGGTGCGCGGTCGCTGAAAACTTTGCGTCCAGAAGCGTCGAGCCACTGCCACTGCGCGAATGCAGTGCTGCAGATACCGAACAAAGCCAGGCTCAAGAGGGCGTGGTGAATTTTCATGGGTTCAGTGTAGCCGTGGGCCCGGGGTTTTGACAACGCGGGCACGGGTACAATGCGCCTTTTGGAGCTTTGACATGCGCCTTCTCGGCAAAGCGCTGACCTTCGACGATGTGTTGTTGGTTCCAGCTTTCTCCCAAGTCCTACCCAAGGACACCTCTCTCGCCACCCGTTTCTCCCGCAACATTGCCCTGAATCTGCCGCTGGTTTCGGCAGCCATGGACACCGTGACCGAGGCCAGACTGGCCATCGCGATCGCGCAGGAGGGTGGTATTGGCATCGTGCACAAAAACCTGACGGTGGCCGAACAGGCAGCGCAAGTCCTCAAGGTCAAGCGCTATGAGTCTGGCCTGCTGCGTGACCCGGTGGTGATTACCCCGGAAACCACGGTGCGCCAGGTCATGATGCTGTCGGACCAGCTCGGCATTTCGGGCTTCCCGGTGTGCGACGGCGGCAAGGTGGTGGGCATTGTGACCGGGCGCGATCTGCGCTTTGAGACCCGTTACGACCAACCGGTGCGCGAGATCATGACGCCCCGCGAGCGCCTGATCACCGTGCCCGATGGCACGACGCCCGAAGCCGCCAAGGCTCTCTTGAACAAATTCAAGCTGGAACGCCTGCTGGTGGTCAACGAGGCCTTCGAGCTCAAGGGCCTCATCACCGTCAAGGACATCACCAAGCAGCTCAACTTCCCCAATGCGGCGCGTGATGCCACAGGCCGTTTGCGCGTGGGCGCAGCGGTGGGCGTGGGCGAGGGCACCGAAGAGCGTGTCGAGGCCTTGGTGCGCGCCGGTGTGGATGCCATCGTGGTGGACACGGCGCATGGCCACAGCAAGGGCGTGATCGAGCGCGTGCGCTGGGTCAAGCAGAATTACCCGCATGTGGATGTGGTGGGCGGCAACATTGCCACCGGTTCTGCGGCATTAGCGCTGGTAGAAGCCGGCGCCGATGCGGTCAAGGTGGGCATTGGCCCTGGCTCCATCTGCACCACCCGCATCGTGGCGGGCGTGGGTGTGCCGCAAATCACCGCCATCGACAACGTGGCGACCGCGCTGCTCGGCACCGGTGTGCCCCTGATTGCCGACGGCGGTGTGCGCTACAGCGGCGACATCTCCAAAGCCATCGCGGCCGGCGCCGGCACGGTGATGATGGGTGGCATGTTCGCAGGCACCGAAGAGGCTCCGGGCGAAGTCATTTTGTACCAGGGCCGCAGCTACAAGAGCTACCGTGGTATGGGCAGCATTGGCGCCATGCAGCAGGGCAGTGCCGACCGCTACTTCCAGGAGTCGAGCACCGGCAACCCGAATGCCGACAAGCTGGTGCCAGAAGGCATTGAAGGCCGCGTACCCTACAAGGGCTCCATGGTTTCCATCGTGTTCCAGATGGCCGGTGGCCTGCGTGCGAGCATGGGCTACTGCGGTTGCGCCACCATTGCCGACATGCAGGAGCGGGCGGAGTTTGTGGAGATCACCACGGCAGGCATTCGCGAAAGCCATGTGCATGACGTTCAGATCACCAAAGAGGCGCCGAACTACAGAGCGGAATAAGCACCGCCCCAGGCTGCGCGCACTGCATGCGATTGCTTGATGTGCCGCTGCCAGAGTCAGCGGTTCTTCGGCCAGTCCAGGTCTGCGCAGGCAGACTTAGAGCCGCTGGTCTCAGCCCCTTGCAGGGGGCAACACCAGTGGCACGGCGAAGCCGGCTCCATGGTGTTCCCGGGTTAAGGCACCTTTGCCGGACACTTTCTTTTCAACCTTCACAGCACCTGTCCACTCATGTCTTTGCACCAGAAAATACTTATTCTCGATTTCGGTTCGCAGGTTACGCAGCTGATTGCCCGGCGCATCCGCGAGGCCCATGTGTTCTGCGAAGTGCATCCCTGTGATGTGACGGACGAATGGCTGCGCGCCTATGCGCGTGACGGCTCACTCAAGGGCATTATTTTGTCTGGCAGCCATGCCAGCGTGTACGAAGAAACCACCGACAAGGCGCCCAAGGCGGTATTCGAGTTGGGCATTCCGGTGCTGGGCATTTGCTACGGCATGCAGGCCATGGCGCATCAGCTCGGTGGTTTGGTGCAAAGCGGGCACCAGCGTGAATTCGGCCACGCCGACGTGCAGGCCCACGGCCATACCAAGCTACTGGAAGGCATCCAGGACTACCTGTCAGAAGGCCAGAGCATGTTGCAGGTGTGGATGAGCCACGGCGACAAGGTCACCGAGTTGCCCCACGGCTTCACGTTGATGGCCAGCACCGAAAGCTGTCCGATTGCCGGCATGGCCGATGAAACGCGTCATTTTTACGGCGTGCAATTTCACCCGGAAGTCACCCACACCAAGCGGGGTGCTGCGATTTTGGAGCGCTTTGTGCTCGACATTTGCAACACCCGCCCGGACTGGATCATGGGCGACTACATCACCGAGGCGGTAGCCAAAATTCGCGCCCAGGTGGGAACCGATGAAGTGATTTTGGGCCTGTCCGGCGGTGTCGATTCTTCGGTGGCTGCGGCCCTGATCCACCGCGCCATTGGCGAGCAACTGACCTGCGTGTTTGTGGATCATGGTCTGTTACGCCTGAACGAGGGCGACATGGTGATGGACATGTTCGTCGGCAAGCTGCACGCCAAGGTGGTGCGGGTGGATGCCGAGGCGCAGTTTCTGGGCCATCTGGCCGGAGTCAGTGAGCCGGAAGCCAAGCGCAAGATCATAGGCCGTGAGTTCGTCGAAGTGTTCAAGGCCGAGGCGGCCAAGCTGCGCAGCGACCAGTCGCGCCATGTGGAGTGGCTGGCCCAGGGCACGATTTATCCGGACGTGATCGAGTCGGGCGGGGCAAATAGCAAGAAGGCTGTCACCATCAAGAGCCACCACAACGTGGGCGGCCTGCCCGAGCAGCTTGGCTTGAAACTGTTGGAGCCCTTGCGCGAACTGTTCAAGGACGAGGTGCGCGAGCTCGGCGTGGCGCTGGGCCTGCCCTTCCACATGGTTTATCGCCATCCGTTCCCGGGACCGGGTTTGGGCGTGCGGATTCTGGGCGAGGTCAAAAAAGAATATGCCGACCTGCTGCGCAAGGCCGACGCCATCTTCATCGAAGAGCTGCGCAACTTCATCGACGAAGAGAGTGGCAAAAGTTGGTATGACCTCACCAGCCAGGCCTTTACCGTGTTCCTGCCGGTCAAGAGCGTGGGCGTGATGGGCGACGGCCGCACCTACGACTTTGTGGTGGCCCTGCGCGCGGTGCAAACCAGCGACTTCATGACCGCCGACTGGGCCGAGCTGCCCTACGCGCTGCTCAAAAAAGTGTCGAGCCGCATCATCAACGAAGTGCGCGGCATCAACCGCGTCACCTACGACGTGAGCAGCAAGCCGCCCGCGACGATTGAGTGGGAATGAGGCACGGGCCCGCGCAATGCGGGCCCTCTTTTTTCTGTGCCGGACACTCTGAAAATCCATGCAAACCATAGAGCAGCTCCGCTGCGGTGAACTGCTCGGCGTTACCCACCTGAAGCTTTGTTGTGGCCTCAGCAGTTTCCCGCGCGAGATCCTGGATCTGGCGGATTCGCTGGAAATTCTGGATCTGTCGGGCAATGCGCTGAGCACGCTCCCCGACGACCTGTGGCGCCTTGGCAAGCTACGCCTTATTTTTTGCTCCGAAAATAAATTCACGGAATTGCCGGCTGTGTTGGGCGCGTGCCCCGAGCTGAGCATGGTGGGCTTCAAGGCCAACCGCATTCACAAGGTTTCTGCTGCGGCGCTGCCCACCCAATTGCGCTGGCTGATCCTGACGGACAACCTGCTGGAAGAACTTCCCGCAGAATTGGGGAACTGCAGCCAGCTGCAAAAGCTGATGCTGGCCGGCAACCGCTTGCTTGCGCTGCCGCCCCAGCTTGCCAACTGCCAGCGTCTGGAATTGCTGCGCATCGCGGCCAATCGGCTCAGTGAGTTGCCCCCTTGGCTGTTGTCCATGCCGCGCCTCTCCTGGTTGGCCTATTCTGGCAACCCTTTTTGTGCGGAGTTCGAAGCCGGGGCGTATTCAAAGTCGCCCATCAATGACATCGCCTGGAGCGCACTGGCACTGGAACAGGTATTGGGCGAGGGCGCCTCAGGTGTCATTCACCGCGCGCAGCTGCGTGAGGCTGGCGGCGCTGCACGCAGCGTAGCGGTCAAGCTGTTCAAGGGGGCTGTGACCAGCGATGGTTTGCCCGGCTCAGAAATGGCCGCTTCCATCGCCGCGTCCGCGCATCCCAGCCTGATCCCTATTCTTGGCAGCCTGGCGGATCATCCCTCTGGGCTCAATGGGTTGGTGATGGCGCTCATTGCGCCGGACTTTCAAAATCTTGCCGGACCGCCCAGCCTGGCCTCCTGCACACGCGACACCTATGCGCCAGACACCTGTTTCAGTTTGTCGGCCTTGCTGCAGTTGGTGGGGGCGCTTGCTTCTGCTGCACAACATTTGCACGGGCGCGGCATCATGCATGGCGACCTCTACGGCCACAATATTCTGTGTTGTGCGCAGGGTAGGGCATTGATCGGCGACTTCGGCGCTGCCTCTTTTTACGCCAGCGACGGCAGTGCCACGGCACAGGCCATCGAGCGCTTGGAGGTGCGGGCCTTTGCCTGTCTGCTGGAGGAGTTGCTCGACCGATGTACGGCCTTGCCAGAGGAAGTACCAACACTTGGTATGCTGGCAGTACTCAAGAGCGCTTGCTTGTCTGAAGTCCCTGGTGACAGGCCGCTGTTTGCCGCCATCCATTTACAGCTCATGGACATCGAACGCGTTATCAACCAGAAAGCCTAGCCGGTGTCACAGTTGCCGCCCATCGCCCCATCCTCCAGCGAACAGGACGCCCGCTTTATGCAGATCGCACTGCAACTGGCAGCGCAGGCAGCCGCAGCGGGTGAGGTGCCAGTGGGCGCCGTGGTGGTCAAGGACGGCGTGGTCATTGGCACAGGAAGCAACTGCCCCATACAGTCTTGCGACCCCAGCGCCCATGCCGAGATGCAGGCGCTGCGCGAAGCGGCCAAGGCCCTTGGCAACTACCGGCTGGAGCATTGCACCCTGTATGTGACGCTGGAACCCTGTGCCATGTGCAGCGGCGCCATGCTGCATGCACGCCTCAAACGCGTAGTCTTTGGCGCCACAGATGCCAAGACCGGTTGCGCCGGCTCAGTCCTGGACCTGTTTGGGCAAAGGCAGCTCAACCACCAGACCGAGGTCGAAGGCGGCGTTCTGGCCGATCCGGCAGCGGCGCTTTTGCAGACCTTCTTCAGGGGCAAAAGAGAGCAGTGTAAGCGCCTGGCCTTGCCACTGCGTGAAGACGCATTGCGCACGCCGGAGCGCTTTTTTGCCCAGCTTGCTGGCTATCCATGGGAAGCAAATTACGTCCATGATTTGCCCGCGCTGGCGGGACTGCGCATGCACTATATCGATGAAGGTCCTAGGGACAGTGAGCGCGTAATGCTGTGCCTGCATCCGGTACCGGGCTGGAGCTACAGCTACCGTAGCGAAATTGCCGGTTGGCTGGGGCAGGGCGCAAGGGTGCTGATGCCCGATCTGATTGGCTTTGGACGCAGCGACAAACCCAAGCGCGGCGATGTCCACAGCGCCGAATTCCACATTCTCTGCCTGGCACAACTAATGGAGCGGCTGGACCTGCATGGCGTGGTGCTGGTGAGCCGCCACACCCCGCATTGGCTGGCAGACGGCCTGCGCGCTTTGGCACCCGAGCGCATTCAGGGCAGTCTGGTCCTTGCGCTGCCCACTTCTCAGGACAAGGCAGATGGGGCCGCACAGGAGGCGCCGTTCCCGGATGCGGGCCACCGCGCTGCCTTGCGTGCCTTCGCAGCGCAGGGCCTGCGGTAACCGACAATGGCAGCATGAAAAAGCACATTTATATTTACTCCCCATCCGGCGCAGTGCGTGACAAGCCGGCCTTTCGCAGGGGCGTGAAACGCCTCAAGGCACTGGGCCATGAGGTGGATATCGATACGGACGCGCTGAGCAGCCACCAGCGTTTTGCCGGTGACGACGCCACGCGCGTGGCCGCGATTGCGCGGGCCGCAGCCAGCGGCGCCGACATCGCCTTGATGTCGCGAGGCGGTTACGGCCTGACGCGCATCCTCGACCAGATCGATTACGCGGGTGTTGCCAAAGCCATTGAGGGCGGCACGCAGTTTGTTGGCATCAGCGACTTCACGGCCTTTCAGCTCGCGCTGTTTACCAAGACCGGCAGCGTCTCCTGGGCCGGCCCGGCACTTTGCGAAGGATTTGGTGCACAGCCCCTGCCCGACGACATCATGGAAGACTGCTTCAACGACTTGCTGCAAGGGCAGGGCGAGGGGGCAGGGTGGCGACTGCCTGCTGTGAGGGACAAGGCACAGGCTCAGCAACTGGCGATGCAGGAATACAGCTTTAGCAACGCAACCCTGTGGGGCGGCAATCTGTCTGTGCTAGTGTCTCTGATCGGAACCCCCTATTTCCCCAACATCAAGGGCGGTGTGCTGTTTTTGGAAGATGTGGCGGAGCCGCCGTACCGGGTGGAGAGAATGCTGAGCCAATTGCTGCACGCTGGCGTCCTGGCCAAGCAAAAGGCCATTTTGTTGGGGCAATTCACCGGGTTCAAGCTCACCGCCCATGACAAGGGCTTTGGCCTGAAGACCGTCACGCAGTGGCTGCAGAACCAATTGACGGTGCCGGTGCTGTCCAATCTGCCCTATGGCCACGTGCAGACCAAGGTGCTGCTGCCAGTGGGTGCCAAGGTAGATCTGGTCGTGCAGGGGCGCGATGCCCTGATGGCCTGGGGTCATATCCACGGTTGAGCACCGGTTTTTTGCAAGTCTGCGGACCCTGTGTTCGTGGCTTGTGCGGCATAAACCGGCCTGGCGGGCTTGAATGCTCTAAACTTCAACTTTTAACAAGCATTGGGAAATCTGGGAATGGGTGTTCAGGCAACGGTTGTATTTACGGATCTGCATGGCAGCACTGCCGTGTTTGAGGCCTTGGGCAACGTCCGTGCCACCGAAACCATCACCAAAATAACGACCTGGATTGCCCAACAATGCGAGCAAGCCAACGGGCGCGTCGTCAAAACGTTGGGCGACGGTGTCTTGGCGCTTTTTCCGGATGGCGCCAGCGCCGTGCGTGCCGTAGTCGAACTACAGCGCGTGCATTTCAAGCGACTGGTTCGCAGTCCCAAAGATACCGCTATGCCGATTCGCATTGGCCTGGCCAGCGGCGACGTGGAACTGGTTGCAGGCGACTGCTATGGCGACGCCGTCAATGTTGCTGCCCGTCTGTGTGACCTCTGTGGTCCCAACCAGATATGGGCGGATGCCGCGTCACTGCACCACGTTTCGGAGGCCCAAGGCGTAACCTTTCGCATTCTTGGCCCCATCAACATACGCGGCCGTGCCGAGCCCTGCACGGTCTACCAGATCGAGTGGCGCGAGGAGGAAGTTTCAGACTTCCTGACCATGCAAGGTGCAATAGACCCGGTCCTGATTGCGGGCGAGTCGGATGTGCTCGGGCGCGAGGTGGAACTGCGTTGGATGAACCACAGCAAGCGCTTCAAATCCTTTGAGCTGCCCATTCACATTGGACGGGTGCGCAACATCGAGTTCATGGTCAACGACCCCCGCGTATCACGCACCCATGCGCGACTGGAATGGCGCAACGGCAGCGTAGTGCTGGTCGATGTGAGCAGCTACGGTAGCTGGATCCGTTTTGCCGGCGCCAACAGCGGTGACGTACTGCTGCGCCGTGAAGAATGCGTGCTGCACGGTGAGGGCGAGCTGGCCCTGGGCGCATCCTTTGCCGACCCGAACGTTCCCACCGTGCATTTCAAAGTGAGCTGAGGCTTTTTTAGCCCCTATTTGTTAACATAATATACATCGTATGAAGTACAAAAGGCGCAGAAAACAATCGCGCCTGCACAAGCTTGCCTGTCAGGCTGGTCTACGCGGTACCAGCCTCTTTGGTCCCGCACCCAACTTGGCATTGCGGGCGCCCAAAATTTTCAATCGCTCGATTTGCGCTAGCGCAGCAATTCTCGAAGCCTGCTCCTGTTGAAGCAACGCACGCAGTTCCGTTGCCCTGTCATTGGCGGATGCAAGCGCAACATGCGTCGCTCGAAGTTCAGCCTCGACAGGTAGCAGTCTATCGCTCAAGGCTTTGTTGGTGAGCTCCAGGTTCTGGGTGGAAATTTGGGAATTGCGCTGGTAATCGGACAACGCCGACTCGGCACGTTTGACTTGTTGGCGCGCACGGTCGATCTCGGTCAGCAGTCGCCGCTGATCGGCTGTGGACTGCTCGGCCATGCTGTTGCGCTCCTGTGCGTGGCGTTGCGTCTCCTCCTCGCTATGGCGCCGCTCTGCATCGCGCAATTTTCCGATTACGTCCAACTTATCGCGAAAATCCTGAACTTCCCCGTCACGTCGTGCCAATCGCGCCTGAGACTCCTCAAGCCTAGCCGCCAGGTCTGCGCCTTGGCTGCGGGCAACGGCCAGTGCATCGGTGGCCGCCGCTTGCGCTTCCATCTGCACACGCTGCTGCTGAGCCAGCTCGATTTCGCGCGCTGCAAGGGCTGCCCGCTCTTCGTCAAGCACCTGAGTTGCCTGCTTGATCTGGTCTTGGGCTTGCTGCTGTGACGTAGCCAAGGCGACTTCCCAAAACTGCATCATTGCCTGGCGCACGGCCTGCGGCAGATCATCCGATTTTTCCCTACTTCCATCCACGCCAAGGCGCGGCCCCAAGGTGGCGAACCATGTTTCCAGCATCGGACTGACGGTATTGGGAGAGCCACGGCCGATTTTTTGGCGAACCCGCTCAATGGTCGGACGCAGGCCCTGGGCAATCAGCGCATCGGCTGCTTCCCACACATCGTCCTGCTGAACGCCTCTTGTACTCTTCGATTGCATCGCCCTACTCCTTACGTTACATTTACCAACGATAAAAGAATGTTATCGGTGGTTATTATACATACACGTAACACATCATACATAATATGTATTAAATATTCATTTGTTCGATTTTTTACACCATGCAACTATCCATACCCCCCATTGAATCCCTGCCGCAGCCCTATGAACTGAGCGATGTGACGCAGCGCGCTGTAAATGACCTTCTGCGCGAAGGCGAAGCGCAAAACACACAAGCCAGTTACCGCAGCGCTTTACGCTACTGGGCCGCCTGGCACGCCATACGCTACGGTCAGCCAATCCAGCTTCCCGTGCCGGCAGCCTGCGTTTTGCAGTTCATCGTGGACCACGCGGACCGCACGACAGACAAAGGTTTGACCCATGAGCTCCCGCTGGAGATGGACCAGGCCCTGGTCAAGGCCGGCTACAAGGGAAAACTCGGCGCCATGGCGCACAACACCCTGGTGCACAGGGTTGCGGTGCTGTCCAAGGCCCATCGCATTCGCGAGGTGAAAAACCCTTGTCAGGATCCGAAGGTTCGAGAGCTGCTGTCGAGAACAAGGAAGGCCTACGTCAAGCGTGGCGCCCTCCCCCAAAAAAAGGACGCCATTACGCGCGATCCGCTGCAGGCGATGCTTGAGACCTGCGACGAATCCCTGCGCGGCAAGCGCGACCGCGCACTGCTGCTGTTTGCCTGGTCAACGGGCGGGCGCCGACGCTCTGAGGTCGCACAGGCGGACATGCAGTTTCTGAAACGCATAGGCAACAAGGGTGATTTTGTGTACACCCTTGCCCACTCCAAGAGCAATCAGGCTGGTGTGCATCGCCCGGAAAACGACAAGCCGCTTCTGGGAACAGCGGCGAGGGCGCTGGCGACTTGGTTAGAGGCGGCGAAGATCACCGAAGGAAGGCTCTTTAGGCGCGTGCGCAAGGGTGAGCAGGTCGGCGAAACGCTGTCGGCAGGTGCGGTGCGCGACATCGTAAAAATGCGCTGTGCGCTGGCTGGGATGGAAGGGGATTTTTCTGCCCACTCGCTGCGCTCGGGCTTTGTTTCGGAGGCCACCCGCCAACGCATTCCCCTTGCTGAAACCATGGCCATGACCAGCCACCGCAGCGTGGCCAGCGTCCTGGGCTACGCAAGATCAAATCTCGAAAATGGATCTCAGGCTGGGCGACTTTTTGAAATCGACGACAAATAGGGCGCGGGCAATTTGCTTGGGCGATTGCCCGCTGTCTACCAGGACCCGGCAGGCGCCTTGGCCCTTATGGCGCGTGCAATGTAATCCAGGGACTCCTGGTGTTGCACCTTGCCCGCAAAGTCCAGTGCGGTCAGACCCTGCGCGTTCTTGATCGTAGGATCGGCTCCGGCCTCCAGCAGTGTGCGCACTGCCTCGGATGAGCCGTACATGGCGGCCATCATCAAGGGCGTGCTGCCATTGGGTGACTCGGCATCGATATAGGCGTAATGCTCCAGCAGCAACTGCAGCACCTCGACGCGGCCGCCGCTTGCCGCGTAATGCAAAGGCGTCCAGCCCGTCTTGTTCACATCCGCATCTCTTTCAATCAACTGGCGGCACAAGGCCAGTTGGCCCTTGATGGCCGCCAGCATCAGCGGGCTCTCGTCTTTGGCGGTGCGCACTTCCACCTGTGTGGCCGGATGCGCAATCAAAACCTGCGCCACCGCCAGCGCGTCGCCGTGCAAAGCCAGCAGCAAAGCGGGCTCGCCCTGCGCACTGATGGAGTTGGGATCAAAACCGCGTTGCAAAATCGACTGTACCTGGGGCGCGTTGTCGCGCTGCAGGGCCGAGAAAAAATCGTCGTACGAACCCGCAAAAGAAACAGAGCAGCCGACAAAAACCAGGAGATAAAGGGCTTTCTTGAGGTGCTTCATGGGTTCTCTGCCACGCCAAAAAGGCGCGAAAAGTTGTCGCTGCTGGCCTGTGCGATGGCCTCCACGCTGGTGCCGCGCAAGGCCGCCAACTGCTGCGCCACATAGGGCACATAGGACGGATTGTTGGTCTTGCCGCGAAACGGCACCGGCGCCAGATAGGGGCTGTCGGTCTCAATCAGCAACCGATCCAGAGGCACCATGGCCGCGACATCGCGAATGTCCTGCGCCGTCTTAAAGGTCAGGATGCCAGAAAACGAAATGTAAAAACCCAACTCCAGTGCGGCACGGGCCACTTCCATGGATTCGGTAAAGCAATGAAAAACACCACCGGCCGAGCCAGTGCCGCCGGTTTCGCCCTCCTCGCGCAGGATTGCCAGCGTGTCGCCAGAGGCGCTACGGGTGTGTATCACCAGCGGTTTGTGCAACTGCCGGGCCGCGCGTATGTGCACCCTGAAGCGCTCCCGCTGCCACTCCATGTCGGAAATGCTGCGCCCGTTCAGGCGGAAATAATCGAGACCGGTCTCGCCAACGGCCACCACCTTGGGCAAGGAGCCCAGGCGCAGCAAATCGTCTAAGCTGGGCTCAGCAACGCCTTCATTGTCGGGGTGCACGCCGGCGCTGGCCCAAAAGTTGGCATAGCGCAGTGCCAGGCCATGCACCTGGTCAAACTCTTCGAGCGTGGTGCAAATGCAAAGGGCCCTTGTGACCTGGGCCGTGGCCATGGCCTCACGGATGCTGTCCAGTGATTCGGCGAGCGCGGGGAATGTGAGGTGGCAGTGGGAATCGGTAAACACTAAATGGTCTGCGTTGGGCGTTCTGACGCCAGGTGGGCGCCCAAAATTTCTTCTATCTTGAGCTTGAGGGCACGGGTCTTTTCGTCCTTGGGGAACATGATGCCCACGCCCTGGGTGCGTCCACCCGTGGCCTTGGCCGGCGTGATCCAGGCCACCTTGCCCGCCACCGGGTAGCGCTGCATGTCGTCGGGCAAGGAGAGCAACACATACATGTCATCGCCTAGTTCGTAGTCGCGGGTGGTGGGAATGAAAACACCGCCATCGGCAAACGCAGGAATATAGGCTGCGTAGAGCGCCGCCTTTTCCTTGATCGAAAGCTGGATGACGCTGGGTCTGGGGGTTGCGGTGTTGATGGATGCCATGGCGGAGTTCTCAGTGGACAGAGTTTAGGGCGGTTCTGGCCTGTTCTACAAGCGCCTCCTGCATTAAGCCCGCGTTGAAGGGGTGGTCCATGGTCCTTCGGCTCTGCTTCAAACCCAGTGACCATTGCGAAAGCGCCGCCAGTGTTGGCACTGCCTTGCCCGGTTGGAGGTCAAAGAACCTGGGGCTTGCACCTTGGTTGAGGCACAGCGCATCGTGACACAGTTTTTGCAGCGCATCCACCAGTTCGGCCACCGGCCAGTCGCGCACAAAGGCAGTTTCACCTGCGGCCATGGCCGGTGCAAAGCGTGACCAATCCTGCGCCTTGCGCCCGCTGGCGTGCAGGGCCATCACGTCGTCCGGGCGCCCGCCCGCGGCCTTCAGAAAACTGGCAGCGTCTTGGGCGGACAGGCCATTTCCTTGCAGCCAGGCTTGGGCCAATGCGCTGTCCGGCCAGGCCATGGCGTGGCCCAGACAGCGGCTGCGAATGGTCGGCAGCAACTGGTGCGAGGATTCGGTGGCCAACACAAAGCGCACCTCGCCAGGAGGTTCCTCCAAGGTCTTGAGCAGGGCGTTGGCGGTGATGGCATTCATCTGTTCGGCCGGGAACACCAGCACCACCTTGCCACGCCCGCGTGCGCTGGTGCGCTGCGAAAATTCAATCGCATCGCGCATGGCATCTACCCGGATTTCGCGGCTCGCCTTGCGCTTTTTGTCGTCCACTTCGGTCTGCGCCTTTTCGCTCAGCGGCCAACCCAGCTCCAGCATATGGGTTTCGGGCATCAGTACGCACAGGTCGGCATGGGTGCGCACATCAATCGCATGGCAGCTGTTGCAAAGGCCGCAGGCACCATCCAAACCGGGCGTCTCGCACAACCAGGCCCGCGCCAACTCCAGCGCCAGACCGTACTGTCCCAGCCCGGACGGTCCATGCAGCAGCCAAGCGTGTCCCTGCTGGGCCAGCAACTGCCGGGTTTGCGCCGCAATCCAGGGCGGCTTCACAAGGTCGGCAGGGCTCATGGCAACAGGCCTTTCTGGCGCACGGCCGCAAGCACATCGAGCCAGACCTGCTCCGGTGTTTGGTTTGCATCGATGCGGGCAAAGCGCTGGGCATCTGCCGCAAAGCGGCGGCCGTAACCGGCCGCCACCTGTTCAAAAAAAGCCTGAGGCTGGGCTTCAAACCTGTCCGGCACCCGCGCGCTGGTCAGCCTTGCCGCAGCCACGGCCGGCGGCAGATCAAACCAGATGGTCAAGGCCGGTTGCAGCAAGGTGTCTCCACCCTGCACCCACTGCTCCAACGTGGACAGCAAGGCCCAGTCGAAACCGCGTCCGCCGCCCTGGTAGGCAAAGGTGGCATCGGTAAAGCGGTCGCACAACACCAGTTCATCACGGGCCAGGGCCGGGCGTATCACCTGGACAATGTGGTCGCGCCTTGCGGCAAACACCAGCAAGGCTTCGGTCATGGGATCCATGGCATCGTTCAGGACCATGGTGCGCAGCCGTTCGGCCAGCGGCGTGCCGCCCGGTTCGCGGGTCCTTGTGACCACCCTGCCCTGCGCCACAAAGGCCGCCGAAAGGGCTTCAATATGGGTGGATTTGCCGGCACCGTCTATGCCTTCGAAGCTGATAAAGGTGCCGCTCATGGCCGGCCGCGCTGGTATTTGTTCACCGCCCTATTGTGCTCGTCCAGGCTGGCGCTGAATTGGCTGGTGCCATCGCCCCGGGCGACAAAATACAGCGCCTTGGAGTCGGCGGGTTGCACGGCTGCCAACAGGGCGCCACGCCCCGGCATGGCAATCGGCGTGGGTGGCAAACCGGTGCGTGTATAGGTGTTGAACGCCGTGTCGGCCAGCAGGTCAGCACGGCGCAAATTGCCATCAAACAGCGGGCCCAGGCCGTAAATCACGGTGGGGTCGGTTTGCAGGCGCATGCCTATGCGCAGGCGGTTGGAAAACACCGCAGCTATGAAGGCCCGGTCGCTGGCGCGTCCGGTTTCCTTCTCGACAATGCTGGCCAATATCAGGGCCTGTTCGGGCGACTGCAGCGGGCTTTGCGCCGAACGCAGGGCCCAGGCGGCTTCGAGCTTCTTGTCCATGGCACGGGCGGCGCGCTGCAGCAGGGCCAGATCGCTCGTGCCCTTGGCATAGGTATAGGTGTCTGGGAAGAAGCGCCCTTCTGCCGCCATGCCGGGTTTGCCCACCTGCTGCATCAGCTCTTCAGCGTTCAGCAATGCAGTCAAGGGTTGAAGCTGGTCGGCTTTTTTCAGTGCCTCACGGAACTGGCGCAGGTTCCAGCCCTCCACCAGAGTGACGCTGCGCAGAGCCTCTTCCCCGCGCACCAGCTTGCTCAGCAGACTGGCCGGACTGGTGCCGCGCTCAAGCTCGTAGCTTCCGGCCTTGATTTGGCGGGCCTGGCCAGACAGGCGAAACCACCAATACAAGAGTGCCGGGTTCACCGCCACACCGGCCTGGCGCACCTGCAACGCCACTTCGCGCGGGTTGGAGCCGGGGTCTATCGAAAGGTCAACCGAGGCTGCGGCCAACACCAGCGGGCCGTTCACCCAGGCGTAAGTGCCATAGCCCAGTCCCAGGGCAGCGGCAAGCACAAAAGTCAAGAAGAGGCGCACAGCCCTAGAGGAGGAATGGAAACATGGCCCGAATCATAATGGACCCATGAACGACATCCTCACCCCCATTGGCCATCCCTCCAGCATTACTCTGGATGGCGTGACCAGACTCAGCCACCTGGGTGTGATTCGCGTGGAAGGCGAAGACGCTGCCAAATTTTTGCACGGCCAGTTGACCCAGGATTTTTCCCTGCTCGGTTTGGACCAAGCCAGGCTGGCGGCGTTTTGCTCTGCCAAGGGGCGCATGCAGGCCAGCTTCATTGGCCTCAAGCGCAGCGCCACCGAGATTTTGCTGGTCTGCAGCCGCGATGTGCTGGTCACCACGCTCAAGCGCCTGTCCATGTTTGTTATGCGTGCCAAGGCCAAGCTGAGCGATGCCAGCGAAGACTATGCTGTCTACGGACTGGCAGGCCAAGCCATAGCCGGTACTGCCACCGCCCCTTGGAGTGCCAGCCGGCTGGGTGATGCCTCGGTCATCGCTCTCTACCCCGCCCAGGGTGTGGCACGCCAGTTGTGGCTAGCCCCTATCGAAGTTGCGGCGCCTGCAGGCAAGGCCCTGGCACCAGAGCTGTGGTTGTGGGGCGAGGTGCAAAGCGCGGTGGCCACGCTCAGCCAGCCCCTGTTCGAGGCCTTTGTGCCGCAAATGCTGAATTACGAATCGGTGGGCGGCGTCAATTTCAAAAAGGGCTGCTACCCCGGGCAGGAAGTGGTGGCGCGCAGCCAGTTCCGCGGAACCTTGAAACGCCGTGCCTTTGTGGTCCACAGTGACGCTGCCCTGGTCGCCGGGCAGGAGCTTTTCAGCAGCGAAGACACCGAACAGCCCGTGGGCCTTGTGGTGCAAGTCGCCCAGGCACCGGGTGGTGGTTGGGATGCGATTGTGTCGCTGCAACTGTCGGCCCTGGAAACGGGCAGTTTGCATGGTGGTAGCGCTGCGGCCTTGACCCTACTGCCTTTGCCCTACCCCCTGCTAGAAGACATTTAGCCTCTGAAAAGTTGGTACAAGCAGAAAGCAAAGGGCTTGCAGCAGCGTAGTTAGGTTCCATAATGGCGGCAAGCCTTCCTACCCGCCCATTGGCAAAAAATAAATGTCTACAACTCTAACCAAAGAACAAGCATTCGCGCGACTGGGCACCATTACGCGCGAGATGCACGAGGCACTGACCGTGCTCGGCAACAACGATCTGCGAAAGATAGTCCAAGAAATCCCCAATGCGCGCGATCGCTTGGCCTATGTCGGAAAGATGACCGAGGACGCGGCCAACAAGGTGCTGACCCTGGTCGAGAAGGCCAAACCCGAGTGCAATGATCTGCAAACCCGTGGCGGCCAGCTCAGTGAAGCACTGGGCCGCTTGGCCGAAAACCCCGACATGACGGTCGAGGTGGCCCGCGGCATGATGCTGACCTGCGGAAAGTTCGCCCAAAGCACCGCTAATTTTGCCGAGGCACAAAGCTCCGTACTGAGCGACATCATGATGTCGCAGGACTTTCAGGACCTCTCGGGCCAGGTGATCCAGAAGGTGATCGACATCATCACCCGCACCGAGCTGCAACTGGTGCAACTGCTGGTGGACAGCTCACCCGAGCATGCCGAAGCGTTGTCAGAGGAGCAGAGGGCTCCGGCCACGGTGGACACCCATGTGCTGACCGGTCCGCAAACGGCAGACAATGCCTTGAAGCAGACCGATGTGGACGACCTGCTGGCATCCTTGGGTTTTTAGCGCGCCCAAGCTGGTCCCTTGCGGCCCGCCGGGTCGCCTGCCCTGGTTAACGAGAAAAGGCCTGCTTCAAGGCCCGCGCCGCATGGGCATGGGCCTGTGCCGCCTCTGGCAGCGCGCGGCCCATCTTGATGAATTCGTGGACCACGCCCTTGTAGATTTCCAGCTCCACCGCCACACCGGCCAGGCGCAAACGGTCGGCGTAGGCCAGGCCCTCATCGACCAGCGGATCGCATTCGGCCAGGCCCAGCCAGGCCGGTGCCACGCCCTGCAGGTCAGCCACCTCGCCATCCGCACGCAGGCCATCCAGCGGCGCAAAGCGCCAGTCATCGCGGTCTGCTGCGCTGCGGAGGGTTTGCTCAAAAAAGTAAGTGATGTGCGGCTCTTCGAGCACAAAGCCCTTGGCAAAGCGGTGGTGAGACGGCGTGTCTTGGTGACCGGCCGTGCCGGGGTAGAACAGCAGTTGCAGGGCCAAGGGGATGCCTGCGTCGCGCGCCAAAATGGCGCAGACCGCCGATAGCGTGCCACCGGCGCTGTCGCCACCTACCGCGATACGGCGGGTATCCAGGGACAGCCCCGCACCCTCACTTGCCACCCACTGCAGCACATCCCAGGCGTCGTCCTGTGCGCAAGGGAACTTGTGCTCCGGCGCCAAGCGGTAGTCCACCGACAACACGGCGCAGTCGGCCAGATGGCCCAGCCTGCGGCACAGCGCGTCATGGGTGGCAATGCTGCCGATGGTGAAACCGCCGCCATGGAAATACACCAGCACCGGCAACTTGACGCCAGTGGGCGCATACAGGCGCACCGGGATATCAAAACCATCACGCGCCTTGACCGAAAAACTCTCCACCCGCTCGGTGGCCTGGGGCGCAATGTCCAGCACATCGGCAGCACCGGCGTAGGCGGCACGCGCCTGCTGGGGCGTCATGGCGTGCATGGGAATTTTTTGGGCCCTGTGCATGCGCTCCAGCACCTTGTGCATGGTGGGTGTCAGCAGGGCGAGCGGATTGCGATGGTGGTGGTTCATGGGGTTTGCGTGGCGCAGGTAGGTAACCATCCTACACGCTGCGCAGGAGCCATGCCGCAACGCAATCAGGTGTGGGCGGCCCAGTCAAAGGGGTCCTGCTGCAGCACCATGTCGATGTCCAGACCCAGCACCACGCCGACCGGACCCGGGAAGGTGACCGCCAGCGCGCGCTCGTTCATGTTTGCCTCCTTGCCCCTTGCGCGCCAGGCCGCCAGGTGGATGACGCCGGCCATGGGCTCGTAAACATTGTTTTCAAACGGCGCGTATTGGTGCTCCAAGGCGTCCACCATGCTCTGCGGAAAATGCCATAGGCGGGCGAAACCTGCCCCCACCGTCGCATAGCAATAGCCAAAGCTGTTGCGCTCGGCCGAGGCCCGGCGCAGGTCCAGCGGCTCGAACTTTTCGGACAGGCGCGCCGTTTCTTGCGGCATGGCCTGGTGCATGGCGAGTTCACCAAAGGCATGGATCAGGCCGCAGGTAAAGGCGGCCTGCTGGTTTTGTCGCACCACCCCAGCCAGGGAACGCGACACGCGCGCCACGTTCAGGCTGTACTGCCAAAAGCGCTGCAGGTTGATGCCCGGCACGGTCTTGAGAGAAGCGCCCAGGGCGGCCTCCATCACCATGCTGCGCACCAGCGCCAGATTGAGCAGCGCCAGCGCCTCGGAGACGCTGCTGATCTTGCCGCCGAGCTTGAAAAAATCGGAATTGGCCAACTGCAGCAAGCGTGTCGTCAGCGCCGGGTCCGTGCCTATGAGCCGGTTGACCTTGTTGAGATCGACCTCGTTGTGGTCGAGCTCATTGAGAACCAGGGCCAACACCTTGGGAATGCTGGGCAGGTTGAACTGCCTTGCCAGCAATTCGGTGAGTTTCATGGGGGAATGCCTTTGCTCACAGTGTTGAGGTGCATTATGGGCGGCAACGCGAGAGCTGCAATCAAGCCCCCGCTGCGTCTGCCCGCGCAGCAGCAGCAGCGGGCCCAATCACAGCCACTACCGTTTGAGCTTTGCAAAGGCACTGGCCATGGCCGAGTTGGGGCCGAGTCCTTCGTCACGCCGACTGCCCTGCTGGCGCTCACCCCGGGCCGCTCCCTGGTAGCGGTTGTCGCCGGCCTTGTCGGAAGCCGAGCGCGCCGGTGCGGCACCCAGCTTCATGGTCAGCGCAATGCGCTTGCGCGCCACGTCCACCTCCACCACTTGCACTTTGACGATGTCGCCGGTCTTGACCACCTCGCGCGCATCGCTCACAAACTTGTGCGCCAACTGGCTCACATGAACCAGCCCGTCCTGGTGCACGCCCAGATCGATAAAGGCGCCAAAGGCCGCCACATTGCTGACCGTGCCCTCCAAAATCATGCCCTCCTTGAGGTCCTTGATGTCTTCGACGCCATCGTTGAAGCGTGCCACCTTGAAGTCCGGGCGCGGGTCACGACCCGGCTTTTCGAGCTCACCCAAAATGTCCTTGACGGTGATGACGCCAAACTGCGCATTGGCAAACAGCTCGGGGCGCAGGGTTTTGAGCATGTCGGAGCGGCCCATGAGCTCGGCCACCGGCTTGCCGGTCTTGGCCATGATGTGTTCCACCAGCGGATAGGTTTCGGGGTGCACGCCGGTCATGTCCAGCGGGTTCGTGCCACCGCGTATGCGCAGGAAACCCGCGCTTTGCTCAAAGGTCTTGGCGCCCAGGCCGGTGACCTGCAACAGGTCCTGGCGGCTCTTGAAGGCACCATGGGCTTCACGCCAGCGCACCACGGCCTTGGCCACGGTGCCCGACAGGCCAGAGACGCGCGACAGCAGCGGCACGCTGGCCGTATTCAGGTCCACGCCCACCGCATTCACGCAGTCTTCGACCACGGTTTCCAGCGACTTGGCCAAAGCGCTCTGGTTCACATCGTGCTGGTACTGGCCCACACCAATGCTCTTGGGGTCGATCTTGACCAACTCGGCCAAGGGGTCCTGCAGGCGCCTGGCAATGCTGGCAGCGCCGCGCAGGCTCACATCCACATCGGGCATTTCTTGCGAAGCAAATTCGCTGGCGGAATACACAGACGCGCCGGCCTCTGACACCACCACCTTGTCGATGGAAGGCGCATCCCCCTTGCTCATGAGCTTGATCAGGTCGGCCGCCAGCTTGTCGGTCTCGCGGCTGGCCGTGCCGTTGCCAATCGCAATCAGGTTCACGCCATGGCGCAGGCACAGAGCGCCCAGGGTGTGCAGCGAGCCTTCCCAGTCGCGGCGTGGCTCATGTGGGAACACGGTAGAGGTTTCCACCAGCTTGCCAGTGGCATCCACCACCGCCACCTTGACGCCGGTGCGAATACCCGGGTCCAGGCCCATCACCACGCGCGGGCCGGCCGGGGCTGCCAGCAACAGATCGCGCAGGTTGTCGGCAAACACCTTGATGGCAACCTTCTCGGCGTCTTCACGCAGGCGGGCGAACAGGTCGCGCTCGGTGGACAGGCTGAGCTTGACCTTCCAGGTCCAGGCCACGCATTTGCGCAGCAGGTCGTCGCCGGCGCGGCCCTGGTGGCTCCAGCCCAGGCGCAGCGCCAAGCGGCCCTCGGCCAAGGTGACTACCGGTGCGGGCCGGCCCTTGGCAGCACCGGCTGCGACGGCAACCGGCACGGCAACCGGTGGCTCGGGCAGCACCAGCTTGGCATCCAGCATGTCCAGGGCGCGGCCACGGAACACAGCCAGGGCCCGGTGCGAGGGCACGCGCCCTATCGGCTCATCGTAGGCAAAGTAATCGCGGAACTTGGCCACATCGGGGTTGGTTTCGTCCTTGCCAGCCATCAGAGTGGACTGCAGCAGGCCTTCTTGCCACAGCCATTCGCGCAGGTCCTGCACCAGCACCGGGTCTTCGGCCCAGCGCTCGGACAGGATGTCGCGCACGCCATCGAGCACCGCTTGCACCGTGGTGAAGTCGTCGCCGGCCTCGGTTTTCTCCGCCAGCACAAAGGGCAAGGCCTCGTCGGCGGGCACCAAGGTGGGATCGGCAAACAGCTTCTCGGCCAGGGGGGCAATGCCGGCCTCGCGGGCAATCATGCCCTTGGTGCGGCGCTTGGGCTTGAAGGGCAGGTACAGGTCTTCTAGCTCCTGCTTGGTCGGGCAGGCATCAATGGCCCGTAGCAGGGCCGGCGTCATCTTGCCCTGCTCTTCTATGCTTTTGAGCACAGCCAACTTGCGGTCGCGCAGTTCGCGCAGATAGGACAGGCGGACCTCCAACTCGCGCAGCTGTATGTCATCGAGGCCATCGGTGGCCTCCTTGCGGTAGCGGGCGATAAAGGGGACGGTCGCGCCACCATCGAGCAGGGCCACGGCGGTCTCTACCTGGTTGGGACGAACACGGATTTCTTGCGCGATTTGCGCGATGATTTTCTGCATGGGAAATAAGGACGGCGCAAGCGGCCAAAACGCTGAGCCTGACAGTTTGCCACAGCGGCCCGCAGGCCCTGAAAAAAGCTTCAGAACCCCGCCGCCCCTGTGTTTTAACGGTTACGCACGCGACAAGAGCACGCTTTCGGCCAGGGCAAAGTCCTGCGGGTAGGTGACCTTGAAGTTTTGCGCACTCCCTGTCACCAGCAGCGGGCGCAGGCCCATCCACTCCATCGCGCTCGACTCATCGGTCACCGCATCACCGGCCGCCAGCAGCGCCGCCTTCAAGGCGCCTATGCGAAACATCTGCGGTGTCTGGGCCAGCCACTTGTCGCCGCGCTCCAGGGTGGCTGCCACGCGACCGTCCTTGCCCGCCTTCAGGGTGTCGGGCAGGGGCAGAGCCAACAGGGCGCCCACGGAGTCGGGCAAGCAGGCATCAATCAGGGTGTTGATCTGCTCGGGCGTGATCAGGCAGCGCGCCGCGTCATGCACCAGCACCCAGTCAGCAGACAAGGCGCCACGCTGCAACAAGGCGTCCAAGCCATTGGCCACGCTCTGCGCCCGGGTGGCGCCGCCACAAGGCTCAACGGGCACCGACAGGGCGTCGAAGAAGTCGTCGCCCGCCGACACCACCACCAAGGTGCCGCTCAGGCGCTCCACCGCTGCAAAGGCGTCCAGGGTGTGCAGCACCATCGCTTTGCCTGCAATCTGCTGGTACTGCTTGGGGCCCACGGCCCCCGAGCGCGAGCCATTGCCCGCGCAGGGAATCAGAGCCCACAGGCGTGGATTGGGCGTTTCGGCAGAGGAGGAACGCAAGGTTGTTTGGGGCATGTCAGTCCAGGCGCTGACCCGCGCCTCAATGGCCGTCATCGTTTGGGGTCTTGGGCATGAACTCGGCATGCATGGCATTCACAAAGGTTTCAGCCTGTGCCACCATTTCCTGTGCATCGCTCAGTTCAACCGAGTCGCCCTTGTAGTCGGCGCGGTTGCATGCACCGTCCACGTCGCCCAAATCAAGCAATGCCCGCGCCGACGAACATGCACGGTCGGCCTTTGCCATCAAGGCAAGGGGAGTCAACTGACTACTCACAGTCGAAATCCCTCGCTGGCGATGTTCTGAAGTAGCGCCGGATTCGAGTAATTTTCTGGGTGTTCCCATTCGTCGAGCCAGACCGGTAGGGGCGAGATGTTGATGCCCGTTTCAAGCAACACGTCAAAAGCCACGTCGGCCATTGCCAGCTTGGTGGTCAGGAATCGTTGATGTTCGCCGCTCAGGAGCACGGCCACATCGGCATCGCTGTCGGGGCGATGGGTACCACGCGCACGACTGCCGAAAACGATCGTTCCCGCCACGTCATAGCGACCGGCGATTAAAACAAGGAAACGTCGGACGGCCTTCTCAGTGTCATGGTCAATGTGATCGAGCTGCCCCATACACCTCTCCTTATCAAAACGCGTTGTGATGCGTAGTTGATTGAGTATGGCATACGCCGTTCGACTCGGTCTGGTACTGCTTGGGCCCCACGGCCCCCGAGCGCGAGCTGTTTTCCGCACAGGGAATCAGAGCCCACAGGCGTGGATTGGGCGTTTCGGCAGAGGAGGAATGCAAGGTTGTTTGGGGCATGGGCGGCAGTATGAGGCTGGCCCATTCTAGAATCCCCCTCAACCATGGATCTACCGAAACTCAGCAGCGGCAAACGCTACACCATCCCCCGCCCTGCGGGTTCTGCAGACGCCCTCCTCCTGGCACAACTCGGACTGCGCGAAAAAGCGAGTGGCAAACCGCTGGCCATCGTCACGGCCGACGCCAGTGACGCCCAGAGGTTGCTGGAAGAAATTGCCTTCTTCGCCCCCACGCTGCGCTGCGCCCTGTTCCCGGACTGGGAGACCCTGCCCTATGACACCTTCAGCCCGCACCAGGACCTGATCAGCGAGCGGCTGGCGACTCTTTGGCGCATCCAACAGCGCAACAAGGAAACCGGTGCCGATGTGATCATCGTGCCGGCCACCACCGCGCTGTACCGGCTGGCGCCCCCCAGCTTTTTGGCGGGCTACACCTTTGAATTCAAGGTCAAACAAAAGCTCGACGAGGCCAAGCTCAAGGGCCAATTGACGCTGGCCGGCTACAGCCATGTGAGCCAGGTGGTCAGCCCCGGCGAATACGCGGTGCGCGGCGGCCTGATTGATTTGTTTCCCATGGGCTCGCTGGTGCCGTTTCGGGTCGATTTGTTTGACGACGAGATCGACAGCATCCGCACCTTCGATCCGGATAGCCAGCGCAGCCTGTACCCGGTGCCCGAGATCCGCCTGCTGCCCGGGCGTGAGTTCCCCATGGACGACGATGCCCGTGCGCGTTTTCGCGGCCGTTGGCGCGAACTGCTGGACGGCGACCCGACCAAGAGCCGCATCTACAAGGACATTGGCAACGGCGTGGCCACAGCCGGTATCGAGTACTACCTGCCGCTTTTCTTTGAAGAGACCGCCACGGTGTTTGACTATGTGGGCGCGGACGCCACCGTGGTGCTGCATGGCGACCTGGAGCCGGCCTTCCAGCGCTTCTGGCAGGACACCAAGGACCGCTACCGGCTGGTGCAAGGTGACCCGGATCGCCCGGCCCTGCCACCTGAGAGCCTGTTTCTGGGCACCGAGCAGTTTTATGCATTGGCGAATGGCCATGCGCAACTGGCGCTCAAATCCAACACCGCGGAAGAAGCGGCCACGGCCCATGCCGACATCAGCGCCCTGCCCCCCATGGCCGCTGTGCGCGGCACCGAAGACCCTCTCCTAAAGCTGAAGGACTACGCGCGCAACACCCAGCAGCGCCTCTTGATACTGGCCGAGAGCGATGGCCGGCGCGAAAGCCTGTTGGACTTTTTGCGCGCCTCGCAAATCAATCCGCCCGCGTTTGAATCCCTGCAGGAATTCATAGACAGCAGCGAGAAATGGGGCATTGCCACGGCGGGCCTGACGGTCGGCTTTGGCTGGCTGGAGACCGGTGTCGATCTGGTCACCGAGACCGAGCTGTTTGCAGCAGGCCCTGTCACGCGCAGGCGCAAGAAGCAGGAACAGGTCAGCGATGTAGAGGCGCTGATCAAGGACCTGTCCGAGCTGACCCTGGGCGACCCGGTGGTGCACTCCGCACATGGCATCGGGCGCTACCGTGGCCTGATCCACATGGACATGGGCAACAAGGATGCGCAGGGAGAGCCCGAGCTGCAGGAATTTCTGCATCTGGAATATGCCGATGCGGCCACGCTGTATGTGCCGGTCAGCCAGTTGCAGTTGATCAGCCGCTATACCGGTGTTTCCGCCGACGAGGCACCGCTGCACCGCCTGGGTTCGGGCCAGTGGGAAAAGGCCAAGAGGCGCGCTGCCGAGCAGGTACGCGATTCGGCCGCCGAACTCTTGAACATCTACGCCCGCCGTGCCGCGCGCGAAGGCTTTGCCTTTCGCTACTCGCCCGCAGACTACGAAACCTTTGCCAACGATTTCGGCTTTGAGGAAACGGCCGACCAAAAGGCCGCCATCCACGCCGTCATCCAAGACATGATCAGCCCGCGCCCCATGGACCGGTTGATCTGCGGCGATGTGGGCTTTGGCAAGACCGAGGTCGCCCTGCGCGCCGCCTTTGTGGCGGTGACCGGCGGCAAACAGGTGGCCTTTCTGGCGCCCACCACGCTCTTGGCCGAGCAGCATTTCCAGACCCTGACCGACCGCTTTGCCAAATGGCCGGTGAAGATTGCCGAGATGAGCCGCTTTCGCTCCGCCAAGGAAATCACCGCCGCGCTCAAGGGCGTCAAGGACGGCACCATCGACATCGTGGTCGGCACCCACAAGCTGCTCAGCCAAGACACGCATTTCAAGGACCTGGGGCTCTTGATCATCGACGAGGAACACCGCTTTGGCGTGCGCCACAAGGAGGCCATGAAGGCCATGCGCGCCGAGGTCGATGTGCTCACCCTCACCGCCACGCCGATTCCGCGCACCCTGGGCATGGCGTTAGAGGGCCTGCGTGATCTGTCGGTGATTGCCACAGCACCGCAACGCCGTCTGGCCATCAAGACCTTTGTGCGCAGCGAGGGCAATGGCGTGATCCGCGAGGCCGTGCTGCGCGAATTGAAGCGCGGCGGCCAGGTTTACTTTCTGCACAACGAGGTGGAGACGATTGAGAACCGGCGCGCCAAGCTCGAAGAACTGCTGCCCGAAGCCCGCATTGCCGTGGCCCATGGCCAGATGCCCGAGCGCCAGTTGGAAGCCGTGATGCGCGACTTCATTGCCCAGCGCTACAACCTGCTTCTTTGTTCCACCATCATCGAGACCGGCATTGACGTGCCGACCGCCAACACGATTGTGATGAGCCGCGCCGACAAGTTCGGCCTGGCCCAGTTGCACCAGTTGCGCGGGCGCGTGGGGCGCAGCCACCACCAGGCCTATGCCTATTTGATGGTGCCCGACATCGAGGGTCTGACCAAGCAGGCCCAGCAGCGCCTGGACGCCATCCAGGCGATGGAAGAACTCGGCAGCGGCTTTTACCTGGCCATGCACGACCTAGAGATCCGCGGTGCCGGTGAGGTGCTGGGCGAAAACCAGAGCGGCAATATGTTGGAGGTGGGCTTTCAGCTCTACAACGAGATGCTGAGCGAGGCGGTGCGCTGCCTCAAGGCCGGCATCGAGCCCGACCTCTTGAGCCCGCTCAACGTCTCCACCGAGATCAACCTGCATGGCCCCGCGCTCTTGCCCGACGACTATTGCGGCGATGTGCACCTGCGCCTTTCGTTTTACAAGAAGCTCGCCACGGCCAAGAACACCGACCAGATCGACTCCCTGCTGGAAGAAATCGTGGACCGCTTCGGCAAGCTGCCCTCGCAGGCCCAGACCCTCATCGACGTGCACCGCCTGCGCGTGATCGCCAAGCCCTATGGCGTGGTCAAGGTGGATGCGACACCGGACGTGATCACCATCACCTTCAAGAAAGACCCGCCGATAGACCCGATGCGCATCATCGCCCTGATCCAGAAGAACAAGCACATCAAACTGGCCGGCAACGAGAAGCTGCGCATCGAACGCAAGCTGCCCGAGGTAAAGGAGCGGGCGCAGATGGTGCGCGACATTTTGAAGTCGCTGGGGCAACCGCTGACGGCGGAAGCGGCGGCGTGACATAGGCCTTGGCATATGCTAGAGTGAACCATCTTTCATTTTGGAGGTGTGCCATGACAACTACCGCCCTCACCGTTGCCGAAAAATCGCCGGATTACCTGCCGGGTACGCCTGCACCTGCAGGCGCCTCGCGCAAGGTCAGTCTGTTTCGCAACGGCGCGAACCAGGCCGTGCGTATTCCCAAGGAATTCGAGTTGCCCGGCACGAATGCCGTCATGCGCAGGGAAGGCAACCGCTTGGTACTGGAGGCTGTGCCCGACAAGCCCAAAAAAGGGACGGCTGCGGCACTGGCTGCGGCCTTGGAAAGCATGAAGGACTGGCCCATCGTCGAGGAGCCTTTCCCTGATGTGAACGAAGGTCTGTTGCCACTTGATGACATTGATCTATGAGTATCTACATGCTAGACACCCATATCGTGTCAGACATGATGCGCAATCCGAATGGACCAGCGGCACTGCGCGCCAAGGCACTCAGTCAGGCCACACCCGATGTGCTCCTGCAGATCAGTGTTATTGTGGATTGCGAGCTGCAATTTGGATTGCAACGCAAGCCAAACCCGCGCTTAAGTGCTGCGTATGAGCGAACGACCTCCAATCTCACGATTTCAGCGCTTGAACCGACCGTCGCGCCTTTGTACGCAAGCCTTAGAGCCACATTGGCCGGCGTCGGAATGGGCCTGGATGCGAACGATGCACTCATCGCAGCCCACGCCCTTGCCCTGGACGCCACCCTGGTCAGCGCTGATGCTGCCTTTGCCCGTGTACCGGGTTTGCGACTGGAAAACTGGCTGGACTGAAAAGCAAAAAAGCAGTCGCCCAAGCCACAACCGTTGACCCAATAAAACCTATGCAAGAAGTCACCATCGACCTGACTCCCTCCCAACTGCACTTCGCCCAGCAGGCGGCCTTGCGCGAGAATTTGAGCCTCAGCGAATGGTTTGTACAGCAGGCCAAAGCGGAATTCGCACGCTTGGCGACTGATTCAATATCCAACCCAAAAATGACATCCCCCACCGAAATCGAACCCGGCCTGGTCCTCCAGGGCATCACCTCCCCTTTGCGCTTGCGCGACTTCAAGCTCATCGCCTTTGACATGGACTCCACGCTGATCAACATCGAGTGCGTGGACGAGATTGCCGATGCCGCCGGGCGCAAGGCCGAGGTGGCTGCCATCACCGAGGCCGCCATGCGCGGCGAGATTGCCGACTACAAGGACAGCCTGCGCCAGCGCGTGGCCTTGCTCAAGGGCGTGACGGTGGCGCATATGGAAGAGGTTTATACAAGGCGCCTGCAACTCAATCCGGGCGCGGCCGAACTGGTGGCGGCGTGCAAGGCAGCGGGCCTGAAGGTGCTGCTGGTGTCCGGCGGCTTTACCTTTTTTACCGACCGCATCCGCACGCAACTGGGCATCGACTTTGCCCGCTCCAATGTCTTGGAAGTAGAAAGCGGCCCATCGTGCGGTGTGCTGACCGGGCGCATGGTGGACCAGCCCTGGGGCGATATTTGCGACGGCAATGAGAAGCGCCGTACCCTGCTCGAAGTCATCACCCTGCTGGGCATTGAGCCCGCCCAAACCATCGCCATGGGCGACGGCGCCAATGACCTGCCAATGATGGCGGTGGCCGGCCTGTCCGTGGCCTACCACGCCAAACCGGCGGTGCGCGAAAAGGCCCATGTGGCCATCAACAGCGGCGGGCTGGACCGGTTGCTCACCGTGCTGCGTTAAGACCCTAAGGATTCAGAGTCCCGCGATCTGCCTGAGCGCCTGCTCAAACACCTCCGGTGGCTGGCCGCCGGAGACCAGGTGCTGGTCGTTGATGATCACGGCGGGCACGGAGCTGATGCCGCTTTGTTGGTAAAAGCGCTCCTGCTCCCTCACCTCGGCGGCAAATTCGTCGCCCTCCAAAATGGCTTGGGCTCTTGCCGCGTCCAGCCCCACCGAGCTCGCCACGCGCACCAGCAGGGCGGCGTCGCTGGGGTTTTCGCCCTCGGTGAAATAGGCCGTCAGCAGCGCCTTTTTGAGCTCCAGCTGCTTGCCCTCACCCAATGCCCAATGCAGCAGGCGGTGCGCGTTGAAGGTGTTGTAGATGCGAGCGCGCTTGTCCATGTGGAAGGTGAAGCCCAGCGCCTCGCCCCGCTCGCGGATGTTCTCGCGCGCAGCGGCCGCCTGCTCGGGCGTGGAGCCGTACTTCTTGTGCAGGTGCTCGGTGATGTCCTCGCCCTCGGCCACCATCTGCGGGTTCAACTCAAAGGGCTGGAAGCTCAGGCTGGCATCCAACTCGCCCTCCAGGTTTTGCAGCGCCTTCTGCAGGGACTGCAGACCAATGGCGCACCAGGGGCAGGAGACGTCGGACACAAAGTCGATCTTGAGGTGTTTTTTCATAGGCTTGATTGAACCCTATTTGAAAAAACCTTTCGGCCGGCCTGCCAGACGGCGCTGGCCGGGCCCCCGCCGCTGCGCGGGCCGTCACCCGTTTAGGCCCGCCCAAAGACCTACAAGGCCTTGGCCAACCGGGTCACGCCCTCTTCGATGCGCGCCACATCGGCCGTGGCAAAGCTCAGGCGAAACGTGGACAGGTCCGGCTCGGCCGCATAAAACGGCACACCCGGCACAAAGGCCACGCCCTGGTCTATGGCGCGTTTGGCAAACGCTGCGCCGTCGCTGATCTTGCCACCGGCGCCGGTCAGGCGTGCCCAGAAAAACAGTCCACCTTTGGGCTGCACGAAATCAATCGCATCGCCCAAGTGGGCACGCAGGGCCTGGCCCATGGCCTGTGCCCGCTCGGCATAGACCTGGCGCACATGGGCCAGGGTGGCGGGCATGCGCCCGGCCTTCAGGTATTGCGCGGCCGTGGCCTGGGCAAAGGTGCTGGTGTGGGCATCGCTGAACTGCTTGCACATGGTGGCCCGGGCCAGCAGCTCGGGCGGCGCAATCATCCAGCCCACGCGCAGGCCCGGGCTGAGCACCTTGCTCAAAGATCCGCAATGCGCCAACCAATCGCGGCTGCCGCTCACCTGGCTGCTCAAGGCCAGCAGGCTGGGCGGCGGTGCCTCGCCAAAGTACAGGTCGCCATAGGGGTCGTCCTCCACCACCAGGGTCTGGTATTTCACCGCCAGCTCCAGCACGCGCAGCCTGCGCTGCAGGCTCAGCAAGGCGCCGCTCGGGTTGCCAAAGGTCGGAATCAGATAGACCATTTTGGGCTTGTGCTCGGCAATCAGCTGCTCCAGCCGCTCGGTGTCCACGCCATGGGCGTCCACCGGCGCGCTGATGAGCTGCGCGCCATACAGGCGAAAACACTGGATGGTGGCCAAAAAGGTGGGGCCCTCCACAATCACCTTGTCGCCGGGGCTGATCATGGTCTTGCCGAGCAGGTCCAGCGCCTGCTGGCTGCCGGTGGTGACAATCAATTGCTCAGGCGTCACGTCCAGCGCGCCCTTGGCTTGCATGAACGCCGCGAGTTGCTCGCGCAGCGGTTGGTAGCCTTCGGTTGCGCCATATTGCAGGGCAGCGCCTGGCTCAACGTCCAACGCCTGGTTGCTCGCCGCGCGTATGCCCTCCACGTCAAACATGGCGCTATCCGGGAATCCCCCGGCAAAACTGATGATTCCTGGCTTTCCGAGCAGCTTAAATAGCTCTCTAATAGCGGAAGTCTCTACATTACTGAGTCGATCGGCGAATTTCATGGCGTATTGCGTGATGGATTGGGTTAAATTCAAGCCCATTGTGCTTTGAAAATTTCAGGAACTCTTGTGGCCGATATTGAATCTTTTTTTGCAACCGTTCGCTTGCCCAGCATTTCCCATGTGGCGCAGGCCTTGATCACGATGCTCGACACCGAAAATGCCAGCATCGATGAGGTCTGCGCCCTGATTGCGCGCGACCCGGCCATCGCCGCGCGGCTGTTGCAGTTGGCCAATAGCAGCCAGTTTGGGCTGTCGCGCAGCGTGGGGCTGCTCGAAGACTCCGTGGCGCTTGTGGGGCTGGACCGGGTGCGCAGCCTGGCCGTGGGTGCCAGCCTGAGCGAATCGTTCAACGAATTTCCCGGCCTAGACCGCGATGCCTTCTGGAAGTGCGCCATGGACAGCGCCGGCTACGCCCAGTGGTTGGCGCTGCGCGTGGGCATCCACGGCCACATTGCCTGGCTGACCGGCATGATGCTGCACATGGGCCAGTTGCTGATCGCCCAGGCCGACCAGGAGGTGCTCACGCAAATCGACCGTCTGCCCAGCATCCCGGGGGTGCGCTGGCGGCGTGAGCAAAGGTTGATGGGTTTTAGCGAGGGACAGATCACGGCCGAAATGGCGCGGCGCTGGAACTTTCCGCCGCAAATGGTGCAGGCGCTGCGACGGGCCTCAGACCCCATGGCCGAAGACGGGTTTTCGCGCCTGAGCGCCATTGTTCACTTGGCGGGTCTGTTGGCCGAAACACCCGATGCCGGCGCCCACTCGATTGCCGACCTGCCGCCCGATGTGCTCACGGCCCTGCAACTCGATCCCCAATGGATGCGCAACACATTTCCCGACCGCGAGAAGTTTGTTAACGTGAGCAGCCTCGTCAACACATCCCGATAGCGCCGGTCCAGGTCTTGCCCGGAACGCAGCGGCGGCAAACCCCAAATGAAACCAGCCCAAATAGAAATTTTTTTCGCCACCCTCAAGGCCGCCAATCCCCATCCGCAAACCGAGCTGGAATTTGCCTCGGTGTTCGAGTTGCTCGCCGCTGTGCTGCTGTCGGCACAGGCCACCGATGTGGGCGTCAACAAGGCCACGCGCAGGCTGTTTGTGGTGGCCAACACGCCGCAGAAAATTCTGGACTTGGGGCTGCAAGGGCTTGAGCAGTACATCCAAACCATTGGCCTTTATCACAGCAAGGCGCGCCACCTGATGCAGACCTGCCGCATCCTGGTCGAGCGCTTTGGTGGACAGGTGCCACGCACCCGCGAGGAACTGGAGTCGCTGCCCGGCGTGGGCCGCAAGACCGCCAACGTGGTGCTCAACGTGGCCTTTGGCGAGCCCACCATGGCGGTGGACACACACCTGTTTCGCCTGGGCAACCGCACCGGACTGGCCCCTGGCAAGACGCCGCGCGAGGTGGAAGACAAGTTGCTCAAGCGCATCCCGGCGGCCTACCTGGTCGATGCCCACCACTGGTTGATATTGCATGGCCGCTATATCTGCCAGGCGCGCAAGCCGTTGTGCTGGCAATGCGCGGTCAGCGCGGTGTGCGACTTCAGGCAAAAGACGCCCGCACCGCCCTGATAGACTCGCGCCAACACTTGGCCTGCCCAAGGGACAACCACAGCGTGAAGCCCGTTTCTCAGGCAAAAATTCAAAGATGCATGCAACTGAAAGAGTCAAGCGCTGGGTCGCGGCACCGGTGTTTCAAGGGGACGGCGAGAAAACACGCCTAGCGGGCTTGCTCAATCTGGTCATCATCAGCAGCCTGCTGCTGACCGGACTGTTGTTTGCCGGTGTTGGGATAGGCCGTCAACTATCGGGATATTCCTGTCTGCTCGCTGTCAGTTGGTGTGTTTTTCTTCTGGCGAGCAGGCGATTTATGCACAGCGGCCGAATCACCCTCGTTGCATTCAGTGTTTGCCTGGCATTTTTCGTTTTTCTGACGGATGTGAACATCCATCTGGGAACCCTGCGCACACCGATGGCAGCGGTCTATCTGTTTTGGGTGCTCCTAGCAGGCATGCTGTTTGCGCTACCTGGCATTTTGATAGCCATTGGTGCCAGCGCAATGGCGCTGATGGGCCTGAGTCTGGCTGAGCGTGCGGACCTCTTGCCCAACCCGAACTACAGCGTGGGCATCACGCAATGGTTTAGCCTGACCGCTTTGTTTGCCATCACTGCCAGCCTGGTCTATTACCGCAGCCATGCCTTGAGTCGGGCTCTGGCGCTCGCCGATCAGGAAATTGCAAGGCGCAAGAAAGTTGAAATCGAATTGCGAAAATTGACCTGCATGGTGGAGCAGACCTCGGCCTCTATTGTGCTGACTGATATGAAGGGAACGATTGAATACGTCAACCCCAGCTTTAGCGAAATCACCGGCTATTCATCCGATGAGGTGATCGGTCAAAACGCAAGAATCATGCAATCAGGCAAGACAGCGCTGAGCACCTACCAACAATTGTGGGCCGCACTATTGGCCGGTCAAGAATGGCAAGGGGAGCTCATCAATCGCAAGAAAGATGGAACGCTGTACTACGAGTGGTCCATCATCTCACCGATCACAGACAGCGATGGGAAGGTGGTCCATTACCTGGCCGTCAAGGAAGACATCACGGTTCGCAAGCAGGCCGAAGCGGCCTTGCGCGCCAGTGAAAACCGGCTGCGCGTCTTGGCGGACAACACGCTCGATGTGGTCTGGACCATGGCGCCCGACTGCAGCCTTAGCTATGTCAGTCCCTCCGTGCTGGCGGTGCGGGGCTTTACCCAAGAGGAGGCCATGCAACAAACCCTGGGCGAGACCTTTGCCGCCAGTTCGCTGGCTACTGCCTTGGCCTATTTCTCACAGTTGCCAGCCCATGTGGCACTGGGTTTGCCCTTGCTCAATTTCCAAGGTGAACTGGAGTACCTTTGCAAAGATGGCAGCTCGGTATGGACCGATGTCATGGCCTATCCGACCGTGAACGACGAAGGCGTGACAGAAATTCTCGGCGTGACGCGGGATATTTCTGAGCGCCAGCGTCGTCGCGTGGCATTGGAAAACGAGAGTCGCCGCTTGGAAGACCAGGTGCTCCAACTCGATCGCCAGCGCGCCTTGGGCCAAATGTCAGCGGCCCTGGGCCACGAACTCAATCAGCCACTGACCGCCATCCTCACCAATGCCCAGGTCCTGCAGCGTGGCCTGCGCATGGGTCGTCTAGACCCTATTCAGGTCGAAGAATTTCTGGAAAGAATTGTCCAAAACACCAGGCGCACCAGTGACATCATCGAACGCATACGCACCTATATACGTCCCAAGGAGATGACCCTGGTCACGCTTGACCTGCAGCAGGTGGTGCTCGACACCCTGGATCTGGTTGGAATGAATGCGCAGCAGCACAAGGTGTTGGTGATATTTGACTGTCAAAGCCATCCGGTATGGGTCAAAGGAGATGCGGTTCAGCTGTCGCAGGTGTTGCTCAACGTTCTGCGCAACGCGATCGAGGCATTGCAGCAGGTCGAACAACGTGAAATCGAGGTTCAGAGTAAGCACCTGGGCAACACACGTTGACTGCGTGGTTGCCTTGGTGGCAGGAAGTCTGCGTTAAGTTTTCGCTGGCTGCCAGCGATGTGGCAGCAGTTCTTCGATCTGGCTGTTCTTGTGTGTTGGCAGACGAGTCAGTAC
>CAISLN010000059.1 GCA_903886275.1 uncultured beta proteobacterium | reverse complement strand
TGCAGGACGACCCCGAAGAAGGCCATAAACACTGATCTGGGGCCAGTCTCACGATTCTTGCGGCCCATGTACTGTGCGGGGCGGCAGTCTGCCTGACATGGCCCCCCAAAGCGGCCTGTGGTGAACGGCTCCTATCGCGGCTGACATGACTTACGACTGAGTCGCGTGAATACCCGCTCCCAGCCTAGACCTGACGCACAAGCGATCAAATCCTGTGACGGCTATGGCCCCTTTCACAGCAAAGCGACCCTGCGGCAACCGCAGTCCTTCCGCCGATCAGCCCAGGTGTTTTCCCGCCTCACGGCGCGTTAGGCCCGACAGCTGTTGCGCGTGCGCTGACAAAAAGGCGCGCACGGTCTCGGGTCTGGTGCGGGCGTAGTCGCGCAGCGCCCAGCCGATGGCTTTTCGGATGAAGAAGTCTGTTTCAGGGGCCAGCGTCAGCGCGTAGCGCAGCAACCTTGCCTCGTCGGTCTGCGCCTTCCATCCCAGTTGGTGCAGCATGGCTACGCGGCGCACCCACCGGTTGGAGTGAAGCAGGCACGCATCCATCGGGCGCTGTCCATCCTGCTTGCCGCCCCGCGCCTGCAACACCATGTCGCCCACCACACCGGCGAGCCCATCCACGGTGTCCCACCACGCATGGCGCTGCACCAGTTGCAGCAAGCGCGGCAGGCTTTTCAGGTCAAGCTGTCGGTGGTATTTGCCCAGCAGGTCCACCGCCACATACTGGAATTCGCGCTCGGGCAGGTCCCACAGGGCTTCGGCCAGCGCCAGCAACTCGGGCGCAGTCCAGTGGTTCAGCCGGGGCAAGCCGCGCAGGGCCTGGCGGCGTGGGGTGGCGCGTAGGCCCAAAAACGAAAACTGGTCCAGCATGTAGGCGCGCATGGGCAGGGCCTGCGCCGCATCGGCCAGCGGGCGCAGTGCAGCCTCAATCTGCTGCAGCAGCGCGGCCACGGCGGCGCTTGTCATGCGCTGTTCAGTGCGGCCGAAATGTCGGCGGCTTGCGTGGGGCGCACCAGGCGCGCGACTTCCTGGCCGTCACGCAGCAGCACCAGCGTGGGCCATTGCTTGACGCGGTAGCTGCGCCCCAGCGGGCGACCCGGTCCATCGTCCACCTTCAAATGGCGCCATTGCGGATGCTGTGAAAGCACCTCGGCCAACGCGGGCTGGGCGGCGCGGCAATGGCCGCACCAGCTGGTGCCGAATTCGAGCAGGGTCAGGCCCGCCAGGGCATCCACTTCGGCTCGCGCCGGGGCTTGGGTTTCGCTGAGATAGGGTGTGGGCATGGCCGGATTGTGGCTCAGGTACCTGCGACGCAACGCAGGGCAGAAGTGTGCCGCTTGGCTCAGAAGACCCAGACGGCGTCCGGTGGGAACTCCAGCCAGCGCTTGCCCGGTGCTTCCTGGCTTTTGCCCCAGGCACGCAACAGGTCGCATCCGGCGTGAAAGACATATTCAAAGCGGTCGCCCAGGAACATGGAGGTGGTGAGTTCGATCTCCGTACGGTGTTCGCCCGGACCGTCTGCCAGACGCATCTGTTCGACGCGGATGACCGCCTTGACGGCCTGGCCTATGGTGGCGTTGGTGCGCCGCAGGCCCCACACCGAAATGCCGTTGTCCAGGTCAACCCGGGCACTGTCGCCACGGATGTCGCTGATGCGGCCCTTCATGGTGTTGTTGCTGCCCATGAAGTCGGCAACGAAGTAGGTTTGTGGCTGGCTGTACATCTCCTGCGGCACACCCTGTTGTTCGATGACGCCACCGTTGAGCAACAGGATGCGGTCGGACATCGCCATGGCCTCCGACTGGTCGTGGGTGACCACCAGCGCCGACAACTGCATTTCGACGATCAGGTTGCGCAGCCAGGCACGGGCTTCCTCGCGCATCTTGGCATCGAGGTTGGAGAGCGGCTCATCGAGCAGGATGACCGGCGGGTTGTACACCAGGGCCCGGGCAATCGAGACGCGCTGCTGCTGACCGCCCGACAACTGGTGCGGGTAGCGTTCGGCTAGTTGGTCGAGGCCGAGGTTTTTAAGCGCCTCTTGCACGCGCTGGAGGATCTCGTGGCGGGCCACCTTGCGCAACTTGAGCGGGTAGGCCACGTTCTCAAACACCGTCTTGTGCGGCCACAGCGCGTAGGACTGAAACACCAGGCCGAGTTCACGTTTTTCGGCCGGTATGTCGGTGCCGGTGGCGGCGTCATAGATGCTGCGCCCGGCAATGGTGACGCTGCCCTCGTGCGGCTGCTCTAGGCCGGCCACGGCGCGCAGCAGCGTCGTCTTGCCGCTGCCCGAGGGGCCTAGCAGGGACACCACCTCGCCGCGACGAAGCTGCATCGAGACGCCCTTGAGGATGGGGTTGCTGCCGTAGGACAGCGCGAGGTTGTTGACGGTCAGGATGGTTTTATCAGTCATGAAGTTTTACTCCGAAACGCAAGGCAAGGGCCAGGCCGATGCCGACCAGCAGCATGTTGATCAAGGACAGGGCGGCCACCACATCGACGGCGCCCGAAGCCCACAGGGAAACGATTTGCGCACCGATGACCTCGGTGCCGGGCGACAGCAGATAAACGCCGGTCGAGTATTCGCGCTCGAAGATCATGAAGATCAGCAGCCAGGAGCCGAGCAGGCCGTTTCGGATCAGCGGCACGGTGATGTCGCGTGAGACCCTGGAGCGCGAGGCACCGACCAGACGGGCGGCCTCTTCCAGTTCCGGGCCGACCTGCATCAGGGCACTCTGGATCAGGCGCATGCCGTAGGCCAGCCAGACCACCGAATAGGCAAACCACACCGAAATCAGCGTCGAGCGCAAGGGGGCCAGGAAAGGCACAAAGAGAAAAACCCAGAACACCGCCAGCCCGGCCATCAGACCCGGAACGGCGCGCGGGGTGAGGATGACGTAGTCCACAAAGCGCGACATGCCATCCGGCTGGCGGTGGGTGGCCAGGCCAATCAGCAGGTAGCAGCCCACAGCAACGGCGCCGCCCAGCGTGCCTATCAAAACGGAATTGACGATGGAGCGGATCATCGTCGGCTCCTCGAACACGGCGCGAAAATGGTCCAACGTCAGGACTTCCAGGATATTCACGCCGGAGCCCCAACTGGTGACCACGGAGCGCAGCGCCACCCCGGCAATGGGCACGAAGATGCTGAGGAAAAGCCAGGCACCAATCACCGCCAGAGCCACCCACTTCCAGCCACCCAGGGCGAGCGGACGCTGGCGGGATGACTTGCCCTTTATCGACACATAGCGCTGGGCCGACTTGAGCAAAAAGCGCTGCAACAACACCAGCGGGAAGGTGACGGCCACGATGCAGGTCGCCACCGCTGCCATCAAGTGGTAGGACGGTGTGCCCAGCTTGTTGGTCAGCTTGTAGAGATAGGTGGTGAGCACCAGATGGCCTTCCGGATCACCCAGGATCAGCGGCAGGCCGAAGATCTCGAAGCCGAGGAAAAACACCAGCACGCCGACATACAGCAGCGCCGGTGAAACCATGGGGAGAGAGACATCGCGGGCCACGCGAAACGGGCTGGCGCCCGACAGGCGGGCCGCTTCCTCGACATCGGAGCCGAGATTGCGCAGAGCAGCCGAAGAGTAGAGATAGACGTGCGGCACATGGGTTAGTCCGGCGATGACCGCAATGGAGCCCAGCGAGTAGATGTTCCACGGCACACCACCGAAGATCGACTCAAACCACACCGAAAAAAATCCCACCGGGCCCAGCGAGACCACATAGCCGAAGCCCAGCACCACCGGCGAGACAAAGATCGGAATGAGGATGGGCGCCTCCAGCCAGCGGCGTCCGGGCAGGTCGGTGCGCACCATGATGAAGGCGAGAATGGCGCCCAGCGGAATGGCGATGGCGCTCATGCCAACGGCGACGATCAGGGTGTTTTTCGTGGCCAGCCAGAAGTCAGGGTCCTCGAAAATGAAGACGAAAGATTCCAGACTGAGGCTGGCGGTCTTCATGAAGAAGGGGCCGGACAGCACACTCTGGTAAATCACCAGGCCGAGCGGGAAGAAGACGGATAAGGCGAGCAAGCTCACCACTACCCGCCTGGGCAATGTCTGCAACATAGGTTTCACCTTGGGTTTGCGGTGGATAGTGGCCCGGGCCCGTGAAGGCTCACAGGTCCGGGCCGGGCCGACGGCGTCCTTATTTCGCCTTGACGGCGCCGTTCCACTGCTTGAGAAAATCGAGGCGTTTGGCCTGATCCAGATAGGTCAGCAGGCCGGTGCCAATCGGTACCGGACGCAGCGCGTCGCCGAGCTGCTTTTTCAGGCCGCTGGCAGTGGTTTCGCCTTCGACATCGGGACGAATAGCGTAGAGGTCAGCCTTGTTGGCGATGATTTCCTGGCCCTTGGTTGAGAGCACAAAATCCAACCACAGCTTGGCGGCGTTCGGGTTCTTCGCATTCTTGGCAATGAACATGACGCGGCTGATGACCAGCGTGTAGTCCTTGGGCAGCACGATGCCGATAGCCGGGTCCTTCTTGGCGCGGGTCAGTGCGTAGGCGGCATTGAGGTTGTAGCCGATCAGGTTCTCGCCGGAGGCGATACGTTCCATCATCGTGCCGGTGGACGCCTGTACCCGCACCTGGACGCCGCCAAAGGCCTTGAGCAAATCGGCATAGCCGGCGCCGTTGACCTGTTTGTCCTGCGACACCAGCATGAAGCCGACGCCCGATTTTTCCGGGTCATAGGTGGTGACCTTGCCCTTGTATTTGTCGGCCTGCGTGGTCAGCAGCTTGATGAAGTCGGCGTGGCTTTGCGGCACATCGGCAGCCGGCACCAGACGCTTGTTGTAGACGAAGCCTATGGGCTCGTAGGTAGTGCCGAATGCCTCGTTCTTCCAGTTGGCCCATTCCGGCAGCTTGGCGGTCTCCGGCGATTTGTGGGGCTGCGCGTAGCCGTCGTTGACCAGCTTGACCTGCAGATCCATGGACGAGGACCAGGTGACGTCCGCAGAACTGCCGGCAGCCATTTCGGAGATGAACCGGTTGTACAGCTCGGTGGTACTCATGTTGCTGTACTCCACCTGGATGGCGGGGTAGAGCGTGCGGAATTCGCGGATCAGATGGTTGGCCTGTTCATTGTCGGTCACGCCGTAAATGGAGAGCTTGCCTTCCTTCTGGGCGGCAGCTATCAGGTCGGGCGCCGACTGCGCGAGCAGTGGGGTACTGGTGCCCAGTGCGACGGAAAAAATGCCAGCCGCGAGGCTGCTGTGGAAGTTGCGACGAGTCAGTTTCATGGTGTCTCCTACTTGTTGGTTTTGTACGGGGGTTGTGGTGGGCTGCCCTGCGAACGGCTTTCGCGGCCAGCCCGTCATGGCACTTTAATTTCTTTTGGGTGGGCCGTCAGAAGCGGTAGCGGGCGCCGAACATCAGCGAGCTGGGCGTGAAGTCGGCCGGCAGGCCAGAGTCCTTGTCATAACCCTGGCAGGTGCCGCCGGCGCAGAGCGAGTTCTGACCGCCATTCTTGTTGGTGACCTGCGCATAGTATGCGTAGAGGTCGGTCTGCTTATCGAGCGCGAATTCATAGCCCAGGCCGATGTGGTCGGAGTCGCGGTCGGTTTTCAGGCGGTCGTCGAGGTGGCTGTAAACCACGCGCACGGTATGGCGATCCTTAAACGGAACGGATGCGCCCAGCCACCAGATATCGCGGTCCAGGCTCTTGTTGGTGGCGGCACCCTTCTGGGTGTCTTCACCGTGCAGGAACTGGCCGTACAACTTGGCGTATTTCAAATCGTAGGTGGCGGCCAGGTTGTAGGCAGCGCGGTTGATATTTTCCGTAGCCGGTGCGGTGACGGTGCCGGTGCGCAGGAAGGACAGGTAGCCGGCGCCGACAAAGAGCGGGCCGTTGCTGTAGGTCAGGCTGGCGCTGATGCCCTTGCCTTCGTCGCTCGGGCCGGTGGCGCTGTTGAGTGGTGCTCCGCCGGTGACGCCGACATCGGACTTGCTGTTGTTTTCCATGCCGGCCGAGTAGGCAATCTTGCCCTGGAATCCGGCCAGCGTCGGGGATGTGTAGAAGACGCCGTTGTCAAACCGGCTGGCCGCTGCGCTGGACCATAAACGGAAGGCGGTGGCGCCACCGATGGTGAAAGGGTCCGAGGCGCTGGTGATGGAGTAGATCGGTGCGTAGTCTCGGCCGATGCGGATATCGCCGAACTTTTTGTCCTTCAGGCCGACGAAGGTGTTGCGCGAAAAAATGGCGATGCCGGTGGTGTTGGGTGCGGCAGATGAAGCGGTGCCTGCGCCCGGATTGCTGACGTTGCTGGAGTGGCCGGTGTTCTGTCCGTTGTCGATGGAAATGCCGGTCTCGAGCTGGAAGTAGGCGCTCAGATCGTCACCGAAACTGCGCTCCCCCTTGAAGCCGAGCCGGCTGGCCGAGCCCAGGCCGCTCTGCACGCGGGTCTTGGCGCCCTGGCCGTAATCGCCGATTTCGATGCCGGCATCCACAATGCCGTAGATGCTCAGGCCACTGGGCATGGACAGGCCGCTGCCCTTGGCCGCAACGGGTGCGTCAGCCACAGCCTTGGTGGCCTGTTCCGCCTTCCTGGTGGCGACCGCTGCGGTAGCGGCAGTCGCCTGCAGCTGTTCCTCTAGCCTTTCAAGACGGGCCCTTTGGGCCTGGATCTCGGCTTGCAGTTCGTCAAGCGACGCTGCCTGGGCCGGGGCACCCAGGGCCAGGCAGCCGAAGCAGGCCAGGATGGCCAGGTGGAGGGGATGTTTCTGCATGGATGTCTCCTTTTTGTGATTTGGTTTCAAGCTTCATTCCCGGCATCCAAGGTGCCGGGCAGGGCGGATTGAATAGAAAACCGCTTTCGATTTGCTTTCGATTCCTTGAAGCGAAAGAATGAGCACCCAGAAGTCCGGCAGACAAAAAATATTCCATCCCAAGCCGGCCAAGGAGACGATGCATGAAAATTTTGCTGGTCGAAGACCACCCCGAACTGAGCGAGTGGGTGGCAAAGTCCCTGCGCCAAGTCGGCTATGCAGTCGATGTGACCGACCGCGGCGACCATGCCGAGCACCTGCTGCTGACGGGCGATTACGACGGTGTCCTGCTCGACCTGTCACTGCCCGGAAAGGATGGTCTGGAGGTGCTGCGCAGCCTGCGCGCCCGCGGCTCACATGTGCCTGTGCTGATCTTTACAGCACGCAGCTCGGTGGATGAACGCATCAAAGGCCTCAACCAGGGCGCCGACGACTACCTGACCAAACCCTTCGAGCTGGCCGAACTGGAGGCCCGGCTGAAGGCCTTGTTGCGCCGTTCAGCGGGACAAAATCCGCGGATTCAGCTGGGCGATCTGTCATTCGATTTGGTCAGCCGCATGCCCTGCGTAAGGGGCGTGCCTTTGTCGCTGACGCCGCGCGAACTGGCCGTGCTGGAGGCCTTGCTGAGCCGCGTCGGCAGGCCTGTGGCGCGCGACAGCCTGTTTGAAAAAATATTCAGCATGGAGCAGGACGCGCGGCCCGAAGCGATTGAAATTTACGTTCACCGCTTGCGCAAGAAGTTGGAGGGCTCGGGCGCCCAGATCACCACGGTGCGTGGCCTGGGCTACATGGTCAAGGAGGCGGCCCATTGAAAGCGCAAGGCCTCAAGCGCCGGATCGCCATCTGGCTGTTCGGTGTCCTTTCGGTGCTGCTTGCGGTGGACGCCTGGTTCAGCTACAGCGACGCGCTGGGAGCCGCCAACCAGGCTTACGACCGCTCGCTGTCGGCTTCGGTCAAGGGCATTGCGGAGCGGGTTTTTGCCACCGAGACCGGGGTCGTCGTTGACATTCCCTATTCGGCACTTGAGCTTTTCGAGGCCGGCAGTTCAGACCGCATTTTCTACAGCATCGGCATCCCCGGCGAGAAGGCGATCACCGGTTACGAGGACTTGCCGCTGCCGGCTCACATTTCGCCCAACAGCCCGGTTTTCTATGACGGTCATTTCAAGGGCCAGCAACTGCGCTTGGGCGCCATGCTCAAGCCGCTGTACCGGGCCGAATTTCCCAAGCCGGTGATGGTCATCATCGGAGAAACCACCAACACCCGTCAGGAGGTTGTGCGGCACCTCTTCCTGCGCGAAGTGGCGCGCAAGGCGCTGCTCATCATCGTCGCGCTGGCCGTTGCGCTGTTCGCAACCATCATTGCCGTCAAGCCGATCGACAACCTGGGGCAGGCGATACGCGAGCGACCCGAGGACGACCTGACACCCATCAACGCCCTGGACGTGCCGCACGAAGTCAAGCCCTTGGTCGAAGCCATCAACCTGCACATGGAGCGCATTGGCGCCATGCTGGAGGCACGTCGGCGCTTCATCACCGATGCGGCGCACCAACTGCGAACGCCGCTCGCGGTGCTCAATACGCAGGCCGAATACGCCCTGCGCCAGCGCTCGGAGCGCGAGAGCCGACCGGCGATTGAGGCTTTGCACCGCAGCCTTGGCAGTGCCATCCGCCTGACCAACCAGCTGCTATCGCTGTCACGTGCCGAGCCCATCAACGGCCTGATGCTGGCCCGCCAGGCGGTCGATATAGGCGCCGTGGCCCGCGACATGGTGATTGAGTTGCTACCGCTGGCAGCGCGCAAGGGCATTGACCTCGGCTTCGAAGGTGACAGCGCACCGCTCGTTGTCGCCGGAAACCCGGTTTTGCTGCGTGAGCTGATCGCCAATCTGGTGGACAACGCGCTGCGTTACACGCCGCAAAACGGGGTGGTCTCTGTGGCCGTAGACCGGGCCCCGGAAAACGCAGGGCTTGCTAGAGTCCGGGTCATCGACAACGGGCCGGGCATTCCCGCCGAGTTTCGTGAGCGGGTCTTCCTGCGGTTCTACCGTCTAGCTGGTGGAGACTACACGGGTAGCGGGCTGGGCCTGTCCATCGTTCGCGAAATTGTGCAAGGTCACGGTGGCGAAATCTGGCTCGAGGATGCGAAGCCAGGGCTGGTCGTCACGGTCACCTTGCCCTTGGGAAAAGGGCTACCGGCGGACATCCCCAGCGAAAACAATACCGCTCACAAGTGATTGCTTGGCAGCCAGAAATACCTGGCCCTCGGCCCTGTCGGCACCAAGCGGTCCGCAGTGAAGATCAGTTCCAGCCCGCGTCCACCTTGAACTCCTGCGCGGTGCACATGGCACCGTCGTCTGATGCCAGAAACAGCGCCATGCGCGCCACGTCCGAGGGTTGCAGTTTGTCGGGCAGGCATTGGTTGCGCTGGATCTCTTTTTCGCCTTCTTCGTTGAGCCACATCGCAATTTGGCGCTCGGTCATCACCCAGCCCGGCGAGATCGTGTTGACGCGGATGCGGTCCTGCCCGAGGCTGCCGGCCAGGCCGCGTGTCAGGCCGTTGACGGCCGACTTGGCGATGGCGTAGCAGGGGTAGGTGCTGCCCTTGGTTTGCCAACCGGTGGAGCCAAAGTTGATGATGGAACCAAAGCCCAGGCGCTTCATTCCGGGGACTATCGCCTGGATGGCGAAAAAGGCCGGGCGCTGGTTCACCGCCATGCGCTCTTCCCAGTATTCGGGCGTGACCGATTCCAGCGTGTGGCGGTCATCGCGCGCCACGTTGTTGATGAGGGTGGCGAAGTCGCCCAGGGCGGCTGTCGCATCGGCCACGGCCTTTTGCAGCGCGGCCACATCGCGCACATCGCAATGGCAAAACCAAGGTTTCACATGGCCGGCAGCGGCGATTTTTTCGACCAGGGCCAGGCTCTCGGTTTGGGCGAAGTCCACAAAGGCGACCTGCGCACCCTGCTGGGCAAAGGCTTCGACCATGGCAGCACCTATGCCGGTGCCGCCGCCGGTGATGAAGACGCGCTGGCCTTGCAGGCTGGGGTAATGGGCGAGTTGGGTGGAGAGGGGGGGGAGGGATGCCATGCGAATTCCTGATCTATTGCAATTTGTATATGTCAAACACTGATAACTTGATTTTCCTTTATCAATGTGCATGGTTAGGATGCCCTTTGTCAAGAGCCAAAGGCTCATCGCACCGCAAAAAACACACACAAGAGGACGACAGTATGGAATCCAAAAAATACCCCTTTCGCCGCAGCCAGGCCTGGTTTGGCCGCAACGACAAGGACGGCTTTGTGCACCGCAGCTGGATCAAGAACCAGGGCTATCCGCACGACGAGCTCGACGGGCGCCCGGTCATCGGCATCTGCAACACCTGGAGCGAGCTGACCCCCTGCAACGGCCACTTCCGGGAGCTGGCCGAGTTTGTGAAGCGCGGCGTGTATGAGGCCGGTGGCTTCCCGCTGGAATTCCCCGTCATGTCGCTGGGCGAGACCCAACTGCGCCCCACCGCCATGCTGTTTCGCAACCTGGCCAGCATGGACGTGGAAGAAAGCATTCGCGGCAACCCGATTGACGGCGTGGTGCTCTTGATGGGCTGCGACAAGACCACGCCCTCGCTGTTGATGGGCGCGGCCAGCTGCGACCTGCCGACCATTGGCATCTCCGGCGGCCCCATGCTCAATGGCAAGTTCCGTGGCAAGGACATTGGCTCGGGCACCGGTGTCTGGCAAATGTCGGAAATGGTGCGTGCCGGTGAGATGACCATGGCCGACTTCACCGCTGCCGAGTCCGACATGCACCGCTCCAAGGGCAACTGCATGACCATGGGCACGGCCAGCACCATGGCCAGCATGGTCGAAGCACTCGGCATGTCCCTGCCCGAAAACGCCGCCATCCCCGCCGCCGACACCCGCCGCAATCGCCTGGCGCAGATGAGCGGCCGGCGCATTGTCGAGATGGTGGAACAGGACATCAAGATGTCGCAAATCCTGACGCGCGAAGCCTTTGAGAACGCCATCCGCACCAACGCGGCGATTGGCGGCTCCACCAACGCGGTGATCCACCTGATTGCGATAGCAGGGCGCATGGGCATCCAGCTCAATCTGGACGACTGGGACAAGCTGGGCGCGCAGGTGCCTTGCCTCTTGAACCTGCAGCCCTCGGGCAAGTTTCTGATGGAAGATTTTTACTACGCCGGTGGCCTGCCGGCCGTGATGCGCGAGATCCAGAACCTGCTGCACACCGAAGCGTTGACGGCCAACGGCAAGACCATCGGAGAGAACATCGCCCAGGCGCCTTGCTACAACCGCGAAGTCATCAAGACGCCGGAAGAGCCCTTTATGAAGGACGCCGGCATTGCCGTGTTGCGCGGCAATCTGGCACCGAACGGCGCGGTGATCAAGCCCTCGGCGGCCTCGGCCCATTTGCTGCAGCACCGTGGCCGCGCCGTGGTGTTTGAGAACATCGAAGACCTGCATGCGCGCATCGACAGCGACGACCTGGACGTGGACGAGCACTGCGTCATGGTGCTCAAAAACTGCGGCCCGCGCGGCTACCCCGGCATGGCCGAGGTGGGCAATATGCCGCTGCCACCCAAGGTGCTGAAAAAAGGCATTACCGACATGGTGCGCATCAGCGACGGCCGCATGAGCGGCACCGCCTATGGCACGGTCGTGCTGCACACCTCGCCCGAAGCGGCGGCCGGTGGCACGCTGGCCCTGGTGCAAAACGGCGACATGATTGAACTCGATGTGGCCGGTCGGCGCCTGCATCTGGAGGTGAGCGACGAGATATTGGCAGAACGACGCAAGCTGTGGGTGGCGCCCGAGACGCCCAAGCGCGGTTACCAGAAACTGTATGTGGAAACCGTGCAGCAGGCGCACCTGGGTGCCGACCTGGACTTTTTGGTGGGCGGCAGTGGCGCCGGGATCCCGCGCGATTCGCATTGACCGGCCCGGATTGAATTTCATAAAGCACTGAATGACTCAAGAACACAAGAACCTGATCAACGGCGAATGGGTGGCAGGCCAAGCCACTACGCCCAACATCAACCCCTCCAACACGGCGGACGTGCAGGGGCATTACACACAAGCCACCGCCGCGCAACTGGACGAGGCAGTGCAGGCGGCACGGGCGGCCTTTGCGGGTTGGTCGATCTCTGGCATTCAGACGCGTGCCGATGCGCTGGACAAGATAGGCACCGAAATCCTGGCGCGGCGCGAAGAGCTGGGCACGCTGCTGGCCCGTGAAGAGGGCAAGACCAAGCCCGAGGGCATTGGCGAAGCGGCACGGGCCGGCAATATTTTCAAGTTCTTTGCCGGTGAATGTTTGCGTTTGGCCGGTGAAATACTTCCATCGGTGCGCCCCGGCATTGGTGTGGAAGTCACGCGCGAACCACTCGGTGTGATCGGCATCATCACGCCCTGGAATTTCCCCATCGCCATCCCCGCGTGGAAGATTGCACCGGCCCTGGCCTATGGCAATTGCGTGGTGTTCAAGCCGGCCGATCTGGTGCCGGGCTGCGCCTGGGCGCTGGCCGAAATCATCAGCCGCAGCGGTATTCCGGCAGGCGTGTTCAACCTGGTGATGGGCCGAGGCAGCGTCATCGGCGACCCGCTGGTCACCCACCCCGGCATCGATGCCATCAGCTTCACCGGCTCGCAGGCCGTGGGCAACCGCATTGCCCTGCAGTGCGCCAGCAGCCTCAAAAAATTCCAGCTGGAAATGGGCGGCAAAAACCCGCAGGTGATTCTGGACGACGCGAACCTGGCACAGGCCGTGGAGCTCAGCGTGCAAAGCGCCTTCTTCTCCACCGGCCAGCGCTGCACCGCGGCTAGCCGCTTGATCGTCACCGAAGGCATTTACGCAAAGTTCGTGGAAGGCATGAAGGCCCGCATGGCGACGCTGAAAATTGGCGATGCGCTGGAGGCCGGTATCGACATCGGACCGGTGGCATCTCTTGCGCAACTGGAGCAGGACCTGGGCTATGTGGCCATTGCGCAAAGCGAAGGCGGTACGTTGGTTTGCGGCGGCGAGCGCCTGCAACGCAGCACCGAAGGTTTCTACATGCAGCCAGCGCTCATCACCGACACCACCTCCGCCATGCGCATCAACCGCGAAGAAGTGTTCGGCCCGGTGGCCAGCATCCTCCGCGTGAAAGACTATGAAGCCGCACTGGCAGAGGCCAACAACACGCCCTTCGGCCTGTCTGCCGGCATCGCCACCAGCAGCCTCAAATACGCCACGCATTTCAAACGCCATTCGCAGGCCGGCATGGTGATGGTGAACCTGCCCACCGCCGGTGTGGACTACCACGTGCCCTTTGGCGGACGCAAGGGTTCGAGCTACGGCCCGCGCGAGCAGGGTCGCTATGCGCAGGAGTTTTTCACGGTGGTGAAGACTTCCTATACCGGCATGTAAGGACGAACATGAACACCCGACTGTCACCACGCTACAAGGGCGTTTTTCCGGTGGTGCCCACCACCTTTTCTGAGAACGGCGCGCTCGATCTGGATAGCCAAAAGCGTTGCGTCGATTTCATGATCGATGCCGGCTCCAACGGCCTGTGCATCCTGGCCAACTTCTCCGAGCAGTTTGTGCTCTCGGACGCCGAACGCGAGTTGCTGACAAAGACCATGCTGGAGCATGTGGCGGGACGCGTGCCGGTCATCGTCACCACCACGCATTTCAGCTCACTCGTCTGTGCCGAGCGCAGCCGCCAAGCGCAGGACCTGGGTGCGTCCATGGTGATGGTGATGCCGCCGTATCACGGCGCCACCTTCCGCGTGCCCGAGCCGCAAATCCACAGCTTCTACCAGGCGGTGTCCGACGCCATCTCTATTCCGATCATGATCCAGGACGCACCGGCCAGCGGAACGGTTCTGAGCGCCGCGTTTCTGGCGCGCATGGCCCAAGAGATTGAACAGGTGTCCTACTTCAAGATCGAAACGGCCGGTGCAGCCTCCAAACTGCGCGAGCTGATCCGCTTGGGTGGCGCTGCCATCGAAGGCCCCTGGGATGGCGAAGAGGCCATCACGCTGATGCCCGATCTGGATGCAGGAGCGACCGGCGCCATGACCGGTGGCGGCTTCCCCGACGGCATCCGAAAAATCGTGGACGCCTATGCCGCAGGACGGCGCGAAGACGCAGTGCAGGCCTACCAGGAATGGCTGCCGCTGATCAACTACGAGAACCGCCAATGCGGTCTGCTCGCGGCCAAGGCCTTGATGCAAGAGGGCGGTGTGATTGCCTGCGAGGCACCGCGCCATCCGCTTCCATCCATGCATCCGGACACAAGGGCTGGGCTGATTGAAACCGCGAAACGGCTAGACCCGCTGGTGCTGCGCTGGGGAAAATAAACGGCAAAACGCTGGTGCCGCTGAACGCGGCACCAGCAGGGTTCACTTCGAACCTCTAACGGCATTTTTGCTGCAAAACTCGCGGGCCAAGCTAGCGGGCCACCACAGCAATAGTGCTTGTATAGGGTTTGCTCAGGTCAGGGCTGCGCGGGCTATGCTGTGGCACTAGCAACTCTAAGGAGCCATTTTCATGCAACTGGGATACACAATTTTGTACGTTCAAGACGTGCGCAAAACGGTCGCCTTTTACACCGCTGCATTCGGTTTGCAGCCCAAGTTCATTCACGAATCAGGGAACTATGGCGAGTTGGATACAGGCAGCACCAGCCTGGCCTTTTGTTCGCACGCCATGCTGCAACAAATGGGCAAGCGCCCAACGGCAGCCGATGCTAAAGCACCTTGTTTTGAAATTGCCCTGGTCACCGAAGACGTGACTGTCGCCATGGCACAGGCGCTGGCAGCGGGCGCAGAAAAAATCCAGGACCCAAAACAGATGCCATGGGGCCAGACCATCGCCTATGTCGCTGACCCCAACGGATTTTTGATCGAGCTATGCACGCCCGTACAAGCCTAAATCTAAACCACCGTCCACGCTCCATCGCGCGCGTTAGAACGGATCACCGCATCGACAAATTGCAGGCCCAGCAAGCCATCGGTTGCATTGGGGAAGTGCAGGGCCAGCGGCTCGGTCGGCTTGCCCGCACGGCGCGCAGCAATCGCCTGCGCCGCATCCGAATAGATGTTTGCAAAGCACTCGTGAAAACCTTCTGGATGACCGGCCACGATACGCGAAGAGTACGCTGACAGGGGCAGGGTACCGGGACCGTTGGGAGTGCGCGTCTGCGCCGGTGCGCCATGCGGCTTGAGGCTGAGAAGCTGCGGAACTTCCTGCTGCCACTCCAACGTGCCAAGCGCGCCGCTGACGCGTATGCGCAGCGCATTTTCCACACCGGTTGCCGCCTGCGTGACCCAGAAACTGCCGCGTGCGCCGTTGTTCATGCGCAGCATGGCACCAGCAAAATCATGCGTCATGCGCGTAGGCACCACAGTGCCGACCTCCGCCGCCACCTGTTCCACTTCCAGCCCAGTGACAAAGCGCAGCAGATTGTGCGCATGGCTGCCGATATCGCCCATCACCAAGGAGGGGCCGCCGCGCGCCGCGTCGTCCTTCCAGGGTGAGCGCGAGACGCCGGGCTGTGAGCGGCCACCTTGAACATATTCCACCTGCACCAAGCGGATCTCACCCAGCTCGCCCGCGGCCACCATGGCGCGCGCCTGGCGCACCATGGGGTAACCGGTGTAGTTGTGCGTCAGGCAAAACACCAGACCGCTGCTGCGAACCTTTTGCAGCAAGGCTTGCGCCTCATCCAGCGTGTTGGTCATGGGCTTGTCGCAAATGACGTCCATGCCCGCATTCAGGGCGGCCATGGAGAATGAGAAGTGGCTGTCGTTGGGCGTCATGATGGCTAGCACGTCGGCGCCATCTGCACGGGCCGACTCACCCGTGATCAAGGCCAATCCGTCGGCATAGCAGCGTTCAGCCTGCAGGCCGAGTTCGCGCCCGGCCTGCACCGATCGTTCGGCATTCGACGACAGGCATGCGGCAACCAGCTCGTAGCGGTCATCGATGCGCGCGGCCTGGCGGTGCATGGCGCCGATAAAAGAGCCGGGGCCACCGCCCACAACGGCCAGACGCAGACGCCGGCCCAGCAAGGAAATCACGGGATTCAATGACATGGTTGCCTTTCGGGCAAAAAAAAGCCACTCGGAAAGAGCGGCTAGTTTGGCAGATTTACTGTGGGCGTCGAGGCGTCATGGGCCCGCGTCCTTCGATATGGCGGAAGTTAATGCGGCCCTTGCTCAGGTCGTAAGGCGAGAGCTCCAGGGACACGCGGTCACCCGCCAGAATCCGGATGTGGTTCTTGCGCATCTTGCCGGCCGAATATGCGATCAACTGGTGACCGTTGTCCAGGGTCACGCGAAAGCGCGTGTCTGGCAGCACTTCGTTGACAACGCCCATCATTTCAATCAGTTCTTCTTTAGCCATGGTTAGATCCTTAAGCTCTCTATTATCGTACGTTTACTGAGGCCGTGTCACGGCGTGTACCCAATCAATGCCTTGGGCCAACGCATAGTGGGCTGCGGCATCGTGTGTGAGGAAGTCATCGCTAAAACGCATGACACGGTCGGTGGAGGCGCTACCGCGTCCGCTGGCAATGGAAACCTGGGCTCCAAAACGGCCGCTGGTAAGCGGCTGGGGGCAGGCCGCAATGCGGTATTTGCCCATGGTCACGGGGGACAGTAGCGAGAAATTATTATTCTGAATCATTAAAAAACACATTAGCACGCGTCGCTGGCAGGGACTTCGTGCAGGAAAAAAGGGAGAGATAACCGCTGGGCCATGAGATTGCTGTGCGGTGCGCTTTGAAATTGCTAAACGGACGACCTCTCTGCCAGGGGCCGGTGCAGCGTTGCGTGTGATGTGTTGCCTGGGAGGCAAACCGCGGATGTGCACAGTCAGTTCGCATGAAGCGACCTGCTAATGTAACACGGTTACCAAAACAGACGAGAATAACTTCCTATGAAGAAACTTTGCATTCTCGAAAACGACGATCTGTCGCCTGAAATCGCGCCGCTCTACAAACGCTACGGTGCCATGTTTGAGCGCCTTTTCCGCGATGCGGGCGCCACCGACTGGCAGTTTGACGTGTTCCACACGCCGGCGATGGAATACCCGGACTCCTTTGACGGCTATGACGCCGTGCTGCTGACCGGCAGCAAGGCCGACTCCTTTTCGGATGAACCCTGGGTGGTGGAACTGCGCCGCCGTGTCTCGGAACTGCTGGAGCAAAAAAAGAAACTGTTGGGCATCTGCTTTGGCCACCAGCTGATTGCCATTTGCCTGGGTGCAAAGGTGGGGCGCGCGCCACAAGGCTGGGGAGTGGGCCGCATGTCCTACGACTGGCATGCCGCCGAGTTGCCACTGGCAACCGAGGACAAGAAGATGTCCTTGCTGGTGAGCCACCGCGATCAGGTGCTGGAGCTGCCAGAGAACGCGGTGCTGCTGGCCAGCAATGCCCATTGCCCGGTGGCTGGTTACGCCGTGGGCGAAGAAGTTTTCTGCGTGCAGGGACACCCGGAATTTGTTTCGGAGTACAGCGCTTTTTTAATGGGCAAGCGCCGAAAAATGCTGGGTGAAGACCTGTACGGCGCCGGCGTCAAGAGCCTGGAAAACGCCCATGACGGATTGCAGATCGCCCGGATGATGAAGTCCTTCGTAGAGGCCAACTGATTCAAGCGGACTGGCGCAGCACCTGTGCCAGTTCTTCTGCATCCATAGAACGTGCGGCGCCAAAGCCCGCCACCTGGCGGGCTGCTGTAACGGCAATGGCGACAAAACGGAAGTCTCCCAACTGGGTCATGTATGCCACTTCGGGAAAGCGCGCCAAATAAGCGGCCCGGCCGCTAGCCCAAGGCTGGCTATCGACTTTGAGCACAGAGGCCATCCCGTCCAGCGTGACGCGCGCCAACGCATGTACCGCTTCGTTCGCCACCTCAGCTTGCATCACCAGCAGCGAAACACGCGGCCTGCATTCCAAGTTGCGGGTGTGGGCAGCCAGTCCACTGACATGAATAACCAAGGAGCCGCTGCTGGCGTCGATGGCAAACGGCACCATGGAAACAAACGCTTGGCCGTCGTCGCCCAAGGTGCCAAGCGAGGCCACTCTTTGCGTGTTCAGTAGGCCGCGCAGGGCAAGGGTGAGTCGGGGTTCGTGGGTCATGGCGATTTGGGTGTTCATCAATCCAAGCCCAGTTATAGCCCATACCCACGTCACCGCCTTTGGGAGAACACGCAAACAGTGGACCAAAAAGACAAACCCCCGGAGCTGGTGCGGCGCCGGGGGTTGTTTTTTGCAATGCCAGCCCTTGTGGGGCCGGGCTGCACAAGAATGGGTTTGTGGCCGTTCTTGCTGCTATGGATGACAGATGCATTCAGTGTACGGGTGCGGGCCAGGCAGCGAATTGCGTTGTTGCGCAATTACAGACTATTTTTGGCATAATCTGCCAATATTTTCAAAATTTAGAATACCAAAATGACATTAGACCGCTATGACCGGCAAATTCTTGAAATTTTGCAAACTGACGGTCGCATCAACAACCAGGACCTGGCCGACCGCATCGGCCTGTCGCCTTCACCCTGTCTGCGCCGGGTCCGCGCGCTGGAGGAGTCGGGCCTGATCGTGGGCTATCGCGCCCTGCTGGATGCACGCAAGCTGGGCCTGACCCTGATGGCGCTGGTGCACATCTCCATGGACCTGCACACACCGGAGCGCTTTACCAACTTTGAGGGCTCGGTCAGCGTGCTGCCCGAGGTGCTGGAATGCCTACTCATCACCGGGCAGGACGCGGACTACCAACTCAAGGTGGTGGTGCGCGATATGGACCATTACCAAACCCTGCTGCTAGACAAGCTGACCCGCATCACCGGCGTGACCGGCGTGCACAGCAGCTTTGTGTTGCGCCGCGTGGTCGACAAGACCGCGCTGGCGCTGGGCTAAGAAGCGTCGCAACCATGTGCCTGATTGCCTGGAACTGGCAACCCGATAGCGAAACTCCGTTGCTCTTGCTGGCCAACCGTGACGAGTTTTATCAGCGTCCCGCGCTGCCACTGCATTGGTGGGACGACGCACAGGTGCTGGCAGGCCGGGATTTGCAGGCCGGTGGAACCTGGCTGGGTGTGAACCGGCTGGGGCGCCTGGCGGCGTTGACCAACTACCGCCTGCCCAATGCGGATGACAAGCCCAGGCCATCACGTGGCGCCCTGGTTGCCGATTTCTTGCAGGGCGATCTGGATGCGCCGGATTACCTGGCCGCCTTGGCGGTGCGCGCCGGCGATTTCAACCCTTTCAATCTGCTGCTTTTTGACGGCCGGCGGCTGATGGGACTGGAGAGCCGCAACTGCCGCGTAGTTGACCTACAACCTGGCATCGGGGGCGTCTCCAACGCGGACTTTGATACACCCTGGCCCAAGTTGCTGCGCCTGAAGGCTAGCATGCAGGCGCGCGGCTTGGCCGGATCTGCTGATGCAGCGCAGCTGCTGATGCTGTTGCAGGACAACAGGCATGCGGCCGAGGCCGAGCTACCGCAAACCGGCGTGCCGCTGGAACTGGAACGTGCCCTGTCGGCCACCTTTATTGCGTCCGGCCACTACGGCACAAGGGCCAGCAGCATCGTGCGCTTGGGCGCGACCCGGTGCGAATTCTTTGAGCAAACTTATGGCGCGCAGGGCAAGCTGACAGCAACACAGCAATTCTTTACGCTCCAGGCAATCACCCCATGGGCTTCAACAGACAGGCGAGTGCGTCAACTACCGGTTGCACGAACCATCTGTCTATAGAAATAGCCGCGCAGTTGATGGAGCGCAGGCCACTTGAGTACTGTGCTTGCGTGGCAGGCTAGGCAATCAGGTAGTGCCTTTAGCAGGCCTTTTCGCTACAGGCGAATGGCATTCTGGTGCTTGTCGATGAAGGGTTCCGTGCTGGTGTACGACACAAGCAATTTCAATTGGAGATGTACCGACGCAAACACGGTAACTGCCTGCAATAGCAATTTTTCTGGTGGGAGCCATGCGCGCTGTGGCAGTTCGTATGGTTTTCGCGCAACGGCGCATGCTCGCTGACGACGACTACCTTGACGCGTGCCGGTACCTGCGCCTTGGTGTGCATCGCGCTAGCGCAGTCGCTGGGATAAAACTTGCCCTCGAGCGTTCACTACCTATCGACGAGCTGGATGACTCATGCGTTAGAAATTTGACTATGGTGGACCGGCACTTTCAGAACCTAAGCGACATGTGTTGCCTCTGCTTTAGCGATTTTTGCGTCTGCTTGAGAACTCCACATAATTTGCGCGAGGGAAAGTCCAGACTAATAATGTTTCTCGTAGTGACCCGTTGGCGGGAGTACCGGCGCCTCTTTCCAGCGCCCACACGATATAAAGGCCATGCAATGAGTAGCTTAGAAACCGACGAGAAGCCGACCATTTTGGTGGTGGACGACACGCCCAACAATCTCACACTGGTCAGCAACCTTCTCAAAAAAGATTACCGGGTGCGGGTTGCTATTAGCGGAGAAAAAGCTCTCAAGATTGCCTTTTCAGAAAGTCCACCAGACCTGATTCTGTTAGATGTCATGATGCCTGTCATGGATGGCTATGAGGTCTGTCAACAATTGCGCAGCAATGTTTTGACCGCTCACATTCCGATCATTTTTCTCACCGCCAAGTCTGAGGTTGAAGATGAGCGTAAGGGTTTAAGTTTGGGGGCATCCGACTACATCACCAAGCCGATCAGTCCGCCCATTCTGGAAGCAAGGGTAAAAACTCACTTGGTGGCCAAGGCCCACGCGGATTTTTTGACTGATAAGACCGCCTATTTGGAAAACGAGGTTGCGCGGCGCACAAGGGAAATCAGCGCTATCCAGGATGTGACGATTCAGGCCATGGCTTCGTTAGCCGAAACTCGCGATTCAGACACTGGCAATCACATCCGAAGAACCCAGTTTTATGTCAAAGCACTAACCAAAAAGCTTAAAAGCCATCCACGCTTCAACATCTTTTTGAGCGACAGCATGATTGAAATGATCTATAAGTCAGCGCCCCTTCATGACATTGGCAAGGTTGGCATTCCGGACCGCATTCTGCTTAAGCCTGGTCGATTTGATCCGGATGAATTCGAGATCATGAAGACCCACACCACGCTAGGACGCGATGCAATTCAAGCAGCAGAAAATTCACTGGGACTGAAGGTGGACTTCTTGTCCGTGGCCAAAGAGATCGCCTATGGCCATCAGGAAAAATGGGATGGATCTGGCTACCCAGTAGGCCTCGCAGGCGAGGCCATCCCAATTTCTGCCCGCGTGATGGCTGTAGCTGATGTCTATGACGCCCTGATCAGTCGCCGCATCTACAAAGACAGCATGTCACACGAAAAAGCCATCGCTATCATGGAAGCGGGCAGCGGCAGCCACTTTGATCCCGACATGGTAAGAGCCTTTCTCTCTATACAGGATGAAATCAAGTCGATTGCCATGCTCTATGCCGACAGCGATGCCGACATAGAAGTCAAGCGCAAACAAACTGAATTGCTAGGCGCTTCTGCCTGATACGGGTTCAGTTGACGTCCGGTAGTTCGATCTTCACTTCCAGTACTTCGAGGTTGTCCTGACGCTCGAGGTTGACCTTGATATCGTCTGGATTGATCTTGATATATTTACTAATCACATCTATCAGATCGCGTTGCAGATCAGGAAGATAATTGGGCGTGGCCACGTTACGACCTCCACGCTCGTGGGCCAGGATGATTTGCAACCGCTCCTTTGCAACACCGGCAGTTTTCTTTTTTTCGCCGAGCAGAAACGAGAGAAAAGACATTTTGCTATTTTCCCCCGAATATGCGCTTGAGCAAGCCCTGTTTAGGTATGTCGATAAAGCGTATTGGTTTTTCTTCACCAAGAAACCTAGCCACTAGGTCCTTGTAGGCTTCGGACACATCACTGCCGACGATATGCACGACAGGAACACCCTGGTTGGAGGCTTGGAGCACTGCGTCACTTTCTGGGATCACGCCAATCAGGGGGATGCGCAAAATGTCCTTGATATCCTCCAGTGACAGCATCTGACCCTGGTCTACCCGCGCCGGGTTGTAACGGGTGATTAGCAGGTGCTCTTTGATCGGCTCAGTTCCATTCATAGCGCGCCTAGTCTTACTGGCAAGCATGCCCAAGATACGGTCCGAATCACGCACGGATGACACTTCAGGGTTGGTAACTACTAGCGCCTCATCGGCAAAGTGCATGGCCATCAGGGCGCCGGTTTCAATACCGGCCGGAGAGTCGCAGACAATGTATTCAAAGCCCATTGCTGCCAAGTCAGTGAGAACTTTTTCCACTCCGTCCTGTGTCAGAGCATCTTTGTCACGAGTTTGTGAAGCGGCGAGTACAAAAAGCTCGTCGCATTGTTTGTCCTTGATAAGAGCTTGGTTGAGATTGGCCTCGCCTTGAATCACATTGATAAGGTCATACACGACGCGGCGCTCGCAACCCATGATCAGGTCCAAATTTCGCAAACCAACATCAAAATCTATCACAGCCGTCTTTGCACCACGCAATGCCAGACCGGTTGCAAAGCTAGCACTGGTGGTTGTCTTGCCAACTCCACCTTTGCCAGAAGTCACCACAATGATTTTTGCCATACTGGGAAGTTCTTTTCTAAATAATTCAGTATTCAATTCTTGAGCGGTTCAATTAGCAGCAGGTCTTGCCCGCTTTCACTCGAAAGCCATACCTGAGCCGGTTTTCCGGCAATGTTGGTTGGCAATGGACTTTCGCTGGTGCGGTACACCCCGGCAATTGATATCAATTCCGGTTCGAGGCACAACGAAAAAATTCGTGCCGCCGTGTTACCGCGTGCACCCGCCATGGCTTTACCACGCAGAGGTGCATAGACATGGATATTACCGTCAGCAACCAATTCAGCTCCCTGATTGACCATCGCTAACACTACCAGATCACCGCCACGGGCATAAATTTTTTGACCTGAGCGTATCGGCTTATCAATCACCATCGTCTGCGGTCCAGGTACCTCACGAAAAATCTCTTGCACCTGAACAGGTTGGGCAATCAACTTGCTGACTTCTTGTGGCGTGTGCACAAGACCGGCCTTAACAAGATGGTTCTTCCAACTTTCAGGTTGTGCACGAAAGGCCAGTGGCATCAATCGGCAAGAACGCAGCGCTTGCAACAAAGTGCCTATGCCGGTCCAAGCGACTCCTGGCTCTAAGGCAGAAAAATCCAGCACCACGGGATCGTTGTCAAAAAAATCTGGACTTTCACCTGTTTTCGCAAACTGCTTGCACACATCTGCTGCGATTTCATCCCAACGATTGGACTTTAACAAAAGGGCGACCAGCGACAGCTGCGCACTTTTGATTTCAAAACTTGGATTGCTACGCGATGGGGTTGGGCCTGTAGGCTTTGCGGTCATAGGGGTTGGAACGTTGCCTGAGGCTGCAAGGCTCGAATCTTACTTGATCGAAGCGTTGAAGTCAGCATTCCGGTGCAACAAGATTTTTGTTTTTTCAGTGAGTTTTCTTGTCTTCTTATCTTCTTTTTTATAAAAAAGAATAGTAGTAGTAGATAGAGCAAAGGCACTTTCTGTGGATAAGTGCCTTTTTTTTATTGAAATCATGGACTTAGGCACGCTCAACCCATGTTGGTGAGCGTGCTTCCGTGGTGTAACGCAAAACTGGATAACTTGTAAATTTCTCTGAAAGCTGTGGATAACTCGACTGTTGTGCCAGATTTATCCACAGCTTTGTGCATTGACAGCCTGTGAATGCTGCAAAATTGAATTTTTGCGGCATAAGTTCCGCTTTTTGACTGGTGTTTGATGGTCTTACAGCGGATACTTCCGCTTCATTCGGCCAGCCATTTTTGGGTGGGGTTTGCGCTTCATGCACGCGGTGTTGGTTGCTTGATGCGCTATTAAATCTATAGCATGTATGTTTTCCATGAGTGAAAAAAAAACTTTCGAAATTGCCCGTGAAACGCTCAAGCAATTGACTGCGCGCAAGCTCGCTCCCACCCCCGTCAACTACAAGGCGATTTACAACGAAATAGCGGGAATCCCCTCTGTGGAGCACTTCCCAGCCCAGGAATTGCGCAGCATTGCTGTGTCCCTGCAGGCCAAAACACCTGGACAGCAAAGACAAAAAGGTTTGCTGGAATCGGCCATTGACCGGATGAATTGGGACGGTGTGTGTTCTGCTTTTGTGGCTTATGCCGGCTTTTCAGGTGGTGCTGAAGCGGCGGGTAGTGCCGTGACCTATGCCACCAACATGCCCTCTTCCATGGACCCCGGCCTGCCCATGGGCCCTGAATTTTTGTCCCAAATGGGACGTTTGATCGAGTACGCACAACCTGCTCTGGGTACGGACGATGAACGCTTTTCTGAGCAAGGGCGGCAGTTGGTTAAGGCCTTGAAAGAGCCTGCTTTCAACATGGTGGAAGTCAAACAGTTGCTGGTGAGCTACAGCCACCGACTGTCATTTGCTGCCGAGGATCAGTCAGAAATCAAAAAAGGGCTCCTCAAATTGCTCCAATTGGTGTTTGAGAACATTGGTGAGCTGAGCATGGACGACCATTGGCTTAAAGGCCAGATGGACAGTCTGAAGGCTGCCTCTACATTTCCCTTGACTCTGCGCCGCCTGGACGATGTGGGAAGCCTGCTGAAAGACGTGATTTCCAAGCAGAAAGATGCCAAGCAGAAAACCCTGGAGGCCCAGGACGAAATGCGCCAGATGCTGGCTGCCTTTATTGACCGGTTGTCCCAGATATCTCAGTCCACCGGCTCATTTCACGAAAAGCTGGAGGACAGTGCGCGCCAGATTGAGAACGCCAAGTCGCTTGCAGAAATAGCGCCAGTGCTCAAGGAAGTGGTGGGTGCAACACGCAATATTGCCCGGGACACCATGTCGGCGCGTGACGAACTGCAAACCATGCGCACCCAAGCTACCAGCACACAGCTGCAGATTGCCAAGCTGCATCAGGAACTGGACCGGGTGAGCGCCCAAGCCCGCCACGATCCTCTGACCGGGGCACTCAACCGAAAAGGCCTGGAAGAAGCGCTGGAGCGCGAGATGTCCACCTTCAGGCGTAAAGAAATGCCATTGAGTGTGGCGCTGCTGGACATCGACAACTTCAAGTCGCTCAATGACTCGCTGGGCCATGTTATTGGGGATTCGGCACTTTCCCATCTGGCGCAGGTGGCGCGCGAATGTATGCGACCGCAGGACACCCTGGCCCGCTACGGCGGGGAAGAGTTTGTCATTCTGTTACCCGATACTGTGATGGACATGGGAATAGAGGCCATGACCCGTTTGCAGCGTGAACTGACCAAACGGTTTTTTATGGCAGGTACCGAAAAAGTGCTGATCACCTTCAGTGCTGGCGTGGCACAGGTTGCGGAGACCGAACCCGGTATGGATGCTATACGGCGTGCCGACCAGGCCATGTACTTGGCAAAGCGATCGGGTAAAAACAGGGTGATTGGGTCTTAGCGGTAACCCATAGGGTGCAGCGTGATGGACCGACCTTTGGGCGGTGTTGGTTCCCTTTAGCGCACGCCGCCGCGACTGTGGTGTGTGGCAGGCATCAAGCTCTTCGGTTAAACCCCTCTATATTCAGCGGCTAAGGAACCATTGGATGGCGTATTTGGCAACAAAACCCACCATGCCGAATGCCAGGCCTAGAAAAATGACAAAGGTTCCGAACTTCCCTGCCTTGGACTCCCATGCCAAGTGCCCGATGATGAACAGCATGTAGAGCATGAAGCCACCGACCCCGAAGGTCAGCCCAAAGCTTGCAATCTGTTCTTCAGTAAACCCAAACATCAATGGCTTTCAAATTGGCTGTCGGGTGCCGACATGGCATCACGCGCCGGCAACCCGGAAGCGTCTACCAGATCACGGTAGGCATGCCAGCTGGCGTGGCCCAGCATGGGCAGCACGGGAATCAGGCCCAACAGCAGCGAGCCCAGACCCAGTAAGGTAAAAATCATGATCAGGCTGGCCCAGAAAGCCATGGGCATGGGATTTTCCAGCACGCATTGCCAACTGGTCAGAACTGCTTGCATCAGGCTCACGCGGCGGTCCAGCAAAAGCGGCATGGCGACCACGCTGGATGCAAACAAGGGCGCTGCCATGATGCCGCCCAGGGCCAGCCAGATTTCAAATAGCCAGCCATCCTGTGCCAGCATGACATGGTGCACAAAGTCCAGCGGACTGTTGATGGGCACCGGTGCCAGCAGGGTGATGAGTGCTGCCGAAGTCAGCACCCATCCGGTGGCTGACGCTGCCAGCAAGGCGCCAAATTGCACCATGCACCAGTAGTCGTTGTCCCATTTGTTGAAGTGCTTGTTTTGCCAGTTGAACCAGGTTTTAAGTACCACCGAAAAATCGGGTTTTTCCCGGCGTTCAACGGCTCTGCTAAGCGCATAGAGGCTGGTGGCCAGAACCGGCGCAATCACCATGAAACCGGACAGTGCGCCGGCCAGTAACCAAAAACGGTGGCGTGCGAAGGCAATGATGGCGACACCTGCCAGGGTCAGCGCCAAACCATGCAAGATACTGATCCAGCCCGACTTGGCGATATCGCGCCACGCCAGTACCAGCCAGATCAGGGGTTGCATCATGCCAATGGTTTTGACCCGCGGGGTGGTGGTGGATGGTGGAGGGGTGGGCATGGCGATAAGGATAGAAGTGTAGTGCCGGGCTTATCTTACAAGTTTGACGTCGGTCAAACGCGTACCTCCGCCATAATGCGCCTGACCTCAACAGCCAAGGAGTGCCAGCATGCCACGTTCTATTCTTGCGGAAACAGCCATCCATCCCGCTATTCGCACACATATTGCGGAGCATGAAGCCGGTATCGTTCATGAGGTGCAGGCGGCGGTAGCGGCCAACGCAGTAGTGGTTATTGGTATGGCTGCCAACCCGTTTCCTAAAAAGGCCTGCAAGGCGCTGGACAGCGCTGGAATTCCTTACCGGTACCTGCAGTACGGCAGCTATCTCAGCGGTTGGCGCAGCCGCAACGCCCTGAAGATGTGGACCGGTTGGCCCACCTTTCCTATGGTCTTTGTCAAGGGCACCCTTGTGGGGGGTGCCACCGACCTGCAGGCCTTGATTGACAGTGGTGAAATCAAGGCTCTGCTAGGCCGAGCGTAGGCGCCCGGTTTTCCTGGTTCACAGCTTTTTGAGGGGTCAGCCCCCCTTGCCACCTGCTTTACCCATCTTGCTGCCATGTTCGCCATGCGGGCCCATCTTGGAGAATTCGGCGTCGAACACCTTTTTCTGTTCCGGGCTTAGGGTCGCATAAAAGGTCTTGGTCGCATCGCCGCGCTTGTCCATGGCGGTCTCCATCGCCGCCATGTGCTCCTTGTGCAGGGTACGCATCTTGTCAATGCGTTCGGGCGTGCTGAGTTTATCTATCTCGGCGCGGTCTGGGCGCTTGGCCATCATGTCCATCGGCGGCTTCATGGCTTCGGAAAAGCTGGTCCATCCGGCTTCCTGTGATTGCGTGACCTTGAGCTTGGCCTTGAGGTCGGCCAAATGGCTGGCATGCATTTGTTCCATCTTGGCTGGGTCCATCGGGCGCATTCCCACATGTCCCATCATGCCTCCTGCCTGTGCAAATGCTGCGCCACCGGCTGCGGCCATCAGACCGGCAACCACCAGAGATTGAATCAATTTTTTCATGGTTTTCCTTGCTTTCTAAAGGGTCGTAGCGGATATCGCTGTGGACCTGAATGCAGTGTGCGCCGCCCATGTAAAAGACCTGTTGTGCTGGGAAAAGCACTTGTAAAGTTGCAAGAAAAACGCTGCGACGCTTGGGTTGACAATAGAGCTTGCGCCGCATGCCCCGCGGCAAAATCAACAAGGATGTTTGTGTTCAAGAATGTGATGATGTATCGCATGCTGTCGCCCTGGACGGTGACCGCTGCGCAATTGGAAGCGGCGCTGGAGCCCGCACGCTATGTGGAATGCACCGGCTCGCAGGAAAAAGCGGTGGGTTGGGTGGAGCCGCGTGGCAAGGCCAACGGTGCGCTGGTGGAAATAGTGGGAGGTCAATGGATTCTCAAGCTCATGGTCGAAACCAAGGTTCTGCCGGCCTCGGTGGTGAAGCGCCGGGCCCAGGAGCAACTGGCCCAGATCGAGGTGACGACCGGGCGCAAGCCCGGCAGGAAGGAAGCGCGCGAAATTCTGGATGACGCCCGTATGAGCCTGCTGCCTATGGCCTTTACCAAGCAGGGTGCAACCGTGATTTGGATAGACCCGCAGGCCTCTTTGCTGGTATTGGATGCCGGCAGCCAGGGCCGAGCTGACGAGGTGATGAGCTGTCTGGTTCAGGCCATCGAAGGTTTTTCGGTTCAACTGATCAACACCGAGATGTCGCCGGCTGCCGGCATGGCGCAGTGGCTGGCTGCCAAGGAAGCGCCGGTCGGATTCACTGTGGACCGAGAGTGCGAGCTGAAAGCTTCAGACGAATCCAAGGCAGTGGTGCGTTACACGCGCCACGCCCTGGATACCGATGAGGTGACCGAGCACATTGCCCAGGGCAAAATGCCCACCCGCTTGGCCATGACTTGGACCGACCATGTGTCTTTTGTTCTGACCGAGGCGCTGCAGCTCAAGAAGGTGTCGGTGCTGGACGTGGTGTTTGAGGCCGCGTCCGCCTTGGCTTCGGACGGCAAGGATGACAACTTCGACGCCGATGTGGCAATTGCCACGGGCGAACTGCAGAAGTTGATCCCCGACCTGCTGGAAGCCCTGGGTGGCGAGGTGCTGCCCATTCCTACGGTTTAGCGACTTTTAGTCGCGGCGGCCCCAACCACGGTGCTCGCCACCGTGGTGGTCCCCATCGCGGCGGTATTCAGGATGGCGTTGCCAACCGCGCTCGGACCCACTCCAGCCGCGGCGGCCATAGTCATGCACCGGGTAATAGTTGACCCGCTCGACCACGCGGTAAGGCTGTCGGTAGACCACCACGGATTCAGGGCGAAGAGCCTCCTGATAAGCCACGGTGCGCTGCGGTTCGTAGCGACGACGCTGGCTTTCGCTGGCAAGGCCGACACCGGCCGCACCACCCACTGCCGCACCGATCATGGCGCCGTCGCGTCCGCCCACAGACTGACCAATGAAGGCACCGGCCATGGCACCCAAGCCCCCACCCAGAATTGGACTCAGGTTGTCGGCATGGGCTGCCTGTCCCACCAGACCGGCAAAAGCCAAGGCCAGCGTGGCGGTGGTACGCAAAACCTTGTTGCGGTTTGCAGAGGTAAACATGGCATTGGTGGGTTGTGACACCCGCTACCGCCAGAGGTGGCGGTTTATAAATGTTCAACGCCGGTCAGCGCGCCGCGATGACCGGGTTAACAAGGTCTTACAACTGGGTCAGCCCATGCGCCCGGCCCGGAAGTCTTCCACGGCGGTCATCAGTTCGTCGTGTGTGTTCATGACAAACGGGCCGTACTGCGCAATCGGCTCATGCAAGGGCCTGCCGGCAATCAGCAGGGCGCGGGCCGGCTCATCGCTTTGCTCCGACTGCAGCATCACGGCGTCACCCGCATTTTTCAGAATGGCCATACGATTGAGTGGCACCGGTGTGGCTTTGCCATCGGCGTCCACCACATGCACGGTGCCACGGTACACGTAGAGAAATGCGTTGTGGTCCTGTGGCACCGGCTGCGTGATGCTGGCGCCTTGGGCCGGAAAGTGCAGGTCCAGATAGAGCGGATCGGTCGGGTAATCGGCTGCCGGGCGGTGCATGGCACCCGCTACGCCATGGCTGTTGCCGGAGATGACCCGCACCCGCACGCCGCCGCGCGGGTCGTCACCTTCGCCCAGGGGGGTGATGACTTCAGGGATGCTGCCGCTCTGGATGTCGCGGTACCAGGGCTGGCACAGCTTGTCCTTGCCCGGCAGGTTGAGCCAGAGCTGAAAGCCCTCCATCAGACCCTCTTCCTGCTCCGGCATTTCGCTGTGGACCAGGCCAGAGCCGGCCGTCATCCACTGCACGCCGCCGTTTTGCAGCAGGCCTTCGTGGCCACCGCTGTCCTTGTGGCGCATGCGTCCGGCGATCATGTAGGTCACGGTCTCAAAGCCGCGGTGCGGGTGGTTGGGAAAGCCGGCGCCATAGTCTTCTGGCTTGTCGCTGGCAAAACTGTCAAGCATCAGGAAAGGGTCCAGGCGCTTTTGCAGGTCCTGTGTCAGCACGCGGGTGAGTTTGACGCCGGCACCATCGCTGGTGGGCTGACCGGTGACCAGGCGCTCGACCTGGCGCAGGGAGGGGTTGGTGGCAGCCATGTGCGGGCTGGTGCTCAGGCGGCAGCGACCGCGTAGCCCTCTTCGGCAATGGCCTGTGCCAGCGTCTCGCGGGGCTGCTCGGAGACCACTTGCACCCAATTCTGGGACCGGTCGATTTGCACCTGGGCCAGCGGGTCAGCTTGCAGCAGGGCGCGTGTCACGGCCTTTTCGCAATGGCCGCAGGTCATGCCGGTGACGGTAAAGGTTTGGTTCATGGTCGTGGCTTTTAGAGTGGGGTTAGAAAAGAGCATAGTGTGAAGCTTGCCAAGGTGGCAACGTCAAACATTTCATTTTTCCCACAGTGTTTTTTGGCACAGGCGCTTGACCCTGTGGCGATGGGAAGTTTTAGGCGGGGCTGCATGAGTAACGAATCGACGCTTTCTCTGGACATCGGCATTGGCGGCATGACCTGCGCGTCCTGTGTGGCGCGGGTGGAGCGAGCGCTGAAAAAAGTGCCTGGTGTGTCCGAGGCGACGGTGAACTTGGCCACCGAATCCGCCCGCGTGCGGATGGTGTCTGCTGCGCCCGCAACTGCCGATGTCGCGACCCAGATGCAGGCCCGGTTGCGCCGTGCCGTGCGCGATGCCGGCTACGAGCCGCGCGCCGCCGACGCCTTGATGGATGCGCCCGAGCCATCGCGCTGGGCCGGCTTTGCGCCGATTGCCTGGGGCCTGGTTTTTTCAGCACCGCTGGTACTTCCCATGTCGGGCGATCTGCTGGGCTTTCACTGGATGCTGCCGGCGCTGTGGCAGTTCCTGCTGGCCACGCCGGTGCAGTTTGTGCTGGGTGCGCGCTTTTACAGGGCCGGCTGGCACGCCCTCAAGAACTTCAGCGGCAATATGGATTTGCTGGTGGCCATTGGCACAACGGCGGGTTGGGCCCTGTCGGTCTGGCTCTGGCTGACGGCGCAGCCAGGGGCCATGGTGCATCTGTATTTTGAGGGCTCGGCCCTGGTGGTGACCCTGGTGTTGTTGGGCAAGTGGCTGGAGGCCGGGGCCAAGCGCCAGACCACCTCGGCCATCCGTGCCTTGCATGCCCTGCGCCCGGAGATCGCGCACCTGATAGGCCTCGACGGAGAGGTGGATGTGCCGGTGGACGAGGTGATGCGGGGTGACCGGCTGGTGGTCAAGCCGGGTGAGCGTTTTGCCGCCGATGGTGTGCTGCAAGAAGGGCAAACCCAGGTGGATGAGTCCATGCTCACCGGCGAAGCCTTGCCGGTGCCCAAGGAGCCGGGCAGCCTGCTCACGGCCGGCTCCATCAATGGCGAAGGCCGCGTGCTGATGCAGGTGCGCGCCGTGGGTGCCGACACCACGCTGGCGCACATCATCCGCTTGGTAGAGGACGCGCAGGCCGCCAAGGCGCCGATCCAGCGTCTGGTGGACCAGGTCAGCGCCGTGTTTGTGCCGGTGGTGCTGGGCATTGCGCTACTCACCCTGCTGGGTTGGTGGCTTAGCGGCCACAGCTTTGAGATGTCGCTGATCAACGCCGTGGCGGTGCTGGTGATTGCCTGTCCCTGTGCGCTGGGCCTGGCCACGCCCGCTGCCATCATGGCCGGCACCGGCGTGGCGGCAAAGCATGGCATTTTGATCAAGGACGCCGAGGCGCTGGAGCGCTCGCACCAGATTGACACCGTGGTGTTTGACAAGACCGGCACGCTGACCGTGGGCCGACCCAAGCTGCTGGAAATGGCCTGCGTGGCAGGGCAGCAGCGCGCCGATCTGCTGCAACAGGCGGCCAGTTTGCAAAGCGGCTCCGAGCATGCGCTGGCCCAAGCGGTGCTGTCAGCGGCCAGGGCAGAAGGACAGGCCCTGCTGGCGGCCACTGGCATCAGCGCTGTGCCTGGACGCGGCCTGCAGGGCCAGGTGTCGGGCCACAACTTGTTGCTGGGTAGCTTGCGCTGGATGGAGGAGTTGCAGTTGGAGATGGGTGAACTGGCCACGCAGGCGCGACAGTGGCAGGCCCAGGGTGCGACCGTCTCGGCCCTGGCGGAGCGTGTGAGCAATGGGGCGGGCGGGGAGGCTCTGGTGCTGCGCGCCCTGATGGCTTTTGGGGACGCGCCCAAGCCGGCTGCTGCTGCAGCGATTGCGGGCCTGCGTGCCCGAGGCCTGCGTCTGTTCATGCTCTCCGGCGACAACCGCGGTGCTGCCGAGGCCATGGCGCGCCAACTGGGCCTGCGGCCCGAGCAGGGCGAGGTGATTGCCGAGCGGCTACCGGCGGATAAGGTGGCCGAGGTGTTGCGCTTGAAGCAGGCCGGTTACAGGGTGCTGATGGTGGGCGATGGCGTCAACGACGCACCGGCCCTGGCTGGCGCCGATGTGGGCATGGCCATGGCCAACCCGGATGGCGGTGGCACCGATGTGGCCATGCATGCCGCCGGCATTACGCTGATGCGCGGCGACCCGATGCTGGTGGCCGCTGCGCTGGACATCTCTGCACGCACGGTGCGCAAGATCCGCCAGAACCTGTTCTGGGCCTTTGCCTATAACGCGGCCGGCATCCCGCTGGCAGCCTTGGGTTTTTTGAATCCGGTGTTTGCCGGCGCCGCGATGGCCCTGAGCTCGGTCAGCGTGATGGGCAACGCACTGCTGCTCAAGCGCTGGAGGCCCTGAGCTTGTAGGCACCTGTCGTTCTTGCGCTGTATCAAGACCGCAGCCAGGGGGATGTGCGAGTCTGCAAAGACAAAGAGGAGAAAAGTCATGGCACATAGCAGCCTGCAAACCATAAGAGACGAGCACATGACATTGGGCGCCATGTTGCGCGCGCTGGGTCAGATGATTGACCGCGGACCCGGGGATGCGCCCGAGCGCTACTTCGACGTGATGCGGGCCACCCTGTTTTACATCGACGAATTCCCCGAGCGCATGCACCACCCCAAGGAATCGCAGTTGCTGTTTCCGCAATTGGCGCGTGTGGCACCGCAATGCCAGGAGCTTTTGGCACGGCTGGAAAAGGACCATGCCGGAAGCGAGCATGCGGTGCGCGAACTGCAGCACCTGCTGCTGGGTTGGGAGCTGGTGGGGGATTCGCGCCGCCATGTATTTGAGGAGGCGGCCCGGCGTTTCCTGGACCTGTATCTGCGCCACATGCAGTTGGAAGATACGGAGATATTGCCACTGGCTGAGCAGGTGCTGGGAGACTCCGACTGGGCGGCGCTGGACGCGGCCTTTGCCAGAAACTGCGATCCCCTGAACGGCAAGTACCCGCGCGACCCGCTGTATGACCGACTGTTCACGCGCATCGTCATGCGCAACTCGTCTCACTGAGGTGCGCCTGCGCCCGGCGTGACACCGGGTCTTTGTGCGGGTGCTGCCGGCAATGGCCCGCGTTCCCGCACAATGCGTCCACTGCGGCTAATGGGCACCCTCACTTGCACACTTCTTTGCGCCAACTGACGGCATTGGCACTGGCCATTTCGCTGGGGGCGGCGGTGTCGCTGGGCATCACCCGTTTTGCCTACGGCCTGCTGTTGCCTGCCATGCGCTTGGACCTGGGCTGGTCGTACGCGCTGGCGGGCGCCATGAATACGGCCAATGCCTTTGGCTACTTCCTGGGTGCCCTGGCCTGCCCCTGGCTGATGCGCCGCTTTGGCCCCTCGCTATTGCTGGTGGTGGGGTCTTTGCTGGCCAGCCTGTTCATGGCGGGCAGTGGCTTTGTTACGCAGACCGAGAGCCTGCTGGTGCAGCGCTTGCTGGCAGGCATTGCCAGCGCCCTGGTGTTTGTGGCGGGGGGCCTATTGGCGGCCGGGCTGGGCGCGCGCGACCCGCAGCGCAGTGGCCTGTTGCTGGGCCTGTATTACGGTGGCACCGGGGTGGGCATTGTTCTGTCCGCGCTGCTGGTGCCGCTGGTGTTGGAGGCGGCGCAGTCGGTTGCGCATGGCTGGCGTTGGGCCTGGTGGGCCTTGGGCGGACTGTGTCTGTTGTTCAGCCTGTTGCTGCTGTGGCCGGCGCGGGTGATGGCGTCCTGGGCCAAACCCGCAGTGCTGTCGGCGCAGAACGTGGCGATCTTTCGCTGGCGGCCGTTCGGCTTTGCGCTGGCGGGCTACAGCCTGTTTGGCGTGGGCTATATCGGCTATATGACCTTTGTCGTGGCGCTGCTGCGCGGCGAGGGACGCACGGGAACCGAGATCACGCTGTTCTATGCCTTGCTGGGCCTGGCGGTAATGGCTTCTTCGCGTATCTGGGCCCGGCTGCTTGACCGTTACCGTGACGGGCGAGCGCTGGCTTTGCTCAATGCCCTGCTGGGTCTGGCCACCCTGCTGCCGGCCCTGACCCAGGCCTGGCCATTGCTGCTGCTGTCGGGCCTGCTGTTTGGTGCGGTGTTTCTGTCGGTAGTGGCCTCAACCACGGCGCTGGTGCGTCACAACCTGCCGCAGAGCGCCTGGGGTGCGGGCATCAGCGCCTTTACCGCGGTGTTTGCGGCCGGTCAGATCATCGGCCCCACGGTAGTGGGTTGGATTGCCGATGGTGCCGGTGGCCTAGAGCGCGGTCTGGTGTTTTCTGCCCTGGCCCTATGGGCCGGCGCCGCACTGGCATGGCGCCAGCGCGGCTTGTCGCTTACTTGATCAGGCCTTCAGCCTTCATGGCGGCCAGCACCGCCGGGCGCGCCGCCACGCGGGCGCGGTAGGCCAGCAAATTAGGCAGGCCGGAGATGTCCAGCGCCACATAGGGTGCCCAGTTGGTCACGGTAAACAGGTATGCATCGGCCACGCTGAAGTGGTCGCCCATCAGGTACTGCTTGCCGGCCAGCTCGGTCTCCACCCATTGCAGACGGCTGCTCAGGCGCTCCAGGCAGGAGGGCTTGTAGTCGGCCGGTGTGGCAGGGTTAAACAGCGGCGAGAAGCCCTTGTGCAGCTCGGTGCCTATGAAGGTCAGCCATTCCTGCAGCTTGTAGCGCTCGAAAGTGCCGTTAGCCGGCGCCAGATTCTTGTCCTGCGCCTGGTCGGCAATGTACTGAACAATGGCCGGGCCTTCATGCAAGCGGCGTCCGTCGTCCAACTCCAGCAGGGGCACATAGCCCAGCGGGTTGATGCTGTAGTAGTCGGTGCCATCAGGCAACTTGTGGGTCTTGGTGGGTGCGGAGATGGCCTCATAGGCCAGGCCGGATTCTTCCAGCACGATGTGGGGTGACAGCGAGCAGGCGCCGGCAGAGTAGTACAGCTTCATGAGCTTCCTTTGGGAGGTGGGTGGGTGCCGCGTGTTCCATTGGTTCTCCACGGCGATCCGGCATGCTAGCTGCATTTGTTGGCGCTTGCTGCGCATGGGTTCTTTACCGCAGCGACATGTGTATTTAAGAATGCCTCAATATGGCGCGGCTAAAGTCGCGAACCTTAGCAACTCTGGTTTGATCATGACAACAACGAAAACATCCGCGACCCGCTTCAGTGGACCCAGCATAGCCATGCATTGGCTGATGGTTCTGGTGTTCATAGGCCTCTACGCGGTCATCAATCTCAAGGGCAACTTTGCCAAGGGAAGCGAGCCGCGCGAGCTGATGAAGGCACTTCACTTCTCGCTGGGCTTGCTTGCGTTCGGGCTGGTGTGGCTGCGCATTGTGTTCCGTTTGCTGGGCACTACGCCCGCCATCGTTCCCACCCCGCCGGTCTGGCAGGAGAAGCTGGCCAAGCTGGGACATCTGTCCCTGTACGTCCTGATGGTTGGCATGCCCTTGCTGGGCTGGGCTGCGCTTAGCGCCAACGGCAAACCGGTCGCCTTCTTTGGCCTGGGGCTACCCAGCCTGTTGGCGGAGAACAAGGACCTGGGCCACAACCTCAAGGAGATCCACGAGACGGTAGGTACCCTGGGTTACTTCCTGATAGGTGGCCATGCCGTGGCCGCGCTGTATCACCATTACTTTATGAAAGACAGCACGCTGCGCAGCATGGCCCTGAAGTAGGCACAGTTTTTATAAAGTAAGCGCCGGCTTCTGTTTTATCAGGCGTCGGCCTTTATCATGTCCGCCGCCTTCTCGGCAATCATGATGGTGGGCGCATGGGTGTTGCCACTGACAATGCGCGGCATGATGGAGGCGTCCACCACGCGCAGGCCCTGAATACCGTGCACCTTCAAGCGTGCATCGACCACGTCCAGGGCGCCGCTACCCATGCGGCAACTGCCCACGGGGTGGTAAATGGTGTCACCGTAATGGCGTATGAACTGCGCTATCTCCTGGTCGCTTTGTGCCGCCGCTGAGCGGGGGGCTTCTCGCGACCCCAAGCTGGCAAGGGCGGGCTGCTGCAGGATTTCGCGCATCAGCCGAAAGCCCCTGACAGTCCGCTGCAAGTCATCCGGCTCGGCCAGAAAATTCGGGTCTATCAGCGGGGCAGCGTGCGGGTCCTTGCTGGCCAACCGGACGCTGCCCCGGCTCAAGGGGCGCAGCACGCACAGATGGCAGGAAACGCCGTGGCCCAGCACCAAAGTGCGGGCGTGGTTGACGAGCTTGGCCACCACGAAGTGCAGCTGCAGATCGGGTCGGTCTTCGCTGTCGGAACTTTTGATAAAGCCACCGGCCTCGGCCGCGTTGCTGGTCAGCATGCCGGTGCGATGCTTGCGCCACTCGAAAATGGCTTTCAGGGTCTTGAGCGCCGCACCCGGCGAGATGCCTATGGAATCCTTGAGCTGTGGTGCATCCAGCACCAGCACCACATCGAGGTGGTCTTGCAGGTTACGCCCGACGCCGGGCAGGTCGTGCAAGGGCGCGATGCCCAGCGCCTGCAGATCGGCCTTTGGACCGATGCCTGAGAGCAGCAGGATCTGCGGCGACTGCAGGGCACCGGCACACAGCAGCACCTCGCGTGTGGCGCGCAGCTGGCGGGTTTCGCCCTGCTGGACGAATTCCACCCCCACGGCACGCCGCTGCTCCAGCAGCAGCCGGCAGACCTGTGCCCCGGTAAAGACCTGCAGATTCGGGCGCGACAGCTTGGGCGTGAGGTAGGCCTTGGCGGCGCTGAAGCGCTCCCCATTTTTGTGGGTGACCTGGTACGGGCCCACGCCTTCCTGGCCTTCGCCATTGAAGTCGGGGTTGACGGCGTAACCGGCCTGCCGCCCGGCCTCCACAAACCTCGCTCCCAGCGGGTTGGGGCTGGTGAGGTCCATCACATGCAGGGGGCCGCCCACGCCATGCAAGGCATTGGCGCCACGGGCGTTGTCTTCGGCGCGCAAAAAGTAGGGCAGCACCTCGTCAAACGACCAGCCGGGGTTCCCCTCGGCAGCCCATTGGTCGTAGTCTTCGCGCTGGCCACGGATGTAAATCATGGCGTTGATGGAGCTCGACCCACCCAGCACCTTGCCGCGGGGCTGGTAGCCGCGCCGACCGTTCAGCCCAGCCTGCGCTACGGTGTCAAACTTCCAGTTGAATTGCCCGGTCTGCGCCAGCGCGGCCATGCCCAGGGGGCAGTGAATCAGCACGCTTTTGTCGGCTCCGCCAGCCTCCAGCAGGGCTACCCGCACAAAAGGGTCCTCGGACAGGCGAGCGGCCAGCACACAGCCCGCCGAGCCGGCGCCAACGATGATGTAGTCAAACGATTCGGGTTGCATAGGGGGTGTGGAGGGTGCCGCCGCAGCGAATGCCTTGGACTATGGCAGAAGTCAGGTTGTAAGGGCTATTTCTGTGCGCATAAAGGTCTGCCCGGTGTTGACCGGAGCGCTGCCTGTATTTACAGCAAACGGTAGAATCGTCGCCTCTTCCTCCTGCCTTTTTGCGCCCCGCCTTCTGCGTCGCGCCCCACTGGACCCACCATGCTTTACCCAGATTATTTCGACGTGATTGTCGTCGGCGGCGGCCATGCCGGAAGCGAGGCTGCACTGGCTTGTGCCCGCATGGGCTGCAAGACCCTGCTGCTGACCCACAACATCGAGACCCTGGGGCAGATGAGCTGCAATCCGTCCATTGGCGGGATCGGCAAGGGTCATCTGGTGAAAGAGGTGGATGCCATGGGGGGTGCCATGGCGCTCGCCACCGACGAGGCCGGCATCCAGTTTCGCATTCTCAATTCCAGCAAGGGCCCGGCCGTACGCGCCACCCGCGCCCAGGCGGACCGCGTCCTCTACAAGGCCGCGATCCGCCGGGTACTCGAAAACCAACCCAATCTGTGGCTGTTCCAGCAGGCGGTGGATGATTTGTTGGTCGAAGGCGATCGGGTGGTGGGAGCCGTCACGCAAGTGGGCATTGCATTTCGCGCCCGCACCGTGGTGTTGACGGCAGGCACCTTTTTGGACGGCAAGATCCACGTAGGGTTGAACAACTACGCGGCGGGGCGGGCAGGGGACCCTCCCGCCCTCACTTTGAGCGCCAGACTCAAGGAGCTCCAGCTGCCGCAGGGGCGTCTCAAGACGGGTACACCGCCGCGCATCGACGGGCGCAGCATCGACTTTTCCAAGTGTCAGGAGCAGCCCGGCGATGGCATGCCTGGCGGCATGGCGGCGCAGATGCCGGTGTTCAGCTTCATGGGCAAGACGCAAATGCACCCGCAGCAAATGCCCTGCTGGATCACCCATACCAACGCACGCACCCACGACATCATCCGCAGCGGCTTTGACCGCAGCCCCATGTTCATGGGCAAGATTGAAGGGGTGGGGCCGCGCTATTGCCCCAGCGTGGAAGACAAGGTCAACCGCTTTGCCGACAAGGACAGCCACCAGATCTTTCTGGAGCCCGAAGGCTTGACCACCCACGAGTACTACCCAAACGGCATCTCCACCAGCCTGCCGTTTGACATTCAGCTCGCCCTGGTGCGCAGCATGGATGGGCTGGAGAACGCCCATATCCTGCGCCCCGGCTATGCCATCGAGTACGACTACTTTGACCCGCGCGCACTCAAAAGCAATTTTGAGACGCGCCAGATTGGGGGCTTGTTTTTCGCCGGCCAGATCAATGGCACCACCGGTTACGAGGAGGCGGCAGCCCAGGGTATGTTCGCCGGCATCAATGCCGCCTTGCAGGCGCGTGCAGCAGGAGGCGGCAACGATGCTGCCAGTGCGGCCGGTAGCATTGCGTTTACGGGGGAGCGTTGGTTGCCCGGGCGTGACCAGGCCTATCTGGGCGTACTGGTGGATGACCTGATCACCAAGGGCGTGACCGAGCCCTATCGCATGTTCACCAGCAGGGCCGAGTTCCGGCTGCAGCTGCGCGAGGACAATGCCGATGCCCGTTTGACCGAAGTGGGTCGCCAGCTGGGCCTAGTGGACGATGCCCGTTGGGCTTCCTTTGAGCGCAAGCGCGATGCTGTTTCACGTGAAACAGAGCGCCTGCGCAGCATCTGGGTGAATCCGCGCAACCTGCCGCAAGCTGAGGCCGAGCGGGTGCTGGGCAAGGCCATGGAGCATGAATACAACCTGGGTGAGCTGCTGCGCCGCCCGGATGTGAACTATGCCGGGCTGATGTCGCTGGCCGAAGGCCGCTTTGCGAATGCCGACTTGCCGGTGGCGGGACTGGCGCCGCAAGGCGATGTGGCGGGTGCACGGCAGGATGCCTTTGTCGCCTCGGTGGTGGAACAGGTGGAGATTGCCGCCAAATATTCTGGCTACATAGACCGCCAAAAGGGTGAGGTGGAGCGCGCCGCCTTTTATGAAAATCTGCGCTTGCCGGCGGAGCTGGACTACTTGCAGGTTTCTGCCCTGAGCATTGAGGCACGCCAGCGCCTGAGCAAATACCGGCCCGAAACCCTGGGCCAGGCCTCACGCCTGCAGGGGGTCACCCCAGCCACGATCTCATTGCTGCTGATTCACCTGAAGCGCGGTAACTTCAAGGGCTTCTCGGACCGTTCTGCATTGCCTCCAGAGGCCGGGCCTGTCGGCCAAACCCAGGAGTTGGCCAAATGACGCACCCCCTGGAAGCGACCCTGCGCGCCGGTGTTGCCGCCCTTGGCCTGACCCTGACAGATGCACAACAGGCCCAACTATTGGCCTACCAGGACCTGATCCAGAAGTGGACCAAGGTTTACAACTTGACGGCCGTGCGCGACCCGGCCGAAATGCTGACCCACCACCTGCTCGATAGCTTGGCGGTGCTGTTGCCGCTGCAGCAGCAGATTGCGGCCTTGCGGGCTTCGGCTGCGCTGGCGATGGATGCGCCTGTGCGCCTGCTGGATGTGGGTTCTGGCGCCGGTCTGCCGGGTGCGGTGATCGCCATCTGCTGTCCGCAGGTGACGGTGCATTGTGTGGATACGGTGGCCAAGAAGGCTGCATTCATTCAACAGGTGGCGGCATCACTCAAGCTACCCAATCTGCGCGGCATCCATGCACGGGTGGAAAAGTTGACGGATCGCTACGACGTCGTCAGCTCGCGCGCCTTTGCATCGCTGGTGGATTTTGTGAGTTGGTCCGAGCAGGCGCTGGCAGAGCAGGGCATTTGGATGGCTATGAAGGGCAAGCATCCGGCAGATGAGATGGCTGTCCTGCCTTCCACGGTGCGGGTGTTTCACGTGGAACCTTTGGCCGTTCCAGGTCTGGGTGCCGAGCGCTGCATTGTCTGGATGGCTCGGAATACTTCGGCCTGAAGTTTTTTGGTCGCTGACGCGGTCTGGGCCGAGGTGCCATCGGTCAGAGGGCAGCAGAGTACCCAGCCCTCCTGATCCGGGTGGGGCGTTGGCGTGCTGGCAAGAGATGCATGTTTCACGTGGAACCGTTTGCGGCATCCATGCCGCTGTGGGCGCAACAGAATCAACGCCGGCTCTAGGCAGAGCCGCCGCCGTGCCCAAAACGCCCCTGCGCAAAAACCTAACGTAAACTCGGACCCTTCCTCAGAAAGAAAGCCACCATGCTCGGCGTCACCGACTACGGCACCTTTGTCGTCACCGTTATTGTGTTTTTGATGGTCCCTGGGCCTGGCAACCTGGCCTTGATCACCAGCACCAGCAAGGGTGGCATTGCTGGCGGATTGGCCGCTACCCTGGGCGTGATTCTTGGCGACCAGGTGTTGATGTGGTCGGCCGTGGCCGGTGTGGCCGCCTTGTTGGCGGCTTATCCGGATGCCTTCGCTGCGGTGCAATGGATGGGCGCTGCCTATCTGGCCTGGCTGGGTTGTAAGATGCTGCTGGCCAAGCCCGGCGCCGTCCCCGTGCTCCACATCAAGCCGCACCACTACCTGCGCCAGGCCTTGATGATCACGCTGTTCAACCCCAAGGCGATTTTGTTTTACATGGCCTTCTTTCCGCTGTTTGTCGATCCGGTTCGCCAGCAGGGTTTGATCACCTACGGCTTTATGGCCTTGACGATTGCCGCCATTACTTTTTTGTACGGACTGTGCTCCACGCTGCTGACGCACTTTTTGGCCGAGCGCATTCGCGCCAACCCCATGGTCAGCAGGGTGCTTGAAAAAGTGGCGGGCCTGTTTTTGGTCGGCTTTGGCATCAAACTGGCACTGGCAAAATGAAGTGCATGCGCAAGGGCAGATGGCAATTGCACGCGGTGCGCGCCGATAACGTTAAACGAGTGGGGAGTTCAATCTGATGGCAAAAGTATTCTGTGTGGCCAACCAAAAGGGCGGCGTGGGCAAGACCACCACCACGGTCAATCTGGCCGCCGGCCTGTCCAAGGTGGGGCAGAGGGTGCTGATGATTGATTTGGACCCTCAGGGCAATGCCACCATGGGGTCCGGCGTGGACAAGCGCACACTGGCGCTCACGGTCTACGACGTGCTGCTGGAGTCGGCCAGCATTGCCGAAGCAAGGGTGAAGAGCGAGAAACTCGTCGCTGCGGGTTGCAGCTACGACATTCTGGGCGCCAACCGCGAGCTGGCCGGGGCCGAAGTGGAACTGGTGGAGGTGGAGCGCCGCGAGCGCCGCCTCAAGGCCGCCATTGCCGCAGTGCAGACCGAATACGACTTCGTGCTGATCGACTGTCCGCCCTCCCTGTCCATGCTGACGCTCAACGCACTGTGCTGTGCCCATGGCGTGATCGTGCCCATGCAGTGCGAGTACTTCGCGCTGGAAGGGCTGACCGATCTGGTCAACACCATCAAGCAGGTCAAGGCCAACCTCAACGAGGACCTGCAGATCATCGGCCTGTTGCGCGTGATGTTCGATCCGCGCATCACCCTGCAGCAGCAGGTAAGCGACCAGCTCAAAACCCACTTTGCCGACAAGGTGTTCAACACCGTGATTCCGCGCAATGTGCGGCTCGCCGAGGCCCCGAGTTACGGTTTGCCCGGCGTGGCTTTCGATATCAACTCCAAGGGCGCACAGGCCTTTCTCACCTTTGCCCAAGAGATGGTGGCGCGCGTGCAGTCCATCTAGTGCAGGCAAATGCAAGCTTTCATGCTATCTATTAGGTAGCAAATTTTTGAGCCACCAGAACCCATGTCCCTCAATGTGCTGATTCTTCCCGGCTGGCAAAACTCTGGCCCCGTCCATTGGCAAAGCCGCTGGGAAACGCTGTATGGCGACCTGCGTGTGGAGCAGCACGACTGGATGCGCCCGCTGCGTGGCGACTGGATTTCGCGGCTCGAAGATGTGCTCTTGTCGCAGACCTGTCCGAGCATTCTGGTGGCGCACAGCCTGGGCTGTCTGCTGACCGCCGCCTGGGCCTCTCATTCCCGCAACACCCATCTGGTACAGGGTGCTCTGCTGGTGGCGCCTGGGGACCCTGAGCAGCCGGAGTTGCAGGCGGCACTGAAAAGCTGGCTTCCGGTGGTGCGCCAGTCGCTGCCATTTCCCAGCATCCTGCTGGGCAGCCAGAATGACCCCTACTGCAGCCTAGAGCGCGCCAAGGTATTTGCCAGCGACTGGGGGTCTGAATTCGTAGACTATGGCGCGCGCGGCCACATCAACGCAGACTCCGGCCTGGGCGATTGGCCCGAAGGCCGGGCTCTGCTGGCCGGGTTGAGCCAGGTCCCGGGTGCATCCCGCAGCCCCCATTAAAAGGAAAACAACATATGGTCACCAAAAAACCCAAGGGGCTGGGCATGGGCCTGGAAGCCCTGCTGGGCCCCAAGGTCAAGGAAGCTGTCAACCCGGATGGCAGCGCCGTTGCCGCCGACCTGCCCAGCACCCTGTTGCTCGATGATATGGTGGCCGGGCAATACCAGCCGCGCACCCACATGGATGAGGGCGCCTTGTATGAGCTGGCCGAAAGTATCAAGGCCCAGGGCATCATGCAGCCGATTCTGGTGCGCCGCTTGAGCGAGGAGCAGGCCCGCTTGCAGCGCCAAGCGCAAGACCTGACGGGATCGGCCAGTGGCGGCTCGGTGCGCCCGGTTTACGAAATCATTGCTGGCGAGCGGCGCTTTCGCGCCGCCAAACTGGCTGGGCTGGACAAGGTGCCGGTGCTGGTGCGCGATGTGCCGGACCAGGCCGCCGCTGCCATGGCATTGATAGAGAACATGCAGCGCGAGGACCTTAATCCGCTGGAGGAGGCACAGGGTCTGCAGCGTCTGATCAAGGAATTCGGCCTGACGCACGAGACCGCAGCGCAGGCCGTGGGCCGTTCACGCAGCGCCGCCAGCAACCTGCTGCGCCTCTTGAACCTGGCCGATCCGGTGCAGACCATGCTGATGGCAGGCGACATCGACATGGGCCATGCCCGTGCCCTACTGGCACTGGACCGCGCGACCCAGATTACCGCCGCCAGCCAGATCGCCACCAAAAAGCTGTCGGTGCGCGAGGCCGAAGGCCTGGTCAAGAAGCTGAGCGCTGAGTTTTCCCTGACCAGTCCCAAGCCGAAAAAAGAGAAGTCGCGCGATCTCACGCGGGTGGAGGAAGAACTCTCCGACCTGCTGATGGCGCAGGTGGAGGTGCACCTCAAGAAGCGCGTCAAGCGCAACGGCCGCATGGAAGACATGGGCGAGTTGGTGATCCAGTTTGCCTCGTTGGACGAGCTCAACGGCCTGATCGAACGCCTCTCTCCGGGCGTGGTGCGTTAAAGAAGACGGCCATGCCATCTGTCCGCAGCCCCGCCCATTGGCCTTGGCCACTGCCTGCCGCGCTGGCCTGGGTATTGGCCTTGCTGCTGTTCAAACTGCTGGTGGGGCAGGGTGCCGGGCTGGCGCTGGCGGCGGCATCGGCGCTGGGCGTGGCCTGCAGCCTCTGGGGCGAGAGCTGGTGGCGCCGGCTGTTAATAGGCGCCGGGTTCCCTCTGTCCCTGGCAGTCTCCCTGGCCAATGCCGGCGCCACCACCCTGCCGGCCTGGGCTTGGTTGTTGCCGCTGGGTCTGCTGCTGCTGGTCTATCCCATCAATGCGTGGCGCGATGCACCGGTCTTCCCGACCCCGGCAGACGCCCTGCGGGAACTGCACCAGCATGTGGCCCTGCAAAGTGGTGCACTGGTGTTGGACGCCGGCTGCGGTGCCGGCGACGGATTAAAGGCCCTGCATGGCGCCTATCCCCAAGCCCGGTTGCACGGCCTGGAATATTCTTGGCCGCTACGCTTCTTGAGTGCCATGCGTTGCCCCTGGGCCAGAGTGCGCCACGGCAACATATGGCTGGCCGACTGGTCTGCCTATGACATGGTGTATTTGTTCCAGCGGCCGGAGAGCATGACGCGCGCCATCCTCAAGGGCGCCGAGTTGCGCGACGGGGCCTGCTTGGTCAGCCTGGAATTTGCCGCAACCCAACTGGTGCCCAGCGCCCAATACCGTGCGCCGGATGGCAAAATGGTGTGGGTATACCGGGCGCCCTTTGTGGAGCTCTAAGGAGGAGTCAAAATGCAATCCCCATTAACAGCGGTTGGTGTTTCGCTTGAGGCGCTGCATGCGCACCAGGTCGTTTTGTTTTCCGTGGCCTCCTTGGCCGAGCTCCGCGAGTCCGATACCGCGAGCCACCTGTTGCGCGTGAAGCAGTATGTGCAACTGCTGGCCAACAAGCTCCAACAGAAAGCGGGCTATTGCGCTCAACTGAGTGCCGCCTACATCGACAATCTGTGCGCCAGCGTGCCCATGTACGATCTGGGCACGGTGGCCATACCAGACCGCATTTTGCTCAAGCCGGGCCGCCTGAGCGCCGACGAACTAGCCATCATGATGACCCACACCAGCCGTGGCTATGAGGCCATTGTGCGATCCGAAGCCTTGTTGGGCCTGCAGTCGCCGGTACTGGCTTTGGCCAAGGAGCTGACGCTTTCGCACCATGAAAAATGGAACGGCAGGGGTTACCCCATGGGCCTGTCCGAAACCCAGATTCCCCTTTCGGCCCGCTTGGTGGCGCTGGCCGATGTGTACGACGCGCTGATCAGCAACAAAATCTACCGCCAAGGCATGTCGCACGAGGCGGCCGTTGGCGTCATTTTTGGCGAGCGCGGCCAGCACTTTGACCCCGATGTGGTGGACGCCTTTATGGAGCTGACGGTGGAATTTGAGGCGTCGGCGCGGCGCTTTGCCGACAACGAACTGGACATGCAAAACAAGATCGACTACATGGCCAACGCCATCGCCGAGCACGCCGAACTGTAGGCCAATGCCCGGGTCGAAGCCGAGTGCGCAGCCGGTCCATCGTGCCGCGCTCAACAGAAATCCGGTGCGCCCCATGCATTGGCCACCAATGCTGTCAGCCGCTCCACGGGTGTTAGCGCCCACTCTAATTTTTGACAAGGCCGCTTGCAGGCCCATGATGGGACTTGCGGCGTAGGGTGATGGTTTACAGGGGCTGCGTGCTGGGGCTTCTGCGTCAATAATCCAACTTTGATTCAAGGACGCACCGCAATGGGAAACCGCCTCACGCAAATCGCCACCCGCACCGGGGATGCCGGCACCACCGGCCTGGGCGACAACACCCGCGTCTCCAAGAACAGCCTGCGCGTGCACGCGATGGGCGATGTGGATGAACTCAATTCCAACATCGGCGTACTGCTGTGCGAAGACATGCCCGAAGGCATCCGCACGCTGCTGGTGGAAATCCAGCACCAGTTGTTCAACCTGGGCGGCGAGCTGTCGATTCCCGGTTACGAACTGCTCAAGCCCGAAGCCGTGCTGGCGCTGGACCAGGCGCTCGAAGAGTACAACGCCCAGCTGCCGCGTCTGGCCGAGTTCATCCTGCCGGCCGGCACCCGCGCCGCCTCGCTGGCCCATGTCTGCCGCACCGTGGCGCGCCGCGCCGAGCGGGCGCTGGTTGCCCTAGGCAACGAAGAGGCGCTGAAGGAAAACCCGCGCCAGTATCTCAACCGCCTGTCCGACCTGCTGTTTGTGCTGAGCCGATCGCTCAACCGCCACCGCACCGACGGCAGCGTGGGCGACGATGTGTACTGGAAGAGCGAGCGCATGGACAAGGGCGGCGCGACTGAATAGTCGCTTCTGCGAATTCGCCTGCTCTGCGTGGCCCGCTTCCACACTGTGACGGGCTAACAAATCCGGCGGTCCGGCGCGGGATTGCCTTTAAACCGGCACGTTAAATGGCGTGACCACCTGCACGCCCGATAGTGTGGCCGGCGTCTGTGTCGGCCCCACGCAGTGGGCGCGCATGACATGCAAACAGGCCATGCGCATATCGTGCGCCAGATCGTGGTGCAGCACGGCGCTGAGTTGGCCGGCGCGCAAAAGCGCCAGGTTGTCGGCGTCCAAGTCGTGGCCTATGAAGGCGCGGCAACTGCGTCCGGCCTGGGCAAAGGCCTGCAGAACGGCTGCGTTGGCACCACCTATGGAATACACCGCGCAGATTTCCGGCCGCTGGCGCAGCCGCTCCAGCACCAGGGCTGCCGTGGCCGCGTGCAGTCCCAGGCCCTCGCTGGCGTCCACCGCTTGTAGCAGCGGGTAATGTGCGCGCAGCGCTGCGGTAAAGCCGGCCTCGCGCTCCTCTTCGCCGCGAAACCGTGTGCTGCTGAGCGACACCAGCACCCCGGCGCATGTGTCGGGTCCCAGCCACTGGCCCAGCAAATAGGCGGCCGTTTGCCCGGCGGCGCGGTTGTCCATGCCCACATAGGCCAGGCGCGCCGAGTCCGGCAGATCCGTGACAAGCGTGACCACGGGAATTCCCCTGGCCTGCAGCCGCGCCACAGCAGCCACTACCTGCCCCTCGTTGGGCGCCTTCAGAAGCACACCATGGCTGCCACGCGCGGCAATTTTGTCCAGCACCGTGACCAGGTCCGCCACCGGCAGGGACTCGGCCATCTGGTAGCGTGCGCGAAAGATGGCGGGATGCAGCAGCGGCATCTCGCGCTCCAGCGCATCGCGCACCACCTGGGTAAAGCGGGTAGGGGCCTGCAGTACCACATCCAGCATGAACTTGCGCCCCTGCAAACCCTGCTGCGCACTTTGCCGTTCCAGTTCGGCCTGCGCCTGTTCAACCCTTCTCACTGTGTGTGCGCGCACTCCGGCCCTGCCATGCACTACGCGGTCTACCGTGGCGAGGCTGACGCCGGCCTGCAGGGCAATGGCTTTGAGCAGGTGCGGATGGGACATGGGTTTCCATTGTGCTGGAGCGGGCCGAAATTTGAGGTGTTTTTGAGGTGTTTTAAAGCCTTGCCAGGTGGTCGTCCTTCCTACACTGCAACTTCTTTAAATTGACACACATCACAAAGGCATCCTTTATGAACCCTTCCACGCCCAGCGAAAGCAGCGCAGTCGCTTGGCTGCGCGCCGACCAGTGTCCGTTAAGCGAACTCGACCCCTTGGTGCAGACGCCAACCCGCGTGCAGGACTGCCCCCAGGCTGCGGCGATTCTCAAGGGCGTGCCGCTCTACGACTGCAGCGCCCTGCGCGCGGCACAGGCCGCATCCAAGGACCCGCAAAGTTGGCGCAGGCAACTGATGGCTGAATGGGCGCAGGTCTGGCGTAGCGGGCCCGGCGTGCTGGTGTTGCAGGGCCTTTTTTCGGATGTGGCCGTGGTGGACGCCGCCTCGGTGGAGTTCCGGGCCCTGATTGATGAGTCCCACGCCGCAGGCCATGGAGGTGACCACTTTGCCAAGCCAGGTGCCAACGACCGGGTCTGGAACGCTCTGGAAAAACTTTGCCTGCGCGCCCCGGAAATATTTGCCGCCTATTACGGCAACGCACTGTTGGCCACCGTGTGCGAGGCCTGGCTGGGCCCAGCCTACCAGCTCACCTCTCAGATCAACAGCGTCAATCCCGGCGGTGCGGCGCAGACCGCGCACCGCGATTACCACCTGGGCTTTTTTGCCGCAGCCGGTGCAGAACGCTTCCCGGCCCATGTGCACCGGCTCTCGCCTTTTTTGACCCTGCAGGGTGCTGTGGCCCATGTGGACATGCCGCTGGAAAGTGGCCCCACCCTGTACCTGCCGCATTCGCAAAAGTTTGAATCGGGTTATCTGGTGGCGGGGCGGCCGGAGTTTCAGGCCTACTTTGACCAGCACCATGTGCAACTGCCGCTGCACAAGGGCGACGGCATCTTCTTCAACCCGGCCCTGATGCACGCGGCCGGTCACAACCGCTCGGCCGAGATCCGCCGCATGGCCAATCTGCTGCAGGTGTCGTCCGCCTTTGGGCGCTGTATGGAGACGGTGGACCGGGTGCGTATGGCACAAGTGCTCTACCCCAGCCTGTTGCGGGCGAGCGCGCAATTTCCGGCAGATGACTTGGCCGCCGCCGTGGCCGCCAGCGCCGAGGGCTATGCCTTTCCCACCAACCTAGACCGCGATCCGCACATGGGTGGGTTGGCGCCGCTGAGCCAGCAGGACCTGATGCGCAGCGCACTGGCGCAGGGCCACACACACGAACAGTTCAACGCCACCTTGCAGGCACAGGCGCTGACGCGCTTGAGCTGATTCCTTCTTTCAACAACAGGAGACAAATATGAGCAGCCCCACACCGTCCAACACCCACGCACTCGCATCCCTCTCGGGCAAGGTCGCCATCGTCACCGGCGGCACGCAGGGCCTGGGCGCCGCCATTGCCCGTCTGCTGGCCGAGCGCGACGCCCAAGGCGTCGTTATTTGCGGCCGCAACGCTGCCAAGGGCGAGGCCCAGGCCGAGCAGTTGCGCGCCCTGGGCACCCAGGCCATTTATGTGCAGGCCGATCTAGGCCAAGTGGAAGACTGCCGCAAGGTGGTGCAGCAGGCCGACGCCAGCTTCGGCCGTGTCGACATACTGGTCAACGCCGCCGCCGTCACCGATCGCGGCACGATTTTGGATACAGATCCGGAACTGTTTGACCGCATGTTTGCCGTCAATGTGCGCGCCCCGTTTTTCCTGATGCAAGAGAGCATCAAGATCATGCGGCGCGAAGGCATAGCGGGCAGCATCGTCAACATCGGCTCCATGTCGGCCATGGCCGGTCAACCCTTTATTGCGGCCTACTGCGCCTCCAAGGGCGCACTCGCTACGCTCACGCGCAACACGGCCTACGCGCTCCTGCGCAACCGCATCCGCGTCAACGGCCTGAACATCGGCTGGATGGCCAGCGAAGGCGAAGACCGCATACAGCGCGAGTTCCACCACGCCGACGCCGATTGGCTGGAGACGGCCGCCGCCTCGCAACCCAATGGCCGTTTGGTGGACCCCCAAGAAGTGGCCCGCGCCGTGGCTTATTTGTGCAGTGCCGAGTCCGGCCTGATGACCGGCTCGGTGATCGAATATGACCAGTCGGTGTGGGGCGGCTTTGACGGTGCGCCCCACCCACTGGCCCCGCTTTGAGGGATCAGTAAGCGCACGCCCCTCAAAAGGTCACGCCGGCTACCAAAATCACATTCGCATAGGGTGTGCATTCCCCGGTTCTGACGATGGCGCGGGCAGATTTGCAAAGCTGCTTGAAGGCTTCATGGCTGACGGTTTGCGGCGGCATTGGGAGCTCGCTGGCATACCAAGCAGGCAACGCCCCGTCGGTAGCGTCCAGCGCCTCATGGGCGATGAGGGTGCTCTCCACGGCCAGTTCCGAGAGCACGGCCTTGAGCACCTCTGCAATGCCCGGGGTGCCGGGGCTGACCGCCAGGTCGATGCGGGCAGGTCCGTTGGGGATGGGCAGGCCGGCGTCGCCTAGGACCAGCATTTCGCCGTGGCCCATGGCGGCAACCACTTGGGAAAGTTCTGCATGCAATAGCAAGCCATGTTTCATAGGGTACCTCGGTAGGAAAGGGGGGCAGCCGCGCTATCGTAACCAACAGCAGCCAGGGGTGCAGTCACGCGGGGTGGCCATGGAGGACTCGCTGAACCCTCAGGCGACGTGAACACGCCTTTGGCGCAGGGTATCCAGGATCACCGCAGCCACGATGACGCAGCCGGTAATGATGCGTTTGCTGGGGTCGCTCACACCAATCTGGGCCAGGCCCGCTTCCAGCACCGTGATGATCAGCACCCCAAACAAGGTGTTGATGACGGAGCCGCGTCCGCCCATCAGGCTGGTGCCTCCAATCACCACGGCGGCAATCACCTGCAGCTCAATGCCGGTGCCCGAATTCGGGTCGGCCGCCTCCAGCCTTGCCGACTGCATCAGCCCGGCGAGTCCGGCCAAAACGCCGGTGGCGGCAAAGACGGCCACGCGTATCGGGCTGGGGTTGATGCCGGCCAGTCGCATGGCCTCTTCATTGGTGCCAATGCCCACCACATAGCGGCCAAACACCGTGCGCGTGAGCACTACATGCGCCACCGCGACGATCACCATGGACAGAAAAAATGCCGACGACACGCCCGCAATCCAGGGCGCAGCCAGGCCGCCCATGGCGTCGCCCACATACTGGGTGCGCGAGTCGGTCAGCACATAGGCGCCGCCCCGCACGGCCTCCAGCATGCCCAGCGAAACAATAAAGGTCGGCAGCCGCCAGGTCACGGCAATCCAGCCGGTAGCACCACCGCAGGCCAGACCCACCGCCAGGCCAAGCGCACCTGCGGGCAGGGTGCCCCAATGCCATTGCAGAATGGCATTGGCGGTGGCCGCTGCCGACAGCGCCAGCACCGAGCCCACCGACAGGTCAATGCCGCCGATGATCAGCACATAGGTCATGCCCACGGCCATCACCAGCAGGGCCGGGAACTCATTGGCAATGGCCAGAAAAGTTTCGGCGCTAAAGAAGTATTCGCTCAGGTAGCCAAACAGCAGCACCATGCCGAGCAGCGCGCCGCTCAGCCCGAGGTAAGTGCCAAGCTGGCTGTGCTGCTTGCTGGGTGGGGTGGGGGTTTGAACGCTTGTCATGGGTGGCCAAGGGTAAGAGGTGAAGGGTTGCGCCGCGCTAGGACGCGCTGGCAAGCGGCGCGCCAGCCGGCGCAGTGGCATCGTTGAAGGCGGCCGCCAGCAAGGACTTTTCGCTCCATTGCCCGCGCTCGAAAATTCGCACCAGCCGGCCATTGGCCATCACGCCGATACGGTCCGACAGCTGCATCAGCTCGCGCAGGTCGCTCGACACGATCAGCAGTGCGCGGCCGCCCAGGGCCATCTGTTCCAGCTCGGCGTAGATGTCGGCACGGGCGCCCACATCCACACCGCGCGTGGGCTCGTCGAGCAACAGCACGTTGCAGGGCTTGTGCAGCCAGCGCGCCACAATCACCTTTTGCTGGTTGCCCCCGCTGAGCGTTCCCACGGTTTGTTCCATGGAGTGGCAACGCACGGACAGGCGCCGTATCAGTTCGGACACCAGATGGCGCTCGCGCAGCAACTTCAGCCAACCCCATTGGGAGACCGCGCCCACATCGCTCAGCGTGCAATTGACGCGTATGGTTTGTGTGAGCAAAAGGCCTTGCGACTTGCGGTCTTCAGTGATCAGGCCGATACCGGCAGCGATGGCCTGCAGCGGCGAGCGCCACTGCTTGACCACGCGCGGTGCCTGATCGTCACCTGCACCGTACACCGTGATCTCGCCACGGTCGGCGCGGTCGGCACCAAACAGCAGCCTGAGCAATTCGGTGCGCCCACTGCCCACCAGTCCGGCCAGGCCCAGCACCTCGCCGGCATACAGCTCCACGCTGACATCTTGCACGGCTTGGCCCCGGCCCAATGCGCGGGCGCCCAGCATCAGTTTGCCGCGGGGGCGGCGCGCGCGCTCAAGATCCTGTGCCACCGCGTGGCCCACCATCAGCTCAACGATGTCGCCCTCGCTCACGCTGTCCATGGGGCAGGTGGTGACCAGGTGGCCGTCGCGCAGCACTGCCAGCCGGTCGGCAATTTCCTTGACCTCTTCGAGGCGGTGCGACACATAAATGATGGCCACACCCTGCGATTTGAGCCGCGCAATTTGCGCAAACAAATGCTGCGTCTCGCGCGGCGTGAGCATCGCCGTGGGTTCATCGAGTATCAGGATGCGCGTGTTGTCCTGCAGGTTGCGGGCGATCTCCACCATCTGCTGCTGGCCAATGCCGAGCTCGGATACCGGCGTGTCGGCGTCTATGGACTGCATGCCCATTTTTTCCATGTGCTGCGTGGCGAGCGCATGCAGACGCTTGCGGTCAATCCAGTGGGCACGCCAGCGGCCGTGGTTGGGCAGGGTGGCCAGCAGCAAATTTTCAGCCACCGTCAGGGTGGGAATCAGCCCCAGCTCCTGCATCACCATGCGCACGCCCAGCTTCTCGCCCTGGCGTCTGGAGCGCGGCGCATAGGCCTGGCCCAACAGCGCCATGCTGCCCTGGCTCGGCGTCTCCAGCCCCGACACGATCTTGGCCAGGGTGCTTTTGCCGGCACCGTTTTCGCCCGTCAGTGCCAGCACCTCGCCGGCGTAGAGCTGCAGGTTCACCCCCTGCAACACCGGCGTCACATAGTTCTTGCCGATGTCCGTGATGCTGAACAGGGCTTCGACCGGGGAGGGGTGGAGTGTCATGCAGAGCCGCTCGGGTGGATCTGGCCGGGCGTGGCGCACCGGCCAGCGGCCATTACTTGCTGTCCTTGGTGACGAGAACCACTTCGGTCTGAATCGAGGCCGGCATATCTGCCTGCTTCTTCTTCTCGGCCATGGCCTTCAGCGCAATCTCTATGCCGAATACAGCCTGTTTGGCACCGAACTGGTCAGCCGTGGCCAGCATGCGCCCGTCCTTCAGCATGGGCTTGACGGCACTGATGTTGTCATAGCCGACGACCATCACTTTGCCCACTTTGCCAGCGGCCTTCACCGCGGCCACCGCACCCAGGGCCATGTTGTCATTGCCTGCCAGCAAGGCCTTGAGGTCGGGATGCTCGCGCAGCATGCCCGAGGCCACCACATTGCCCTTGTCGATTTCCCAGTTGCCCGACTGCACGCCCACCACGCCCACGCCGGCGGCCTTCATGGCATCCTGAAAACCCAGGGTGCGCTGTTGCGCATTGAAGGTGGTGGAGACGCCCTCCAGGATGCCCACCTTGTCGCCGGCCTTCAGGCTCTTGGCCAGGAAGTCGCCCACCAGTTTGGCGCCGGCACGGTTGTCCGGTCCGGCAAACGGAATCTGTATGCCCTTTTCCTTTTGCGCGTCGCCATCGAGTTGGTTGTCAATATTGACCACCAAAATCCCCTTGTCGATGGCTGTCTTGAGCACGGGAACGAGCGCCTTGGAGTCCGCCGGTGCGATGACGATGGCGTCGGCCTTTTGCGCGATCATTTGCTCAACCATGCGGATTTGGGCAGCGGTATCGGTCTCGTTTTTGATGCCATTGGACACCAGTGTGTACTGGGCGGTATGGGCCTTGTTGTGGGCCTTGGCACCATCTTCCATGGTGCGGAAAAACTCATTGGCCAGGGACTTCATGACCAGCGCGACCTTGGGCTTCTCGGCGGCATAGCCTGGAGTAGCAAACAGACTTCCAATCAGACTGAGCGCAAAAGTGGCTTGCATGGTGCGGCGGCTTAATTTCATGAGGGAAACTCCTTTGGGTTGTTGACAGGTCGTCGGGCGGGGCGAAGGGGGCTGGGGCCTCTTCAGCGCGCCATCGTAATGCGATGCAAGGTTTGCGCAAACGCTTGGACCTTCCCAAATGCCCATGCTTTGCGCTGTATGCTCCGATTGCCCTGCCTCTATTCACAAGCCTTGCGCCAACGCAAACAGGGTGGACTGAGCAAAACGCCGCTGACCCATCTGGCACCGCGCAGACGCCAGCGACCCGTTAGGCAGTACAAACCCCAGTGGCGGCACTGGCATGAAACTCGCTAGTATCGACAGATAAGTTAACCAATTGGTCAACTTATGCCCACTGACCCCAAAGTAGTGCAACCTGTGCGCCAATGAAAAATCAAGAACCGAATCTCCCCGTAGACCGCCTGGCCGTGCAGGTGCAAAACGCCAGCGTGGTCTACCAGACGGCGGACACGCCGGTGCACGCGCTGAGCGACATTGACCTGGAGATTGCCGAGGGGGAGTTTGTCTCCCTCATCGGTCCCTCGGGCTGCGGCAAGACAACGCTGATGCGCGTCATTGCCGACCTGGAACACATCAGCGCCGGGCAGGTGCTGGTCAACGGTGTCTCCCCCCACGCTGCGCGCCTGGCAAGGGCCTACGGCTATGTGTTCCAGGCACCCGCTTTGTTCCCTTGGCGCACCGTTTTGGGCAATGTGACCTTGCCGCTGCAAATCCAAGGCAAGGGCAGGGCAGAGGCGAAGCAGATCGCCATCGAACATCTGGAGCGCGTGGGCCTCAAGGGCTTTGAGGGCAAGTATCCCTGGCAGCTTTCGGGCGGCATGCAGCAGCGGGTCTCGATCGCCCGCGCCCTGTCCTTTGAGCCCAAAATTTTGATGATGGACGAGCCCTTTGGCGCGCTGGATGAAATCACGCGCGACCGGCTCAACGAACAGTTGCAGCAGCTCTGGCAACGCGAGCGCCGCACGGTGGTGTTTGTGACCCACTCGATCGCCGAGGCGGTGTACCTGTCCACCCAAATCGTGGTGATGTCGCCACGCCCTGGGCGCATCGTCAAGGTGATCCGCTCGCCGCTGCCGGATGCGCGCCATCTGGGTCTGCGCGACACACCCGAATTCATGGCGCTGGCGCATGAGGTGCGTGTGGCCTTGGCGGACGGCCACCATGGCTGAAGAAATCGTGCCCCCACGCTCCCTCTCTTCGAGTGGGTCGCTGCCCCCCGAGGGGGCGCATTTTGCCTTGGGGCGGCCCGGCGGCAAAATAGAACCCCCACGCTCCCTCTCTTCGAGTGGGTCGCTGCCCCCCGAGGGGGCGCATTTTGCCTTGGGGCGGCCCGGCGGCAAAACCAAGAAGACTCCTCTACAACGCTTCATCCACAACGGCCTGCCCATCGCGGTGGTGCTGCTGACCGTGTTGCTGGCCTGGTATGTGGCGGCCTGGCGGCTCAATGCGCCGGGTGCGATTGAACGCGTGCTGGACGAGGAGGCTGGTTACACCCAGCGCGAACTGTTCGATGCGACGATGGCCATGGAGCGCCCGCTGATGCCCGCTCCGCACCAGGTGGTGCGGGACCTTTACGAGAGCCTGACCGAGTGGCCGATGGACAACCCGCGCAACCTGCTCTACCACGTGGCTGTCACCGGGCAGAGCACGCTGATCGGCTTTGTCATGGGCACGGCGCTGGGCCTCTTGCTGTCCATCCTGATCGTGCACAGCCGCACGCTGGACCGCGCGCTGATGCCCTGGATCGTGGCCTCGCAAACCGTGCCGGTGCTGGCGATTGCGCCCATCGTGCTGGTGATTCTGGGTACGCTGGGTTTTTCCGGTGTGGCGCCCAAGGCGGTGATTGCCATGTACCTGTGCTTCTTCCCTGTCACGGTGGCCATGGTGGCTGGCCTGCGTTCGCCGCAAACCATTGAGACCGAGATGATGCACACCTATGCCGCCAGCCGCTGGCAGTCGCTTTGGCTGCTGCGCATGCCCGCCGCTCTGCCCTTTTTGTTTCCCGCCCTGCGCGTGGGCGTGGCTGCCGGTCTGGTCGGCGCCATGGTGGCCGAGTTGCCCACCGGCGCCGTGGCCGGGTTGGGTGCGCGCCTGCTCACCGGCTCCTATTACGGCCAGACCACGCAGATCTGGTCGGCCCTGGTGATGTCGGCGCTCTTGGGTCTGACGCTCACCACGTCCGTGGCTCTGGTGGAGCGCATGGTCTTGCGCAATCGCGGAGGTGTGGCATGAGCGAAGCTGTGAACACTGCTGTGGCGGGCGCTGCCAGTCTGGAAGCCAGCGCGGGTGCCGCCACCGACGTGGTGCTGAGCGGCTGGCTGCAGGCCGGTGCCTCGCCTTTGTTCTGGCCCGCCATCGTGCTGCTGGCTATCTTGGCCGCGTTTAGCATTTATCGCACCGCTGCGCTGGAAGGCCACTGGGCCGGCATGCTGACCGCCACGGTGTTTGGCCTGTGGGTGGTTTTCTTTTGGGAGGTGCTGGTGCGCTGTTTGGATGTGTCGCGCGTGTTCCTGCCCGCGCCCAGCTTTGTACTGGCCTCCATGGCCGAGCATGGGCCCAAGCTTTGGGGCGACTTTGTGCAGACCGTTGGACGGGCCGTGCTGATCGGCTGGGCCATGGGTTGCGCCCTGGGTTTTGCCGTGGCCGTCGCCATTGACCGCATGCCGTTTTTGCAGCGCGGCCTGCTTCCCGTGGCCTCTCTCACCAGCGCCATTCCGCTGGTCGGCATCGCACCGATTGCGGTGATGTGGTTTGGCTTTGAGTGGCCGTCCAAGGCGGCGGTGGTGGTGCTGATGACCTTCTTTCCGATGCTGGTGTCCACGCTGGCCGGGCTCAAGGCCGCAGGCAAGTTGGAGCGCGAACTGATGCACTCTTATGCAGCCAGCTATACGCGCACTCTTGTGGCGCTGCGCCTGCCCTCTGCCTTGCCGCATATCTTCAACGCGCTCAAGGTGAATGCCACGCTGGCTCTGATTGGCGCCATCGTCGCCGAGTTCTTTGGCTCGCCCACCAGTGGCCTGGGCTTTCGTATTTCTACCGAGGCCTCGCGCATGAACATGCCCCTGGTCTGGGGCGCGATTGTGGTGGCGGCGGTGACCGGCTCGCTGGCCTATGCCTTGTTGGTGGCGCTGGAGCGCAGGGTGGCCTTTTGGCATCCTTCCATCCGCGGCTCTAAATAATTTGGTGTGTGTTGATTCTTTAACCCTGAAGGAGTGTTCCCCATGATTCGTTCCCCCCAATTCACCAGCAGCCTGATGGCCGCGGTGTTGGCTGTGTGCGGCGTTGCTGCCAGCACCGGCGCGCTGGCCAATGAAGCCGTCACCGTGCAGCTCAAATGGGTGCCGCAAGCCCAGTTTGCCGGCTACTACATGGCCGCGGCCAAGGGCTATTACAAAGAAGCCGGTCTGGACGTCACCATCAAGCCGGGCGGCCCCGACATTGCCCCCACGCAGGTGCTGGCCGGCAAGCAGGCCGACATCGTGGTGGACTGGATGCCCTCGGCCATGGCCTCGCGCGAAGCCGGTGTGCCGCTGGTCAACGTGGCCCAGGTGTTTGACAAGTCCGGCCTGATGCTGACCTGCAAAAAGAAGAGCGGCGTTGCCACCTCCAAGGACTTCAAGGGCAAGACCCTGGGCGTCTGGTACGGCGGCAACGAATACCCCTTCCTCAACTGGATGAACAAGCTCGGCCTGAAGACCGACTCCGACATCAAGATCCTCAAGCAGGGCTTCAATGTGGACCCGCTGTTGCAGGACCAGGCCGCTTGTATTTCCACCATGATTTACAACGAGTACTGGCAGGTGGTGGACGCCGGTGTGAAGGAAAAAGACCTGGTCACTTTCTTCTATGAAAAAGAAGGCGTGTCCACGCTGGAAGACGGCCTCTATGTGCTCGAACCCAATCTGAAAGACCCGGCCTTTGTCGCGCGCATGGGCAAGTTCCTGAAGGCCTCGCTCAAGGGTTGGGATGCTGCTGTGAAAGACCCCGAAGGTGCGGCCAAGGCCGTGCTGGCCGCCGACACGTCGGGCAGCTCCAGCCTGAAGGTGCAAAAGCGCCAGATGGAAAACGTGGCCAAGCTGATCAGCAATGCCGGCACCAAAAAGATTGGCTACCTGGAACCCGCCGCCTTTGAGCGCACCATCAAGGTCTTGCTGACCGGTGGCAGCGACCCCGTGATCAAGAAGGATCCGGGCAAGGCTGCCTATACGCACGCGGTGTGGGAAGCAGCGCAAAAGTAATTCATGAAGGAGCGGATGACTTTGCCAACCAAAGCCGTTCGCGGGTCTGCACGGGCGCAAAGCCCACAGGCCCCGTCCAAGGGCCTTATTCGCCAAACGAATGAGGCCCTGATTTTGCTGGCCGCCGAAAAGGTGTTTGCCCGTGCCGGTTTTGCTGGCGCCACCATGGCCGCTATCTCCGAGGGCAGCGGCCTGCCCAAGGCCAATTTGCATTACTACTTTGGCAGCAAGGAAGTGCTGTACCGCGCTGTGTTGGCGCGCATTTTGAATGACTGGTTAGCGCCAACGCACGGCATCACCGCGGATGCCGAACCCCGCGCCGCACTCGAACAATACATACGCGCCAAGATGGAACTTTCGGCCCAGCGGCCCGATGGCTCCAAGGTGTTTGCCAACGAGATGCTGCATGGCGCACCGGTGGTCAAAGAGCTGCTCCGTACCGAGCTGCGCCAGTTGGTCATCAGCAAGGCCGCCGTGGTGCAAGGCTGGATAGACGCCGGGCGCATGGCGCCGGTGGACGCCACCCACCTCTTCTTCACCATCTGGGCCGCCACCCAAACCTATGCCGATTTTGATGTGCAGGTCAGCGCCGTGCTGGGCACCGTGTCGCTAGGCCCCAGGGACTATGCGCGGGCCACCGAGCATGTGGTGGGGCTGATATTGCGGGGCTGTGGTTTGTAAATGTCTGCACCCGATGCTGTGACCCACCGCAAAACCCTGGCCTAGACAATTTGATGGCCGCTTCTCAGGCAGTACGCGAGCGGCTTGAGGGCATCTCGTCGGTTGTGCAGCGTAAGCGGTCGTGCGCCCGGTGCTCTCAATTGCAAAAACTTGCCTGTCTGTGGCTAGAATCGCTTGAAGGCAGACTCCGGGGTTTGTCGGTGTTTTTATAACTGTACAAAACCATTAAAAATAGTCGTAAGCAAGACTGCAAGCCGTTACCATGAGGATTTGATGCATCTCGTTATACACAAGTCCCCTGAGCCTGGAGCTCCCTTGAAAATCTAATGCCAGCGGAGAAATCAAGAATCCGCTGCATGCCCAGCCAGATGGTCTTGACGCCGGGCTCGCCGTCACCTGTGCGTGCCAAAAAGCCC
>CAISLN010000058.1 GCA_903886275.1 uncultured beta proteobacterium | reverse complement strand
GGGCGTGGTTCAAACCTGGGTAACAGGTTGAGCTGATTCTGATCTGCTGGTTGGTACAGGCGCCGGGGTAATGTTCAATGTCAGGGATACTTGCTGCCCTTTATTTACAGCAGCACATCGTCATGACCACAACGACCTGTCCGGCGGCCAAACTTCGCTCGGCACAACGCATCAAGCTGGCTATTCAGGCCTTGGCCGGTGCCGCCAATGTCAGCGACCTCGCCGCTGAGAATGAGGTCAGCCGAAAGTTTGTTTACCAGCAACGAAACAAAGCTCAAGTCGCCCTGGATTTTGCATTTGCACAAACGTCTGATGGCGATAGCGCCCTGTTTTCTCTGCCCGTCACCAAGGAGTGGCTGCAGCAGCTCGTCTTGTCGCTAACTCTGATTTGTCACAGCTCATACCGAGGCGTCCAGGAGTTCATGCGCGACATGCTTGGCGTGTCCATCAGCCTGGGTGGTGTGCACAACCTGCACCAGTTGGCGATACAGCGCGCGCGCGACATCAGCCAGGCACAAGACCTGTCCTGCATTCGGGTCGGCATGCACGACGAGATTTTTCACTGCAACGCGCCGGTGCTGGTGGGGGTTGATGCCCGCTCAACTTATTGCTATTTGCTTGCGACCGAGGAGCACAGGGACGCCCAGACATGGGCCATCCATCTGCTGTACTTGCAGGCCAGCGGCTTCAACCCCGAGTATCTGATCGCGGATCAGGGTACTGGGCTGCGCGCCGGGCAAACCATCGTCTGGGTCGACAAGCCGTGCCATGGCGATGTGTTTCACATCGTCAAGCAGTGCGAGGACTTGTCCAATGTGCTGGCCAGCGTGGCCAAGGGTGCAGCCACCCGTTGCCAGGAAGTTGAGGCAAGAATGGAGGCCGCCAGGAAACACGGCAGTGGCAATGCGGTTTCCCTTCAGTTGGGAATGGCCAGGCAGGCCTCAGCGCAAAGCGCTCATCTTGCCAAAGACATCAAGACGCTGACCGGCTGGCTGCGCCAAGATGTGTTGGAACTTGCGGGCCCCGCGCTGGCCACCCGGCTGGAACTGTTCGACTTTGTTGTCGCTGAGTTGTTGGCACGCGAACACCTGGACAAGAAGCGTATCGGCAAAGTGCGCGTCGCCCTGCAAAATCAGCGTAACGATCTGCTCGCCTTTGCCGGCGTGCTGGACAGAAAGTTGGAATCGATTGCCCAGGACAACGATGTCTGCATGTACCTGGTGAGACAGGCCTGTGTGCTGCAGCGCAAGCCAACCACGTCATCTCTGTACTGGCAGGGTTGGTGCCGACTGTGCTCTGAGATGGGGGACAAATGTCACGTGGTCTTTGAGTCCGTGATGCAGGCCATGGCCGAGACACCGCGCTGCAGCTCGATGGTAGAGAACTTGAATTCCAGGCTGCGCAACTATTTCACGCTACGTCGCCAGCTCGGCGGTGAGTACCTGAGCTTGCTGCAATTCTTCCTGAATCACCGCACGTTTCTACGCAGCCGCGTGCCAGAACGTGTTGGGAAAAGTCCCAAGCAATTGATGACCGGCTGCGAGCACCCGCACTGGCTGACGATGCTGGGCTTTGGTCCGCTGCAGCCGCAGCGAAGCTGATCCGGTGCAGGTCAACAGGCCTGCCGCCATTCCATCGTACCGAACCAGAAATCCCGAATTCTTGAGGGAGGTATTGCCGCGCCTGTGTTACCCGGAAACCGCCATTTTTGAACCACGCCAAAGTATCGTACGCACGATTGCGCAGCCAAACTGTGGGCGGGTCGTTCGCGCAGGGTTCAGTTTTGGCTTTTACAGCGCACCCTGCTTTAAAGGCTGTACCGTCCCCACGCGCTTGTAAAGCGTGGTGCGTGAGACCCCGTAGCGCGCTGCGATATCC
>CAISLN010000057.1 GCA_903886275.1 uncultured beta proteobacterium | reverse complement strand
GCGGAAAACGTCGCCTGGCCGAAACCATCCTGCACCGCTTTCCCCCGCATACCTGCTATGTGGAGGTATTCGCCGGTGGTGCTGCCATGTACTTCCTGCGGCAGCCTGCCGAGGTGGAAGTCATCAACGACATCAACGGAGATGTGGTCAACCTGTACCGCGTCATCAAGAACCACCTGGAGGAGTTCGTGCGCCAGTTCAAGTGGGCGCTCTCCAGCAGGGAGGTCTTCAAGTGGACGCAGATCACTCCCAGCGAGACGCTGACAGACATCCAGCGCGCTGCCCGGTTCTATTACCTGCAGCACCAGGCCTTTGGCGGCCGCGTGCAGGGCCAGAGCTGGGGCACGGCCACTACAGCGGCCGCACCCACGGTCAACCTGCTGCGGCTGGAAGAAGACCTGAGCGCGGCCCACCTTCGCCTGGTTGGTGCCTACATCGAGCGGCTGGACTGGAAGGAGTGCATGCGTCGGTACGACCGGCCGCACAGCTTCTTTTACCTCGACCCGCCGTACTGGGAGACCGAGGGCTACGGCGTGCCGTTTCCATTCGAGGAATACGTGTCCATGGCCAAGATGATGCGCGAGATCAAGGGCAAGGCCCTGCTGAGCATCAATGACCACCCGCAGATCCGCGAGTGCTTTGCTGGCCTGCACATCGAGGCGGTACCCATCAAGTACACGGTGGGCGGTGGCCAGGGCGTCGACCGCATGGAGCTGCTGATCAGCAGCTGGGACGTGGAAGCGGAGCCTGCTGGATTGTTTTGAGTTTTCCGGTTTCGTCACCTGGCCGCGATTAAGTAGGTGACACACGATTTTTTAGGATCTATATGACGACTATGCGCGCTAAGTTTCAGGTGGGTTTTGTCCACGTCAGCACCTCTCGCATCAATGCAGATGGCCACTATGACCCATCCGCCGAGCCAACAAAGACTGGCGAGACGCTGAAATTCCATGCGGTTGCAGCCAGCAACTACCCGGCAGACGGCAGCGACGAGGACAACACCTATGCGAAGTGGTCGCCTGGTGCAGATTTGTCGATCAACATCGCAAACCCTGATCTTTGGGACAAATTCAAGATCGGCGACAAGTTCTACGTGGACTTCACGCCAGCCTAACCCTTTTGCAGTTGTCTCCTGCCGTGCCAAGGTTCACGGCTTTACGCCCTCCATCCCTCACGGGGTGGGGGGCTTTTTTGCGTCTGCGCATGGGGACTTTTGGGGGATTGGCCTTCTAAAATCAGCGCAATACAGTGCACAATCAGTTGGAACGAACGGCACCAATGCTATATAAATCAACTACTTACCAGCGGCTGCAGAACTACGAACCAAGGGGTCGTGGGTTCAATTCCTGCCAGCCGCACCAATGACATCGCCTCTGAAAGCGCAAGTTTTCAGGGGCTTTTTCATTTTCTACGCTACCTTCACCTGGGGGACTTTTGGGGGAGTGGCCTCCACAAAATCCCCCGCCTGCTCGCGTTTGAGCGTTGCCAGGCTCTTATTCCACCGGCCTGCATCGTCCTTCACCTTCTCCAACGCCTGGTACAGCTCCACGATCTGAGCCACGCTGTAATGCTGTGTCATCGTCTTGGTGCTGTGCCACAGGATGTCGGAGATTGTGCTTTCGGCCACGCCCGCCTCGCGCAGACGCATGCCAATGGTGTGGCGCAGGTCATGCACGTGCAGATCGCCCAGGCCAGCGGCCTTGCGTGCCGTCTGCCAGGCGGTGTTGTTCATGGTCCCGATGGGTCGATAGGGCATTTTGGGCGCTTGGTCGGTGTTTTTTACCCGTTCGCGCCGGTAGACAAAGACAAAGTCCTTGTGCTGGCCACGCACGGATTCAATCACCGACTGCGCCACACTATTGCAGATCACCACCCGCGATTTTTTGCGGCCTTTGACATGCTCCCGTGGCACCTCAAATACCGATATGCCCAGCTCTGGCACCTTGATCTCCCATTCCCACCGCAGGCTGCAGACCACATCGTCACGTACGCCGGTGTTCAGGGTGAACAGCGACATGCGCGCCAGGTGGTCTGGCAGCTTGGGCAGTAAGGTGCGCTGCTCTCCCCAGGTGATCGGGCGCGGTTCGCGCTGGTGACCAACCAGGGGCAGCAGTGTGATCTTGGGTGCCTGCTCCAACCACGTCTTCCCGCTCTCATCCCGCCAGCTTGTGGCCGCCAGGTTGAGAATGCGGCGCACCACACCCAGCGCCAGATTGATGGTCTTGTGCGCACGTCCTTCGGCCAACCTTGCAGTCTGGAAGGGTGCAAGCGAGCCATCGTGCACCTGGTGCAGGTCGAGCTTGCCGATATAGGGCATGACGCTGGTCAGCATGAAGATCTCGGTTTCAAGAGAGGCCTTTTGCTCGTGCAGACTGATGTAGTGGGCCGATGCCTGGTTAAACGTGTATGTCGCACGCTGCCCATGCACCAGCACTTCCCGCTGGCCTGCGAGCTGAGTGATCAGCCAGCGTTCCGCCTCGTCAAAGCTCTCGAAGCCGCGCTGGCGAAATCGAGTGCCCCGCTTCCACTTGTCAACCTGCCAGAGCCCGTTGTCTTCAGGGTAGATTCCCCGTGTGTTTTGGCCCATATTTTTTCTCCTTTCGGTTTGATGGGCCGTTCGTTCCGTCCGCCATTGTGCGCCGTCAAGGCCTGGCTTGTCGATTCGTTGGCCGCTTCCGGCTGGCCGGATGCCTCCTGTTTGAAGCGATCGAACAGACGGTCTATGTCCATCCGGTCGAAGATCACGCAGGCACCCTGGCGCATAGCCACCAGCTGCGGCCGCCACACTTCATCGAAGGTGCGGCGCTTCACGCCCACGTATTCCATGGCTTCCTGGTGGGTGAGGCCGCGCTTGAGCGTGCTCATGGATGCACCTCCAATTTGTGACCGGTCTTATCCGTCCAGTATTTGCAAACACCATTGCGGCTGACAGTGAACCCGCCACGATCGCAATGCTGGTTTACTCGCTTCGTATTGCTGTTTTCAGTCAGCCGGATATAGGACTCGCGAAAACTGATGCAGTCGACGCAGCGGGGCACATTAGGTTCGTAATCCCACTGCTTTTTGAGTTGGCCAACTTTGCTCATGGCGCATCTCCAAAAGAAATCTGCTTGTCGGTGAATTCCACCAACCAAGACAAGGAACCGTCTTCGCAGATGCCGTCTGTGACAAAGTTGCCAGGGTCGTAGAGGTGGTGGCTGATCGTGTCAACGAATCCGCCAGCCTCCTCAACCCACCGCGCCACCTCGGAAGCTTTTAGGTTTTTCTCTTTACCTGCAGTCCAAATGTAGACATGGGCATAGCAATACCGTACTCCATCATCCCGAACATATGTCTCGTACACGGCAGGGCATTCCCCCAGTGAGCCGTTAGTAGGGCATCCGCCACCTGTTAGATGGAAATTAAGGGAATTTGCAACCCGCCGCTCCAGGCTAAGGCTCTGTGCTTTTTCAGAGGTCATGCCACACTCCCGAACAGATCCAGCGTGTCGTCGTCATGCAGCTGCTGCAGGCCCTTGTCGGCAGCCAGCCATTCGGGCACAACAATGGCGGTGATCACCGGGCCGAACAGGCCGGGCTCCTCGATTACCTCCTCGATCTGGCTGAGCGGCACCCAGGCCTCTTTGCGGCCATCGGACACCAGGAGCGCCAGATCCGTGCGCTCGACCACCTTGACGTTGATCTTGATGGAGTTCATTGTGTTACCACCTGCATGTCGATTGCGGCTTTGATTTGTCGCCTCATGACTTCCAGGCGTGTGAATTCATCTTCAGATTCAGCTTCGATGTACTGGATAACGCTGAGCGATTCACGCAGTAGGTCACGCATCACACCGGCTTCACCTTCAAGCTTTGTGACTTTGGCTTTCAGCCCACGCGCTTCAATTTCAAAAGCGGTAGCCTCGCAGAACTTGTGGCACGGTGCTGGGCGATATTGCAGCGGCTCCAGTCGCGCAATATCCACATTACGCGCTTCAACGGAAGCATGCATCTTCTCGATGAGATCAAACACATTGTCAGCGCCATAGGTCTGACGCAGTGCGGTGATGGTGGCCACCTGCTGGGTGACAACGCGCTCCCGCTCCCTCCTGGCCAGCATGTTGTCGCAGGGTTTCACTTGGCCTTTTTCAACCCGGTCATCGTCACCGCAGCGGTTCAAACAATCGCAGGATTCTTGAGGTGATGCGCTCATGACAGGACCTTTTGCAGCAGCATTTCGCGCAGTTCAAACACCAGCTTGACCAGTGCCGGTGTATCACCGGCGCTGCCCATTTCGTGGCGATGTGGGTCGATGCGGTCCAGCTGCTCGTACAGCCACTTTTCATTGGCGGTGGCAGGGCGCATCACCGAGGCGGTTTCCTCGGCCGTTGCATAGTGGTTTGGCTTCATGCTGCCATCCTTTCAATGTCACGCGCCCTAGCCAAGGTTGCTTGACCGCCATTGGCACGGACTTGGCCCTGGGCTGTTTCAATGGCTGAGAGGAACTCAGCGCGGCTGAGCTGGCGGACCTGGTAGGCGTGCAGATCCACAAACGTGTGGACCGCGTCTAGTTCATAAAAGTGGAGGGACGTTGGTCGCCATCCGTCCTGGGTGCGCGCCCGGTTGTAGATGACCTGCAGCGCTTCCTCGGCGCTGGCCAGGTGAATGCCAAGCCCACGCACGACGCCCTGCGCCTCGATGGCCTTGGATACGTCCAGGCTGCCAGCCAGCACGGACCATTGCAGCTCAGTGGCGACACCCTCGCGCAGGGCACGAAAAGCGGCCTGCAGGGCTTGCACCACTTGGTCGGTATCGGCCTTGGCAGGCTTGGCAGCAAAGTGTAGGGCGATGCCCATCGTGTCGGCGGTGGGCATCCAGCGGATGCGGCGGGGTTTCTTGTTGCCGCTCATTTGATCTCCAGATCAGGAATGATTGCGGCAGGCTTGAAGATCACGCGGTAGTGGTAGGCGCTTACCTTGGCTTGTTCAAGTTGCTCAACGAAATATGTCACGTTGTCGGACAAGCCTAGGAAGTGCTTCTTGTAAGCCTCCGTGCCGGTTTTGCAGGTGATGGTGAGCTGGCGGGACTTGTCGTCATTGCCAAGGCTGCACAGCCCTTCCATAGTCATCATGTACTCGCCGGTGATGCCGTTGTAAAAGACGATTCGGCGCTGAATCTCGAAGTTATCAGCGGCCTTTGACAAGTTGTGTGAGGCGATATTCGCGTCATTGCAGGCAGACAGCGAAATGGCTGCGGCAAAGGCAGCAAGAGTGGATTTGAATCGCTTGCTCATGCCGACACCAGGACCTTCCTGGCACCGCGCTCATCACACGCGCTTACCTTGCCTGCTTGCTGCAGCTTGTCCATCAGATCCAGGGCCTTGGTCGTGCCTACGCTCAGCTCGCTCTTGAGCAGCCGGACATTGGCCTTTTGTTCGCGTATCACCACCTTGAGCGCCGTGGCAAACAGCGGATCGTCTGTAACGGGGATAGGTGATGGCTGCAGCACCGGGTACCTGTGGCAACCCTTTGGCAGCGGACCCACAATGCCCTCAGCTTGCATGCGATCCAGCATCGCCTGGGCAACCGTGGCCTTGATTCCCAACATGGTGACCAGGTGCGACACACATGCCGCCTCATCACGTTGCACCAGCACCATCTGCACCGCCGTGGCGTACTGTGTTTCGTCAACCACCCCTGCTGGCTCAGCGGGCAGCGCGACCGCGTCAGCGGAAGCTGCCCCTTCGATGCCCTGCAGCGCGTCAGCGATGCCTAGTGTTGCCTCCTCGGCCGACAACTTCGCCGCGCGGGCGGGTGGTTTTTTGGATGCAGACACTTCACCCTTGGTTCCTCCCGCCCCCTCCTTTGGCCGCGCAGCGGAGCCGGTCGCGACTTTTGCTTTTTCCTCCTTCACCTTAGGGAAATGCTTAGCCAGGGCTTCGGCTTGTATGTCTTTGAGGGTGGATTTGAGCCCACCGCCATGCACAATGCCCGCGACCAGGTGCATGCCTTCGTTGGCAATGCGATCGCTGTAGCTGAAGTCGTTGGCGCTGCTGTCGCACACCAGAATCATCAGCAGGTGGATCGCGTCGGGCTGCTCACTGGTTTTGATGTGGTCAAGCAGGGCGCTGTGGGAGCCCACCTTGTCCAGGCCGAGCACCTTGCCCACCTTGACGGATTGGTCGGTGCTGAGGTTGTTCGCAACCTTCAGGGCGACATAGCGGTGCACCTCGGTATTGAATGCCATCACGATGTCGTCAGACCGCTGCATCACGTCCCATGTGCGGGCCACCAGCTGGTCGCGCCACTCCTGTTCATACGCGGCCTTGGCCTTGGCTTCGGCCTTGGCCTTTTTGTCGTCGACCAGCTTCTGCACTTCCTTGCTGATCTTGGGCGCACTGCCTGCACCGCTGAGCTGCTGGCTGGCTGCAGCCGCTTGCTGCTCGGCCATCTTGAGCAGCTTGAGCGCCACTTCATTGGGCAGGCACTCCAGCAGCTCGCCCTTGTTTTTGGTGCCTTCGATAAGCACCGGCTTGATGCCTTCGGTCTTCATCAGGGGGCCAATAAGTTTGCGCAGCGGCTGGTCGGTGGGGCTGTCTTCCACGCTGTCCAGGCGGCGATAACCGACAAACTTGTCGTAGTAGCTGTTGTTGGCCCGCAGCTCCAACGCTTCTTTGCCTGCAATGACGGTCTGGCCCTTGTCCTTGGCCTCTTTGACCAGGGCGGCGGCATGCGCCTCCTCCTTTTTGTGGAAGCATGGCGGGTCGATGCAGACGTCTGCACCCTTCACGTCACTGAACAGATCAGGATCATGGCCTGTGCGCTTAGTGCAGGTTTTGCAGCTACCGGCAGCGGGAACCAAGTCCACGCTGGTGATCTTGAACTTGGCCTCACCCAGCTTGAGCATGTAATTGCACTGCACGTGCTCCAGCGCCTGGCGGTAGGTCATGGGCTCACGGGGTTGGCTGTAGCTTGTGCCCGCCACAATTTCCTTCATGGCCTTAATCTGCAGCTTGTGGTCAGGAATGCGGGCCACCACCAGGGCGCGGCTGGCATCAATGTCGCCATCGCGCAGACTCACACGCGCCTCGCTGCACAGGTCCAGTAGCTTGATGCGGCCGTACACATAGCTGCGGCTCTTGCCAATGCGCTCGCCCACCTGGTCGGCGGTGATGTTGGCGTGTTGCATCAGGGTTTCGTAGCCCTCGGCTTCCTCCAGCTCGGTGAGGTCGTCACGCTTGAGGTTTTCACAGAGCTGGATTTCCAGCGCCTGGTCATCGGTCAGCGCACGGACCATCGAGGGGATGGTGGCCACACCGGCAAGCTCGCTGGCCCGCAGGCGGCGCTCGCCGCACACCAGCTCAAACTGCACAGAGCGGTCGGTGTCAGCCAGGCGGGTGCCGGGCAAGGGGCGCACGGTGATGGGGGTGTCAATGCCACGGCGCTTGATGTCTTCTGCCAACTCGGCCAGCTTGACCTGGTTGAAGTTCTTGCGGGGGTTGGTCAGGCTGGGCGCAATGAGTGCCAGCGCAATGTTTGCAAATTCGGTGGTCATGCTGTGGCCTTGTTGGTCAGGGTTTCAAAGTGATCAAGGAAATACCAGCGGGCGATGTGCGCCGGTAGTGGGGCGGTGATGGCCTCGGCCAGTGGGGTGATGTTCTGGAGCAATGCCCAGTCCCCCTCGTGCATGGGCATCAGGTCGCGCTTTTCGGTGGCCAGCATGGTGAGGTCGGCCTGCTTGACGCATGGGGAGTGTTTGGGAGGCAGGCCAAAGCGCTGGCGAATGGCCTGCTCCAGCCTGAACTCGATGTTGCGGTACTCATGCAGCTGGGCCTTGAGCGGGCTGGACACGTCGCCGATATAGGCCTCGGCGGCATCGTGCAAGAGCGCCTCAAGGGCATGCTCTTGGGGCACGCATGCGCACAGGCTGGTGCGCACACTGTGCTCGGCCACGCTGTAGAAAACGCGGGTGTGGCCAGTGAAGCGGCAGATATGGGCCAGCGCGTGCGCAATGTCGTCAATCTCGATCAGGTCGGGGTCGGGCTCCATCAGGTTGAAGCTGATACCGCTGTGGGTCAGGATGGTGGGAGTCATTGCGCTGGCTCCTGCGTGGGGTTCACGTTGGCTGCCTGCGGCTCCAGACCATAGTTCTTTCGGGTGCGCGCAATGATGTCCAATGCCGCCGCCTGGGCCGCGCTGCAGGGGTTGCCCACTGCTGGCTTGAAATCAGTCTGAATGGCGACGCCGCCCGTGGGCGTGTCTATGAGGGTGATGGTGACGGACGGCATTACGCTACGGCCTCCTGGGGTTGGTTGATGACGTGGATGTGGGATGCATTGCGTGCTACTAAGCGCATCCCAACCAGGGGCGCAGTCACGGTGACGCGGGTGCCTTCTTTGAGGCGGTGGGCAGCGGCCTCGCACTGCTTGTGCTGGCCTGCGGGGAAGGGCTGTTCAACGTGCAGCAGGTTGTGTGTGGCGCTGTCCAGCTCGATGTCAAGGCACAGCATGGGCACCGGCTGGCCAAGCGGATCGAGTCGCCCGGTGCGGGCTTCGGCGGGGTGAATCAGCGTGCCGGTGTATTCGGCTTGGGGCCAGTCGGCAGCGGGCGGCGTGGTGTGGCGCGCCAGGCGCGTAGGGCATATACGGCCCTGGTTGCAATCTTGGGTGCAGGGGGGGCATGTGTGCGATTTCACGACCGGCCTCCATACAGCACGGCCAACATGACCAGCATGCAGATCACGCTGGCGGTCTGGATGATGCGGTGCCCGATGGGCTGGCGGGCAGGCTTGGCAACGGGGTTGCCGAGGTGGTCGAACAGCTGGCGGTAAGTCATGCTGCCCTCGCTTTCAAGTCGGGCAGGCATTCCTTCTTGCAGCGGCCTTTGAGGACCATGCGATGCGCCCACAGCTCAAGCGTGTTGCCGGTGGATTTGCCGGAAGGCACAGCCAGAATGGCATCCAGTAGCACATGGATTTCCACATAGGTGCTACGGCTGTCCATATAGAGCACCGTCATGGCTGCATCGTGCAGCCGGTCATCCAGGCGGCGCAGGTCCGTTAGATCAAAGGGGAAACGGTCACCGTTGTAAATGCCCAGCAAGAGCCTGCCGCACGTGCCGCCACCACCGGTATCCAGCATCCGCTGACCAGCATCGAAGAGATGCAAAGCGGCTTCTTGCTGCTGTTGGGAATAGTGGGCCAGTGTCGCCAGCTGATAGGCGCGGCGGGTATCCACCTGGATGGTGGGGGCCGCTTGTGGGGCGGCAATTTGGGTAGCAAGCACTTTTCACTCCAAACCGCCGTGAGGTGGCGGGATGAAGTGGATTAAACACCATGTTTAAACAAAAAGCAAACACGGTGTTTAATGTCAAAGCCCTATTGAGGGCTGGTGTGTTTAACCAACAACTTCCAGCATTCTTTTTTCGGAAATTATTTCGATAGCATGCCCCTGCTCTTGAAGTTCTACAGCTCGTTGAATCTTTCGCCCAAAACTGGTGTGTGCCCAGTCTGGCGAAACGCGAGTGCCGATGACAAGAATGTCGACTTTTTTGCTTACGTTGTCAGCGCACATTGCACCAACCTTTAGCACTAAGCGCTCGCAAGCAGCCCTGGTTCCATAGAGGAAATCTCCCGTAAAGCACACCATGGAGTTTTTGAAATCGACCGTTACACAGTCTTCAATCGGTAGGGTGGAAACCTCTGGCGTAGCAGATCCAGTCGCGCTGAAGTTGGTCGATGCCAATTGGGTCAGAACTTCCAGCAAGTGAAGGCGCTCAGCGTCGGTGATGATTCCATCTTCAAGCACTTCGTTGATCTTGCGTGCAATGACTGATCCGGGGAATTCAGCAGTAGCTTCTGGATGGGCTGACAACCAAGTGCGCAACAGCATCACTTCCTTGTCGTTGAGTTCGGCGTCAGCAATCATGCCGGTGACCATGCCCATTAGGTGCTCGATGGCGCGGTTGGTTCTATGGGTGTCTACTGCTTTAGCTGCTGCTGGTGAATTCAGAGTCATGATTTAAAAATTCCTTCAGTTGAAAATACAGATTCGTACGACTCAAGTGGTCGATTCAATTCCAACGAAGTCAAATTTTTGTTGCGCGGGGTTTGAATATTTTTTTCCTCGCGGCTCCCTTTTTCTAACCGGCCACTGATAGAGCTTGGCCGTCGCGGGGCGGGCCCAGAAAATGTTTGAATTCACGCATGCGAGCAACCATCGCTTGCTTTTGGGCCTCATCAAGTTCTTGCATTATTTCAATTGCTGCGTTGATCCACTTATCCGAACGAGCTTTGGCGTAAAGAACTGGTGATTGCTCACGGGCAACGTGAACAGTCACGACGTCAATTTCAAGCTGTGTTTGCAATAGGTCGTTTGCATTGCAGCCAAACACTGCCTGAGCCTTCATTGCGCCGCCCTTGGATATGCCGCGCTTTTCCCAATTCTTGACCGTCTGAGGTGACTCAACCAGCGCCCGAGCAACGGCGGACTGCCCAACGATCCCTTGGGAATCTTTGGCAATTTTGTAGAGCTTGACCATCGACATATGCATGGTGTCGATTTTGGAAGTATTAAACAAGATGTTGTTACACGTCGTGTTTGACTTGTGTTTAAACATGGTGTTTAATCGACCCCATGACTACATCCACGCATGATGCCGATTTGATCCGCCGCCTTGGCGGGCCGTCCAAGGTTGCAGAGTTGATTGCAATTGACAAGCGCGGCGGTGCCCAGCGTGTCCAAAACTGGATGGTGCGCGGCATACCAGCAGCGATCAAGGTCAAGTATCCGCACATCTTCATGCCAGAACTGGCCAATGCCCAGCACACCCCTGCGCAAGGGGCTTGATTCGTGCCCACCGTTTTCCACACCCATCGCCATCAAAACCGTCCAGCCAGCACCGGTGGTTACCTCCCTGTCACTTGTGCCCCACGCAGGCAAGCGTGCGGCACCTGGCTGGCCGGGGCGGTGGGTGCTTTTTATTTGCTGCATGCCTGCAGTGTGTTTTTTTTGCCTGTTTGCGTCTCCCCTAAACACCCCTAAGAATTACGGAGCCTTCGATGAAGCTGTTTTACGACGACGAATTTGACGCCATCGCCACTGCGATTGGCAGCAGCGGTAAGCCGTTCAAGCTGGTGGCGGCCCACATTTTCCCGGACATGAAGCCTGAGAGCGCATACGCCCGGCTGAAGGAATGCTGCAGCTCCACGGGTGACCAGCGTCTGACATTTGGCCAGGTGGTGCGACTGATGCGCTACTGCGAAGCCTATGACCCGCTGTCGTATGTGTGTGACGAAACATTGCATGCCCGGCCATCGCGCAAAGACCCATCGGATGAGCTGGTGAACCTGACCGAGGTGATCCACGGCGCGGCTGACACGATGAACCGGGCGCTCAAGGCCATTGAACACATTCAGGCCCGTGGCGGCATAAGGGCGGTGGCCTGATGCGCCCCACGGGTGAGATTCGCCAGGCGCTGATCCAGGCGGCGCGTGATGTGGTGGCCGACCTAGGGCTGCCCAACCGGGGCGCAACGCTGGCCGAGCTGGCCGACCGCTCTTGCGTGGGGCGCGATGCAGCCCGCCGCTGTGTCGACAACATGCGCCGCGCCGGTGCCCTTCAGATTGTGGGTGAGCGCCGGGTGGATTACCGCAACCGGCCAGTCGCGGAATACGTGCCGGTGGAACCGGGCATGCCGCTGGTGGAGCAGGGCTGGGTCGATCTGGGCCAATGCATGGCAGATTGGGTCAGGTAGACAAACACAATGAATGACTCACAAACCCCGGTGGTGGTGCCTCCGGTTTGGGACAACATCCCCTCAGATTTGGCAAACAGGCAGCAATGGCTGCTGTGGAAGTTCGAGGCCAAGGAAGGCCAAGCCAAGCCGGGGAAGATTCCGTATTACGTGATGGGTGGACGCCGCACCGGCGGGCAGGGCGATGACCGCGATCGGCAGCGCCTAGCCACGCTGGCTGTGGTGCGCCGTGCGTATGAGCGCGGTGGGTGGAGTGGTGTGGGCTTTGCTTTCCTGCCTGATGATGGCCTGATCGGAATTGACATCGATGGCGCCATCGATCCGGCCACCGGTGCTGTGACCGAGCGTTGCGCCGCCATCATCAAGGCCTGCGCGTCGTTTACCGAGGTATCACCCAGCGGCAAGGGCGTGCACATCATCGTGCAGGGCACGACCGAGACGAACAAGAGCAACGACATTGGCCTGGAAGTGTTTTGCGGCCGTCAGTTCTTCACGTTCACTGCCAACCGCTACCCTGATACTGTTGCCGATGTGGTGGCTATTGATGCGGGCGTGCTCAAGCGGCTGCATGCCACGATTGACGAGGCCAAAGCAATCCGCGCAGCAGCAACACGGCCTGCACCTGCGCCCAAGCCAGCAGCCCCTTCCGCGTCATCTACTGCCGCGCAGCCAGACACTTCGGGTGCGGACGATTTCAGGCGGGTGAATGAGGCGGCCATGCAGTCGCTGCAGGTTTGGGTGTCTTCGCTGTTGCCCTCTGCAATCCCCAAGGGCAGCGGCTACCGGGTCACCAGCAAGTCACTCAACCGCACCAACCAGGAAGACCTGAGCATCATGCCCGAGGGCATTGTCGACTTTGGTGTGGCGGACATGGGCGACCCCAAGCAAGGCAGGCGCACGCCGATTGACCTGGTGATGGAGTGGCTGCCAACGTCCAAGCCCAAAGCCGCGCTGCACTGGCTGGCCCAGCGCATTGGCATTGAGCTGACCAAGCCAACAGCCCGGAAACCGGCAGAAAAAAAATCGGACGAGCAAGCTCCCGCTGGGGGAGGAAATAACGCGCAAGGTTCGGGCGGTGGCGGGTCTGGTGGTGGCGGTCAGCCGCCCGACATGGAAGACCCGGAATTTGTCGATGTGTTTTCGCACCTGGTAACCATCCGTGGGCGGGCCTTGGATTGCCGCGAAAACGTGATGTATTGCCTGCAGCTCGATCCCAATCTGAAAGAGCTAGTGAAGCAAAACGACTTCACCCACTTGCTGGAGCGCAGTCGCACCACGCCCTGGGGCCATCCAGCGGGCGAGTGGAATGAGGAAGACGACCTGATGCTGGGTGAGTACCTGTTGCGCAATTACCGCCTGGGCATCAAGGCCACCAGCACCCTGCGCAATGGCGTGTTGATGGCGGCACGGTCGGCCAAATACAACCCGGTGTTGGACTTGATCCACGCTGAAAAGTGGGACGGCATCCAGCGCCTGGAGCATTGGCTGTCGGACGTGTATGAAGTGCCAGAGCGGCCCTACACCCAGTTGATCGGCAAGTGCTTCATCATGGGCTTGGTCAAACGGGCGCTGCAGCCGGGCTGCAAGTTCGATTACATGCTGATCATCAAGGGTGAGCAGGGCCTGAAAAAGTCCACCGCATTCCGGGCGCTGGCCTACCCTTTCTTCACCGACAACGCGATCCGCATGGGTGACAAGGATTCGTTGATGGCGATGCAGCTGGTGTGGATCGCGGAGTCGGCTGAGTTGGAGTCGCTCAACAAATCCGAGACGACCCAGATCAAACAGTTTTTGTCGGCGCAGGAAGACATGTTTCGCCCGCCGTATGGCTCGCAGCTCATCAGGGCCAAACGCCACTCGGTGAACGTGGGCACAACCAACGCCGACACGTTTTTGAAGGATGCCACGGGTGACCGGCGTTTCTGGCCGCTGGAAGTGCACACGGTCAATGAAGACACGTTGGCCGCCCAGCGCCTGCAGTTGTTTGCAGAGGCGCTGCACCGGCTCGATGCGGGTGAGCGCTTCTGGCCATCACGGCAGGAAGAGAAAGACCTGGTATTCCCAGAGCAAGAGCCGTTCAAGCGCACGGATACATGGGAAGACATCATTGATGCCTATGTGAACCGAGACCAGTCAGACAAGCACGACGACCCGATGGAAGACGTGAACATCAAGCGCAAGTTCTTCCCACGCACCGAAATTTATGAGAAGGCCCTGTTGATCAAGGCCGACCGCATGGATGGCGCTGGCAACATGGATACCCGCATCAGTAATGCGATGCGCTCGCTTGGGTTTGACAGCCATCGGGAAACAGGCGGTAAGCGCCGTCGCGGCTTTATGCGTCGTCCCCCACCACCCCCACTGGCCGCGCCTAACGCCGCGCCTATGGCCCCCAATTCGGCCCGCGTTGGGCCGTCCGCGAGTGAGGATGATGACCTCCCGCTGTAACCCCTTTTCTCGCAAGTCAAACGCTTGTAGTGGCGCTTGGATGCCCTGCTGGCTGGTCACGCCCCGCCTGGGTCGACGTTCATACGTCTGCTCGGTCGGTCCTGTCGCCGCCGCCGTCCACCCCGTCCACCGCTCGTCCACCGGGGGTGGACGTTGCAAGCCTTTGATTTTGTTAAAGAAAAGGCCATCCGTCCACCCGTCCACCCTCGGACCACCCGCGTACATACGTATGCACACACGCAGACACGTGGGGGCGCGTGTCTGCGCGCGTACGCACGGGCGCAGCTTACCCACACACATGTGGTCGGGTTGGACGGGTGGACGGATTGAGTATCCATGCGGGTTTGCGACGTCCACCCCCCGTCCACCCCCAGTCCAACACCACGTTTTTTCAGGAGCACAGCGATGAGCCAACAAGCCAGCCAGCCAGCCGCGAGGGTGGATCTTCGTCAGCACATGCCAGAGACGGCCAAATGGGTCGATCAAAAGCGCCAGGAGCTGGGTGCAGAGTTCGTCAATGGTTGCATCCGGCGTGCCCTGAAGGGCGAACCAGGCTTCTTCTATGCCATCGAGCGGGGTCATGTGCTGGGCACACCGTTCCCGGCCACGTCCCCCGTTGCAGATTCACAGGCCTACGCCATCACCATGGGCTGCACGTTTGCAGGCTTCATTGCGACACCGGCAGCACCAGGGGGCAACGATGGCGCGCATTGAATGGGTCAAGCAACGGCTGGAAAACTGGGCGCGATGGTCGCAGCAAACGGAGTCTGGTGCCCTTGGGTATCCAAAGCAAAGCGCATTTGCCCGCATGGGCCCGTCAGGTGGCCGCAATGAAGGCATGGTGCCGGTGTCTGACCTGGAGGCCAGTGAGACCGATGATGCGGTGAAGTCCATGCAGTTCACCCAGTCGCACCTCTACCTGGTGCTGCTGCTGACCTATGCCCGCGCCCTGCCTCGCCACGTTGTTGCAAGACGCCTATGCAAGGCTGAGAGCACGGTCAGCCGCAACCTGGAAGATGCAGACCGGGTGATTGCCCGCTGGCTGGATGACAAACTGATTGCGCGCAACGCTGCCAAAAAGAGTTTTACGACATAGAGCTTTTAGGTACATTTCAGGCAAGCTGTGCAATTCGTGTCACCACCCGCAATTACATAGTCCGAAACCCCTGCAGGCCACTACTTGCAGGGGTTTTCCTTTTAGTTCCCTGATGAGCCTGTGTGATCCAGGCGAAACCGCAAGGTCGGAACGATGCCCGCGAAAGCGTGAGGTTTAGCCGACAAGGTGCATCCCAACTCGGCCACTGATGCAGCAAGACGATCGCGTGAATGCCTGGACATGATCTGAAAAGCCCTGCATGGCAATGTGCATGACACCATGGAGAGACATGGATAAATACCGTACCGTGGAGCAGTCTGGTAGCTCGCTGGCCTCATAAGCCAGAGGTCGCAGGTTCAAGTCCTGCCGGTGCAACCAACCAACAACCATGCCACAAGCCGCACCCCGCCCCTGCACACAGCCCGGCTGTGGGGCCTTGGTACGCGACGGATCAGGTCGGTGTGCATTGCACCCTCGACCTGCCTGGAAGAAGGCTGTGGGGGCAACCAAGCGCATCACCGGGCGCAAGTTGCAGGCCATGCGAGCCGCGCTGTTTACCCGTGATCCGTTATGTGCTGAATGCAAACGGTTTGGCAGGGTCACCCTTGCCACGCTGCGTGACCACATCACCCCGCTGGCTGAGGGTGGTCAGGATAGTGATGACAACGTGCAAGGCCTCTGCCATGCATGTCACGAGGGCAAGACCCTTGCGGAGGCGTTGCGAGGTCGCAACAGGTGGGCAGGGTAGGGGGGCATCAGATCTCTGGAACCCCATCGCCGGAAACCGACCTAGTAGCCAAATTTTTACGTGCGGGAGTTAGAGGGGGTGGGGGGTACCCCCTGCCGCATTAGTCCGTCGTGCAGACATCTGCACACTGTTTCAACTTGGGGGTTTTATGGGGCGACCTGGTCCGAAGCCGTTGCCTGCGAATGTCCACCAGTTGCGTGGTAACCCGAGCAAGAAGGCACTTGGCAACATCCTTGATGAGTTCCGGCCTGAAGTAGAGATTCCCGACTTCCCCTCCTGGATCTGGCCCGAGGCCAAGAAGGAATGGAAGCGTATCGGCTTCGAGCTGGAGCGCTACGGCCTGGTGTCCAAGTTGGACCGGGCTGCCCTGGTGCTGTACTGCCAGGCCTGGGCCAAGATGGTTTGGGCAGAGCGCATGCTGGCCCGCGCCATGAAGGCAGCGGATGAAGCCCGCGCCCTGGCCGAGAAGGCGGGAGAAATTTACAACGGCGGCGACGGTCTGATGATCAAGACGGCCAACGGCAACTTCACGTATTCACACCACTGGGTGGTCGGCAAGCATGCGGCTGCCGAGGTCAAACGTTACCTGGACTTATTCGGCCTGTCGCCATCGGCGCGGACACGGGTCACCACCAGTGACAACCGGCAGGGCTCCCTATTCCAGGAGGCGCCCCAGGATGCATGGGATGCGCTGTGATCTCTGACACCTACTTTGCCGACATCGCCACTGACTATGCCAACGCTGTAGTTTCAGGAAAAATCGTAGCGTGCAAGTGGCACCGCCTGGCCTGTGCCCGGCACTTGAAAGACCTGGGCCGCATCGGTTCGGATGGTTTCCCGTATGTGTGGAATCCGGTCTTGCAGAACGTGCGTGGCCTGGACTTCCGGCCCGCTGAACGGGTCTGCAAGTTCGCGCAGCTCATGCCGCACATCAAGGGCGATTGGGCAGCCAAGGGCCAGCTGATCGTTCTGGAGCCGTGGCAGATCTTCATCCTCACCAGCATCTTCGGATGGGTGAGTGTCAAGACTGGCAAGCGCCGGTTCCGTGTGGCCGATGTGATCGTGCCGCGCAAGAATGCAAAGTCCACGCTGGCGGCCGTGATCGGTCTGTACATGCTGGGCCCGGACGAAGAGTTCGGCGCAGAGATTTATTCGGGTGCCACGTCGCAAGACCAGGCGATGGAAGTTTTCCGGCCAGCGCTGTTGATGGCCAAGGCCACGCCGCGCTTGTGCCAGAAATACGGCATCGCGGCCAATGCCTCCAACCTGTCGATCCTGGAAAACAACTCCAAGTTCGAGCCGGTGATCGGCAAGCCTGGTGACGGAGCATCGCCCAGTTGCGCGATCGTGGATGAATACCACGAACACGCCACGTCTGATCTGTACGACACCATGCAGACCGGCATGGGTGCCCGCAGCCAGCCGCTGATTCTGGTGATCACCACGGCCGGTGCGGACATTTCGAAACCATGCTACCTCCACCAGGTGGAGTTGCAGAAGATCCTGGAAGGGGTAGTTGAGAACGACCAACGCTTCGGCATCATCTTCACGATGGATGACGATGACGACTGGACATCCGAAGCGGCGCTGATCAAGGCCAATCCAAACTTCGGTGTGTCGGTGGACATTGAGTTCCTGACCATCCAGCAGCGTGATGCGTTGGCAGATCCGCGCAAGCAGAACGTTTTCAAGACCAAGCACTTGAACATCTGGGTGGCAGCCGCATCGCCCTGGTTGAACCTGCACAACCTGCAGCAAGCCGGTGACAGCACGCTCACCATCCATGCGATGAAGTGGGACGGCAGCAAGATCGGGCTCGACCTGGCCAGCAAACAGGACATTGCCAGCGCCGTGACGCTGACCTGGATTGGTGAAGGTGAAGATCGCCACTACTACGCGTTTTCAAAAAACTATGTGCCGGATGCCGCACTGGAAAAACCAGAAAACGCGCACTACCAGGCATGGGTCAATGCGGGTCACCTGATTGCTACACCGGGCAACATGATCTCGCTGACCCAGATCGAGGAAGAAGTGCTGGAGACCACCCAGCAGATCGGCACCAAAGAGGTAGCAAAAGATCCGTGGGGTGGACACCAGATGGGTGCCAACCTGGCTGAGGCTGGGCTCACCGTGGTGGACATACCGCAGCAGGTGCGTTACCTCAGCGACCCGATGAAAGAGATTGCAGCCCTGGTGGACTCTGGGCGCTTTCACCATGACGGCAACCCCTGTTACGTCTGGATGATGAGCAATGTCGAGGTCAAGGAAGACCGTAACGAAAACATTTTCCCGCGCAAGTCCAGGGCATCCAACAAGATCGATGCTGCCCTTGGGACCATCGTGGCAATGAATCGGGCACTTGCCCCACCGGAAGAAGAACCTTCCTCATTTTGGGAAACAAGCTAGTGAAATTCCTAGACCGATTATTTGGGCGCAAGGCGGCCCAGCTCACCTACGACCAGGTGGCAGACCTGATCGATGGCCGTGGCGGTCGGTCAGTGGCTGGCGTCATGGTCACAGAGAAAACTGCCCTGCAAACTTCCACGGTGCTGTCCTGCGTCAAGGTCATATCGGAGGGCTGTGCAACCCCGAAGCTCAAGGTATTTCGTGAGCTCAAGGATGGCAAGCGCGAGCTGGCCACCAATATCCCGGAGTACCGGCTGCTGTCACGCCGACCCAACGAATGGCAAACCTCATTCGAGTGGCGGCAAATGATGACGCTGCACGCCTGCCTGGCTGGCTATGGCCTGTCAATCAAGGTCAAGACCGACAACAACCGGTTGACCGAGTTCATTCCGATATCGCCCGGCAACTGGAGCGTGCGCCGCGTCAGTCGGTATGACCTGATCTACACCTGCTGGGACGAATTCGGCAAGATAGGCGACTTCACCTCTGACCAGGTCTTCCTGCTTAAAGGCATGCAGATGGACTGGACAAAGCCGCTCAGCCCAGTCAGTCTGGCCCGCACCGCCATTGGCCTGGCCATGGCTACCGAAAACAGCCAGGCCTCCATGCATGCCAACAGCTTGCGCCCCAGCGGCATGTATTCAGTCGAAGGTAGCCTGTCGCAAGAGCAACACGAGCGCCTGGCTACCTACCTGGAAAAGAAAGCAGGCCCGGCCAAAACCGGCATCCCTTTGATTCTCGACCGAGCTGCTAAGTGGGTCAGCAACACCATGACCGGTGTCGATGCGCAGCACGTTGAAACCCGTCGCCTGCAGATCGAGGAGGTCTGCCGCAGCTGGAGTGTTTTCCCCATCATGATCGGCCACTCTGATAAGACTGCCACCTTCGCCAGCTCAGAGGCATTCTTCGCGGCCCACCTGATCCATACATTGACGCCCTGGCATACCCGCTGGACGCAAGGTCTGGACGAATTCGTGCTCGATGGCAACGGCCCGCTGTTTGCTGAGTTCGATACCCGCTACATGCGGGCCGGTTCCATGAAAGACCGCAGCCAGTGGTCTCGCACCATGGTCGAAACCGGCATCTACACCCGCAACGAAGCGCGTGAAGAGGAAGGCAAAGACCCGTTACCAGGCCTGGACGTGCCGCTCACCCCCATGAACATGACCAACGGCTCCACCACACAAGGAACCAACAATGAAGACTCTACCGATCCCGCAGCAGCAGCCTGACCGCAAGGCAGCTCCGTCGCCAACCCTGGCGCAAAAGTCCCCAGCGCGCATGCCTGCGCAACTGGAGCGCAAGAGCCGCCCCGCCGCCGCTGGCCAGCGTGAAACCCGCTCCTTCTCCCTCAGCCTCAAGGCCGTTGGTACAGACGGCACTGTCGAAGGCTATGGCTCTGTATTCGGCGTGCGTGACAACTACGACGATGTCATTGCGGCCGGGGCCTTCCTGGAAAGCCTCAAGGCCCACAAAGCGGCTGGCACCATGCCCGCCATGCTCTGGCAGCACGAGGCAGACGACCCGATCGGCATCTGGACTGAGATGGCCGAAGACTCAACAGGCCTGCGCATCAAAGGCCAGCTGTGCCTTGAAACATCTCAGGGCAAGGAAGCCTATGCCCTGCTCAAGATGGGCGCGATCAATGGCCTATCCATCGGCTTCATGTCGGTGCCTGGCACATCCGTTTACAAAGATGACGGTGTGCGCGTACTCAACCAAATCGACCTGTGGGAAGTATCCCTGGTCACCTTCCCGGCCAATGAATCGGCACGGGTCACCAATGTGAAGTCGTCCAACGAACTGGCGACCCCAAAAGATGCTGAGCGAATCCTGCGTGATGCCGGATTCAGCAAAGCCGATGCGACGGCACTGGTGTCGCGCGTCATGCGGATGGGAGAAGAGCGGAGTGATTCCGCGGATTCGACCGCCAAAGCCCTCAAGTCAGCCCAGCGGCTGATTGCCTCCCTCTCCACCACCTGAAAGAACCACCATGAAAAAGTCTCTGACCATGCTGGCAGTGATGGCTGCCCACTTCGCAGCCTTCCAAGCCAAAGCCGAAACCTTCGCAGTCTATGAAAAGCGCGAAGACCCCTCCATCAAGTCCGTCGCCGACGCCCTGGACAAGATCGCCACCGCGTTTGACGAGTACAAGAAAACCAACGATGCCCGCATCGAAGCCATCAAGGCTGGTAAGGGCACTGCCGAGCTGGATGCCAAGCTGGCCCGCATGGACGAGCACATCGACTCCATCAGCGAAGCCAAGAGCAAGCTCGAAAAGCTCGAAGCCAAGATGGCCCGCCCTGGTGCCATGCACGGCGACCGTGAGCAGCGCGAGTCCGCTGAAGCCATCGCCTACAAAAACGCATTCTTTGACTGGGTGCGTGCACCTGGTGATCAAGATCGCCAACAGCGTGCCAGCCAAGCCCAAAAGGCACTGGAAGCCAAGCAAGCTGCAGAGCACCGCGAAACCCGCGCTGTGCAAACCATCACCAGCACCGGATCTGCAGGTGGCTTTGCATTGCCCGAAGTGCTGGAGCGCACCATTGCCCGCCTGTCGGTTGATATCTCCCCCATTCGCCAGCTCGCCATGGTTCGCACCGTGGGCAGCTCCGATTACAAGGAACTGTTTGACGTAAACGGCGCAGGCTTCGAGTGGCTGGGTGAGGGTGATGCCCGCAACCAAACCAACACGCCCGACATGGCTGAGATCGCCCCCACCTTCGGCATGGCCAGCGCCAAGCCACAAGCAACGGAAGAGTCGCTGGACGACCTCTTCTTTGACGTGGAAGGCTGGTTGATCGACAGCGCTGTGGAAGCCATGGCACAAGGCGAAGGTGCGGCCTTCATCGCAGGTAACGGCACCAAGAAGCCCACCGGCATCCTGGCTGGCCCGGCACCGTTGAACACGGTGGACACTGCCCGCGCCTTCGGCACGCTGCAATATATCGCCTCGGGCGGTGCAGCAGCCATGCCCACCAGCGCAGATGTGTTCTACGACATCATCTACAGCCTGCGTGCCCGCTACCGCCGCAATGCCAACTGGCTCACCAACAAGCTGGTTCTGGCTGCCATGCGCAAGTACAAAGACGGTCAGAACCAGTACCTGTGGCAGCCGTCCCTGGTCGCCAGCCAGCCTGCTACCTTCCTGGGTTACGGCGTGGTGGAAGCGGAAGACATGCCTGCAGTTGCAGCCAATGCCTTTCCGCTGGCCTTTGGTGACTTCAAAGAAGGCTACCTCATCGCTGACCGCGTTGGCATGCGCATGACCCGCGACGAAATCACCTCGCCCGGTTTCGTCAAGTACTACATCCGTAAGCGTGTGGGCGGCAAGTTGCGCAACACCCAGGCCATCAAGCTGCTCAAGATCGCAGCGGCCTAATCTCATCAACCCCAAGCGCCCCTTGAGCAGTGTTTCAAGGGGCGTTTTTTCTGGAGCAAAGCATGCAACTCAAAGTTAAAAAAGCATTCAAGTGGGCGCACCGCCATGTGGACGTTCAAGAGTTCGAAGTGGGCGATGTGATCGACACCGAAGACGAAGACCTCATTCGTGTAGCCACCGATGAAGGATGGGTATCCAAAGTCAAGGATGCGCCGCCTGCTATCCCTGCTGCCGATCCGGCCGCTGAGTAACCCCTTCCCCCGCAAATTGCTGCGCAATGCGCTGCACCCCCGTAGCGCATTCCACAGACATTTTCAGGAGCACACACCATGGCAACCGGCGACATCAAATGGTTTCAGCAAGGCCTGCTGGACCTCGGAAACAAAATCCACAACCTCAGCAGCGACGTGCTGCAGCTGGGCATTGTCACCAGCGCAGTGGCCCCCTCCATGGCCACCGCAGCACCGCACTGGGGCGGTACGGGCACCACCAACTTTGCAACCAACCAGGTGGGTGTTGGTGGCGGCTACACCGGCCCGATCACGCTGGCTGGCGTCACCTGGAGCAATGTTGCAGGCGTCCCGACGCTGCGGGCAACTGACCCGGTGATTCCGCAGAATGCCGCTGGCTTTGCGAATGGTGCTTACGGCATCATTTTCAACAGCACGGATGCCAACAAGCGGGCGCTCGGCTTCATCGAACTCAGCGCTGCTGGGACCTTGAGCATTGTGTCGGGCAGCTTCACCATCGACTTCCAAGGCGCTGGCACCGACGTGCTGCGTGTCACTCCGAGCTGATCGCCCATGCTGCTACTCACCAGCGTCAGCGACATTGTTCGCCTGATCACCGGCGCAGCCGCGTCCACCATAGAGGTGCACACCAGCTATGTGGACGTGAACGGCACCACCATCATGCCCGGCCGCACCAACACCCGCATCACCACGGCCACCACGACAACCATCGTGGCCAGCCCTGCAGCCAGCACCCAGCGCAACGTCAAGGCCATCTACGTCACCAACAACAGCGTGGGCACATCCTGCGTGGTGGGCGTAGAGCACTTTGACGGGACCAACAGCGTCGAACTGATGCAATTCGTGCTGCTGCCTGGTGAAAACATGGGCTACCGGGAAGATGGCTCCTGGGTGCACCGCGATCAGAACGGCGCAGAGTACCCTGCCGCTGGCCTGGGAAACTACGGCGGCAAGTCCATCCCCTTCATGAAAACGTCCACCGCGACGGACGTGGCGGGCTGCTGGTACTGCACCAGCAAGGATGCTGGCTACCCCGGCGCATGGGCTGTTGGTACACCCGGCGTAAATGGCCGCGTGACCGATGGCACCACGGCAGCGGATTACGGCTGCATTCCCATCCCCAATGCGGCCACCGGTGGAAACTACCTGACCGCGTTGGAAATGGCCTCGTCGGTCAACCACACCAACGACTTCTTTGATTGCCTCTGGGTGAACTCCGGTCTGGTGGTCACCACCACGACCGCGCAAGCCATCACCACGCCCACGTTACCCGCACGGGATGTGAACGGCACCACCAACGGTGAAGGCTGCACCATCGCCCTGCTGATCACGGCGGCATCCACGCTGGCGGCTGCAGGTGCCAACCTGACCGTCAGCTATACCAACAGCAAAGGCGTGGCGGGTCGCACAGCCACGCTGTCGGCCATTGCTGGATCGCAGGTGCCACAAACGCCTGTGATTGGCACCATCGTATGGTTCCAGCTGGCTGCGGGTGACACCGGCGTCCAGAGTATCCAGAGCATCACGCTGGGCACCTCCATGCTGACCGGCTCCATCAGCCTGATGATCTGCCGCGACATTTCAACCATCGGCACGGCCGTGGTGAATGTGTCCACACCCAAGCTCATCGGCTCCCCTGGCATCCGGCTATACAACGGCACGTGCCTACTGCACAACATCCTGTGCAGTGCCACCACGGCTACCTTCTTCAGCGGCTCACTGGCCGTCATGGAGAAATAGCCATGGTGATCATCGGCATCAAAGACGGTGTGGTCGAACTTTGCGTCAGTGTGAACGACTTGGAAACCCTCTCCGAGATGTACCCCGAGCACCAGCTGCTGGAGCAAGCCGGTTCTGAAAACATCGGCTGGACATACGACGGCACAACCTTCACCCCACCACAGGGCTAAAACATGGCATTCCTCGGCTGGTTTGATGGCGAACTGCGCCCCGATGCGTGGTTCGATGCCGAGCTGCAGCCTGCTGGCTGGTGGGACACCGAGATCATCGACACCGCAGTGGGTGGCGGCGGCGGCAACACTACCGTCACCTGCAACGTAGGCACCGCCAGCGCGGTTGGTGTTACCCCCGGCATTGCCACAACGCTGCAGACCCAAATTGGCAACGCGGCCGCAGCCGGTGTGCCGGTGGTGCTACCGGTCAAGGTTGCGGCATCGGTCGCAGCAGCCAGCGCAGTCGGTGTCAGCGCCTTGGTGCACCGTACCGTGGTGGCCACGGTTGCAGCATCGGCAGCGCAAGGCGTCAGCGCCCAGTTGCCCACGGTGCTGCCGGTTGCAGTAGGCGCTTCCAGCGCCACTGGCGTTACCGCTGCCATCAGCGTATCTGGCTCCACAGTCATCACCTGCACGGTTGGCAATGCGCTGGCCACGGGTGCCAGTGAACTGACCAACATCACCGTGTCTGCAGCCCCTGGTGCAGCAGCGGCTGCAGGTGTCACGGCCAGCATCAGCCAGCGCCTGGTGGCTGCGGTGGGTGCCGCGTCTGCAACCGGTGTGCAGGCCTCGCTGCCCCAGACCATGCCAATGGCAGTGGGTGGTGCTGCAGCGCAGGGCATTACCGCCAACATCAGTCAGTCGTCATCCAATACGGTCACCTGCAATGTGGCAGGCGCGGGTGCGACGGGTGTGGCAGCACAGATCAGCACCACGCTCAAGGCCACTGTGGCAGCAGCCAGCGCAGTGGGTGAAACTGCTGCTACGGGCCTGCGTCTAGCAGCGTTGGCGGGTGACAGTGCAGCGGTGGGCCTTTTGGCGCAGCTGCATCGTATCTTTGGAATGACGGCGGGCGACGCTGTAGCCAGCGGCGTGGCATTCACCCTGCGCAGCAGCAGCGATGTGCTGCCCGGCGCATTGGTGGGCGATCGCCCTGAAGTGGATACCACCAGGGCCGGACAGTTTGGAGACGATAGGCCGGTGCAAGCAGGTGCATCACGCCCCCCACGGATTGCAAGGACAACACGCTAATGGCACTCAAACTCATCACCCCAGCCACCGAGCTGGCCGTCAGCCTGGCAGAAGCTAAAGCCCATCTCAAAGTGGATATAGCAGATGACGATACCCTCATCACCGCCTTCATCATCGCTGCGACCGAGCTGGCCGAGCAGGCCACCGGACGGGCCATCATGCCGCAGACTTGGGAGCTGACGCTTGATGCCTTCCCTGATGCGTTTGAACTGACCCGCGTGCCCGCAGTCAGCATCACCAGCCTCAAGTACTTTGACACCACCGGTACGCAGCAAACGCTGGGCAGTGCCCTGTACACGCTGGATAACACCGACGACTTCGGCAGCGCCTTCTTGGTGCCGGTGTACAGCGGCGTGTGGCCCGACACGCGGGCCCAGATCAATGCGGTGGCGCTGCGTTACGTGGCAGGCTATGCCGCTGCAGCCAACGTGCCAGACAGCATCAAGGCCTGGATCAAGCTGCAGGTGGGTGCCATGTACGAAAACCGCGAGGCTGAAGGCGCGGTGCAGACATATGCACTGGGCTTTGCCGACCGCCTGCTGGACCGCTACAAGGTGCATGCGCTATGAACATCGGCCGACTTGACCAACGCATCACCATCCAGGCAGCGGCTGCCGGGCAGGATGCGTTCGGCGCGCCCATCAACACCTGGACGGTGGTAGCCACTATGTGGGCGGGCTTGAAGGATATGACCGGCCGCGAGTATCTGGCAGCTGAAGCCGTCCAGAACATGGTGCAAACCAAGATCACGATCCGCTACCCCGGCAATGCGGTCACCGTGCTGCCCGGCATGCGGGTGGTGCACGGTGCCGACATCTACAACATCGAAGCGGTGTTGGGCCAAGATAAGGTCATGCGGGTGCTGATGTGCAGCAAGGGGGTGAACAATGGCTGATGAATTCATGCAGCTCACCGGCTTCAAAGAGCTGGCCAGTGCCTTGCGTGAGCTGCCACAGAAAGTGGCGCGTAATGCCCTCCGGTCTGCAGTCAACGCTGGTGCAACCCAGATCCGCAAGCAGGCCCGACTGAATGCCCCAGTGGACAGCGGCCTGCTGAAAAAGAACATTTACCAAAAGCAAAGCCGCTCAGCCTCTGGCCCGGAGCGGCAGACCGTTATTGTGGGTGTGCGCAGCGGCAAGGCTCGCAACAAAGATGGCAGCAAAAAAGAGTTGCCCTACTACTGGCGCTTCATGGAATTTGGCACCAGCAAAATGCCTGCAGCGCCATTCCTGCGGCCCGCATTCGATACCCAAAAGGATGCCGCGATCAAAGCCATTGCCGACAAGCTCGATGAACGAATTCAAAAATATGCCGTGGAGCTAGCCAGAAAATGAGCCTGCAGACCGACCTGTTCAGCCTGTTGACCGGCCTGTTTTCTGGCCATGTCTACCCCAATGTGGCACCGGAATTGACCGCTCCACCCTATGCCGTCTATACCCGCGTGAATGCGCAAGAGCAAAACACGCTGGATACCAATGGTGGCACCGGCAACGCCAGCACCACGCACCTGCAGCTGGATGTGTATGCCGCCACCTATGCAGCGGCCCAAGCCAGTGCCACGGCCGTCAAGGCTGCACTTAAGGGCTGGGCTACAGAAAACACAGTCGATGGTGAGCAGGACTTTTATGAGCCCGACACCAAGCTGCACCGCGTGATGATGAACGTCTTCACCTGGCACATGTAATCCCGCCGTTCACCCTTTCCCCAACCCGCCCGCTCCAAGCGGGTTTTTTACTTTAAAGGACCTTCAAATGTCTGGAATTTCAGCTCAAGGCAGCACGCTGCAAGTCGCCACCGGCACCGGTGGCGCCAAGACCATCACCGCCATCACGGTGGGCTTCCCCGCCATCGTCACCAGTGCGGCCCATGGCCTGAACAATGGCGACGTGGTCACTCTGGCTGGCATCGTCGGCACCATGTCATCGCTCAACGGAACCTCGCGCGTGGTGTCCAACAAGACCACCAACACCTTTGCCCTGCTGGACGCGGACACCACCGGCCTGGTGTACACCTCGGGCGGCACTGCCACGCCAGTCACCTACACCAAAATCAACGGCCTGCTGACGTTCAGCGGCTTCGATGGTGCACCTTCCGAGCTGGACACCACAGACCTGGACAGCACCGCCATGGAATACATCGCCGGTCTGAAGGACGAAGGAAAGTTCGGCTTCGAGATCAAAATTCTCAAGACCGATGCTGGCCAGATCTCAGTGCGCGCGGCCCGCACCTCGGGTGCCCTGACCGGCTTCAAGCTGACCCTGCCCGACACCTCGGTGGCCACCTTCAATGCCCTGGTCAAGACCTTCCCCTCCAGCGGTGCGGTCAATGCCGTGCTCAAGGGCTCGGTCGACACCAAGATCAGCGGCCCGGTGGTCTGGTCCTAAGCCATGAGTCTGCTCAGCAAAAGCGCCATCCTGGGCGCATCTGACCTCAAGCATGAAGATGTCGAGGTGCCCGTATGGGGCGGCACTGTGCGCATCCGCACCATGACCGGCGAAGAGCGGGATGAATTCCGCACTTCAATTGCCAGCAACAACGGCGATGCGGGTGTGCCGATTGGCAAGTTCAGCGCAGCCCTGTTGGTTGCCACCTGTGTGGACGAACACGGTACACGCCTGTTCACCACAGAGGACATGGCCGCATTGCAGGCCAAGTCGGCTGCCAGCCTGGATGCGCCTGCCGCTGTCGCCATGCGCCTCAATGGTCTGGGCTCAGGTGCAGTGGAGGCCGCTGAAAAAAACTCCGTGAGCGGCCAGAGCGTCGATTCTGGTTCCGGCTCGCCAAAGAGCTTGGCAAGTCCGTAAAGCAGGCGCAGCGCGAGATCAGCAGCGATGAGTTCACCGAGTGGCTGGCGTACTACCAGCTGGAGCCGTTCGGTGACACCATTGCAGACCTTCGGCATGGCACGGCAAGCGCACTGGTGGCAAACATCCACCGCAATGCAGAAGTACGGCCTGAGCCCTATCTGGCGCAGGACTTCATTTACTGGACCAAGGGCGATGCTCCTGGTGCGGCAGAGGAAGAAGTTCTGCAGCTGGATGACCCTGTGGCGCAAAGCCAGCTGATCAAGGCTGCAGTTTTTGGTATCGCGCCAAAAGTAGTGACATGATTACGGCCCAAGCAATCACCAAGGGGAATCATGAAGTTGGCAATTTGTCTTGCTGCGATAACAGCACTGCTGGCTGGCTGCGCCAGTTTGGAAGCGGATGGTTTGAAGATGGCAAACGAACTGAGGGCGGACGTTTCGTCTGGTCTCATCGGTTGCGCACCTGCTGACATACAAGTCAGCGACCATCTTTCCAATTCATGGAAGGCAACCTGCAAGGGGCGGGTTTTCTACTGCTCGGGGACTCCAACTGCATGCAGTCCTAGTTTGTAAAAAGTAAGCGTTAGCAACAAACCCGCCAGGGCGACCTCGGCGGGTTTTTTTATGGGTAAATCATGGCCGCACTAGGTTCGCTTGTCGTCTCACTTGAAGCCAATATGGCCAAGTTCACGTCTGACATGGGCAAGGCTGCCTATCAGACAGAGCAGGCCATGCAGCAAATGCAGCGCAGCGCCAACGCCACGCATGACATGCTGGTGGGTATGGCGCAGGGTATTGCCGGGGCGCTGTCGGTCGGGCTATTTGTTGACCTGGTGCGCGGCAGCATTGAGGCCGCCGACAGTCTGCGCGACATGTCGCAGAAGACCGGCATTGCAGTCGAGACGCTGAATGGCATGGGTTTGGCTGCTAGCCTGGCTGGCGGGAGTTTGGACGGCATGGTGGCCGCTGCCGGAAAGCTCAACAAGTCCATTGCAGAGGCCGGGCAGGGTGGAAACGAGCAAGCTGAAGCATTCAAGGCCATGGGCATCAGCGTCAAGGATGCCTCTGGCGACCTGAAGACCGCCGATGTCGTCATGGCCGAAATGGCAGACAAGTTTGCAACCTATGCCGATGGCCCTGAAAAGGTGGCGATCGCCATGGCATTGATGGGCAAATCAGGTGCCGACCAGATCCCGGTGCTCAACGATGGCGGCGACGCCATGCGCGCCAACATCGAGTACGCCAAGCAATACAGCGGCGTTACGACCGATCTGGCCAATGCATCTGATGAATTCAATGACACGTTGGGCAAACTGCATGTGCAGCAACAGAGCTTTGCCAATACCCTGACGGCCGCACTCCTACCCGTGCTGCAGGCGGTGGCCAATGAGACCTTGAATGCAGCAGAGCAGTCCAACGGATTCACAATTGCATCCAGTGCCGCCCGCACCGTGCTGGAAACGTTTGTGGTGGTGGGCTCTGAAGTGGCCTTTGTCTTCAAGGGCATCGGCACCGAGATTGGCGGTATGGCGGCCCAGCTGGCGGCGCTTGCCTCGGGTGACCTGAAGGGCTTTAGCGCCATCAGTGATGCCATGAAGGCCGACGCTGCCAGGGCACGAGCTGAGCACGACAAGTTCATTGCCGGCATTCTGGATCGCACGCCCACCGTGCTTCCCGATGGCACGCCGGCCGCACGCAAGCCGTCAGCACCCCCATTGCCAAAGTCTGGTGGCGGTGCTGGAAAGCAAGGAAAAACCGATGCTGAAAAGCTCGAAGAGGACGCACAGCGGTTTGTAGCCAAGCTCAAAGAGCAGGCCGAAACGTTTGGCATGTCCGGCACGGCGGTTCTGGAATACCAGATGGCGCTCAGCAAGTTCCCGCAGGTCTACAAAGACGAGGCTATTTCCCTGCAAAAGCGCATTGATGCCCAGAAGGCAGCCGCTGACCAGGAGAAGGCGGATGCGGCCGCAACCCAAAAGCGGCTGGCCGATCAAGCCCGCGAAGTGCAGCGCAATGAAAGCAATGTGGCGCGCATTCGCATCAGCTTGATGAACGAGGCCGATCAGCAGACCGCAGCGCATGAAATGATCCTGGCTGAGCTGCAAACCTTCCACGACACCAAGCTGGAAAACGTGGCTCTGGCCAATGAGCTGATCGAACAGGAAAACGAGCGGCACCTGCAGGTGCTGGCGGACATGCAGTCAGCCCGCGATATGCAGAGCCTGGCCATGATGGGTAGCACCACTGACCAGCTTTACAGCCTGCTGGAGAAGTCTGGGCAAGACCAGACCGCCTTGGGCAAGGCTGTCTTCCTGGCCAGCAAGGCAATCGCCGTGGCAGAGATTCTGCTGAACACTGAGGTGGCAGCTGCCAAGGCAGGTGCACAGCTTGGCATCTTCGGCATCCCCATGGCCATGATGATCCGTGCCACAGGCTACGCCAGCGCTGGCATGGTCGCAGGCATGGCCATCGCCGGTATGCGTGAAAAAGGCGGTGCCGTGTGGGGCGGTGGTGCCTTCGTGGTCGGTGAAAAAGGCCCGGAGGTTTTCAAGCCCACCGGCAGCGGCACCATCATTCCCAACAGCGCCTTGGGCGGTGCATCTGCCGCGCCCATGACGCTGACCATCGTCAACAACACCAGCGCCAAGATAGGGCAGGTGACAGAGCAGCGCATCAGCCCGACCGAGCGGGCGCTGATCATCCAAGAGGCCGTGAGTGCCCAGGCCTCCGCCCTATCCGACCCCAACAGCCGCAGCAGCCGCGCCATGGGGCGCAGCTATGCCGTGCAACGCAGCCGCTAAGAGCCCCTGACCATGCCAACCCTACCCAATGGATTCAAGCCCACCGTGGCCGCCTACAGCCATGGCGGCCCTGGTGGCGTCATGCGTACCGAAGTGGCTGGTGGTGCTGCCCGCTTCGGACTGGACTATGACCGTGGCCTGAGCCAGTTCAGCGTGACGCTGATCCTGGATAAGCTGCAGTTCAGTGTGTGGACGGCGTTCTACCACCAGGTGATCAAGAAGGGCTCCATCGCCTTCGACATGCCGCTGGATTCCGGTTTTGGCACCGAGCTGCATACCTGCAACATCATGCCCGACAGCTACCAGGCAAGCCGCACTGGCGGCATTGCCATGGTGGTGAACTTTGTGGTGGAGGCTGAAAGCCAAGCTTATGAACTCAGCTCTGCAGAGTCGCTGGAGTTCATCGACATATACAACTTCTACGGATCAGAGACCGATGAGCTGCTGGCCCGCATCGCGCGCTTTGCCACGTTGGATAGCAACGTGCTATGAGCCTAGACCTTGAAACCGCTCTGCGCACCTTCCTGGCCAGCGCGCCGCAAACGGTGCACGCCATCCAGACGCTGCAGATCAGCCACAGCGCCATGTCGCAAGCCTGGCACCTGTGGCGCGAGCCCTATGTGGGCGTGGCCGGTGGCTACACCATGCAGCCCTGCAATATCGAAATCAAGCTGGCGGGCAGTGCCGGGCACCTTGACCAGAAATTTGACATCCGGCTTGGCCTGGTGGACATCGAGGACGCCTTCCGTGCCGAGCTGGATCTGATACCGGTCACCACCCAAGAAAAGATTGCCGTGGTGTACCGCGAATACCTGAGCAACGACCTGGTCAACGCCCAGGCCACCGCCACGCTGCAGGTGGAGTCGGTCAGCTACGTCAAGGGCGCGGCAACCATCAGCGCCGTGTCTCCCCGCCTGAACATCACCCGAACCGGCGAGCTGTACGCCCCCAAAGACATCCCCATGCTGAGAGGCTTTTTGTGATCGATATCAACGCTTACTTGGCAAAGACCTACGGCCCGCAGCCGTGCTGGGAGCTGGTGGCCGATGTGTACGCCACCGAGCTGCAAGCGGTGCCCGTGGACTATAAGACGGTGAACCGATCCGTGCGCGAGATGGCGGCCGAGTTCCGCCTGGCGATTCACAAAAGCGCCCACGGCTTTGTGCAGGTGGACGCGCCTGTGGACATGTGCATCGTGCTGCTGGCTCAGCGCAAGAGTCTTGGCATTCACCATTGCGGTGTGTACTTCGCAGGAAGTGTGCTGCATGCGCTGTCGAGCATCACGCTGTATGAACCACTGAGCACCTTGCAGGATGCATATGAGGTGGTGCAGTACTGGGCGAAGGAATACGCATGATCCGCATCACGGTTTATGAGCACCCCTTCGCCTGTGTGCAACCGCAGGTGTTCGAGGTGCATAGCCTCAGCGCCTGGCTGCTGGAGCACTATCACCCACAGCCTCAGCTCAAGGTGCAGGTGTTTGTGGGTGAACCCTCGGCCGAGAGCGAGATCACTGACAATTTGCCCGCCTTGATGGCGGGCGATGCCCCGGCCTATACCGTGCTGCAAAGTCCCGCAGCTGCAATCACTGCTTTTCAGTGGGTGATGATCATATTTGCGGTGGCCAGCTATGTACTGACTCCGAAACCAGAAATGCCCAATGCGGCAATCAACCGGACACAGTCGAGCCCCAACAATGCTTTAAGTTCACGCGAAAACAAGGTGCGCATGCTGGAGCGTGTGGAAGACATCTACGGCACCGTGAAATCCATCCCCAGCCTGATGATGCCCACGTACAACAAGTACATCGGACACCAGAAGTACGAATACGGCTACTACTGTGTCAGCCGTGGCTATTGCGATGTGGCTGACCTGAAAGATGGCGACACGCTGATCAGCGACATCACCGGTGCCAGTGCAGCGGTCTACCACCCATTCACCAGCCCGAACGGCGGCACGGCCGTGCTGCAGATCGGCAGCGCCATCATTGACGATGTGATCACCGCTGCCCGTGCGATCGAGGTGGACGGCATCACGCTCAAGGCATTGAACCAGGTGCAACTGGCGACCAGTGGCAGCTATACCTTTGCGGCAGCGGGCGGTATCACCCAGGCCGCCAAGAATCCAAACTTCAACTCAGTGGCGGCCATTGGTGACAGCATCACCGTCACAATGAGCCCCACCACCGTCACCTCGGCTGCAGGCAGCATCACTGTGGTGGCAGCGGCCAAGACCTTTGCAGACAATGCGGCCGTAGGCCTGTTCAATTCCGTGCTGGTGGGCGACACCATCACCACGGCGGGCTTTGTCAACGCGGGCAACAACGGCACCTGGACGGTCACCGCCAAGTCGGCCAACCTCATCACCGTGAGCGCCACGCCGGTGAATGAAACCGCTACAGCGGGCACCGTAGCCGTGAGCCGCAACTATTCAGGCACCTACACCCTCAGCGCCGTGGGTGATGGCAGCGCCACCGTCACGCCCGGAACCTGGCCGGTATCTGCCACCGTGACCTGCGCCATCCAGGTGGTGGGCAAGAGCGAATACACCGGCTGGGTCACCCTGCCGGATACGGGCCGCACGCAGGTATGGTGCAACATCACCGCGCCCAACGGTATGTTCAAGGATTCTGGCGGCAAGAGCATTGCCACCGTGGCCTATGCCATTGAGATCGAACAGCTCAATGCCACCACCATGCTGCCCACAGGCACGGTGGAAACGGTTACCGGTTCGCTCACCGGCTCTGTGACCGACGAGCGTGCCGACACGGTAGAGCACGCCACCGCCTGGACCGGCCCGGCCCGTGTGCGCATGCGCCGCACCACCGCCTATGACTACGCCTTCAACGGCACGGTCATGGACGAAATCAAGTGGGCAGACCTGTATGGCATTACGCCGGTCAGCAAAACCCACTTTGGCAACAAGACCACGGTGCACACGATTACCCAGGCCACAGCACGGGCAACTGCCGTGAAAACGCGGCAACTCAACTGCATCGCCAGCAGGTTACTGCCGACCTACAACGGCAGCAGCTTCAGCGCTGTGTTGGACGCTACCGGCCTTAAGACATCGGGCACCTTGTATGCCACCTCCAAGCTGGTGGACATCATCGCCGCCGTGTCGTTAGACCCCAAGATCGGCGCGCGCACCCTGGCCACCGATGTGGACATAGCGCAGATCTACGCCACCCAGCAAGCGCTAGATGCCTGGAGCCCGATGTGCGGCCAGTTCAACTACACGTTTGACACCGACAACACCAGTTTTGAAGAAACGCTGGTCACCATTGCCAACGCTGGCTTTTGCATTGCATACCGGCAAAACGGCAAGATCAGGCTGGCCTTTGACCGGGCCCAGACAGCCAGTACCGCGCTATTCACCCACCGCAACAAAAAGCCTCGCAGCGAGACGATCACCCGCACCTTTGCCAGCGACAGCGACTATGACGGCGTGCAGTTCGTCTATGCCGACCCAGACAGTGAGACCAGCGAGACCATCACGCTCCCGCTGGATGGCAGTGCCACCAAGCTCAAAAAGTTTGAGATTGCGGGTATTCGCAGCTTCGACCAGGCGTGGTACCGGGCTTGCCGGGAGTACGCCAAGCTGCGTGGCCAGCGCATCACCCTGGAAACCACCACAACGCTGGACGCGCGCAGCCTGCTGCCCAATGCGCGGATCGATGTGGTGGACAACACCCGCTTCAAGGCGTTTGACGGTGAAGTGGTGGGGCAAAGCGGCCTGGAGCTGACTCTCAGCCAGGACGTGCAATTCACGCCCAGCGCAGCCCACAGCATCGTGCTTATGAAGCGCGATGGCTCACTGCAAAGCATTGCCTGCACGGCAGGCACCGCCGCCAACAAAGTGGTGCTGGCTAGTTTGCCTGCAGAAGCCATCGTCACCAGCTACGGCGCAGACGGCATTCGCACCATCTTCAGCTTTGCCGCCGACAGTGCCCGTGGTGCCATGGCCTACCTGGTGCAGGAACTGGACATCACAGACGGCCAATACGTCACCCTGCGCGCCATCAATTACAGCGCCGACTACTACACCGCCGACACGGCTGCAGTGCCCGCCCGGGACAGCGTCATCAATTAACTCGATACAGGACCATCCATGACCGCCATCAGCATCACCGACCTGAACAACGCCAAGACGGACGTTGACCATATTGCAGACGTTTCCACATCGCTGGCACTGACCTCCACCGACCGCCTTGGTAACGTCAAAGACACTGTTGCCGGTGCTGTGTACAAGGTTTCAGCCTTCAATAGCCGCGGTGCCTGGGTGACGGCTACGGCCTATGCGATCAAGGATCTGGTCAGCAATGCAGGAACCTGGTACGTGTGCGTAGTGGCGCATACGTCCAGTGCGGCGTTTGCGACGGATGTGGGTACTAAGTGGCGGGTGTATCAGGGAGTTATTGCTGGGGATTTGGCTGCGTCAAGTGGTTCTGCTGGGGTCGGCTTCACCCAGTCCGGCACTGGGGCTGTGAAACGGACGGTGCAGGATGAATTGCGCATAAATGTGAATGTAAAGCAGTTTGGCGCTGTGGGTGATGGGGTTACAGATGACACACTTGCATTCCAAAAAGCGGAAGTAGTCTCTGACTTTATCGAGTTGCCTCCAGGGAATTACGTAGTGGGCTACGCACCAACGAAAACATTCATCGGCCCCGGCAATATCCTTTCTACCTTCGTTTCCACGCTCTCTTTTGCCGGAGGAGGCGCTAATGACGCAACGGTCAGCGGGAACTATGTCGGGGCTTTCCCACTTCAAATCGTTGCAAGAATATCCAGCCCTGCAACTGCTGCTGTGGCGACTACAGCGTTTTCAGCTGCTGCAGGAATTGGAACCCTCAGCTTCTCTGGAGGCGGTGGGTATCCGGTCAATAGCTGGGTAGATATTTCTGGTGTATCTGTCACAACAGGAAGCATCAATGGCAAACAGCTTGTGCTGACCTCCACTGCTGGCCAGATAACGTTTTACACTTCTGCAACTGGCGCACAGGTCGGCGCTGGTACTGTCCAGGACTTTGATGAATTTGAGATCAGCTTCAACGGTGGCGTAACATTTACCCAGACTTACAACACCTACGATCCGAATACTGATAACGATAAAGCTGTTAGATATACCGTCAACACATTTGCGAGCCCAATTACCATTCCCGTAACGGCTTCTCGTGTCTTCGGTTTTTCTGGCCTGACAATCCAGTGGGGAACTCCACGTGGTCATGCTGCAGGAGCGTCTTGGTCCTTCACACTCACACCGTCTGCGGAGAAGTTGTTCACCTTTGGAAATGCTATTTATCTGAATGGCTTACGAGCACTTACTATGGAGTCCAACCGTAGTATCGGCATTGGTACAAATGTATTTGGCAATCTGAACAGCATTGGGGTTGAGAATGTTGGCATAGGTGTAGACGCACTTAAAAACAACACGCTTGGATACCAGAACATCGGTATCAGCAGTGACGCGCTCACCAACAACCAAACAGGTGGTGCGAATATCGGTATTGGGGGCTCTACGCTGCACGACAATACGGGTGGTTCAGATAACGTAGCTATCGGCTTGTACTCCCAATACACCACAACGGGCGGAAACAATGTGTCCGTCGGCGTGGATTCACTGCGTCAAAATCGCGCGGGATCTGAGAACGTAGCAGTTGGAACTCAGGCTATGTACTCTGTTGAAGGCGGCGTGCAAAATGTGGCCGTCGGTATGTATGCTCTACGCGGGGGAAACAGCACTTTCCCTGTTGGCATTACGAATAACTACTGCACGGCAGTGGGTGTTAGGGCATTGAATCTTGCCCAGAACAGCTCTTTTGAAACTGCTCTTGGCCACGAGGCTTTATACCAGTCCCGTGGTGGTCACAACATCGGCATCGGTAAAGACGCTGGTTATCAGAATTACACGGGCGGGTACAACATATTTATCGGGGACGATGTAGGCGTAAATGCGCTGCAGAAGAGCAATGGCCTTTATCAGATAGCTATTGGAGCGGGTGCGTATACCACTGGCAATTACGGAATCGCAATTGGGCAAGGCGTGACAGCGCCTTCTTTACAGGTTGTACTCGGGGGGCCTGGCTACTCAACCGTTCGCAATGGTGGTGATAATCAGGCGTCCTCTGGTGCTGCTTCTTATCGCTGGTCGGTAGTGTACTCAGCCACTGGCACTATAAATACATCTGATGAGCGTGAGAAGCAGCAGATTCGGGTGTTGTCAGAAACGGAGAGAGCAGTTGCGATAAAACTAAAAGCCTTGATCCGCGCCTTCAAGTTCAACGATGCAGTTGCAGCCAAGGGTAATGAAGCGCGGTGGCACTTTGGCGTTATTGCCCAAGACGTAAAAACCGCATTCGAAGCCGAGGGATTGATTGCCGAAGATTACGCCTTGCTTTGCTATGACAAATGGGAAGGTCGGGAGGATGTGCCTGATGGTGACCGGTATGGCGTCCGGTATGAAGAACTGCTGGCTTTCATCATCGGAGCAATGTAATGACCACCATCATCCAACTCCTCAAGTCCCGCACAGTCTTGTTTGCGCTGCTGCTGGCCGTGCTGTCCGTGCTGCAGGGTTATATCGGCCTGTTGCCGCTGCCACCCATCCAGCAGATGTACGTCGGTCTGGCGATCAGCGTGATCGTCACGATCCTGCGCATCGTCACCACTCAGCCAATATCTGAAAAATGACGATGCATCAATTCCACGATGGCCATACCAGCGACTTTTCTCCACTTGCTGCGGAGTTCAATGACCGACGCAAGGACAGTCCGATGCCTGTATTGCTTGAACTTGTGAAGCAGGTCCATGCCAGTCAAAAGGACTTGGAACAGAAGCTTACTCGACACATGACGGATGAAACGGATGAGCTTGCTGCAGCCATTGCAAGACTGATGGCGGATGCATTCCCCGAATCAGACCCATCTGGCCACCGGCTGCACCACGAGCTGGTGATCAAGCAGGCAGAGGAAAAGGCAAAGTTCTGGGCCGAGATGCGTATGGCAGCTGCGAAGTGGGCAGGGCTTGGCCTGCTTGGTTTCTTGGCTACCGCCATCTGGACGCAACTTCTGAAAGGCCCACACATATGATTTATCTGATATGGTTGGCCTGGGCGCTGATTTCATTCTTTACCGCTGTTTGGCTCAAGGGGTTGTCATGATCACTGCACTGCTTTCATTCCTGGGCGGCAACGTCTTCCGCATGATTTTTGGCGAGGTGATCAGCTTTTTGAATAAAAAGCAGGACCACGCGCAAGAGGTCGAGCGCATGCAGCTGCAAGCGCAGCTCGATGCGGCCCAGCACCAGCGCAACCAGGATGCGATCAAGGTGCAGGCGGATCTGGGCGTGAAGACGATCCAGGTGCAGGCCGAGGCGGCGGTGGGTCAGATCGAGGCGGAGGGCTGGCTTGAAGCAGTGAAGGCCACCGCCATCAAGACCGGCATCGCCTGGGTGGACGCCTGGAATGCCACCATCCGGCCCGGCGTGGCCACATGGTCAATCGTCATGCTCACCCTGGCTGAGATCGGAGCGATCCACAGCTTGAGCGAAAACGTCACGGCCATCTGCAGCTGCGCTCTAGGTATCTACCTGGCAGACCGCAGCCTGATGAAGCGCGGCAAATGAGCCCGCTCGCATCTGGCTGATCTGGTGGCACTGGCCGTGGACGCGCTGACCATCACCCTGGCGCTGATCCGGCGCTTCGAGGGCCTGTTTTTGGTCCCGTACCTTTGCCCGGCTGGCGTGCCGACCATTGGTTATGGGGCAACCTACTACGAGGACGGCACGCGCGTCACCCTGTTCGACGCACCGATCACCAGGGTGCGCGCCGAGGCCCTGCTGTTGTGGCACGTCAAGACCGTCTACCTGCCCGCTGTCCTGCGTTGGTGCCCGGCAGTCATCCATGAAACGCCTGGGCGCGTGGCGGCGCTGATCGACTGGACCTTCAACCTGGGCAGTGGGAACCTGCGGGCATCCACTCTGCGACGGCGGGTTAACTCTGCCGACTGGGAGGCGGTGCCGGGTGAGGTACTGAAATGGAACAAGGCCGGTGGCCGAGTGCTCAAGGGATTGACCACTCGACGCCGGGCCGAGGTAGCACTGATCTGACATCGACTTTCGTCAAACGGGAAATCACCCGCCCAAAGTTTCGTATTCCATCTTTACACCTGGTGTAAAGACAGGGCGACCGGCCAGAGTGCGCTAACACCCTGACCAGCCGCCAATCCACGATCAAGCCGTGAGCCAGCCTAGGCCCTGCCACCTACCGGTAGGCGGGAACAGTGTAACAACCACCTGGACACCCTCACAATGGCATCTCCGATCATCCCCTGGTTGGGCGGAAAACGTCGCCTGGCCGAAACCATCCTGCACCGCTTTCCCCCGCATACCTGCTATGTGGAGGTATTCGCCGGTGGTGCTGCCATGTACTTCCTGCGGCAGCCTGCCGAGGTGGAAGTCATCAACGACATCAACGGAG